>DANB01000016.1:0-63403 GCA_002497245.1 Euryarchaeota archaeon UBA439
GTTCAATGGAATCATGACCTCAATTGCACTTGAGACCTTCATCTTAATCAAACAGATGGGGGGAATTAGAGAAGCATTCAGAGTAGCTATTGGAATGTCTCTTATTTCGATGATAGCGATGGAATCCTCGATGAATGCTACAGATATTCTAATCATGGGAGAGCCTACATTGACATGGTGGGTAATTCCGATTATGTTGTTCGTAGGATTCATTACTCCATGGCCATACAACTATTGGCGTCTAAAGAAGTATGGAGTTTCATGCCATTAAGAGAGTGATAATTATGAGCGATTGGGATTACTTAGCTGAAGATATCTCAAATTGGATTTTGAAATATGCTGAACAAAATAATATTTCGACTCTAGTAGTTGGTGTTTCAGGAGGTATTGATTCAGCAGTAACATCAACTCTTTGCGCAAAAACTGGAATTAATACAATCGTAATTAATATGCCAATTAATCAAGATGTGTCTCAATATGATCTTTCAAATCAACATATTGAATGGTTGACTTCAAAGTGGAGTAATGTAGAAAGTCATATTATTGATTTAACAGAGACTTACGAGGTTTTCCATTCCAAATTAAACGATTTTAATGTTTCAGAGCTTTCAATGGCTAATACTAGAGCCAGACTTAGAATGGCAACTCTTTATGCTTTAGCAGGTTCAAACAATGGTATCGTTGTAGGAACAGGAAACAAGGTTGAAGACTTTGGAGTAGGATTTTTCACCAAATATGGAGATGGCGGGGTAGATATCTCGCCTATAGCGGATCTTTACAAATCAGAAGTATACTCATTAGCGGAATCCTTACAGATAATTCAATCTATTCAAGATGCTTCTCCGACGGATGGGCTTTGGAGTGATGGAAGAACTGACGAAGATCAGATAGGTGCTACATATGAAGAATTAGAATGGGCGATGAATGAAATTGAAAACCCATTACCTGAGAAGATACAGAATGAGAGACTCGCAGAAGTAATGAGAATATATTTGAAATTTAATCGAATGAATTCTCATAAAATGAACCCCATCCCTATTTTCAAGTTCAATCGTTAGATTAAAGAACAAATGATTCTATCACTCTCATATGGAATCATCCATCGGATATGCTGATAGCGGCCATAAAATGGCAGTAGAGTTTGATAGAAAAATAATTATTTATTGGTGGATGACTACTAACTTAACGCTCCTTTCAACAGTAATTGGAATACCTGTGATGATATTCTGGCTACCATTTGGCTGGATTATTCATCAAAAACAGTATGAACATATGTCGGCTGCTCTAACTGATCGTTCAGTAAATATGCGTATGGGATGGCTTTTCAAGAAACAGCAGAACATACCTCTAGACAAACTAACAGATGTTTCAATTCATGAGGGCCCAATACTCAATGCATTTGGTGTTGTTAGAATGCAATTTGAAACTGCAGGAGCCGCTCCATTCATTTTGACAGGGGTAAAAAATTCTGAAAAATTCCGCGATTTGGTATTGGAGCAGAGAGATTCTTTAGTCTCTAACCCAATTGTCAATAATTCAAATCTAGGTTCCGAGGATGTTTTTGTTGAAATTAGAGATTTATTGAAAAGTATTGATTCTAAACTTAGTGAATAATTACCAAGGAAATTTCACAGACCAAATTATTAGGTCATTTAGTATACATTGTATAGAAATCATAAATGCACCTAATATCATTAATTCTGAGCTCTGAACTCCGTCAAGATATGCGCTATAAGCCAGTAATCCTAACATTATGTTTCCAATTGAAGTCAATAATAATGTTCCAATTACTATTATTGGAGTCCATGAATATTCATTTGATAAATGAAATGATGTGCTTTCAAGCCACAAAGCTGAAGGTATCAAGAATAGAACGTATGCAAGTAGTAACCTTTCCATACCTGAGCCATCAGAATCTGACCAGGGCCATCTTAGATTTTCTAATTCTAATATCTCTAGTTGGAATAAGGCAATCCACCAGTAAATCAGGTATCCTAGGGCTGCAACAAACATAAATGGCACAATATATCTCTGCCATGAATCTGGAATTCCTCCCCATAATTTCATCGGATCCGTTGATTTTGAAACACCGTAAACATATGATAAAAGTACAATCAAACCACTAACAATTGTAAAAATCCGTATAAAGTCTCTCGATACGTCCATGTTTATCGTAGAAGACAATCATTCATAATGAATTGTTCATCAATGTATTACAAAGTACCAATACCAAAGACTTCCCCCAAAGTTCATGGTTGAAACTTTGGAGGAGCCCAAGTATCAATTAATTAGTGATTATGAAGATTTTGAGATCCGACTCTACAGCGAAGTTATTCAAGCCCAAGTTTCTAGAGAAATCGGGAAAAATTTTACTCCCTCAAATAACTTTAGAATTATAGCCGGATATATTTTTGGAAACAATAAATCTAACGAAAAAATTGCTATGACTTCTCCGGTGGAAATGTGGGATAATAAATCAACTATGAATATGGCATTTACTATGCCTTCAGAATATAGTTTTACGAATTTACCCGAACCTAATGATTCAAAAGTTAAAATCGTTAAGGTTCCTGAGAGATTAGTTGCAGTAAAGAGATTTTCAGGCTTTTACGGTTCTAAGAAAGTAAGTAAAATAGTCAGAAAACTGAATAAATCATTAATAGAAAGAAGTTTCAAACCTAATGGAGGTTATATTCTAGCAGTTTATGACCCCCCCACTAGGTTACCATTTCTCAGAAGGAACGAGATTTTAATCCCGATTAAAGAAATAAGTTATTCAGAAGAAATAGGTTCAGGGGAGTTATTATGAGCATGCAGAGATGTGGTGAGGATGAAGTCTTGACATCTATTGAAGATGGTGAAGATGTTAGTTTAATTTTAATAAAAAGAGATACTCAATCACCACTAATTAGTAAGATATTGAATTATGCTGATGAATTAGCGATTAAAGTGATTTATGGTTCAGAAAATGATTTATGGCGTATGTCCAGATCTACTTCAAATGGTATCCCTGACGTTCTATGTTTAGTTGGCCGTAATCCTGAATCCTCATTGAAGGAGGTACTATCCAAAGGGGGATTAGTCTGGTTGCTTGCAGGTGCATCTTACCCAGTTAATATTGGCTTTTGCATAAGAACTGCTGAAGTTTCAGGTGCTGATGCCGTAATCATCGATGCTGAATTAAATAATCAAGAAAGAAGTGCAGCAAAACGAGCATCAATGAAGGCTCACAGATTCTTACCTGTTTTTTGGACTTCCGGCCTAGAGTCGATATTAATGGCTAAGGAACATGGATTTAGAATAATCTCAGTAGAAGACGTTGGCGATTCTGCTCCATGGGATATTGATATGACCGGAGATATTGTTTTAATTGTAGGTGGGGAGAGAAACGGCATCTCTGAAAAAATTTTAGCACAGTCGGATGAAATTATTAGAATTCCAATGTCTGGTTTTGTTCCTTCGTTTAATTTACAGGCTCCATTAAGTTATGTTGCCATAGAGGCTCAGAGACAGAGAAGTTGATTATTTTCTTAATTTTACCTTTATGATTTATTGAGTCTCTGTACTACCCAGTGATTATGAATGTACCAAGCGAGTTAATTTCGATGCTCGTCGGCGAACATGGTACAACTAAACAGAAAGCAGCCAGACTTGTCATAGACCTTGCATCTAGTGCGGGAGCAACTGACTTCGTCCGCTGTGAGCATTCCCACGTTTCGGGAGTAAGTGTAATTACTGGCGGACATGGGCTTCGTCGCTTTCTTTCAGATTTAGCTGGAGACGATAGAGGAACTGTTTCAATACCCACCACTCTTAATTCAGCCGGCTGCGATAGAGAAAAAATGGAAGAGATGGAAATAGATTATCCAGACTTTTTGAAATACCAATTTGAAATAATTGATGCTTATAATAATCTCGGAATTGATGCAACCTTATCCTGCACACCTTACGACAGAGGTATCGATTTAGCAGAAGGAATAGGTTCTTGGGCAGAATCCAATGCAGTTTGTTTCTCTAATTCCTATACTTCTTTGATTACGAATAGAGAATCCGGTTTATCTGCGTTAGCAACAGCATTGACCGGGTGGGCCCCTCTTTGGGGACTCCATATCGAAAAAAATCGAGTTCCTAATATTCATGTCGTAGTTGAATGTTCAATGGATAATATTTCTGATTGGAGTGTATTAGGAGATTGGATTGGAAAGCAGATAAGACCTGAATGGAGAATGCCATGGGGGATGATGCCTCACATTTCTGGTCTTCCTAAACATGCGACTTTTGAAATGAGAAAAGCGTTGACTGCAGCAGCAGCAAATTATGGTTGTCCAATGCTTTGGGCCGATGGTCATACTGTTAAACCACCAATTATTGATAATTATGAAGGAGAATTAGTATTTACAGAAAATGATTTACAACTCCGATATCATGAATTATCTCCGAAAGGTATTGTTGATCTTGTGGTAATTGGTTGCCCACAAGCTAGCGTTGGAGAAGTCAGAACAACAGCATCTTATGTCCGTTCTAAGATGGAAAACGGCGAAACTATTCCCGATAAGCGCCTATGGATATTTACTAGTGGCCATAATTATGACATTCTAGAGTCTGATGGAACCATAGACTTGCTAGAAGAAGCAGGTGCATTAGTATTGAAAGATACATGTCCAGAAGTAACACCGTATAACAGAAATAAGTTTAATCATATTCTTACTAATTCTCTCAAAGCCGAACATTATTTGACTTCTGGATTGAATAAAATGCCAACGAGTGTTTCAACAATCTCTGAATGTGTAAATCATGCATTTAATCCCAATTTAATTAACAGTCCAAGGCCAACGTTAGAATCAACTAAAGTCAAACCAATGTTTTCTAATAAGGAGCACAGAAATGGTTCCTTGGAGATAAATGGTAAGAGTCTCCCCAGCCAAAAAGAATGGTCTATAGAAGGGCGTGCCCTAGTAACTGATGTCCCAATAACATATCTTGGATACGTAAATAGGGATACTGGAGTAATTGAAGAGAGAGGACATCCATTAGACGGTATAGCAATAGAAGATACTATTTTGATATATCCAAAAGGTTCTGGGTCAACCGTTGCTCCGTTTGTATTAATGGGGTTGATATACACCGGTAAAGGTCCTAAGGCAATAATAAATTGCGATGTTTGCCCACTAACTTTACCTGCTGCTTCCTTGCTAAATGTCCCTTACGCTCATGGATTTGAACTAAATCCTACATTGGAAGTAAATACAGGAGACTACGTCTCAATCAAACTTAATGAAGAAGTTGTTAGTCTTTCAGTTATATCTCGTGTAAGCGAGGATTGATGACTGATAGTTGCTCCAGTCATGTTGTGAATACACGACCCAATCCTGACCCCTGTCGCCCTCAAGACAGAGGTAAGTTTGAAATTTTACAAAAAGATGGTTCCGCTAGAATTGGACGTTTACATACAAATCATGGCATGCTCAACACTCCGATGTTACTACCTGTTGTCAATCCTAATATTAGGACCATTGAACCTAGGGAAATGTGGGAAAAATATCGAGTTGATGGATTAATTACGAATTCTTATGTGATTTGGAAACATGATGATTTAAGTGAATCTGCATTAGAGAATGGGGTACATGAACTAATTAACTTCCCTGGAGTTATAGTTACTGATTCCGGAACTTTTCAGTCATATGTTTATGGCGATGTAGAAGTTGGTGTAGAGGAGATTATCAATTTCCAAAGAGATATTGGCGTAGATATTGGAACCATGCTCGATGTTTTTGGTAGACCAGAAATGAGTCGAGAAGAAATAGAGTCTGCTGTAGAAATTACTGCAGACAGGGCTCCAATTTCATTAGATTTAGCTGGAGATGATTTACTATTGAACGGGCCTATTCAAGGAGGTCTTCATGATGATTTAAGGGCGTTAGCAGGCAAATTAATGGGTGAAGTTAATGGCACTAATGGAGGATTTACTATTCATCCAATAGGGGGCATAGTTCCTTTAATGGAAAATCAGAGATATAAGGATCTTTTTCGAATACTTCTATCTGCCAAATCCACTCTCCCTCCAGATAGGCCAATTCATTTGTTTGGATGTGGTCATCCATTACTATTCCCAATGTCAATAGCATTGGGAGTAGATATTTTTGACTCTGCTGCTTACGCACTTTTTGCTCGAGGAAACCGTTTACTAACACCTACTGGAACAGTTCGTTTGGATGAGATTACTGAATGGCCCTGCAACTCTTCTGAATTATTTAAGTGGACTCCAGAGGAGGTCAGATCATTGGATAGTAAGGAACGTGAGAAAGTTCTAGCTAGACATAATCTAGAAGTCACTCAATCAGAGTTGGCTCGCTGCCGTGAATCAATTAGAAACGGTAAGATTTGGCAGTTAGCAGAAGAAAGAAGCCATTCTTCGGCTCAATTGAGGGAGGCATTCCTTTGGGTTCTTGATCAATTAGAAGATCCTGATGATGGCCCTGTTGGAGTTTCATCATTAAGGATGATTTCTTCTACTAATCCTGTTAGAAAGGGTGGTGAAAATCTAGTAGAAGATATTGATGATAGGCCGCATATTCTTCACTTTAAATCTCTACTTGCATTAAGGTGGAGAATACCAGGTTCTTGGTGGGATGGCTCTCTAAGTGATCCTAAAAGAATAGTCATAATTGAAGGTGCTAGCCCTCCTTGGCGAGATAGCTCACTACACACTATAGTTTCTCTATTAGAGGAAATTCCTGAGTCAATAATACTTATCTCTACTCCAATAGGGTTGATTCCTTACAGCTTAGAAGATGTATCTCCTTGGTCTCATATTGATGGTTCTGACGACATATGGGATTCTCCACTAGATGAAAATGAGATTTTTGACGAACTAATCGAATTAGAATTATCTCACATACCATTCATTAGAATCACACCAGGTCCCATTTCTGAAACTGAAAATAGAAAAATAGAGGAAATTTATGATTGGATTGATAGATGTTCTATAGTTGATAAACTATCAGTTCTAAACGGCTTATCCCCGTCTTTAGGTTGTAAGTTGACCATTGGGATGAATACTCGCAAGTCAAAAACAAGAAGGATGGTCAATGTTTATTCAGATGATTTACATATTATTTCTCCCAGATTGAATGATGGTGGTATTTCTCTAACTCTAAATGGTGCTAAAATGATTAACGATTTATCTCCGGGAACACCAATTCATTTCGGAGTAAAGTATGAAGGTGATGAATTAGATCATCCAGGTATTGCTAAGGTTATGATAGTAGATGATGCAATTCCATTTGTCGGTCAAGGTAAGAATGTCATGCAAGGTTATGTGTTAGGAGCAGATCCACATCTAATTCCTGGTCAGCCATGTCTAGTTGTAGATTCGAATGGAAGATTAGTAGCTCATGGTATACCTATGACTACCGCAAGAGAGATGGCATTTTTGACAAAAGGAATTGCAGTAAGAATACGAGATGGAGCATTAAAAGATAAGAAGAATTAATCAGGTCTTGTAGGGGATTAATTCAAGAACGTGATTTATAACGAAGTTATGACACTCGCAGTGCGAAGGCGATTTTATGAGTTCTATTTCTTCTAATAAATTGGTTATTGAAACTGTAGACTTAGTAAAAATGTACGGCCCTCATGTTGCCTTAGAAGGCCTTAATCTTAAATTAGAATCAGGTGCTATTGGAATTCTAGGACCTAATGGTGCTGGTAAATCTACTTTTTTCAAATGTATTTTAGGTCTTATTACAACTACATCTGGACAGGGCAAGGTTCTAGGTTATGATATTAAGACTCAGGGCGATATTATTCGCTCTAGAATTGGATATATGCCTGAATATGACTCATTGGACCCAGAATTAACAGCTATTGACCAAGTACGTTATTCTGGAGAATTAATTGGTATGAATCCTGCACATGCTACACAAAGAGCTCATGAAGTATTGGAATATGTGGGTCTTAAAGATCAGAGATATAGGAAAATAGAAACATTTAGTACTGGAATGAAACAAGCTGCTAAATTGGCCTGTGCTTTAATTCATGATCCTGAAATATTGATATGTGATGAACCAACAAATGGGCTAGATCAACGTTCAAGAGAATTCATGTTACAGACACTAAGAAATACTGTACAGCAAGGAAATAGGACTGTATTAATGAGCGGACATGTAATGGATGATATTCAGGAAGTTTGCGATAGTATTGTAATGATATATAAGGGCAAAATAGTAGTTCATAGTCGAATTGAGGAGTTGGCAAGACAAGTTGATGAAGAGATAGAAATTTCTGTATGGGGTGGTTCTTCTAGGATGCAAGAATCATTGGAATCTCGAGGCCTATCTGTTCGTCGTTTAGGCAGGATTATTAGAATCAAAGTCGAATCAGAAGACACGATCTCCGTTATCTTAGAATGTGCGGTAGAGAGTGGAGTACAGGTCCGTAAGATGGGCGAATACGAACCTGACTTAGAAGATATTTTCTTGCTAATCATGGATAAGTTAGGTGCTGAAGTGAAGACAACCTCTGACTTGATGACTTCGGAACATACCGGAGGTACAAACAATGACTGAGGATTTGATAGACTTAGATGGCGGTCAAACTCGAATGGAAGCTGCTTATGGTTCAGATGATGGTGATGAAGATCTTTTTGCTATTACTGCTAAGAGAGATGCATCAGTAGGTGAAATTTTCGAACAAAATTATCGACCATGGGATGGCGATTTTGGGCCACGCTGGGTCAGAAATTATGCAATCTTTAGGCATCATGTATTTGGATTGTTTAGTTCGAAAGGGCATCGTAATTATAATCCATTTATACGGCTTACCATTTTAGTGATTTTCATTGGCGCAATCTCTCCTATTGCTATGCTCTTTTTCTCGTCTTTGTTTGGAACTGGTCCAGATGGTTTCATCGATAAAATGTGGGGTGTTAATAGGAGTAATCTTTGGGGTCAAGTATTGGGTTATTTCCCTAGAAATTTGTGTTATTGGCCACTTTTAACGGCACTTGTTGTGGGTGGAATGATTTCTGATGATAGAAGAAATGGGACTAGTGCTATATATTTCTCCCGGCCAGTTACTAGAGTAGATTATACAATGATGAAATATCTCAGTGTGGCTGTAGTTCTAGGATTTGTAATTGTTTTCTCATATATGTCATACTATACTTTAGCTATAGTTTTCAAAGGTGAAGGTTGGGGATTTTTAATTGATACTTTACCTATGTTTTTAGCCGGTCTATTATGTAGTATACTATTGGTAATCACATACACTTCCATAGGTCTCGCATTGTCTAGTATAAGCCAAAGTCGTTTTTTCTCCGCTATTGCATTTTTGAGCATAATATATGGGACCAAATTAGTTGCTTTATTGATTGATCTTCAGTTTGAAACATCGATATTATACATCTTAAGCCCATATGACTGCCTTGCTCATTTCGGACAGTGGATGTTGGGATTAGAACTAAATTATTCTCACTCTCTGTCATTATCTGTTGTATCTTTAATTTTAATGAATCTAGTATCAATTTTAGTATTAATTTCTAGAGTTAGTTCACTGGAGGTTACAAGAGAATGAGTAATAGCGTCAAAGTCCCCTCTGTATTAGTTGAAAATGTATCTAAGTGGTACGGTCAGGTAATTGGAGTTAATGATGTATCTCTTGCTATTGAAGGAGGAGTTACGGGAATATTAGGGCCTAATGGGGCTGGAAAATCAACTTTATTTAAGTTATTAATGGGTAGAATTAAACCTAGCCAAGGAAGTGTTAAGTTATTTGGTATTGATCCGTGGCAAGACACCTCTCCTTATCGAAGAATAGGTTATGTCAGTGAGTCAGAGAGACTCTATGACTGGATGACAGGTCAAGATTTTGTTTCTACTCTGGCTAGATTACATGGGATGACTCGTAATGAAGCTGAATCTAGAGCCGAACATGTTTTAGAATTCGTTGGTCTTTACGACGTTCGTCACAAAGAAATTGGCAAATACAGTAAGGGGATGAGGCAGAGAGTTAAGATTGCACACGCCCTAGTACACGACCCTGATTTAATAATCCTAGACGAGCCACTACATGGCTGTGACCCCATTGCAAGAACTAGTATTATGAATGTAATCAAAGAACTTGGGAACCAGGGAAAAACAGTTTTAGTTTCTAGTCACATACTCGAAGAGATTGAACGAATTACTGAACAAATAGTAATACTACATAATGGAAGATTGTTGGCTCTGGGGAATATTTATGCTATCAGAGATCTACTGGACAAACATCCACATAGAATTATGATTACAACCGAAGAACCTCGAAAATTAGCTAATGCATTTATCGGCGAAGAACCTATTTATGGCGTGAGGTTTCCAGAAGAGGGCAAGTTAGAGATACAAACTAATGATTTATCCGCAGCCCATTCAGTTTTACCGCGAGTCATTGTTGAATCGGAAGTTAAAGTATCACGAATTGATAATCCGGATGATAATTTAGAGTCATTATTAGAATATTTAATTGGAGGCTAATACAATGTCAAAACAAGATGAACAAGGCAGAGGTCTCTCAAATACTGTTTGGACCCAACTTGATAGGAAGGCTGGAGCAATCACAGAGCTAACTATTAGGCAACTCCGTAATCGAATTTCCACTTGGGTTGTTCTGGGAGTAGGTGTGCTGCTAATTTCTCTCTTACTTATCTTTTACATTGATTCAATTAGGGATGAATTCGAACCTTATGATAATGATGGAGATAGTGAAGATTGGGATAATGATGGATACCCATTAGGTCAAGAAAATATCTATGGGACTAGCGACTATAATGAATTCAGTTTTCCTGGCTCATCAGAGTATATCTATCAAGGTGATATAGATTGGAATGATCAACCTCGGACTCATTACGGAAATCATACTTGGTCTTATGCATGGGGTTATTTTACTCCGGTATGGATAGATGTAAACTCTACGAATCCTTTTATCTGGAATTATTATAATAGTTGGATTGATTGGAGTTTAGGCGATTATTCTTGTGAGGATGAGGGTTTACCTGATAATCCATTTTATATCGGGCAAAATGACGATTATGGATATAATAGTATAGATAGAAATTATTGTCAATTCGAAAATGGAACTTATATCATGTTTGGAGCCGCATTTAGAGGAGAAGGAGAATTTTTTGTTCAGCCTGGATGGGAGACTGAATGGGGTTATTTTACTGAATCATTTTTTGTTGAGCCACATCCTAAATCAATGTATATTGATGAAGACGATATTGATTGGAATGGTAACAGTGTTTCTGGTTCTCAAGGATTCGATGATGATGGCGACTGCCTTAAGGAGGATTATCTAGTTGAAAGCAGTCCTGATGATAGTAATAGAAATGGAATAGTATGTGATGTTCAGTGGACATATGATCCGTATGGAAATCTTATTAGTATTCGAGCAGATTCTAATGTAGATGAAGATCCTGATGATTCTAAACATGTAGGTGAATCAAGCCATAGGACGTTCATAATTGGGACCGGAAAAATAGCCTTCGTTATGATACTAGGTCTATTCTTACCTCTATTTCTAGCATTAGGATTAGTAAGGGATGAATCCGAGAATGGTACTTTACATTATCTTCTTTCCAAACCAATCCATCGAGGCGAATTTATTCTATATCGATTATTGGGTTATCTGGCCATTGTTGTTTCTTATACTGTAATTTTAACTTTCATTATTGCATTTATTACTTCAATTATCGGACCGGGAGAATCAATAATTCGCCTCTCTGATTATCCTGTATGGATAGGAATCTCACTTTCTACAATACTAGTTTTGACAGCATATGGTTCAGTTTTCAATACTGTTGGCTTAATTTTACCTCGATATGGAGTTTATCTTTGTATTTTATTCGGAGTATGGGAATTTTTAATGGGACTTTTCACTATTACTATCCCCAGTTCCGATATCACCATGCTATCTATTTCTCATTGGGCTATACAAATTATTGATGCTACTGTAATGATTGCTTGGAGTGATACTGCACTAATGCAGCAACAAGCTAACGCATTCGGTTTGGAAACTGGGATTTCCTTCTTCTGGCATCCACCTGTTCATACTTTGGGTACTGGAAACCCTTTCATTGCATTGATAATTAGTGTGGTTTTCATACTAGTTTTTAGCATAGGAATGATCTTAATAGGGCAACTAATTTTCAGAAATAAGGAAATAATGTGATTACTGTGAGTGATGAATTAACTAGATTTTCTGGAGATTATTCATCATTATGGCGTTTAGATATCATGCCATCTTTACCTCGCCTTTCATGGTGGTGGTGGTGGGTAATATTATTCATTCCCGACCCCGATAATCCCTCACGTTCAAGACAATTAATGGTTCTATGGTCTTCTAAAGAAACACCGGCAATACGTGTTAATAATCATTGGTGGAAACCTGGTTCGAGAATGAGGGTTGATGAAGATGGAGGGCATGTAGTACCTGGGATGGTATGTTCGTGGTGGTATGATGGTAAAGAAATGCATGAACCCCTAATTATGAAAGAATGTAAAATGGTATCTATCGATGATAAACATCCATTATGGCCATCCGAAGGTTTAGGAGAAGGCTCTGGAGCAGTGATTCCTCTAGTTGATGATGATTTATCACTTGGCCTGACTGAAGGAAATAAGAAATTCTGGCTTAATTTGGCCAGTGATGAAATCGCTCAGAAAAATGGTGCCCCTAAGTCAATTAAGGCAGAGCTCACTCCTTGGTGGGGACCTCCAAGTAAATTGACTTACAAGAATAATGTCTTCTTCTCCAATATGGGTTACGATATACTAAGGATTCAGGGCACCAAAGCCTCGATAGTAATTGATGGTGAAGATTTTGAAGGTACAGGGTATTTTCAGAAAGTTAGTGTTCAGGCACCAACTGTGCCTTGGTTCTGGGGGATGTTACATTTTGATGATGGCTCTTATCTCGATTGGTTTATGCCTCATATCTCATTTTCTTGTTTAAACTTGGATGATAGACCTTGGAAATTGAGAGATATCTTTAGGAAAAAAATGAGTGGTTCAGGAATTTTCCATGACGCGAATAGAGACGCCACTGAAGAATTTAAAAATTGTGAGGTGGAACTAATAGATTCAGAAGATGAAGGTGAGATTTTGGTCGATAATGATGGTAATAGATTACCAAAGTTTCGAATTCGTCTATGGAATGAGGCGACAAAAATTTCTTTGGAAGTCAGAGCGGTCTCTAGAGCGAAATGGACCTTCGATCAACCAACTCGTGCAGGAATGGTCAGCCATCTTACATACAATGAATACCCTCTTGAATTATTAAGAATCTCAATTTTAGATGAACAAGGTCTTCGCACAAAGAAAGATTATTCTTGGATACATGGTAATGCTGAGCATTCATGGGGATTATTACATTAAGAGGTGTTTTGATTGAATGAAATTGTATCAGATTCAATAGATTCGATTAATGAAGATTTAGCGAGAAAAAAGTTTTCTTTAGTAGATGTCGATGAAACTCCTATATGGATGGGTTCACCCACATTTCTTTCATATTCACCAAGGTATGTTCTTACTGCAATAATTTTTCTTACACATTTTATCTTCTATCGTGTGGCAGTGACAGTATATGCTGAAGGAAAGGAGGGTATTTTCTACACCTTTTTACGACTCATAGATCAGTTATTTGACTTAATTGACGTCTTTGCCTTCATTATTGTGATGTTGTTAATTGCAAGAATTAATCATTTCATCAATATCTCTACCTCGAATTTTAAGACCACTCTCTTTTTGTTAGTTATTGGTTTAGTTCCTTCGATTTGGTATATGGCAAATGTAATTGATTGGATTTTATTGCTCCTAGGAAAAGAAGGGCTAAATATTCCCGAGTGGTTTGATACTTGGTTTCTAGGATTAGGAATAATAAACGCCATAATTTTCCTAATTTATACGCTTATTTCTCAATTCTCTTACTCCTATCTAATTACGGAAAAGAATATTTTCATTAAGAGAAAAATTTTATTTTTTTATAATTCAATTACAGTATTTAGCCTAGATGAATTAGCGAATCTCAAAACCCAAATATCGTTTCTTGGTAAAATAATGGGTTATGGCAATATATTGCCGATTGCTAAGGAAGATTTAGAAATAGAACCACAAGTAAAAATTGAAAGAGTGGGTTTTCAAAAGGTAATTCATATAATTAAGTTATTTATCTCATATAAGAGAGTGAAAAAAGAGTTACAGAAGGCTCCTTCAGAGTGTCTTTTTGGAGTTAGAAAGCCTATGATGGTATACGAATTGGCAAATGAATTAATGGATGAAAATAATGCTGAAATAGAAATTTAAGTTTCCGCATTGTTATTAATGAAAAGGTATCGAGAGAACATTAGAGGGATTCACATGTCCGAAGAAGATATCATTACAATAGCTGCACAACACATCACCAAAGGAGACTTCATGGGGGCCATGGAAATATTTGAGAATCATGTTAATGACAATCCCAAAGACCCTGCAGGATATCACGGATGGGCAGAAGCAGCAATGTTTGAGATTCAAGAAAATGGAAATTTTGATGAAAAAGGAAATGACAGAATAAATGAGGGTAAAGTACAATCCTATCTCAAAAAAGCGGCTGGCTTAGAACCAGAAAATGCCGAATATCAGGCTGCACTTGCAAATGCCCTCATTGAGTTCGATCGCGTCCCTATGGCTATTCGTGAATTCAAAAAACTGATTGAGCTTGGTAAGAAAATAGAAGATGTCGATGTATCATTCCATCTTTATGAAGCCGCTAAACAATTAATCGATTCTATTGATGTTAAAGTTGGTTATGATCGAAGCGAGCAGTTTGCAAGGCAATTTATTCCCGTTGCAATAGAATTCGCCATCCTAGGATTAGGTTTTTCTTCTGTCGAAGAAGCAATGGAATATCTTTCTGAGGATTAATTGGGGGTTTCCGATTGACTAGCGGCCGCATAATGGTCGCATTTGGTTATCATGGTAGTCATTTCCATGGGTCTCAGATTCAACCAGATGTTCCTACAGTACAAAAGGCGATAGAAAACGCATTAAGAAAGGTTAGTTGGTGGACTGATGGATGTTTAGAAATGTCAAGCCGTACTGATGCCGGTGTTAGTGTTCGAATGAATCTTGCTTGTATCGATATACCAATTACGGTTTGGAATGATGTAGAGAAAAAAACTATTCTTAAAGTTCTTAATAATCGATTTCCTGAGGGTTTATGTGCATGGGATTTAGTCAAAGTTAATTCCGATGTAAGAAGTCGAGCTGCAAAAAATCGGACATATCTTTATCGAACAGAATTAATTGAAGAATGGTCAACAGGAATTAATGAGGATTTATTCATTAATGCCTGTAATTTGATTATTGGTACACATAATTTTACAAATTTTTGCAAACTAGAAGAAGATAAGAACCCAATTCGTACAATTGATTTTTGTAAACCTTGGTATTCTTCTGATGGAAGAATCATAGGAATATATCTTAGTTCTGAGGCATTTTTATGGAATCAAGTCAGAAGACTTGCGGCAGCAATTACTGGTGTTGCTACTGAAAGAATTAATTTCGATACTTTTCAATCAGCATTAGAAAATCCTGAGTCTTCTGTTGACTTAGGAAGGGCTCCATCTAATGGTCTAATACTTTGGTCGATTGAACATCAATGTTCAGAAAGAATGGGTTTGGATTGTGAACCGGATACTACTGGTTTTTCAGCACCTCCCGAAAAAAGACATCGATTCAAGAGATGGTTGTCTATGGCAAAGTTAGAGATGGGAATGATAATTGAAAGAGACTGGGAGAATTCACTCAATCTAGTTTAATTTCTAATATGTCCCCATCTTTACACGGCATAGACTCTCTTAGAAAAGATCCTGAAATTACTTCAGCAGTCTCGGTGTGTCTTGTTAAGTCTGGAATTAATATTGCACATTCTATCCATTTTTCTTTATCAGATGATATTTTTCCAAGAAATGCTGTAGCCCCTCCAAAGGATTTTCCATCTCTCTCAAAACCTTTAATTCTAAATGGTTTAGCTTTTTTTGTAACTTCTCCTTCCTCAAGGCCGGATAATATTCTTAAATTTTGATAGTCATTTATGCTGTTACTATCCATGTCGAGATTCAAAGTTCCAGGCCAAGCAGTAACCTCAAGAACTTTCTTGAATTGTTCTTGATAATGAGGCTGAGCCATGAAGACATGTGCTCTTCCAAGGCCACTGGTCACTTTGCCCGATAGGCGCATGATTGCTCGTCTTATTGTTTGTTCAAGAGGGTTGCCACTAGAGTATGCTATAATTTCAGTACATCTCCAATTTCAGAAACTCCCCAGCCATACTCTTCGACAAGTTTTCTTTGTTTTGATCCTATATCATTAACTGGATTTGAATGATTCAAATGCAAAAAAGAAATTCTAGGATCCTTTTCCATTCTTTTACCAAGAAGTTTCAAACTATCTTGTATTGTAGGATGAGGTATTTCCGATATATTTCTTCCAGGTAATTCTTTCATACTCCAAAATGTTCCATCAATCAATGCGTAATTAATGTTGAACATTTTCAAAAAATCTCTAATATTTTCTTTTGAATAATATTCTAATGTTTCTTCCCATGAATCTTGATCAGGCATAAAGAGAATATTTTTTTCATTTCCCTTGATAATTATTGCAGCAGTGTCTCCTAATTCACTTCTATGAGGTATTGAGATAAACTGTAGGGAAAAACCACATCCTTGCTTTGGTTCAAATAATTGATTAAAATTCTTTGAATGAGTTCTAATATTATTTTGTTTTATCATTAATTTTATATCGCTTCTTTCATCAAAAACATTTTTATTTTTATGACTGAGAAAAACATCTACTTCTTTTGACGCCATAACCGGTTTTCCAAATTGTCCAATACCTTCCACATGGCCTAGGTGTAAGTGTGTAATGGATACTGTTTCAGGGATAAATAATTCATTTTCATTAGATGACCAAATCATTAATTGTTCAGATAGATTTTTTGTAACTTCTACAATATGTTTGGAGCCATCAGTTCCTATAATTCCTAGAGATACTGGATATTTTCTTAGTTTCAAATTTTTGTGAGCTTCATTACATCTTTCACACGAGCAACCTGCTTGTGGTATTCCGCCATCTTGAGCAGTTCCTAATATTGTTACACTAACTCCTGGCTCCATCAAGATATCCGTATGGGTATCAATCTTTAACTCGTCGATTTACTAAATTAGTAATCATTTCATAGAAGCACCAATGAACTATCCCCTCTTGGCAAGTTCATGGCTGCAGACACATCATGGATGTCGTTGCGTTATAGCGAGATAAGAAAACAAGGTTTAGATTGGAATCCACCCACTTTGGAAACCTCAAATGATGCGAGGTGTATTATTGATGGCAAAGAGACAATTATGCTTTCCGCAAACAATTATCTTAATCTTACAAATCATCCAAAAGTCATGGATGCTATGATATCTGCAACACGTAAGTATGGGGCAGGTAGTGGTTCTGTTAGAGCAATAGCTGGCACCATGGATATTCACCTCGAAGCCGAGGAAAAAGTTGCAGAATTCAAGAAAGTAGAATCATCTTTAATTTATTCTGCAGGTTATACTGCTAATGTAGGATTAATACCAACTTTAGTTAGAGGTTCTGAAGACATAATAATCAGCGACGAATTAAATCATGGTTCAATAATTGATGGTGTAAGGCTTACAAAAGCACGTAGAGGTGTTTACTCACACAACGATATGGGTGAATTAGAGGCGGTACTCAAAGCAAACTCTGATGCTGAAAGAAAATTAATAATCACAGATGGAGTATTTTCAATGGATGGAGACATAGCTCCTTTGGATGAGATTAGTAAGTTAGCAGACGAATATGATTCGATGGTTTATGTTGATGATTGTCACGGCGAGGGAGTATTGGGTGAGAAAGGTGCAGGAATAGTTGATCATTTCAATTTACAAGGAAAAGTTGATTTTGAAGTTGGTTCATTTTCTAAAGCATTAGGTGTTCAGGGAGGAATTCTTGCAGGTTCTGAAGAGGTTAGAAATCACGCGTTGAACCATTCTAGATCTTGGCTTTTGTCCGGAAGCCAGCCACCTGGCGTTGCAGCAGCGCAGAAAGCCGCAATTCAGGTCCTTATGAGTGAACCAGAACATCATTCTAGACTATGGGATAATACAGATTATTTCCGAAAAGAATTACAATCACTAGGTTTTGACACAGGTTTTTCTGAAACTCCAATTATACCCATAATGTGTGGAGAATCTTTAGTAGCTAAACAATTATCAGAAGAACTTGGTAAAAATAATATAATGGCCGGGGCAATTGTATTTCCGATGGTTGCTAGAGATAAAGCTAGAGTAAGGACTCAGATGTCTGCCGGTTTAAGTCGTGAAGATTTAGATGATGTACTTAGAGTTCTAGAACAAATAGGTCCTCGACTCAAATTAATATGAGGTTTTTTTAATGGTTCAGACGTCAACTTTAGATGCTAAAGAGATTAATTCAATGTTGGGAAGAATTAATTCTGTTCCAATTACTGAGACTCTGAAAATGCAAATTTTGAGGCTTGATAGAGGAGAATGTGAGGCTTTGATTCCTAGAGATATTATGTGGGATGGTATTTTTCAAACATTCCATGGAGGAATTCTTGCAACAATTGCTGACAGTATTACATGTTGGGCGATTCTAACAAAAATAGGTTCAGATCGAAAAGTCGCAACTACTGATTTTAATATTAGATTTTTACGCCCTTGCAAGACAGATGTAAGGTGTGTAGCTAAAGTAATCAGGGCAGGAAGAACGTTAAGTTTAGCCGAGGCTGAGATATATGATATGAATGATAAATTAGTTGCTGTTTCCCAAGTAAATTATATTTCACTTGAATCATGAATCTAATTCTTCGATAACATTTTCCAGCTCATTAAAATTTTGTTCGGACAATTCATCATTATTTTTGTCAAGATATATCGTCTTCTTCATTCCTTCAAATGGATCTAGGTCTCTGTCTATTCTTTCAATCATCCTCCATCTTGGAGCATAAGATATCTGAATATATAGTGGTCCTGGTGCGATTAATATGAAATAACCTAATATTTTCAGTTCTTCGGGAGTTGAAAAAATAATTGTAATTGTAGTTATTAAGAATCCAATGAATGGTAATGGATAGAGATACCTCCTCCTTCTTTCTAGTCTCACTGGAGGCCTTCTTATTAAAGAAGAAATGATAGTTGAAATAGCTCCCAAGGAAGCACATAATAGTAAGATAATTAGACTTTGATTAATCCATTTTTGTAAAATTTCCATAGAATCTTCTGAATTAGAATTTCCCTCATAAAACATAGGTAATAAAAGTGTCATATTTATCATCATACCATAGACAATACCTACGAAAACTGGGTTGGAGAATGATAGCGAATAGTTCAAAAATAATTGACTAATTGAGCCACCTTCTAGCATATGTCTATGTTCGTCATCATATTCATTGAGACGTTCGCGCCATTTAGACATACTTTATTCTCAGAATAATCACTCTTTCACTATTACGGGCAATTTAATCCAAAAAACGACAATAATAGACTAAATAGAAGAGCACCATATTCTAAACTTAATATCGGAGATATTATGACTTAACTATATTGGGACAGTATTTTGTGGTACTAGATGACTGATGAAGATGTATTGTTTTCGATTACTGATAAGAATCTTGATTCTGGACTAAGAGGTGTTCCCGTTGGAACTTGTCAGACTTCTTTTGTTGACCCTTACGAAGGAGTTCACTATGTGGGCTATCCGGTTGAAGATTTAGTCAATATGGAAGAAGAAGATGTAATCTTTTTATTATTCAATAAGCGTTTACCAACTGAAGAAGAATCAACAGAGTTTCGTGCCGAATTAACGCAAAGAGGAGAAAATATTCCCACCGGTGCACTCAGAGTTTTGGAATCTTTAACTCCTGGAAGCGGCCATCCTATGGAATGGCTTTCTATTGGGATTATGGCTCTAGGAACTGCAGAAAAAACTGGGGATACAAGGGCCGATGCAATGAATCTCATTGCTAGGATGCCTGAATTGATGGCCAGGATTTTCCGTTTAAGAGGAGGAGAGAAAGAGAAATTGAAACCGCGAAGGCCTGGTTTAGGGTTAGTGGAGAATTTTGTTCATATGATGGGTTTTGAAGATGATCAAGCACGTGATATTGAAAGAGTACTCCGATTCTTTTTCATTCTTCATATGGATCATGGGGGGGGCAATCTTTCAACATTCTCTGGTAAAGCAGTAGCTTCTGGATGGGCATCAATTTATTCATCTATTTCTAGCGCTATGAATGCTCTTTCCGGTCCTCTTCATGGGCAAGCCAATCAAGCATGTCTTGAATTTGTTAAAAGAATAGGGACATCTGATCATAAGGAAATTGAAAATTTCGTCCGTACAGAGTTATCTAATCGTAGGAAAATTTATGGTTTTGGACATGGAGTTTTGAGAGCGGAAGACCCCCGTGCTCGCTTATTGTTTGAATTAGGTGATGAAATATGTCCAGATCACGAATATTTCAAAATTGCAAGAGCATTGAGAGAAGTAATCCCTCCCATTCTAAGTGAAATTCCTAAGATAAGTAATCCTTATCCTAATGTAGATATCGCAAGTGGAAGTTTACTCCATTCAGTTGGTTTCCGAATGCCTGAATATTATACTACATTTTTCGGTTGGGCAAGAGTTGCAGGGATCAGTGCCCAGATACTTGATGAAAGGAATGCTAGAGATGGCCGAGGAACTCCTATATACAGGCCTAAATATATCCCTAAGAATCAACCTTTGAGAAGAATCGAGTAATTCATGAATGTGCATTTCTATGCGATTTTCCTGTCCCTCTATGTCCAATTATTCTTGGCGCTTCCCAAGGTAAACTTGATGATGTGGTTTCTTCAATTAATGAATGAATTTCTCTTTCCCAAGACCATCTTTTTTTCCATTCTGAGATAAAACCAAATCTTTCATTTTTAGAAAGTTCATGCCAAGGAGTAACTTCTCTTTTCATTTCATTCACTCTTGAAAAATGTTGTTCGATTGGAGTTTCATCTAAATCCTTCCTTTGCTCATTAGTTAGTGGTTGTGTAGCAGGTTTTGTCCATCTAGCATGGCCTGAATCTAAAGTCACTGAGGTTGGAGCAAGGTCATCAGTAAGTCCAGTAAGTCCAGCATCTAGTAGCATTCTTTCAGAATTTGATTTTGCAGGCCAAACATAAACTGGATATCCTTTCCTATATTTTGTTAATCGTTCTAATTTCTTTCCTTCTAGGCCTACCGTTCTTCCTAAACTCAGCTTGCTTTCAATTCCTCTAAGATATTTTAGAGAACAAGGTAGCATTGGGGAGTTTTCTTTCCTCTGTATCTCCATCAATCGAGGCAGTGAATTGATGATAAATGATGGTGTAGCCACAATCCTCTGTGATGTCCAATTTCCCCATGAACGTATATGTGGTCTTAATCTACTAAATTTCAAATTAGTTTTTACTTTTTTAGATGCGGAAATAATCTTCGGTTCAAATGAATAAATTACAGTACTACTTTCTGGAAAATCAATAGGTTCTAAAATTTCATTTAATTCTTCAATCATCTTTACCATATGTTTTTCTCTTTCTTTACCATTAAACCAGCCCCCTGCTTTTCCACTACTTGGATGAGGTGATTTAAATTCAAAACATGTAAATGCTCCTTCTTCAGTCCATCTTCTAATGAAATCTTTTTTCCTTAGTAAATCTTCTATCGGCTCTACATAGTCTGGTAATTCATCTAATGTCAAACATTCCGGATAATCTCCAAACTCGGTTTTAGAGTCGTGATGAAGAACAAGCCTATTGTCTTCAGATAGTCTCAAGTCTAATTCAACACCATCACATTCATTCATTCCATAAACTAATGCTTCAACAGTATTTTCTCTAGGACGAATCCATTCACCACTATCATCGCCCATATGTCTTGCGAGATATATCTGATAATTAATTAAGCGTTTTTCCAAGACTAATCCGCCCCAACGCTAAATAGATGAAAAGACAACCGATAGATAGGTATGAGCATGTCAGAACCAATAGAACTTGACCGAGAATCAAATCCAATAGAAGTTAGAGGCTACGCATTTTATGACTGGGCCAAGTCAGCATTTGAAACATCGGTAACTGTTGCAGTATTACCTGCATGGTATGCCTATCTATTCCTGAAGGCTAATGGATTAACAACTACTATTGGATCTATAGAGATGCAAGGAGACGCCGTCTGGTCGTTTGCAGTAGCAATAGGTACCTTATTCATCGCAATAATTAGTCCTTCCTTAGGAGTGATTGCTGATAGAAGAAGAATCAAGATGTGGTGGTTAAGAATACTTACATATGTCGGTGCAGGTTCAACTTTCCTTCTAGCATTCGCCCCTCTTTTGCCAATTGAAACTCAGTGGTTATGGCTCATGGTATTCTTTATGCTAGCTAACGTAGGACTTAATGGAGCAGGTGTATTTTACAATGCGCTTCTTCCTCATATGGGGAAAGACGATGAGATGGACCGAATATCCAATCTAGCATTTGCATACGGTTATCTAGGCGGAGGGATATTACTTCTAGTTCATCTTGTAATGGTAATGACATTAACTGGAGACTGGGTTATTCCCTTCGTTATGGCATCATCGGGTATTTGGTGGTATAGCTTCGCTTTGTTGACTTTCAAATGGGTACCCGAACCACCAATTGAAAATGAGATGCCATCTTTAGACTTCATGTCATCAGCAAGATTAGCTATTTCCGAGATTAGGAAAACTCTTGGTGAAATTGACAAATTTAGGACACTTTTCATTTACATGCTAGCATATTTCTTCTTTATTGATGGGATAAATAGTGTAACTGCTCTTGGAGGTGTATTCGGCTCAACCGTGCTTGGAATAACCACTGTCGATTTGATTGTAACAATTCTTGCAATACAATTTGTTGCTTGGCCATCAGCATTAATGTTCACTAGACTTGCAGAAAACTTAGGTACTAAATCTGCATTGAATATTTCTCTTGTCGGATGGGTTATTCTTTGTTTTGCAGCACTTTCTTTCGCTCCTCTCGAGTATTCTGATCATGCCGATTACCAAGTTCAATTACATGAAGAACCAGAAGAAGGAGTTTGGTACTATACTCCTCATGAAAATCTACTTGATTTCCCTATAGCTCAGGTTGAAGGTGGAGATGAGCAAGAGTGGGCAAAATTAAGTCTTGCAGGAATTGTTGAAGTTGATGATGACTACACTGATACAGAAATTTACAAATGGGCTGGATTCAATGACGACAATGAACCTATAGCGATTAATTTAGGGGCACTGGGTTCAGATATAGATGATATAATTAATTCATTTGAAGATACTAGATTTTCTGTAAGCGCTGTTTATGGTGATATGAGCGAAATTTCTGTTGTCGGCGTAGACCATCCAACAAATCTAGGTGATGGTGTTATTGATATCATTCCGAGTACAGTTCGCGATAAAGTGTGGGAACCTCTTGGCCTTACAGTTGGTCTACAATTCTTAATCCTAGGTTGTGCAATGGGTACATTGCTTGGCGGTTCTCAAGGGCTAGCAAGAAGTATGTTTGGTCAAATGGTTCCAGAAACTAGAAGTGCAGAGTTCTTCGGATTCTTTGGATTCTTCGGTAAAGTTGCAGCATTTATCGGACCATTATTATATGGTTTAATGACCGTAATGTTCGATAGTAGAGTAGGAATCTTATCCATTGCTATGCTTATTCTGATCGGTGCTGTGATGATGAGAATGGTCGATCTTGAACAAGGACGTATGGATGCACAAGCAGAAGATGCTAAGAATAGAGGTCTTCATTTTGGAGAAGACTGAGATTTTGTAAATAATTTATCAATCAATAATGCAACTTCTAATAATAATAAAATTGGACCTCCAACTAAGAACATAGATATTGGGTCTGGAGGGGATAGTACTGCTCCTAACAATAGTGCAAAGAACCAAATAATCCCCCTATTCTCTATCAAACTTGATCTACTAATCATTCCAGTCCTTAGTAGTAACAATGTTACTAAAGGCGTTTGAAAACTCATTATTGATCCGAAGAAAAGACCAATTACAAATCCCAACCATGATTGTAATTGCCAAGTGTTAGTCAAACCAACATTGCTTGCATCATTTGCTAGGAAATCAAGAAGCATAGGGATTAGTATATAATGTGCATAAACAGCTCCAATTATTCCAAGCCCAATTGAGGATAAGGATACTAAAAGTAAACTAGTAATTTTAGAACCATTTTGTTTTAACTTATCTTTATTCGATTTACTAATAATTTTACTTCCATTCCAAGAAATATCTATTATTATCATTGTAAATGCCATGGCAATTCCAATCTGAGTTGCAATTCTTAGTCGAAGTAAAATCACTTCCATTGGCTGAGTTATAATTATTAATACTTCATCGGGAAGATATCCATTGGCTTGTAAAAGCCAACTAATTACATCTCCTGAAACTGGATAACCTAATACTAGACCAAAAATGAAGACGCCGATCAATAGAGTAATTCTACCTCTCAGGTATCTTACTAAGTTTACAAATTCAGCCATAGGAATAATGTCCCTCTGCCTGCCATCCATGTGACTGCGTGAGCATTCACTTACTCAATACATCGCTTGATAGATTTTCTATCTTCTCAGTATTATTGAAAGAATATCGCCATCTTTCAGAAGATGATCAAGACCAACTCTTTGCCAATCGAATTTACCACTTGGCCCTTTGACTCTCGCATATCTAAATTTTCTTATAAAATCCCTATGTAATTTTACACAGACATCCCTAACTGTCGAAGTATCCTTGATAATTAGTGGTTCTACTAAATCCGCCTCTTGACCCTGCGGCTTTAGAAAAACGGACATGAAATGTAAATTTTCGAATACAAAATCTTTCATATTTTCAATTCCCTTTCCTGTTTTGGCCGATACTTCTAGTACAGGCCAATTGACTGGAATCATTTCCATAGTTCTCTGAATATCTTTTTCATTTGCTAAATCTACTTTATTTATCACAACTACAGCATTACTGTAAACTCTATTCCCAGCTAAAGTATCAACAATATGGTCATCAGTTACATTAGTTCTCAAAGTAACTGTTGCAGAAACTATCCCGAAACTTCTGACTATTTCTTGAATCTCCTCATGAGTCAGATTTGTTTGTTTAACAGTCGACCTAACAACGATTCCGCCTTTGTTTGACCTTGTGATAAAAACTTGCGGCTTCTTTTGATTCAATCTCATCCCCGCTCTCCATAATTCCAAGTCTAATATATCGAAATGAGATTCTTGAAATGGATCTAGAACATACAATACCATGTCAGCACCTCTAATCACATTAAGAATTTCTTTGCCCCTTCCTTTCCCTTCTGCGGCTCCTTTGATTAATCCAGGCAAGTCAAGAATTTGTATCTTAGCACCTTTATGCTCCATCAAACCAGGTATGCAAGTCAGGGTAGTGAATGCGAAATTTCCAACTTCCGATTCAACTTCTGTCAATTGAGAAATAAGACTTGATTTACCAACGCTTGGAAATCCTACCAAGGCTACAGAAGCATCGCCAGATTTCTTAACTTCGAAACCAGGTCCTCCTCCACTAGATTTAGCATGAGCTTGAGCTTTTTCTTTCCTCGCTTTCAATGCCGCTATTTTAGCTTTCAACTTCCCAATGTGAGCATTTGTGGCTTTATTTTTCTGAGTTTTCCCGATTTCTTCTTCGAGAGATTTGATTTGTTCATCGATTGTTGCCATGACCATAACTCCCCTATCGCAACCGATGCTCATGTGACTGGCCCAGTCATCTATTCTTCAATTGAATGCCTAACCGATAGTTCATTGTGTACTTCTCTCTGGCTAGGCCCGAGGTACGGACATGGCAGATGTAATTCTAAATCTTGTTCATCAGTCTAATTTTCAGAAATTAGTGTCTATGCCTCTTGAAGAATTATTTGAAAAAGTACAAGATAATTCATTGAGAGCTTATAGGCCTAAGTTAGATAATCGATTCCATAGAGATTTTGACGTAGATTTAGAAGGAGATATAATGGAATGGTCCGATAAAAATTCAAACTTAGTTATGTCTGAGGCAATATATTCTCAGCAAATAAAAGAATCAGAAATTGCAGAATTAACAATTCTTTTAGCAAAATGGTGTTCATTTTCTGAATGGCGTTGCTGGGATGCTCGACTTTTCCTATATGTAGAACCTATGTTGGAATACAATATTTCCAACTCTAATGATTTCCTTAACTTTTCATTGTGGGAGGATTTCATATCTTCTTTATCCAAAACAGATAAAAAATCCTACTCCGAATCTGTTGTTCTTGATTGGATGAGTAGAAGAGAGAAATTAGGCGAGACAATGGAGCCTTCTGAAGATCCTAGAATTTTACCTACAATGAGTTCTCATAGTAATTCAAGTGAATTATTATACATTTTTCTCAATAGTTTCGATTCAAAAAATATTAGTTTACTAATAGGCCGCGAATATTTAGAATATGAGTTATGGAGTCTGAATGGAGACTTTTTATATGGTGAAAAAGAGGTTTTAAAATGACAGAATTACCTTTAATTCCGCCACCTCCTTCTGATTCTCCAGAACCTGGTTTTGTGGTCTTAGGGCGTTTTCAGCCGTTTCATAAGGGTCATGCAGCTATGATAATTAATGCTGAAAAATATCGCCTAAAGAATTTCCCAGAATTAAAACTAATTATTGCAGTTGGTTCTTCAAATAGGCCTCAGACGCTAAAGAATCCTTGGTCCGAATCTGAAAGAATGGAGATGATTTTGTATTGGCTTGATAATGAAGCAAATATTGATGCGAAGATTGTTTCTATTCCTGATATTGAGGATCCTCCAAATTGGGTCAGCCATGCTGAGAGATATCATGGTAAGTCTGGAGTATTTTTTAGTAGTGATTTAACTTCATCTGAATTATATGAGAGTTCTAAATGGCCGGTCATTTCTATGCCTCTGGTTGAAAGAGAACGATTTGAAGGATGGAGGGTCCGTGAGACTGCTAGAATGCTTTCTACAATTAACGATGACAACGCAGTTAAGATGATTTTAGGTCAGTCTGTTCCTGAAAAAATTATTGAGTTCCTGATATCAAATGATTCCCTTAAGAGACTCGCTTTCTTGGGTGAAGGTGGAGAGCCAGTTGGTTAATTCCAACTCAGGTCATCCGGAGAAAATGAGCAATTACCGTTGCAAGTATCTACAATATCTTCTAATTGAAGATATTTAAATGCCATATCTCTAGCTGTAAATAGGCCCCCAATCGCATTATGAGCAGGATGTGGTTCTTCACCATATTCATTTCCATCAGGTGCGAGAATATATCCTCCATCAAAGAAAACCCCAACAGAGCCGATATGAGTTTCATTCACTATATCGATGCCATAAGGGATGATAGTCGATGAATTGAGAATTGGTATATTGGCAGTTCTCATCATTCTTGCAGAAGAAATATTTGAAATTTGTAAATCCCCAATAGAGAATAGGGTCATCAAATCATAAGGTTCAATCTCATCTAGATATCCTTCTTCTCTAAGCGATAGGAAAGTGTCAGATTCAACTGAATCCCATAGAGTCTGCATTATAGAAATGGCGACTGCCCTATCTAGTTGATTTTCATATCCCCATTCACTGGCAAATATGAAATGGAAGCGATCATATTGTGTACAGCGTTCTATGATATGAGAAAAGGAAGATCCTCCCGCCCAAAGAACTCCTCTATTCAGGTCTGGTGAAAGGCCGATTATCGATGGTCCTCGTAGTCCTCCATTTGAATAACCTGTGTAAACTGGATCAGAAACATCTACTAAACTATTATTATTAATGTACAATTCAGGTAATTCTGAACAAATTCCCATAAATGATTTTATCATCACTACCTGATTAATCATTGCTTGTTCAAGTCTTTCTGCTTGATGTTGGAAATAATTCATATCAAGAACAGCATATTCTATGCTAGTAATGTCGTCACTTGCCCATCCGTAAAAACTAGTTCCTAACATTGCTGCATTATTTTCATTAGCCCATCCATACAATCCTGAGGTGTCCCCTGTACCCAGGAATCCATGACCCCATATTGTCAAATCAGCAGGCTCATTGACTGCAGTGCCCGGAATTAATAACCAGAAAGGAATCTCTCTATTTTCTACGAAAACAGGTGTCCGGTCTGTTTCTGAAGTCCTTCTGATTAAAGTTGGCGGATAAAATGATTCAGTATACTGTGGAGCAGTATAGGTTCCAGAGATAATCCAATGGCTTGTATTTGTAGTCCCTTCTATAAATCGCTCCTCTACGGTGATGTCGTTACAGCCTATACCGTTTTCCCCAATCCTTTGCAGAGCATCATTTCTCATCTCAATAATTGGGCCAATTATCGATTCAGTTGATGCAGTATGGAAACTCCATGCGGTTTGTAATTGTTGGATTTGAATTTCAGTATTTGATTCAATAAATGAGAACAGTTCTTCAAAAGAACCTCTTCTATTTTCGATATCAATTGATGAAGTAATTACTTGATCTCTTAGTGCAGCAAAACCTTCTGGAGCCGGCACTAATTCTCCAGATTCATCCATTAGTCCCGATATTATCACGACATAAGGTGTGTTATGTTCCAATGCCTTTATCGTTCTAATGTGAAGTATAGTTGGTTGATCAATCTCAGATCTAATGTCAAGTTCAACCCAGTGCGGAACTAATTCTCCGGTTAATTTATTCATTAAAATTGTAGAGTGTCCATCTTCTAAACTTTTTGAAATACTATATTGTCCTGCTAATTCTGACACATCTGGATCAATGTCAAAAGCGGTCATAATCTGTGTATTAGGGCTTGCACCATCAATTTGATTGATTATAGGGATATTAATTTGACTAGATGTACCTGATCCAGGTATTGTGTTTGGTGAATAATTTATTCTTTTGCCAGTAACCGTAGTTTGGTCATTTATTAGAAATGCATCAGAAGGAAAAGGTAGCATACAATGTATTGCATTAGTATTGTCACACCCATCAATATGTGGTATTTCTAGAATTTCTTCAACTTCTTGATATAAACAGCTTCCATCATCTATTGTGGCATTTTCATTAAAATTTAGTGCATCTGAATCCATACAACCGGGAGTTTCGAGAACTTCATCATTCACTCCAGTACATCCTGAGAGTATCATAGAGACGCATAATAAAATTACAAGAAACTTATTCATGTTCTGTGCAATAGCAACTTAGTTATCAATTTAGTCTTCGGACACAATAACTTTTACTGGTCTTAATACACGTTCATGGAACAAATATCCCTCTTCAATTACTTCTACTACAGTGCCTGAATCCTTACCCTCCGGGGCAGGAATTACTGCGATTGCTTCCATCAACGAAGGGTCAAATAATTGGTCTAGAGCCTCTATTTTCTTGACTCCTTCATTTTCTAAAACAGTCTTTAACTTATTCATAGTCATATTGACACCTTCGAGAAATTTTCCGGATTCACTATTCTCTATTGTTATTGCTTTTTCTAAATAATCAAGCACAGGGAGAATTTTTGATGCCAGATTCATACTAGAGAATTTCAATAAAGTATTTCTTTCTCTAGCATATCGTTGTCTTAAATTCACTATTTCTGCAGCAGAGTATTGTTTCTCTTTCTCTAACTCCTCAATTTTCTCTTCAAGAATTTTTATCGGGTCGACAATTTCAATTTCTTCTGAATTATTTCCATCAGATAACTCCTCAGTAGGCTCGTCACCCTCGTCTGCCATGATGCTTGGTTTCAACCATCCTTCAAGAATCCAATGGTTATATTACTCAATGTAGAAGTATTCTCCGGCGATTTTTTGCTCCCTATCCTTTCTACTATTTGGTTTGTTAATTCGTGGCCTGTATGATTCATGGTCTCTTCGAAATGTCATGTCAATATCTTTCAAGAATTTATTCATTCCTTTTCTAAGAGTTAGTGGACCTACCGCATTACCATTTTTCCCCCCTTCTCCATCGAAAACTAGTAGAGAGTCACTCACAATATCGATGAAATAGATGTCATGATCTATCACCATTGCTGCTTTCTCATTACTTTCCATAGTTCTTCTTATGGCCTTTGCCGCCTCCATTCTTGCGTTAGCATCAAGATGCGCACTGGGTTCGTCAAGAAGATATAAATCAGCTTCTTTCCCTAGACAAATAGTAATACTCACTGCCTGTAATTCTCCACCAGACAGTTTTTTTGCCTGTAAATCAACTAATTGATCAACTTGCAATGGCCTAACAACTTGTGTATGGAACTCACCGCTTCTCCATTTATTTCCTAATTCTAAATTGAGCCACTCTTCCACAGTTCCTTCGAATTCAGTATGTACATGTTGAGATTTGTAGGATATTTTTGCGTCCATTGTACACCATCCTTGATCTGGTTCAATTTCTCCAGCAATCATCTTAACCATGGTTGTTTTACCTGTGGCATTAGGTCCTACTACGCCAACAACCTCTGCACTTCTAACCATCCCTTCTCCAGTCTTTAGACTAAATTCGCCTAGAGTTTTTTCCATATCTCCCCATTTCAAGATAGGAAGTCCAATTTCCTCCCCCCTGATTCTTCCTCGTAAAAACTCAATCTTTTTGTCTCTAATTCTTACATTTTCTTCTGGCAAATAACCCTCAAGATACATATTTATTGCACTTCTTGTAGATCTAGCTGGAGTGAAAATGCCGTATGCTGCTCTTTCTCCATAAACAATGTGGACCAGATCACAGAGTACATCTAGGATTGCTAAATCGTGTTCAACAACAATTACTCTCTTGCCTTTTTCTGCAAGTTCTTGTAAAATTCCTACCATCCTCATTCTTTCGTAAATATCTAGGTATGATGAAGGCTCATCAAAAAAGTATACGTCGGCTTCTTTAAGAATTGTCGCACAAATTGCCACTCTTTGCAATTCTCCTCCTGAAAGACTGGATAGTCCTCTATCTAGTAAATGTGAAACTCCAACTAGGAGTGAATATTTTTCTAATTCTCCTCTTTCATCAACACGAGATAACAATCCTCTAACTTCTCCATCCCATAATTTTGGTAATTTATCGATATTTTGTGGTTTAACAGCAATACTGACTCCATCTTCTGCAACTAATCCAAGATAATCTCTAAGTTCCCCTCTAGGGAATGTAGAGATTATTTCTTCCCATTCCGGAGATGGATTTTTCCAATCGCCTAAATTTGGTTTTATAGCTCCTGATAAAATATTGATAGCAGTTGATTTACCCACTCCGTTAGGTCCAAGTATGCCAACAACCTGTTTTATTTTAGGTGCAGGTAATCTGAATATCCTAAATGCATTTAGGCCATAACAATGAGTCATATCTGTATCAAGTTCTTTTGGAAGGTTAATGACAATTACAGCATTACCAGGACATAATCTTGCCCGATAAAAACAGGGTGGGCATGCTGTTTCTAGGATCTTGCATTTATTATCTTCAACTTGTATACATTCTCCACCACACATGCCTGCATATTTCTCTAGATATCTGAAAGCTTCACTCTTCGGTTTACACCTATCTTGAAGCAGTACCGCGACTTTCACACCCTCTCCTCCCTAATCATATTCAATATGTCTTCTATAGTATAACCTGATTCAGGTTGATTTTGATTATAATGCAAAGAAACGAAATCTAACATAAATATAGGCTGCTAGGCCTATCTTCTCGGTTTTTGATAATTGTGTTCTTTGAGAAAAAACGTCCCCATCATTTTTTTCTATTTTCTTCATAATAGAATGATAAAATGTAGTCATAGCCGCAGGAGAATATCTACTAGATTTATCGAGAAGAGGGAACAATTTCATCCCCCTTTCTCTATACTTATCTGCCCTTTTAATGTATTCTTTAACAAACGGCTTCCATCCAGGATGTTTCAAAATATCTTTGCTATTTTTCAAGTCTTTTTCTGAAATCCCAAATCTATTAAGATCCTCAATTGGAAGATATATTCTGTCTCTCTCGATATCTTCCGCAACGTCTCTCAGAATATTTGTTAGTTGCATATAGATGCCCCAAGATTCAGCATATTCTCTCGCTCTTTTATCATCATATCCGTATATTTCTATACATACGAGTCCGACTGTTGAAGCCACTTTGTAACAATATGAATATAGGTCTTCAAAAGTTTCATACCTGTTCCGATGAAAATCTTCTTCCATCCCACTAATCATATCATCTAATAATTGCCTAGAAATTCCATATTTATTCACAGTATCTTTCAATGCTATAAATATTGGATCAGTAGAAGTCATCTGACCATATGCAGTTGATAATTTCTTTCTGTAATAGAATAATTGTGACATTTTATCATTGTAAGAAGATCTATCTAATACAGGCACACCATCTATTAGTCTCTCAATTTTTGTCCTGTAGTCAATTGACTCCTGATTTTCTTCAGAACCTCCTGGAAAATAATCAATATAATCTCCATCAGCAATGTCATCAGCTCTCCTACAAAATGCATAGTAGGCCATGATTGATCTTCTTTCATCTTCTGGAAGATACTTAAAAGAATGGTAGAAATTTCCTGCTTCTCTACGAGTTAATTCTTCGCAGTAGTCGTAAGCTGATTGTATAATGTCATCGGGTAATCTATTTTCTGTCCATAAAGCGGCATCAATATGTGAGAAAGGATTTACTAGCTCCCCCCTTGAGCCAATTACCCCCATAAAGAAAGCTCCTTCCCTTAGAGTTTCTAAGGCAGTAATACTAATTGCATGAACGGCTTCTTTAGTCACATTTACTGCTTTACGTACTTTCTCAATTGGGACTGAATTATTTTCCTCTGTAACTAGTGATATAGATTTACCAAGGTCATACATAACCTCTGGTTCGGAATCACTAATCTGTCTCCCGGGCATACTCTTTCATATCGAGCCCAATAGATTTACTCTTGAACTTCACGCTGAGTTGTACAAATCATGAATCATCATTTAATTCATTTTTTTCGGGCTTATTCCAGTTATTGATAGCCACATCGCTTTCCTCATTATTTTTCTTATTTCTGGCCTTAATACTTTAATTCTATTTTCAATATCTAGAATATTTCTTTCTCGTAGTAGTTGTAATGTTCTTTGCCCTATTAGGATAGGTAATAAGCACGAAAGTCGAAGTCTAAACTGGCTCCTTGGTAGCATTTTCACATAATCTACAGCCTCATCTAGATAATCCTCAGCTCTATCAATATAGGAATCATACAATGGCCTAAATTTATCAATATTATTCATGTCAAGTAAATCTTTAGCCGTCATTTCAATTTCTTTCAGAGATTTAATTGGGATGTAGCATCTCCCCATTCGTAAGTCTTCAGGTAAGTCTCTTAGAATATTGATTAATTGTAATGATTTTCCAAATTTGACAGCCTTGTCGAATAGGATTTCTCTTCTTTCTTCTTCTAAACTAAACAGATGGTCTAATGACATGTGAGTCCAGAATTCCCCCACACTTCCAGCCACTAAATAAGTGTATGAGTCCAATTCTTCTTCATTTTTTAATGAAATAATTCTTCTCCCTGAAGCATCGTTAAATCTTTCCAAATCTAAAATCTGCCCACTTATTATAACATCAAGTAATTGAATAATTTTTTTCCGATCTGATTCACTAAGGTATTGCGATTTCTCTAAATAATTGACCGGAATAAATGCTTCATTTAGCAACCTCGATTCAGCACTATCCTCTTGAATAACTGCTAATTCAGTAAAATCAGGCATATCTACACATTCTCCGTGAAGAAGCCTATGATTATATTCAGCAAGTAATTTCCATAGAACTTTATTTTCACCCACTTTTGAATCTGCTATCGTGTCTGCTAAGCGTGCTAGAAGATAGGCCAAACCAATCTGTCTTCGCACCTTCTTTGGTAATACTTTCAAAGTCAAATAGAATGATCTAGAAGTTCCTTTCAAGAGTTCATCAATAATTTTTTCCGGCGAGCCCTCACTAGAACCGCCCCCTGCCATGCTTCACGAGTATGCATCCAGCATCTAAGACTCTCGCATCCAAGTTTATCTTAATCCACTATCTTCCAATGCCTTAACTAATACATTCCCAATCTCAGAAGGGTCTCTTGCAACATAAATTCCTGCTTCTTCAAATGCCTTAAATTTCTCTGCTGCGGTACCTTTTCCACCGGAAATTATCGCACCTGCATGCCCCATTCTCTTTCCCGGAGGCGCAGTAGATCCAGCTACGAAACCAACGATAGGTTTTGTCATATTTTTCGACGCCCATTCTGCTGCTTCTTCTTCGGCTGAACCTCCGATTTCTCCAATCATTACTACAGCTACCGTTTGAGGGTCCTTCTCAAAAGCATCTAAACAATCGATAAAACCAGTTCCATTGACCGGATCTCCACCAATTCCAACACAAGTAGATTGCCCTTCTCCAACACTCATAGTTTGTGCCACTGCTTCATAAGTTAGAGTACCCGACTTCGATACAATTCCTATTCTCCCCTTTTCATGAATAAATCCTGGCATTATTCCCACTTTACAACCACCAATATCTCCCGGAGTGATTATACCTGGACAATTTGGTCCGATTAACCTAACTTCGGGATATTGATTTACTTTAGCAACAGCCTTAACCATATCTAAAATAGGAATTCCTTCAGTAATGCAAACTATCAATCCTCCTCCTTTTTCCTGAAATGCATCTGCGGCTTCAATGATGGCAGCAGCAGCGAATCTAGCCGGGACATAAATTACGCTAACATCTGCATTGGTCTCTTCTAAACCTTCAGCAACAGTATTGAAAACGGGAACTTTCTTATTCGGTAAATCAACAAATTGGCCACCTTTACCTGGAGTGACTCCACCTACTACATTTGTGTTATATTCATCCATTTTTGTGCCATGAAAAGTTCCTTGTTTACCTGTAATTCCTTGAATTAAGACTTTACTTTCTTCATGAATCCAAATTGACATTATTCCACGCTCCTGGTAAGATTTACAATTTTTTCCGCGCCTTCAGCAAGAGTGCTTGCTGTATGTACATCTAAATCGCAATTATCTAAAACCTCTTTTCCTTCTACATGATTAGTACCTGAAAATCTTACAACTAGAGGCACCTTTAATCCAAGTTCATTTGAAGCCTCAATTACACTTCTAGCAACCATATCGCATTGAATAATCCCTCCAAAAATATTCACTAAAATTCCCTCAACATTATCGTCTTCAAGTATAATTCCGAATGCAGTGGTAATTGATTCTCTAGTTGCTCCTCCTCCTATATCAAGAAAATTTGCTGGTTCTCCACCGTATAATTTAATCACATCCATAGATGCCATAGCAAGTCCTGCACCATTCACTAGACAACCAATATTTCCATCAAGTTTGACGTAAGAAAGTCCGTGATCATGAGCTCTGGTTTCTACTTCTTCTTCTTCTGAATGATCTCTCATTTCTTCCCTCCATGGGTGTCTAAATGATGCATTATCATCAAAACTAACCTTTGCATCCAAAGCAATCATTTCTCCAGAATCAGACCTAACTAGAGGATTAATCTCTATCATTGAACAGTCCTTCTCAACAAACATTCTCGATAAAGAATCTAACATTGAAACTAAATCTTGTTTTGAATTCCCTTCCAGATTGAGGTTATCTGCCATCTCTAGAGCATCTTTCTCATTTAGTCCATCCACTGGATGTGCCCAAATCTTATGAATTGCCTCCGGTGTTTTTTCTGCAACTTCTTCAATATCCATTCCCCCCTCAGTAGAGGCCATTATTAGAATTGATTTTTTTTCTCTATCGACTAATAGGGCCAAATAATATTCGTGCTCAATTGAGCAACCTGCTTCTATATACAAATTATTTACTATTTTTCCATTTACACCAGTTTGCTTAGTAACCAGTTTTCTTCCAATAATATTTTTTGCATATTCCTCTACATCTTCTCTAGAAAAAGCAATTTTTACGCCCCCTTCCATTACTAACTCATTGGTTTCTATGTCATAAAGAGTCCCTTTACCTCTACCTCCTGCATGAATTTGCGATTTTACGGCCACAACTTTTGAACCCAATAAATCATATGCATTAAGAGCATCATTTACTGTTTTACAGTGTATCCCGTTTTGTACTTTAACTCCCGCTTCTTTAAACAGAATCTTTCCTTGATACTCGTGAATATTCATATTTCTCAAGCGTCCGATTTGAAGTCGCTCTTTGAACGATGCGCCTAACGATGTTCAAATCTTAAGCACGAAGTGCTGAAATCTATTGCCATATCCGGTGAACTGTGGATGTAGTTGTTCTCGCTGGTGGTTTCGGCACAAGACTTAGACCTTGGACTGAAGGAAGAGCTAAACCTTTACTACCTATTTTGGATAAAACTCTCCTAGAGAGGGTAGTAGAATGTGTTCCAGTTGACATGGTTGATAGAGTAATAATTGCTGCAGGATATAGTGTCGAAGAAATGCATAATTTCTTTTCTTCTTCCGATCTTCCTTTCGAAGTGATAATCTCGGTCGAAGACGAACCCTTAGGGACTGGTGGTGCAATTTCTAAGACATTTGAGTACCTTACGGGAGATGGTCCGGTTTTGATTTTAAATGGAGATCTTGTTTCAAGTGTAGATGTTAATGATTTATTGACTCATCATAGAAAGATGAATGCTCTGGCTACTCTATCGCTCTGGCATGTTGAAGATCCTAGTAGGTTTGGAGTATGTGGTTTGGACGATTCAGGAATGATTACTAAGTTTCAAGAGAAACCTGAAATAGGTACTGAGTTTTCTAATCTTATAAATGCTGGATGTTACTTAATTGAAAGAGAAGTAATCGCTTCTCTATCTTCAGAGAGACATAGTATTGAGAGAGACGTATTTCCAGAGATTGCAAAAACAGGAAAAATGGCAGGCTTAGAGTTCAAAGGTTACTTTGTCGACGCAGGGACGCCATCCTCATTTATCGAAGCAACACAAGTTTGCATTTCAAATAAGAGATTCGCAGATGGTTGGTCTGACGGTGAAAATTGGTTCTTTAATCGAAATATCAACACCTTATCTCAGATTTCTGGTTCATCTATCTCTCGTGAAGTCTCAATAGGTAACGGTTGTAAGATTATAGATTGTGTAATTTTATCTGGCGCCATCATTGGAGATGATTGTAAATTAACTAGGTGCTTGATAGGTGAATCCTCTAGGATAAATGATAACTCGGATATTTCCGATAAGGTCGTAGGTCATGGAGAAATTATCTAATTCATCCGTCATCATCATATCGGTATTATGCCTCGCAGTTCTATGAAGGACACGCTAATTGTTGTTAATTTCAAAACTTACCAAGAGGCGCACGGCGTTGCTGCTGAAGAATTAGCAATGATTATGCAAGATATAGAGACAGATGCTAGGATGATTGCCGTGGTGTCCGCTTTTGACTTATCTTCTGTTGTTTCTGCAGCACCCAATTTAGAAGTTTGGACTCAGCACTTAGACCCTATTAACTTTGGATCTAATACAGGTTGGTTACATCCTGAAACAGCCATATGTAGGGGGGCCAAAGGAACTTTGATTAATCATGCAGAGCATAAAGTTTCTATCGAACACATTGCAATGCTCCTAGATAGTGTCCCTGAAGATTTCACTGTCTGTGCATGCGCCGCAGATATTGATGAAGCAAGAGCATTATCTGCATTAGAGCCTAATTATGTGGCAGTCGAACCTCCTGAATTAATTGGAGGAGAAATTTCAGTGACTACTGCGGATCCTGATATTGTTAGTGGAACTGCTGCTGCTATACGTGAAATCAGTAAAGATGTAGGAATTCTATGTGGTGCAGGTGTGAAAAATGGTGATGATGTTGCCACAGCAATTAATTTAGGGACTTCAGGAGTTCTTCTAGCTAGCGGAGTCACTAAAGTTGACGATCCACGAATGTCTCTCAATGATTTAGTTTCTAAAATATAGCAAAATTCTTTTTTCTTTTCTAAAGAAATAATCTGAGAAAGCCAAAAAATCAGTAAAATCACTGTTTTGCTCTCTTTCTAGATGCTTTTCGACGGCGAAGTTTCTTCTTACGCCATTTCCAGCGTTGGTTTCCTTGCTTCTTCCAGGCACGTGAACCTCGCTTCATGCAGCCCGCCGACCTACTGCCCCTATATGAGCGATTTGTATTGTAATAGATAATTCTAGAGTCTCGAAAAAAAATCTTTAGTGGTGGGCGATACAGGATTCGAACCCATGTCATCGGCTTAGAAGGCCGATATGATATCCAGACTACACCAATCGCCCTTGGGCTGACGGGACAGTATCTCTTTGATGAACCCTACACCTCAAACATTTTCCTCAAGAAGTCCATCTACGGCGTCTTCTAATACCTCTTGCATTTGGTCTACATCGTCCCCAGCACTGTAATTTAGCTCTCCATCGTCCAATATATCAGTTCGGATATCTTTGACAGTTCTACCTGTTTTTTTCGCAATCTCTTTCTTTTGATGAAGGTTCTTTCTTCTTAAAGAAAATATATTTATCATTGCGGATAAACTTCTAAGAATACTTTCCAATACCGCAATAAGAAATAGGCTACTAATGAAGGATGTAGCGATTTCATTCAAACCATTGAATAATTCTTCAATCTCAGAAATTTGAACTTGTGCATCTCCAACTAAGAATACACCAAGTACGCCAAAAGGTAACATTTTCGCCACATCTCTAGATAAATCCTCAGTCCAATAAGAAAGAATTCTTACAGCACCAACTACTGATGTGGCGATTAGTGCGTTTCTTGAATGATCTGCATCTGGCGATAATAATGTCAAAATTATTGCTAGGACTAAGGTCCAGAATGTAATCAATACTGGTACGACGACAATATACTGCAAAACAAAAAACATTGTTCTTGTATATTTTTTGACCCTTCCCGAAAGGTTGTCGGAGTAATGATTTAGATTTAGTGTAATTAGATCTCTTTTTGCCAATGCTCTGTAAAAGATAAATACAAAAACTGAGTAGATAGAAATTGCAACTATTGCTCCTAAAGTAGGATAAGATTCTTCAATCACTAATTGCAACAAATCTTCAATTTCAGACATGTTGCTAGGTATTTCCATGTAGGAGCGTATACGTCTCCCATATTATGATTATGCGTTTCATGATTTGAATGGTTTAGCACATTTCGGACATCTAGTGGGCATAGACACTCTCTTCCTTTCCCAAGTATAGCCACAATCACCACATATCCACTGCCTCTCTGGCAATTTTTCGAGTACTCTTTCCCTCATTTCTTGCAGTACTAAAGAATTGGAGAACTTTGGTGAAGGTGCAATCTCTGCAACTAAGTTGGCATGTATTTCCCCATGGTCCAATACTCCCGATGCGTGTAAAAGTTCGTGAACTAGAGTATGTCTGTAGAGAGCTTTATCTTTATTCAATATAGGATTAATCCCTATAGTGACAGGACCACAAGACAATTTCATTTTTCTTCTCCGAAATAATTCATTGGCATTATACTCAAATCGAGTCATACCTAATCTTGAATCATCACTATCGATCCAAACCATATTCAGTTTTTTTCCAAGATATTTGAGAAAGGGGGCATCTTTTTTATTCAATTTCCCTTTCAATACTTCAATTAATTCGTGAGGGAAATCCGGTTGGGTTGGCAATTGTCCGCCCTCCGCCTCGTCTCCCGGTGCTTCGCCCATACCCTTCCCTGTTCCATTTCCCTTAAATGGCCGTCGTAGGTCCGATGTTTAATGGGCGTGTGGCGCAGCTTGGAAGCGCGCTTCTTTGGCTAAGAAGAGGCCCCGAGTTCAAATCTCGGCTCGTCCACCATGTGATGTTTTTTTTTCGACTCTTTTTCCTTTAGAAAATATTTTTCACAATCTTTAGAAATTTTTTTTTCTTATCTTTTTCCAAATATTCATTTGTTCTTTTTTTTATAAAACTACTTCTTATACTAAAGTCAAATTATCAATATTTAGGATTAATAATGTTCAAATGTACAATATCGGTCATTTTTTCTATGATTTAAGGCATTATATAATCTAATATTTCTTCAAACGAACAAATAATAAACCTAATGCTTAGGCGGTGACTTATGGTAGATAAAGCAAAACTCGAATACATTTGGCTAGATGGATATGAACCGACTCAAAGCATGAGAAGTAAAACAATGGTTGTTTCAGATTTCTCTGGCAATATTGAAGATTGCAAACAATGGTCATTTGATGGTAGTTCTACCAAGCAGGCAGAGGGAAACTCATCTGATTGTTTGTTAAAACCTGTAGCAATATATCCTGATCCAGACAGAATCAATGGTTATTTGGTGATGTGTGAAGTTTACAATGCCGATGGCACCCCTCATGTGACGAATGGGAGATCAACTATCGAAGAAGATGATGATGATTTTTGGTTTGGTTATGAACAAGAGTATTTCTTGTGGGATCCAGAAACAAATCTCCCATATGGATTCCCTAAAGATGCAACTGGGCAGGGTCAGTTTTACTGTTCTGTGGGGGCCTCTAATACCTTTGGCAGAGATATAATAGAAGCTCATCTTGATATGTGTCTTGATGCAGGTTTGAATGTTGAAGGAATCAATGCAGAAGTAGCAGTTGGGCAATGGGAGTATCAAATATTCGCTAAGGGTGCTAAGAATGCAGGAGATGAGATTTGGGTCTCTCGATATCTAGCAGAAAGAAATGCGGAGAAGTATGGTTTAGAGATTAATTGGCATCCAAAACCTTTAGGCGCTACAGATTGGAATGGTTCTGGAATGCATGTAAACTTCTCAGATACTACATTGAGAACTTGTGGAGACGAGGAAGTTTTCAACAAAGTATGTGAAGCGTTTGGAAAGAATATTAAGAAACACATGGATGTTTATGGTGCACATAATGAGCAGAGATTAACCGGTCTCCATGAAACTCAGTCAATTCATCAGTTCTCCTACGGTGTTTCTGATAGAGGTGCTTCCATTAGAATTCCAATTGGGACAGTCGAAGACGGTTGGATGGGTCGATTAGAAGATAGACGTCCTTCCTCTAATGGTGATCCATACAAAATCGGTGCAGTTGTGATTAGTACTACTAAGTCAGCATATTGATTTAATTTGCTTGACAACCTCATCCGCACATCCCCATGAGAGAGTAACCCCTGCTCCTCCATGTCCGTAATTGTGAAATATTTTCTTACCCATTATCTCTTCTTCTTCCAATCTTACTTCGTAGCGAGAAGGCCTCAGACCAACTGCTGTACCAACAATATTTCTTCTATCTAATTCTGGCCATAATTCCTCACATTTCGAAAGAATATATTCATTATCCTCTAATCTAATATTTTCTTCCCAGTCATCTTTTTGAGCGGTCCCTCCCAGTACTGTAACATCTCTCCGAGGTATTGTATAAGTCAGTGTCTCAGGTTTTTGGTCAAATCTTCCAAATCCTGGGTCTTGTTTGATATAGATTACTTGTCCTCTAACAGGCCTTAGCTCGTTATCATCGCACAATTCTCTTCCCCCTAGACCACAACAATTCACTATTATCTCTCCAGGAACATCTTTCAATGTAGAGAATTCTTTCAATTCATAAAAACCACCTAATTTTTCAAATCTAGAAAGTAACCAAGGCATGTAATGATTCATTTCTATAACAGGTGCTTCAATTTCCCAACCAAAATTATATCCACTAATAACTTCCCTTCCTTCAAGAACTCTAAAATGAGGTATTTCAGTACTCCATCCAGGTAATTCGCATTTTTCTTTCAAATATTCTCTTCCTAAACGCATTGTTATACATTCAATATTTTCTTCATCTTTCAGTCTTATTAATTCATAGAATGTTTCTGTAGACCATTTATTTGTTTTCTCAACTGGCTCAGCAAGAAATGGATACCACCATGCTGCAGCAACATCTGAAACAGTATTTGGACTCATATTTTTTGCAAAGATTGTAACTTTAAAACCTGATTCCAATAGTCTAATTGCCGTCGTTAGTCCTGAAACTCCCGCGCCTAGTACGGTAATTTCCATGGGTTGGAATAGAGGTATAGTAAATCATCTAGTCGGTATGATAACAATCTTAATGATTGGACCTTTAGAATGTACAGGTTATAGTATGCCCAAAGTCAGAAGGCCGAAAAAAGGTTGGTTTAGACCTTCAAAAAAGAAGCCTCGTCGAGGACCCCTAGTGTCTCCAAGTGAGAGAGGGCTTCCTCCGTGCCCTGCATGTGGGGAATGGAGTATGCAGAAAGATAATAATCGGAAAGAGATTTATTGCGGTGCATGCGGTGCTATTGCTTGATTTTATCGTAAATCCAATATGTCACAATCTCTCCGCTATCATTGTCGCAGTGATGAGGAACCGCACCGGATATCTTGGGTATCGCGAGTGATGGGCGATCTGAGCGGCTTCCAAGGTGAATATATTGGATAGAATAGTAACTGATAACCAGGGCAGGAAATTACGTTTACTAGAGCCCACTTCTTTGAGTTCAGCCCCTAATGATTTTCAATTATCTAGGACTAGCAGACCTTTTAGAAGATATTTTTCTTTAGTTGCTAATTCATTAATCATGGTTTTTCTCGTCCAAGCATTTTCGGCTCAGCTGATTGGTATTCTTGATGGTGAACCACTATATGTTATTGGATGTAGTTTTGTAACTTTTCCATGTATTGGTTTTTTGATTTTCCTACATCGCCCCAAACTAATCGAAGTTAGATTATTAACATCTCATGAGAGTGGCATGTATGCTCATCCAATTCCTGAAGGCGGTTCAATTCAGACACCCAATCCTACGAAAATGAGCCGATTTCTTGTTAGAGATGATTCTATAATTGATACACCACCTTCATTTTGGATATGGGTTATTTTTGCCATTTGTCTTTGTATTTCTTTTGTGATAGCAATAATTGAGATAATAGGTGGCGATTTAGGGCTTATTCTTTCTTTGATCATGGCTTTACCAATGACTTTAATTTTATTTTCTATTCCAGTTTATGCTTGGTGGGCATCATCAACATCTTGGATTGGCCTTCCTACTCGTTTGAGAGATGCCGAATCATGGTTAATTGCAGGAATGGCGGCGGGAATTCCTGCAATTCTGATTAATAGTTGGTTAACTCCTGCCTTAGTACCTTCATCTTGGTCAAGTGATACGGAGATGTTTATCGTTTCCACATTTAGTGCCCCCATTGGTGAAGAAATTTTCAAGTTTTTAGCAGTATTATTCTTCATTTCTTCAATAAAAGGTCCCAAAACTGGTTTTCAAGTTGGTTTCACAGTTGGTTTAGGATTTGCTATTGCTGAAAATTTTGGATATCTCTTAATGTCATATGGAGAAGGAGGATTTACAGGATTATTTTTGACATCATTAATTAGAGGAATTGGTTCAATCCCTGGTCATGCAGTATGGACCTCATTTAGTGGTGCTGCTTTGGGTTGGTGGATAAGTAACCCTGAAAATAAAGCAAAAATAATTTTTATTATGAAAAATCTTTCTTCTAAATCAATGGATATTATTGAGGGTATAGGAATTGATGTTGATATGGATGGCGATGTATCTGGATTTGATGGCAAAGAGTATACTATGTTAACTGCTCTTGAAGAGGCGAAAAAACCTTCTGATGTGACTAATTGGACTGTTTCTGAAGATAATTCTGAAAAAATCTCTACCTCTCTAATTGGCAATAATCCAATGTGGTGGATATTACCTGAAAATTATAGTAATAAATCGGTTATGTTTTCCGGAAATGACAGTGAAGTAGTTAATTCTGAGCACAAATTGAAAATTATTCCTCCTAAATCAATTATTTTAGGTCTCCTAATTGCGATTGCTGGACATTCATTATGGAATGGTTCATCATTCATCCTATGGGAAATTGGTATAATAATCGGTCTCAGTGAGGACGTGATTGTTTTACTCACCCTACTCTTGATCATTTTCCTAGTAATTCTCGTTCTTTTTGTATCTTCTTTGCTCATGAGAGGGGTCAGCACAATCTCAGATATTAGTAACTAACAATTAACTTACATGTCTCTCCGAATCTTTGATGACCCCCCCCTCGTCGCAGAAAGACTGGAATCACCATGGATATAGGAGACGACCAAATTATTTCTATTGGCCTTGTCTTAGCTCTATTGCTGCTTTCAAAGGTCAGAGATCTATTAGATAATAGTGGCTTATTTGCAGCTACATTAACAGGTCTCACAGTATCGTTAATGGGGCATTGGACTTGGCTGATTTCTCTATTTACATTCCTCATAATAGGTTCTTTAGCTACAAAATGGAAGTTAGATGAGAAGAAACTACTTTCATTGGAAGAGGCAAATGAAGGACTTAGGAGTTGGAAAAATGTTCTGGCTAATGGTGGAGCGGTCTCGATAGTGGCGATATACAACTTCCTTTTCCCCGGTCAAGAATGGATTTATTTTGCAGCTATAGCAAGTATATCTGTGGCTTTGTCTGACACTTTAGCATCCGAAATCGGGTCACTAGATACTAGGACTAGAAGTATCACAACTTTACAGTCAGTTCCTGCTGGAACCAATGGAGGAATGTCTCCAACAGGTACTGTGGCAGCATTGTTCGGTGCAATCCTCATTTCAATTGTTGGAGTAATTTTTTCTCCTGATGATTCTAAAATTTCTGAAATTCAACTTCTTTCTCTGTTGTCACTAATAGGTTGGCTAGGGTGTCAAGTTGATTCAATTTTAGGAGCGGTGTTAGAGAATAGGGGTTATCTCGGAAAACATAGCGTAAATTTCCTTGCAACATTTTCTGGTTCACTGATGGCAATTATTTTTTATTATCAATTCCTATGAACTAATTAGCGTTGACTTTGAGTAATAATAGGTGCTGGCATGAGCATGAGTGGCAGAAAGTCAAGTAAGACATTTGTGTCATTATCGATTATTTCATTGATTTTTATATCTCTAATTAGTATCTCCTCGGCGCAAATCATAGCTCCACAAGGTCCAGGGATTGAATGGGAAAAACCAGAAAGCCATCGGCTGTTTCTAAAAGGTGAGGCCACATCTCCTTATCTCGATAACAATTGGAGCTCTTTGACTGGTCAACCTATTGGTTCAATCGACTTCCAGAAAACTGTCGGTTCAACAAACTTGATCGACATTCAATCAGCTCCAATCATGGAAGATTTAGAGTTTAATGGCAACATTACAGTTCACATTTTTGCATCTCTAGATGTTGCAAATGATGGATGTAAGTTTACAAATGTCCTTCCCGGTTCTCCTTTGGGTTCAGAAACAAGGTTCTCTGTTTCACTCACATTGGGAAATAATCAAATTCTTTTAGATGCTCAAACTAATTCTATAGTAATGGAGGAATCCTTTACCTTGGCTCATGAATTTTTAGTTGATGCTAACAATATCAATGTAAGTCTTAAGCAGGGCGATCTAATTGGATTACGAATTGATGTAATACACGATTGTGCACAGACAGGAGTTTTATGGTGGGATACTTATGATGCGACTACAGGAATAGAATTTAAAGGTGAACTAATTTATCCTGAATTAGATCAGACAGTTGACCCCAATGGGATAATCAGAGTAGAATTTACACCAAATTCACCTTGGGGAAATGATCTTTATCTTTCTCAAGTTTTAGAGGTTATTGGACCTGTTGAATGGCAAGACATGATTCATGGCAATGCAGATGAAAATACCAGATTAGATCATTTTGAATCCCCTCATGGAATTAGAGTAGATGAATTTAATCGTACGGTTTTAACTTGGTCCTCACAAAATCGCCTTTCTTCAGGAAAGTATATGGTCGATAGTTGTTACAAATTATCAGATCAAGACCCTGGAGAAACCTGTGACCTTATCGGAGTTCTTAGGTTTGAAGTCTTAGAACCAGAACCATCTCTATTAAATGGAACTTGGGCAGCTATTTTGATTCCTCTTAGTATCATTTTTTGGATTGGCATCTCTATGAAAGAGGCACTACTACCTTTACCGGCATATGGAGTTATTTTGTTACTAGCATTAACAACTCTGGGCCCAGCAATGAATTTACCAGATATTGATTTCGAAGAACCGAGATTTGAGGGGGCATCTCCCTCGTTCTCATTATATGAGCATGGCGAGAATCAACAGTTAGTAGAGTTTAGTGATTTATTATCAGATTATGATGCAATAGTTATTGGACTATTTACTCCAAGTTCTCCAAATGCTGAGATTCAAAGAGTTGATTTCGAAATAGCTCAGAAGGTAATTGATGATGATGTTGCGTTTCTCCAAATTGCAACTGGAGAAGGTGTCAATAGTTTAGATTTAGATAAATTAGTAAATGAGATTAATGGGAGTTGGCCAGTTCTTATTGACAATCCAGATTCATCTGTTGGAAAATCGTTCCCTAGCAGAGCTTCAGACTCAGTTTTTGTGATTGATTCAGCAGGATTCATATCCTCTTGGAAGCCTGGAACTATGTCTTCACAATCAATAGAAGATTCAGTAGAATCGTCCTATCTTGGTTCAGGAAATCTACCTTTAGATTTGCTAGGTCTGATTATTGGAACTACTTTTCTTCCTCTTGTGGTCTTAGCGATGCCTAGAGGCGGGAAATACGAAGTTCCCGATTCCCCCCTTATACCTGGAGCAGGATTAGCGCTTACATTATATTCTTCGAGTGTAGGTTTTGCTTTGTGGGCATTACCTGTATCGATCTTGTCAATATTAGGATTAGGTTCGTTTTGGATTTATATTGAACTTATAATAAGTTTGATGCTTATTTATCATGGTCTTTCTATGTTATTTAGAGGTGGCATTAAAGAAATAGAAATTATTGGAGGACTATTTTATTCTAGATTACCTGAACCGTATCAATTATGGTGGAAAGAAAATAAATTCTTAGATGATATGTATTTAGGTCTCTGGGTTGCATGGTTATTATGGCTTAGAGCACCAAATACAATACCGCAAGCCATCGGCGCAGTTGCAAGGTCTGGATTAATTGGAATATTTATCTGTATGATATTTTTCTTAGGTTACATGTTTATGGCTGGTTTAGTAGTAGTAATTTTCAGAACTAGTTTAGCTATAGTTGGAGATTTCACACGAATTTTGGGTTCACTAAGTGTCGGACTAAGGCCACGTGCATGGGGATTAACTTGTGCCATCCTTGGAGTATGGGTTTTATTCAGCATAGTTGCTGGGCCTTTGATGATAATGTAAAATAAATTTTTATTTTTGAAGACATCACACCGAGAGCATCATAAGAGTGTAGTCTTTCGTAGTGTTACCCTTGGGGGTATAGTATAACTTGGTAGTACAGCGGGCTCCAGTTGCACGGGAATGACGACGAATAAGTGATCTGATGGTATTGATGACCAACTGGAGCACCGACCCGTCGCAACCCGAGAGCGTGCAATTGCCAAGTGCACGCTAGGCGGAAGATACCCGCTGATCTGGGTTCAAATCCCAGTGCCCCCACCAGCTCAATTTCCAACTATAGTTAAACTAGTTCTGAAAATGATGGTGCTATCGACGCAGAAATTGTAGAATAATGGAAGTCTACAGTACACTCCTTTCATATCTCTGTGCATATGTCCGCAGGTCATGGTGCGCTTCTCAGATAGAGCAAATAGTATTCGTCCGACGGGTGTTAGACGGATGTTTGATCTTGCAGGAGATGATGCTATACAGTTTGGTTTGGGGGAACCCGACTTCCAACCTCCAACATTAGCAATCAAGGCATTTTCCAAGGCAATGGAAGAAGGTCGAAACAAGTATACTACTACTGCTGGCCTTCCTGAATTAAGGAAAAAAGTAGCCGAAACATGGCACCATAGAGATTCAACATTAGATGAGAGGAATGTATGCATAACCATGAGTGGAACAAACGCTTTATTGGATATATTTCTTGCATTAGTTAATCCTGGAGATAATGTATTGATACCCGAGCCATACTTTCCGTTATATCCAACCGATGTAGTTCTTTGTGGAGGTGAGGCAAATATGTATCCTTGTCATTTTGAAAATGGTTTTGTCCCTACAATTGAAGATTTAGAATCTCGAGTTAATGAAAATACTATTGCTATTCTTTACAATTTCCCTAGTAACCCAACAGGAGGGAATGTGACTAAAGAACAAAGGGACACTCTCGTTCAATTTGCTAAAGAAAATGATTTGTGGCTTATTACTGATGAGGTTTACGATAAAATAGTCTATGACTCGGAACATGTTTCATTTTTAGGTGCTGGTTATGAGAAAGTGATTATGATTAACTCTTTTTCTAAGACTTTTGCGATGACTGGGTGGAGGATTGGTTATTTGTTGTCGCCAGATTTGGAAGCTATGGGGCAGTTGATTAAAATGCAGTATTATGTTACTGCTTGTAGTAACGATGCCATGCAATATGCTGTATTAGAGGCTTTAGAAAAAGCTAGCAATTATCCGGCAGAGATGTGTGCCGAATTCAAAAAGAGAAGAGATCTGATTTGTGATAGACTAAATTCAATGCCGAATGTTTCTTGTAACATTCCAACAGGTGCATTTTATGTATTTCCCAAGTTTGATATCCCAGGTTATACAAGTGAAGAATTAGCTATGAAGATGTTAGAAGGAGGTGTTCTATGCTCTCCTGGAACTGCTTTCGGAGATGCAGGCGAGGGACATCTTAGATTTGCTTACACGATTTGTCAAGAAGAAATCTCTAGAGGGATGGATAGAGTTGAAGAAATTATTTCCAAACTAATTTAGGCGTTAATATGAGTATTCTTCTTTCTTATGGCTCAGGCATAGTAACTTTATTTCTCTCTTGGTTTTTACTTAAGGACATACTTTATGCAAGCATTACAGCATTTTTTTTCTCATCATTATTTTTGTATCTAGAAGGTCCCAATGCCGTTGCCTTTTCTCTTTGTTTATCGAATGGTTGGATAATTCTGAATGCAATTATTGAACAATTATTTCCAGTAAACAATTAACCAAATAGGTTGAATGGAATATCAATCATCCTACCCTCCTCATCGTCTTTTTCATCTTTAGAAATAAGATTATCTTCTTCATTTTCGATTTCTTCTTCATATTGTTCCTCTATTTCTTCCTCATCCTTGGGAAGAGGGAGGCTCTGCTGCGATAGATTCTCTAAATCCTCTTCTTTATCCTTCATCCAAGGCGAAAGGCCATTTGAGCCACCTAATACGCTGATAGTAGTGAACGCTGCCATCGGCAATACAGAAATTGCTACTAAGAAATCGATAATTGCAGTTTCAGGAACCTGTGCCTCTGGAGCTACAAAATTTAAGATTAAACCTTCCAATTGAACATCATGCCATTGTGAAATATCAATTCCTAATGAAGTTAATGAAAACTGAAGAATTACTCTAGCACATGCCCATAAGATAATTACAGGTAGAATCCAGGAAATTTTTGTTATTCTCCATAGGATTTTCCTAAACATTGCAGCAAATCCGACAAATTGTGAAGAAATAATTGGTTGTACTCTGAATGAAATCCATAAGCCAATAACATATCCTAGCATACCTAATTCGAATGCACTGTCCTTTCTAATTAGTTCTTCAGGAATACCTTCCATAATTATTAGTGGAATTGAGATTAACAGTACTTGTGATGGCACAGCAAGTAATTGTAATCCCCCATGTACTGCAAATAATTCAGATTGATCACTTTTTATTCTGTTTGCAACTAATCTGCTCATTTTTCCATAAGGGCTAGAATAAGCAGACATTTTGGCTCTATCAATAAGTTCTGGGTCATACTTCCTTCTACTAAGTCCGACAGTGGCTATCCAACCTCCTCTTTCAACAACCGGTGAAGGCCGGTAACCTCCAACAATCAGAGCTAACGCGAGACATATAATCCCATAAGTCAATCCTGATACTAGAATCCAATAGAATAATTCTGCTCTTATCGATATGCCAAAATTTTCTCTATCTATATCAATTAGATATGTAAGAGAGAAACCAATTATTGGAATAATTGTAATTTGAATAAGTAAAATTAGTGCCAAACCCAATCTATGAGAAAGACTGGCCCTACCCTCCATATTCTGCACGCGACTCAATTAATGCATAAGTCCTTCATTGATAATTCATCAGTAGGTGTAGTTTTTATGAGTATTTTCTCTTTTTCATTAATACTACCAACTGAATCGCTCACAAACTTTTACCCCCAACCTTCTTACACGATTTCTGTACCGAATGGACTTGTTAATCATGCGTATGCTAACTCCAATCTTTGTGTTGTCAATTTTGATTATGATGAGTTTATCTCCTTTATTTGTTAATTCAGAATTACAGGAAAATGAAAATAGGGACGATATAGGACCTAAATCTTTGATTGATTTTGAGATATCATCCATAGAAATTGGTAATCAAACAAGAGATGCTAAGGAATGGACTCAGCCAGATAACTCGATAGTCGAATATATCATGAGGGATGAAACAATTCAAATTAATGTAACTTATACTCAGGCAGGATCTTCCGGTCAACCAGCATCTGCTGAAGGTTATCTTCAGATATGGCACCCAGTTGGCTTTATGATAGCAGAATATAACGTAAGTATGCTTCTTTCTGGTTTCCAGTCTTTGAAAGCAACTTTTGTTTGGACTCCGAGTTCTGCTCACAGTGCATTAGATGAGAATGGTTACCTAGTAGGTGGAATCATCCTAAGAGGTATAGTTGATGGTGGTCTGGCTGACGACACGGAATCAAATAATGAATTAGATCGTTATGTGCCTGTCGCAATGTGGAACGATCCTATGGAAAATGGTTTCTGTGGCGACGTAGATGGAGACAATGTGATTGATTGCACCAATCAACTTCAAGCAAATGTGCCAACTTGGGTAGGTGCTGGATACGATTCTTCGGGGCAATTATCATCTGACCCAGATAGCTTTGGCCATTGGAGAATGGAAAACGCTTCTAGCGAAGAAGGGGAGAATCATTGGCGTGTATCTCGACCAGGTGCAAATTATGCCAGCAATCGACATGATAGACTTTGGTGGGGATGGTTCACTCCGTTTGACAATTGTAACGAGCCAGGGCACGGACTAGGGCTAGGTACTCTAGACTCTGCTGTCAGTTCGAATTATGGTAATAATTTCTGTAAGATTCGACTCAAAGGTTTTGATTTCTTAACCATTCAATTGGTGACAAATGCATGGGGGGAAATGGCAGCAGGTGATGAAATGAGAATTGAAGCGGATTCAGGAGGTGTTAAAGAATTCTACAATTTTTCTTCTCAACCTCTTTCAACTACTGGTGAATGGACTCAGTTAGTTTGGAATATGACCGAAGTCCATCCATCAGCAGAGTATACTTTGGCCTTCAAATTTGACTCAAATAGTTCCTTTTCAAGTCAAGGTATACAAATTGATTCATTCATAATTTTCGCTATTCAAAAGGTTCCTCAATATACTCTGGACTTTGATTGTGATGATCCACTTCCAAACTCTTACTTAGTAGTTCCATCCGATCCGCATCCTCCCTCTTTGTATTGCAGTATCAAGAATAATGGCTATGTAGATATTACTTTGAGACTCTATACAGAAGTTACAAATCGTTCATGGATGTATGATTTTCCATTAAGAATTGATTCTAATAACCCTGTAGATCATGATAATTATGTAATTACCAAGGTAATCCCTGCTCTAAGTTATATGGATACTTGGTTTAATCTTACAATTCCTGATGCTTCGGGTGTACAGGACTTATATTGGGATGTTTGGGTAAATGATGGAATCACTAATATTACCAAAGAGTATGTTAGTTTACCAGTTTCAGTTATGCCTGCTTATTCAAGCAAATTAAGGCAGGTCACTTTACAGAATCCAGCTGCAACTTTGGAACCTGGGGCAAGTGGTATTATCCCAATGTCTTTCAAAAATACAGGTAATCAAATAGCAACTTGGAGTTTTGATGCAGCATGGCCTAATATTGACTGGGTCGACAATGCTGACATTAAATGGTATTACAACGGTTCCGAGGTTTCGACACTAGAACTAGCTTTAACCGATGATGTATTGATTGATGCTGTAATTACGGCACCTCCTCAAGTGTCTCCTGGGACATATTCTGTAACATTACTTGCATCTGGTGTTTCTCCAGCTCAATATCTTGCTGAATGGCAAGTGAATATTGTTGTTCCAATTTACTCTGATTTATTAATAGAACCAGAGGTTTTCAATTTAGTTGCTCCCGCAGATAATTCTTTGAGACTAATAGAAATTAGGTTGGTGAATAATGGGAATTCCCCCGAATCTTTCGATTTAAGTATCCAGGCCGATTGGAAACTAGGCTTGGAAATGAATACAGAACAGACTTTTGAAATTGATCCATTCGGTGGAGACACTACAGTAACTATGCTTCTTCCCATGCCTTACGGTATTGTGGCTGAAACTTATTCAATTATCTTAACTGCTTCGAGTAAATTAAATTCTGATTACCAAATGTCATCCCAGATGTTATTAACAGTTCCAGAAACAAATTTAGTTGAAGTTGAAGATTTAGATATGTTAGACGAGGTTTTCCGTGGGGGAGACGACCCTAGAACTGTTAATTGGCGTATCTGGAATAGAGGAAATGTCGCAGATTCTTTCGAAATATCTTTTGACCATTTTTCAGATGTTTCCGCATCTGCTGTAGGGCTTAGTGATGGTAAGACTCCATATATTCTTCCTGGAGAATCACATAATCTCACTGTAAGATATTCTTTTAGTTCATTGACCTTTGGGGATAGGACAATTTCAATGACAGCTACCAGCGTCCTTTCTCAATCTTCTGAATCTCCGGTTTCGGGAACAGGAAACGCTGATTTCCAAGTTGGTGCTCAAGGTTGGATAACTCTAACTCCTCCGGGATTAATTGAAATTAGAGAAGGAGGAAATGATATAGAAATTACTTTCAATGTAAAGAATGAACATCCAACAGATGCTCAGTTGTTAAGAGCAGATATTGATAGAAATTCCAATATTTTCTACAATATAGTAGATGCAAGAGTAGATACGGGTGATCAAAACTTCGTCTTAGAAGCTCAATCAATGAGAGAAATCACTGTCTTTTTGACCGCTACTGACGAAAATTTAAGGAATTTGAATAATAATTCTGAGGTATTCATGCTACCTCTCAATGTAGACGGAGATATTGACAAAGTTTCTATGTCTGCTAGTATTCAAATGTTCAAGATTGATCCAGTAGATACTGGAACTAATGCAGGAGAATATGCTGGTTTGGCAGGCAATATTATTTTCATATTAATTGGTTTAGTGATTTTAGGTGCTGTTTTAGTAGTAACTTTCAGAATAATGCGTAGTGCTTCCTCTCCTTTAGAAGAACTTTCAACTTTTGATGATTACGAATACACTCAAGGAAATAATTTCAATCCAACTACTTTACCAAATGCTCCAGATTTGCCCTCGGAGGATAAAGTTGCAAATTCAATGTACGGTGGTTCTGAAGATATATTCAAACAACCTCCACCGCCTTTACCACCGGCTGAAACTTCTGTAGAAGAATTACAGCCTGAAGAAGAAAACTTACCGCCAGGAGTGCCCGAGATACCAGATTCAGGACTGCCTGAAGGATGGACAATGGAACAATGGGTTCATTATGGTCAAGCATGGATTGATCAGCAGAATGAATCTTAAATCTTAGTTTTTTGATTTCAACTTATTGTGGGAGGCCTTATGAGGGTCTCTTAAGTGGCCCGAATCCCAATACAGGTGGCTGATTTCTAATGTACAATGGACAACAACCAATATTTATCCTAAAAGAAGGCACTGAAAGAACCAGTGGGCGTTCTGCTCAGAGCAATAACATTGCTGCAGCTAAGGCAGTAGCAGATTCCGTTCGTTCTACACTAGGTCCTAAAGGAATGGACAAAATGCTGGTTGATGGAATGGGTGACGTAGTAATCACAAACGATGGTGCTACAATCTTAAAGCAAATGGATATCACAAATCCGGCTGCAAAAATGATAATCGAAGTTGCTAAAACTCAGGAGCAGCATTGTTTCGACGGAACTACAAGTGCTGTTGTCATTGCCGGGGAATTATTGAAAAGAAGTGAAGATTTAATTGATCAGAATGTACACCCTACTGTAATTTGTGAGGGATTCCGTTTAGCCGCAGAGAAAGCTGCAGAGTTAATTGAGAGCCATTCTCTTGAAATAAATGAGCAAATGTTGACTGAAGTTGCTAAGACCGCATTGACTGGTAAGAGTGCCGGAGCAGTGAAAGAATTCTTAGCGGATATCTGCGTTAGAGCAGTTCTATCCGTTGCTCAGGAAGTTGATGGTGACACAGTTGTTGATCTTGATGATGTCAAAGTTGAAAAGAAACAAGGCGGTTCTATTGGCAGTAGTACTTTGGTTGATGGAATTATTTTGGATAAAGAAAGAGTTCACTCGGGAATGCCTAAGGTAGTTAATGATGCTAAGATAGCACTAATAAATTCTGCAATAGAGGTTAAGAAAACAGAGGTTGATGCTAAGATCCAGATCACAGATCCAAATATGTTGTCCCAGTTTTTAGATGAAGAAGAGTCATATCTAAAATCTTTAGTTGAGACCATTAAATCATCTGGTGCAACTGTAGTAATATGTCAAAAGGGTATTGATGACTTAGCACAACATTACATGTCAAAATCAGGTTTAATGGCAATCAGAAGAGCAAAGAAAAGTGATATGGAAGCACTTTCTAAAGCAACAGGTGGAAAAATAATTACTAATATTGATGATTTATCCTCTGATGATTTAGGTCATGCATCTAAAGTTGATGAGCGTAAAATAGGTGAATCTGATATGATTTTTATTACTGGATGTAAAGATGCCAAGAGCGTTTCGGTACTTCTAAGAGGTGGTACTGAACATGTTATTGATGAAATTAATCGTGCATTTGATGATGCTATTGGCGTAGTTGCCGTAGCCTATGAAGACGGGTCAGTTTTGACAGGTGGAGGCTCTGTATTAGCGGCAATTAGTAGGTCATTAAGGTCATATGCCGAAGGAATTGGAGGCAGAGAACAGATGGCGATTGAAGCCTTTTCAGGAGCTTTAGAAGTAATTCCAAGGACATTAGCAGAAAATGCAGGGCTAGATCCTGTGAACACAATAATTGATCTAAGAAAAGCTCACTCTGAAGGGAAATCAGAGTTTGGAGTAAATGTTTACGAAGGTGGTGTGGCTAATATGGCTAATAGTAAGGTATTCGAGCCTAGCCGAGTAGTCGACCAAGCGATCCAATCTGCTACCGAGACTGCAGTGATGATTCTTAGAATTGATGATGTTATTTCCAGTAGAGCCTCCAGTCCAATGGAAGGTGGAGAATTCGATGGAATGGGGATGTAAATAGTCCTATTCAATAACTTAATTCAATCACTTCAACACGCTACATTCAATAATCGTCGATATCTCGAAGTATTGCCCTGAGTGGTATAGGTGCTTCTATGTCAGCTGTTCGTCCCCTCTTGGTGTTGTTTGGTTCTCAATCTGGTAACGCCGAGGATGTTGCTTCTAAAGTTGGGAAAGCCGCATCTAAATATGGACTTGAGGCAACAGTAAAAGGAATGGATGAAATCAAAATTAGCGATATGGCGGGTCAAAAAAGAATAATGATTTGTTGTAGCACTTGGGGAGAGGGTGAGCAACCAGATAACGCAGAGGATCTATGGACTTCAGCCAATGCTGATGACTCTCCTTCGATGAGTGGCGTGAATTTCTCTGTTCTAGCATTGGGCGATTCTTCATATGATTTATTTTGCGAATCTGGTAAAGAATGGGACTCCTGGTTAGAGTCTAAAGGAGGAGTTAGAATAAATCAACGTGTAGATTGTGATGTTGATTATGAAGCTCCTGCTAAAGAGTGGATGGATGAAACTCTTGCGAGGATGGGTGCAGTAGATGATTCAGGAGTTTTCCAAGAAAGCTTAGTTGAAGAAGTGAAAAATAATGTTTCTGGCAGCGCATCAAATAAGGCGGAACCAGAGTCGAAAAGTTCAGAATCTTCAATTGAGATTTCTACAGATGGCGATCGTTCAATGACGATTCTCTTCGGTTCTCAATCTGGAAACGCGGAAGGTCTAGCGGCGAAGTTTGCCAAACAAGCCACCAATTATGGTTTAGATGCTGAAGTTGCAGATATGGATGGCTTTGATTTATCTTCATTATCTTCTAAGAAGAGAGTTTTGATCATCTGTTCTACATGGGGCGAAGGCGAGCAACCAGATAATGCAGAGGAATTATGGAAAAAAGCAGTCTCTGCATCTTCTGGTTTACTAAATGGAGTTTATTTCTCAGTCTTGGCACTTGGAGACACATCGTATGAGTTGTTTTGTGAATCTGGTAAAGAATGGGATAAAAGGTTTGAAGAATTAGGTGCTATCAGATTGGTCGATAGAGTAGATTGTGATGTAGACTATGATAAAGTATCCCAATTATGGGCGGAAGAAGCTCTTGCTTCAATGGCCGCAGTCGATGGCGAGGGGATCTTCCATGAAGAAATGGTCCAAGCAATAAAAGATTCAATTACATCTGATTCAGCAGGCGCATCCGGAGAAGATGGTTTTACAGTTCCAAATCTCAAGTCCGATTCTTTAATGGCTGAGATTAGTATTTTCAGATATGACCCTTCTTCTTCGACAACAGGTAAAGATACGTGGATTTGTTCATTACCTGGACACATGTCTATCCTAGATGTTCTCCGAACTCTGAAAAATACTCAAGATGGCTCTTTAACCTTTAGAGATGGCGCGATAGATGATCCAACTACTGCTATTACAATAAATGGCAGACATGTTTTACCTGGTAATCTGAGACTAGACCTAGCAGCTCCAATTCGTGATGGTGGAATTAGTATTAAGATAGAACCACTCAATGGTTTTGAAGTAATTAGAGATTTAGTAGTTGATTATTGGGCTTTTGAGACAAAACGAGAGGCGAGTAAGCCTTGGATGGTATCTGTAACTAGAAAAGGATTGAGCACCCCTCAAGGGGCTATTGGCTCTATGGAACCTCTTATCGCCTCTGAACTCCATTCAATTACTGATATTCACAGTTATCCAATTCTTCATTCTTGTTCCGATGCTACATCTCATTCTGATGAATATTTGGGCCCCTCAATTATTTCTCATGCCTGGGCGAGAAGAAATGACCCTCGTCTATCCCCTATTAAGAAGAAGGAAATTGAGGATCTACTTGATTCCCCTAATGGCATTAAGGCTGAAACAGATTTGTCTTCAATAAGAAGACAAGGTAAAGGTTCGATAATCCACGATTCTCTTTTAAATTGTAAAACCTCATCTTTAGCAAGAACAGGATATAATGGTCGTCATGGAAAGCATGTCTGGTGGTATGCAGTCACTGTCAAAAGTAGTGGTAAAGTAAATGATACCGTATTGTATCGTCAGGTTTTAGGGCCAGTTGGATTGATTGGAAATTTATTTTCTGGAGTCACTGCTAGAATGGTACTTGGTTTCACTAGAACTGGCGGTAACATGATTAACGATATGTTAGCATTAATAGCTCCTCCAGCAGGTCTCGGAAAGATGCCTCGTCAGTTTAATGCTTCAGTAAAAAATCATCATGAGGTGGTAGCAATATTCAATGAGATGGATGGTCGATTTTAATGGCGTTAAAATATGCGTATCATCCAGGTAATGTGGCTCACTCCGGCTCCCCTGAAGTTTCAGACTCTATGATTCCTTTGGCTAAATCATTGGGTATCAAACTTACAAATCTCGATGGAGCAACAAGTTGTGGCGCCGGAATAATTAGACAAGCAAACAGAAAGTTACAATTAGCATTAAATGCCCGAATTTTTGCACAGGCTGAATCACTTGGACTGGAAATAATAACACCATGCGCATCAACTGCGGGCAATCTTTCTGAAGATTTGTCAGAATTGCAATCAGACCCTATACTATTAGCAGAAATTAACGATGTTCTGAATAAGACATGTGGTATGGAGTTTAAAGGAGAAACTTCAGTTAATCATCTATTGCACGTCATTGTGGATGAGATAGGGCTAGATAAGGTCAAATCTATGGTATTGAACCCTATTGGTTTCAGAGTTGCCTCATATTATGGTCCTAATATGCAACAAGATGGATTTTGTGGAGGCGATGATGTCTATGATCCAAATTATATGGAGCAGTTGATGAGAGTTTTAGGGGGGGAGTCCGTTGAATGGGATTCACGAATGCAAAGCGTAGGTGCACCTAGCCTTTTATCTGAGGAACCAACAGTTCTCAAATTGTCTGCCTCAGTTCTTAACGATGCCAAATCAGAAGGAGCACAATTAATAGTTAGTGCCTGTAATTTATCACATTCAGTAATGGATATATATCAAGGTAAAGCATCGCAGAGAACTGGTCTCAGAACAAATATTCCGGTAGTTCATCTTTGTGAAATACTGACTTTTGCATTAGGTCATCATAATACCCGATTTGCCCAATTAAAGACAAGAGTAATGGTAATTGGAGATTAATTACTTCATTTGCTGCCATTAAAATCTTCCAACCCGGTTTGGCCCATAGGTCTAAATCCAGAAGGTTCTATTTTCCCTACATCCTCGTTTTCATTGGTTTCAATTTCATTCAAATCTCTTTCTTTCATTTTCGGACGATAACTTTCTCTCTCATGTTTGACAAAGTCTGATGCTGAAATTATTTCCTCTCCGTTTTTTATACTGAAATTACCAATATTGGATAAATCTTGATGAGTTTTTCTTGGTAATTTCCTCCTCACTCTTTGAACAGTTCTATACATATTCTCTTCTTTTTTCTGAGCAGCTTTCCTCATATTTTCATCTCTAGTACCTTCCGCAATAAGGACCATGACTTCTCCTTCTCTGTGCCTCCCCGTTCTCCCTCTTCTCTGTATTGTCCTAATCTCACTCGCAACTGGCTCATAGAATATGACTAGATCGGCACTAGGGATGTCCAGTCCTTCTTCAGCGACAGAGGTTGCTACGAGAACATTATATTCACCTTCTCTGAATTTATCCAGGACTTCTATTTGTTCTCTTGGTTTAAGTCCTTTTTTGCCTGATCTTTCTGACTGTCCTATCATTTGTATTGATTTCACTCCCCTCAAGTCAACCAGTGCTTTTTCTAAAGATTCCACAGTGTTCCTAAATGATGCAAAAACGATAATTTTGCTATCAGGGTCTCTTCTCAAACGATGTCTCACTAATCTTCTTACGGTGCCAACTTTATTGTGTATTTCTTCCATATCAATTAACGCTTTTCTTAATTCTATAATTCTCCGATCTTTATGAAAATTCTGAATTGATTTACTGGGATTGTTTTTCAATTCTGCCGACGTTTCTAGAAATTCTCTTGCTGCTGTTATTCCTTGTGTCAGAAGATGATTAATTAGATGATTCAGAGTCATAGCAGTTGCTATGTTTGATACTGAAGAATATCCTCTGGCATCTCCTAATTTAATAGAATGTTGTGCCCTATTCATAGCTTCTTTCAGCCCTCCAAATGAGGGCGGCCCTGTTCTAACATATTTTCCAAGTCTTCTTTCCCTATTTACGATACTGTTAATCCATAATTCTAATGGAGTTACTAATGTTTTTATTTTTTCAGGAACATTGACTAGTATTTCTTGTATTTCTAAACCAGAAAGATAATCTCTCAACATTGGTTCATCTGCCTTTCTAATATGAATTCTTTTTATTTTTAATCTACTGCAAATTTCGTTGACAATCATTGAATTAGATCCTGGACTAGCAGTAGCTCCTAAAATAAGCCCATTTTTTGATGCTAAATTAAACATTTCTGCTGATTGAACCATTGCGTGTTTGCCGGTGGAGTGATGCGCCTCATCCAAAATTAATAATGAACATTCTTCTAATGATAAAATATCATTTAATACATCATTACGTACAACTTGGGGTGTTGCTACAATTATCTTCGAAGTTTTCCATAATTTCTCACGCTTTTTAGGAAGATTACTACCAGTAATTGAGATCGCCTCAACATTCTTGATAATCTTCTTCAGATCTTTTAGATGTTGATCAACTAGTGCACTAGTTGGCGCGATAAATAGTACCCATCCCTCGTTTCTATTCAATATTTCAGCAATCAACATCCAAGAAACTGCCGTTTTTCCAGCCGCTGTTGGTAGCACAAGTAACATGGATCCAGCAAGTGCTTCATCTACTGCTTCTAATTGATAAGCTCGACCTTCAACAGAGCCTTCAACTAACTCAGTATGTTGAACCACGTGTCTCATAGGTTACTGACCTCAAGGACAGGGTTCAAAATAGTTACACCGCTCGGCTTTTTCGTTATTCGCACTTTGAGTGTAATATTTCATTCCCGATTCTTTCATAAAGGGATGGTAGGTCGCAAGGCCGCTCACAACGTGAGGTACCAGACACTATAGGGCAATGCAAAAGCAACCCGCACACCAAAACCACATTCGTGTTTTTGGTTCGGTGTCACGGTATCTCCCTAGCGTTAAGAGCCCGGCAAAGTGCCGTACTGCGGCATGAAGTTGGTAATTTTAGAAGGAGGAAGCAAAAATGGCTGACCGTAGTAAACCCCGTCGTGGTAGCATGGGCTTTAGCCCTAGAAAAAGGGCAATTAGACCGTATGGTCGTATAACATCATGGCCGGAAACAGATGCATCAGAGATAAGAGTACAGGGATTTGCTGGTTGGAAGGCAGGAATGACACACGTATTGATTAGAGATAATAACCCTCATTCCACTTCTGCGGGACAGGAAGTTAGGAAAGCAGTTACAGTTGTTGAAGCACCTCCTATGAGCGTATTAGCAGTTAGAGGATACAGAATGACTCCATACGGAATGCAAACTTCCGGTGAGTTTTGGATTAATGCATCCGATGAAGGTCCACAGGGATTAATGCCTCGATTTGCTAACCAAACACGTGGTGAGCGTGACGCAGAAGAAGGTCGAAAACCGGAAAAGAGAGCTGGAAGAATTCCGGGAAGAAGTAATGGATCATCAGAAGCAGCTTTCGAGGCTTTAGTCAATTCTGATCTATGCGATGTTCGCCTTATTGTTGCAACTCAACCAGCTATGGTCAAGAGTGTAAATAGTAAGACTCCAGAAATTATGGAAGTAGGTTTAGTTGGTGGAGATAATAATGAAAAATTAATGTGGGCCAAAGAGCGCCTAGGTGGGACTATTACTGTATCAGATGTTTATGATATAGGTACTGAGATAGATGTTATTGGTGTAACTAAAGGTAAAGGATGGCAAGGTTCGATTAAAAGATGGGGAATCAAGCTCCTAAGTCACAAAAACAGTAAACGCCGAAGACAAGGTGGAAACATGGGTGATTTCGGTACAGGATACGTTAGGAAAACTATCCGTCAGGCGGGCCAGACAGGTTATCATCAGAGGACTGAAATGAATAAAAGAATTCTCAGGATATCCACACCTGATGAATCAGACATCACTCCAGAAGGTGGTTTCTTACACTACGGTGAAGTATCAAATGATTACATGATTATCGAAGGAAGTCTTCCTGGGCCTGCTAAGCGAATGTTAAGATTCAGAGACGCTATTAGGCCTAGATCTAGTAAACCAGATGTTGATTTGACTTATGTCAGTACTTCGTCAAAGCAGGGGGTCTGAATAGATGAAAGTAAAAACTTACAACTTACAGTCAAATGTTGAACAGGAAGAGTTAGATGCTGGTTTGTTAGCTGAATCTTATGTTGTAGAAACGACTGATGGTAAAGCAATGAATTTACCTTCATTCTTTGCATCTGAGATTCGTGAAGATTTAGTAAGATCAGCAGTTCATGCATCTCGTGCTAATCGCAGGCAACCATATGGTCACAATGAACATGATGGAAAGCGTGCACCTCAGCCAGGAATGAAACATTCAGTTGAATGGTGGGGTAAAGGCCGTGGTGTATCTAGAATTATGAGAAAAACAGGTCAAAGAACAGGTGCTCAGAATCCACACACTCGTGGAGGACGAAGAGCACACGGACCTAAAGTAGCTAAAGATTGGTCACAGAAATTAAACAGTAAGCAGAAAACTCTAGCTCGTAATTCTGCTATTGCAGCCACGGTAGACCCTGAGATGGTATCCTCTCGAGGTCATAATTTTGATGAAAATGTAAGATTCCCAATCATTATCGATTCTTATACTGAATCTCGTGAAGGCTCAGTTGAAAAATTCGATGTTGAATCTTTACCTTTACAGAACTCTACAAGAAAATTTGTTGCCATGATGGAAGGGCTTGGCCTTGGTGCTGATTTGATGAGAGCTAAATCTGGACGAACAATCCGCGCAGGTAAGGGTACGATGAGGGGTAGAAAATATCGTACACCTAAGAGTATTTTACTAGTAGTTGCAAATCGAGATGGTCTACACAAAGCAGCAAGAAATGTCCCAGGCGTTGACGTTGTAGCAGCTAAAGATTTGTGTGCAGAAGATCTTGCTCCGGGAGGAGATCTAGGTAGACTTACTGTTTGGACTAAATCAGCAATAGAGGCAATGGAGTGATAAATATGGTGAACCCTTATGATATAATTTTGATGCCTTGGATTACTGAGAAAACTCTAGAAGCACGTAGAGTTGCTGATTTAGAAAATAATTACAGAGAGAATAATAATCGAATTGAATTTATTGTTCGTCGAGAATCAACTAAGAAACAAATTCGTGATGCGGTTGAAATGTTACTAGATGTTAAAGTGGCCAAAGTAAATACGAAGATAACAATTACAGGTAAGCATGCAAGTATTAGACTTGCTGAAGGATATGATGCAGAGGAGGCCGCGCTTAAATTAGGCGCTTTCTGAGGTGATATTTATGGGTAAAAGAACAAGATCACAGCGTAGAGGCTCAAGTCCTAAGAATAAAGTTTCAAGCCACAAATTCCCTGCAATGAATAAGCTTCCAAGAGTTAGTGAGGAGATTGCAGAAGTAGTAGATCTGGTACATAGCCCAGTTCACACAACTCCTCTTGCCAAAATTAAGTTTGAAGATGGCAGAGTAGGTCATATGGCTGCTCCTGAGGGTATATCAATTGGACAAAACATTGCCTTCGGAGATAACGTTTCACTAAGGCCGGGCAATGTAACAACTCTTGATAAGATACCTGAAGGAACTCCAGTATGCAATGTTGAATTAAGGCCAGGAGATGGCGGTAAATTAGCACGTTCAGGCGGTAATTCTGCAATTCTAGAGACTAGAATGGATGACAAAGTTAGAGTTAGGCTGCCCAGCGGTCGTTTGAAAGAACTAAATGCAAAATGTCGAGCAACCATTGGTGTACTTTCAGGACACGGAAGAACTGAAAAACCATTGATGAAGGCAGGAGCAGCACATTACAGAGCAAAAGCTCGTGGTAAATTGTATCCAACAGTTAGTGGTGTTGCAATGAATCCAGTTGAT
>DANB01000016.1:63728-75822 GCA_002497245.1 Euryarchaeota archaeon UBA439
GTTGATCACCCTCATGGTGGTGGAAATCATCAAGCCGTTCACGGACCAAACTCAGTTAGTCGTAATGCCCCACCTGGTAAAAAGGTCGGAAATATTGCGCCTAGAAGGACTGGCCGTGGCCGTGTAAGAGCGAAAGATGAGGAGTTGTAATTATGGCAAGAAAATCCAAGAAAATGTTCCGTTCACCTAAATTAGCACGCCGACAAGCTAGAAAGCGTCGTTCTCAAATATCGGAACGTCGAAAGAAAGAGTTCTTGTGGAGGGGTTATACACTTGAAGAGTTAAAACAAATGCCTCTCTATCCTCCTGAAGACGATATGAGTGCTATTTGTATCGCAACTTTAATGCCTTCTCGTGCAAAGAGGTCATTATCTCGTGGTCTAAATCTTGATTGTGAAAAATTACTTGAAAAGATTAGAAAAAACACCTCAGGAAAAGTAATCAAAACACATTCTAGAAGAATGTATGTTTTACCTGAGATGGTAGGTACGACAATTGGAATCCATAATGGCAAGGATTTCGTTAATGTAGAAATTATTCCAGAAATGATAGGTCATGCTTTAGGTGAATTTGCAATGACAAGAAGTTCAGTAACTCACACCGGACCGGGTGTTGGTGCTACAAGATCTTCTACACACGTGGCATTGAAGTGAGGTGAAAATATGAGTAGAATAACAGGTAAATCACAATCCGGATACACGCAACTTCTTGAAGGCTCAAACTTAGTCTCAGCACGTGCAGTAAATGTTGATGTTCATCAAAAACATTGTCTTCATATTGCTAAGGCATTACGTGGAATGAATGCTGCCGATGCAATTTCATATTTAGAAGATGTAATTGCTGAAAAGAGAGCAATCCCTTACACTCGTCGTACACGTAGAGGTCGCGGTGGAAATACTATGGCAGGTCATCGAAAGGGTAAAATGGGTCCTGGAAAGTATCCTCGTAAGGCATCTAAAGTTTTCATCAAGTTGATAAATAGCGCTATGGATAATGCTCGTCAGAGGTATGATACAATAGAACCGGATGAAATGATCATAACTCATCTTGCATCGCACAGAGGGCAAATTCATCGTGGATGGAGACCTCGTGCTCAAGGCCGTGCAACTCCTGAAAATCATTATCAAGTAAATATCGAAATATTCTTGGAACATTTCGGCGAAGAAGAGGAAGAGGATGAATTCTGAGGTGTAAAAATGAAGCAAAATACAATTAGAACTTTCATTAATCGTAATGTAGAACGTCAGCTAGTCCGTGAATATCTACTCAAAGAGACAGAACGTGCAGGTTTTGGAGGACTTGATTTTAATAGAACTCCTGAAGGAACCAAAGTAACTCTCCATGCTGAACAAGTTGGCCGTGTAATAGGCCGTAGAGGTAAAGTAATTCATGAACTGCAACGTAGATTGCAAGAAGATTTTAATTTAGAGAATCCTCACCTTGAAGTAACTGAAATAGAAGAACAACGTTTGAATGCTCAAGTAATGGCTAGCCGACTTGCTAGTTCATTAGAAAGAGGTTGGTTCTTCCGTAGAGCTGGTCATAGCACTGCACAGAACATCATGGATGCGGGTGCAAGAGGATGTTTAGTTATTATTTCTGGAAAGATTACAGGTGCAAGGCACAGGGTTGAAAAATTCCAGAAAGGGCATATCAAGTTCTGTGGAGAGACTGCATTAGATTTCATGGATACAGGTTTCTCAGTTTGTGTAAAGAAATTGGGAACAATAGGTTGTACTGTAAGAATAATGCGTAAAGGTGTCCAACTTCCTCACGAAATTAATATTCACGAGCGTCACGAAGTAGGACTTGATCCAATTGCTGAAGTTTCGATGATTGAAGCACCTTCTGAAGATTCAAATGAGTCTGAAGCAGAAGAAGTAGTTGACTCAGTATTGCAAAAGATGGCGGACATAGAAACTACAGATGTAAAGGAGGAAGAGTGAATGACGCATCTTTCATCTAGAGAAATTGATGGCATGAATGTCGAGCAAAGACAGCGCAGATTAGAGGAACTTCGTGAAGAAATGCTTCAACTACGTGCTCAGCAAGCACTGGGTGGTTCAATGTCTGATTCAGGATCATATAAAGCAACAAGACGTAGCATTGCTCGTTTGTTAACAAAAATGAATGAGGATTCGCAGGAGTAGGAATAAATGGCAGGTATATGCAATCTATGTGGTTTGCCGGATGAGTTATGTATATGTCAAGAAATAGCAAAGGAACAACAAAAAGCAATAATTTCAGTAGTTAGAAGGAGGTATGGGAAAATGGTTACAATCGTTGAAGGAATTGATGATATAGCTATTGATATCAATAAACTTGCTAAGATTCTGAAAGGCGCTTGTGCAGCGGGCGGTACTGTAAAGGATCGTACCATTGAATTGCAAGGAGAACATAAGAAAAGGGCTGCTAAAGTTCTTGAACAAAATGGATATCAAGTGGAGGTGCGATAATGTCTGATTCAATTCATATGCCTTTCCTAGCAAGAAATATCCTTGTAACGGAATCTACTGACCCTACTTTGGTAGGAATTAGTGGGCAGGTTCTTGAAGAAACTCGCCGCACCATCGTCGTACAAACATCTAATGGAAAGAAAATTCTAGCCAAAGATGTAATTAATTTCACACTCGATTTAGAAGATAAGGTCATTGAAGGTTTTACGGTAACTCAAAGGCCAGAAGATCGAATAAACCGTAAATACAGGAGGAACTAAAATGCGTGATATTGGAGTAGATGTAAAGACGCCGGAAGGCGAGTGGGATGGAGATGATAATTGCCCATTTAATGGTAGCCTGAGGGTCCGTGGACAAATTATTGAAGGCACAGTATACTCAAATAATATGTCAGGATCAATAGTTGTTGAGAGAGAAATGACTCGTTACATGAAGAAATATGAGAGATATGAAAAGCGTACAAGAAGATATCCTGCACATCTACCATCATGTATAGGAGATGTTAATCCTGGAGATTTTGTAAGAATTATGGAATGTAGGCCATTATCAAAAACGGTAAAGTTCTGTGTAATCGAGAAAGGTGATTAGAAATGAAGGGTATTTCAAGTAAAGTAACTAAGGCTCTGCCTACACAAGCTAAATTAGATTGTGCAGATAATACTGGAGCAAAAGTTGTTCAACTAATTAATGTCCTAAAGAAAGGAGGAGTTGCTGGCAGATATCCTGCAGCAGGTGTTGGAGACATGATTCGTGTAACCGTCCGAAGAGGAACTCCCGAAACAAGAAGGCAAATATTCACTGCAGTAATTATTCGTCAATCCAGGCCATTCCGTAGAGTAGATGGAACATGGGCTAGATTTGAGGATAATGCTTGTGTTTTAACTAATGAACGTGGAGATGTTCAGGGATCTGACATCAAAGGTCCAGTTAGTAGAGAGGCTGCTGAGAGGTGGCCGAGAATAGCTGCTACAGCAAAACAAATTGTATGAGGTGTAATGAATGACAACAAAGAATCCTGGAAAAAATCGTCTTTCTCAAAGTAAGGCTCCAATCCACGTTAAGCGTAAGCGTATGAGGGCTCGTTTGATTACAAATGATCCAAACCTTCAGAATATTCGAACTGTTACAGTACGTGTAGGTGATGAGGTAGAAGTCTTAAGAGGAGATTTTGGAAACCCCAATAGTACAAAATCAGACTCTAAAGGTAAGAGGTTAGGTCAATCTAGAGGACGCGCTGGACTGAAATCCAAAGTAAACAGGGTTGATACTTCAAGCGGGCGTATATTTGTAGATGGACTTACAATTACTACTGCTGACGGTAAAGAAGAGGCGATCCCTATTCATCCTTCAAATCTAGTTGTTACAGCCTTATATGAGGGTGACCCTGTAAGAATTAAGCAATTAATTGAAAGAGGAGGTGTGCAAGAATGAGTAGTAGCCATATTAAGCGCTTAATGATGCCAAGAAGTTGGCCATTGCCAAGAAAAACAACCATTTGGGTGCAAAAACCAGATCCTTGTGGTCATAGTATTGAGAACTGTATGCCTATGGGAGTTATTCTACGTGATGTTATTGGTGTAGCTCATAATCGTAGAGAAGCAAAGAAAATTCTTCATTCTAGAAAGATTATGGTGGATGGTAGAATTGAAACAGCTCTTGGCCGAGGAGTTGGTTTGATGGATGTCTTAACCGTTGGAGATAATAATTATCGTTGCGTACTAGACACAAATGGTAAACTAAGATATAGGCCAATTAATGCTAAAGAATCATCATCCAAGATTTGCCGTGTTATGGGTAAAACTACAATTTCTGGCGGTAAAACCCAATTGCATCTTCACGATGGAAGAAATATTCTTTTCGATTCAAATCCAGAATATAAATCAGGAGATAGTGTTGTAATTTCACTGCCTGAACAAGAAATCATATCTCATCATAAGTTCGAAGAAGGTGCGCTTGCATACTTAACTGGTGGTTCTCACATCGGAGAGACAGCAACAGTCAGATCTAAAGAAATTAAACGTTCATCAAAAGACAATGAAGTTACTTTTGACGACTTTGGAACTATAGCTGATTATGTGTTCATTATTGCTGATAAAAAAGCTATACCTCTGGAGGTGAATGAATGAGCGAATCAAGTACAATGAATAAACCGAGAATAACCAAAGTTACGGTTAACATCGGAGTAGGTGAGGGCGGACAGAGACTTCAGATGGCTGAACAAGTTCTAGAATTAATCACAGGACAAAAACCAGTTAGGACTCTTTCTACAAGTACCAACAGAGATCTAGGAACCCGTGTTGGCGGGCCAATAGGTTGTAAGGTTACTATGAGAGACTCTGAGAAGGTAGCATCTTTCCTTAAAGACGCATTTTGGGTACGTCAAAACACCCTTCCAGGATATAATTTTGATCAGTCAGGAAATCTTTCATTTGGAATTTCAGATTATACTGATTTCCCAGACCAGAAATATGATCCAGATATTGGTATATTCGGAATGGATGTAAATATCGTATTAGAGCGTCCTGGACACCGAGTTTCTCGTCGTCGTCGTCGTAATAGAAAAGTTGCTAGAAATCATCGAGTAATTCGTGATGAATGCAAGCAGTGGTTTGTAGATAATTTTGGAATTATTATAGTGGAGGAGTGAAGCATGGCAAGAGATCATGGAGAAGAGATTGGAAGAACAGTTGGCTGTAGAAGGTGTGGCCGTCGTCGAGGTATGATTCGTCGACACGGACTTAGATTGTGCCGTCAATGCTTCAGAGATGTAGCTACTAGTATAGGATTTAAGAAAAATAGTTGAGGTGAGAAGAAGATGCAATTTGACCCATTAAATGACGCATTTACCCGTATTTTCAATGCGGAGAACGCAGGTCACTATGAAGTGACAGTAAGGCCAGCAAGTAAATTATTAGGAAGTATGCTATCAATAATGCAGAAATCTGGATATGTAGGAGAATATGAGGCATTAGATGATGGCCGAGGAGGAGGTTACAGGATTGAATTAGTCGGTGCTATTAATCGGTGTGGAATTATCAAACCTAGATACTCCGTTCAGAGATCTGAATATGAAAAGTGGGAATCTAGATATTTGCCTGCTCAAGACTTCGGACTTCTAATAATGTCCACTAATCAAGGTGTAATGAACCATTATGAAGCAAAGAAGGAGAGAATAGGTGGGCGTTTGCTCGCATATATATTCTAGGGGGAAAAATTATGGTAAAATTAGATAAAATAGCACATCACATTGCATTACCAGATGGTGTTAGCGCATCATTGAATGGTGATAATGTGACTATTGCCAAAGAAGGTACCTCTGTATCGCGGGAGTTCCGTCACCCTAGACTGGATGTCAAACAAGTCGATGGAGGTTTAGAAGTATTTTGTGATCTTCCAAGACGTTCTGAAAGAGCTTTAGCCGGAACATGGAATGCTCATTTGAACAATATGGTAAAAGGAGTCGATATCGGTTTCGAATATCGGCTTCAGGCAGTATATTCTCACTTCCCAATGACTATCAAAGTTCAAGGGAACAAATTAACCGTAAACAATCTATTCGGAGAAAAGGTCCCTCGTGTAGCAAAACTACCATGGACTCCTGCAGAAGTTGAAGTTAGAGTTGAAAATAAAACTGATATTATAGTCAAAGGATCAGATAGAGAAAAAGTAGGTCAAACCGCAGCAAATATCGAGAGATGCTGTGTTGTGAAAAAGAGAGACAGGCGTGTATTCCAAGATGGTATATACATAGTTTCGAAGGGAGCATAAGGAGGTAATAGTATGGAATACGAAAACATGACTGTTGCGCAATTGAAGGAATTACTAAGGGAAGCAAATCTACCCGTTTCAGGCAATAAAAGCGTATTAATAGAAAGACTTAGCGAAAACAACACTCCTGTAGAATCCTCTGTAGAGAATTCTGTTGAAGATGAAGTAGAAGATTTCGAAGACACATTCGATGAAGAAGATGACTTCTTTGATGAAGAAGATTGGGACGATATTCATACAGCCCGCCAAAAACCAGTACTTGACGAAGAAACAAAAGCAAATCTGGCAATCAGAGCTGCTCAAATGAAAAAACAACCTAAGTTCCGCCGTCAAGAATGGTACAGATATTATCGTCTTTCAAGAACTGGTTGGAGAAAACCAAAAGGTATGCAATCTAAACAGAGATTGAATATGAAATATCGTACTCCAATGGCAAGAGTTGGATATCGCAAAATATCTGCTGTTAGGGGACTTCACTCATCAGGTTTCGAGGATGTGCTTGTAAATCAGCCAAGTGATTTAGATGGTCTTGATCCTGAGCGTCAAGCAATCCGTGTAGGTGCAAGTGTGGGTAATAGAAAGAGAGCTATGATTCATGATCGTGCTGATGATTTAGGTCTACGTGTTCTTAATCGTCGTAAAATAACTAGGAAAGGTGATATTCAATGATTATTTCTAATCAGAAGAGGATGGCTGCACAGATACTTTCGAAGAAGGAAGGAAGAGAAGTAGGAGTACATCGTGTCTGGATTAACCCGGATTATCTTGATGAAGTTAGTACGGCAGTTCAAAAAGCAGATATCCGCCAATTAATTGATGAGGGATTAATCAAAGCTAGACCGATTAAGGGAACTAGTCGCGGAAGAGCAAGAAATGTTGCTGCTCAAAAAGCAAAAGGTCGCCGAAAAGGTCCAGGTTCTAGGAAGGGTACAAGGAACTCTAGAGATCCAAAGAAAAATCGCTGGATGCGTTTAATCCGCGCTCAACGTAGAGTTCTGAAAGATATGAGGGCTGAAGAAACTTTGACACCTAGTGAATACAGATATTACTATCGAAAAGCAAAGGGAGGCTCATACCGTTCCGTTGCACATATGCGTACCAACATGGGTTTAGATGGTATAAAAATTGGAGGCGATGAATAATGGCACAGGGTAAGAATCAGAGATTAAGGTTCAAGAGACGTCGAGAAGGAGAGACCGATTATAGAAGGAGAATGAAACTTCTTAGAGGAGAAACTCCAAGGGCGGTAGTAAGAGTATCAAATACTCAAACTACATGCCAATTAGTCGAATTTAATCCCGAGGGAGATATAGTTCTAGCATCAGTAAATGGTAAAACCTTAGTTGATAAGTACTCATGGCCAAATGATGCTTCAAGAAAATCAGTACCCGCAAGTTATCTTGCAGGGTACGCTCTAGCAAAGAATGCTATTTCCTCTGGTCATGATAGTGCTATACTTGATATCGGATTATCTGCATCATCAAAAGGTAGTAGAGTATTTGCCGCATTGAGAGGAATGGTCGATGCAGGATTAGAAATTCCTCATGGAGATGAAGTATTACCTGATGATGATCGAATTAATGGAATGCATATTGATGATTCCATGGGTGATAAAGTTAAGAAATCAATTAAAGCAATAGAGGGGGCATAGATATGAGTGATGAAGAAAATAATGAGCCTATCCAATTAGCTCCAGGTCTAGCTGCAGCATTAGCACCACCATCCGAATCTAATGACACTAGAGGCCGTAGAGGGCCAGATCCACTTGCTGGATTAAGGAGTTGGGTTCCTCGTACAAGATTAGGTCACATGGTTATGAATGGCGAAGTTACTACTTACGAACAAGCTGTAGATTCAGGCTTCCCAATTAGAGAAGTAGAGATAGTTGATGCTTTACTTCCTGATTTGACAGATGATGTTCTTGGAGTAAACATGATTCAAAGAATGACTGACTCAGGACGTCGTGTAAGATTCAATGTGTTATGTGTTGTTGGAAACGGTGATGGATATGTCGGTCTTTCAGTATGTAAAGGAAAGGAAGTTTCCAGTGCAATTCGCAAGGCTATTGATAAGGCTAAATTAAATCTAATTCCTGTCATGAGAGGCAATGGTTCATGGGAATCATCCGAAGGACCGGGTAATTCAGTTCCATTCAAAGTAACAGGTCGTTCAGGTTCAACAAGAATTACTCTTATGCCTGCTCCTGCTGGTAAGGGACTTGTTATTGGTGACTACGGTAGAAGAGTACTTACATTAGCAGGTATTACTGATGTTTGGGCTCGTTCCGCAGGACAAACACGTACTACCATTAACTTTGCAAGAGCTACTTTCAATGCTCTCGTAGAGTTGAACAGAACTAAAATTACAGATGGTGACCGCGAGAGGTTAAACATTACTAAAGGGAGGAAAATGCAATGACTTATCTTGTAATTAGAGCTAGAAGTGATCGAGGCGTCACAAAGAAAATCAAAGATACTATGATGATGCTTAATTTAACACGCGTCAATCATGCCACACTGGTGCCTGAAAATGTCACTTATCTTGGAATGTTAAAGAAATCTAAGGATTATATTACTTGGGGGGAGGTAGACGCAGAGACTATTGAGACATTACTCAAAGAAAGAGGTAGAATGGTCGGCGATAAACCTGTTGACGATGCTACAATAAAAGCATCTAGTAAGTACAAAACAGTAGCTGCTTTCTCTAAGGCAATGGCTGCTGGAGAAGCAACTATGAAAGATGTTGAAGGATTAAAGCCGATTTTTAGATTACACCCTCCACGCGGAAGCAAGGGATGGGGCGGCATCAAAAGATCATACACAGTTGGTGGGGCTTTAGGATTCAGAGGTGAAGCGATTTCTGATCTTGCAGGGAGAATGCTCTGAGGTGAATAAATATGGTATCTAGAACAAATAAATTCCGTGGTCGCTCACGCTATCATGGTCGTGGAAAGAAATCCGGTCGAGGCGCAGGTAAGCGAGGAGGTCGTGGTAATGCTGGAATTAACAAACATCGTGTTATGACTCGAATTAAGTATATGCCTGGTCATTGGGGAATGCACGGATTCAATAGAGATCCAAGTTTGAGAGTTGTAAATGTGTCCATTAATCTTCAACAGGTCGAAGAAATGGCAGATGGAGATAGTATTAACTTGACAGATCTTGGTTTCGATAAATTACTAGGTAAAGGTAAGATAAACAAGGCACTCAGTATTACAGTTAATGAAGCAAGTTCTCTTGCTATTAAGAAAGTTGAAGCAGCGGGCGGTTCAGTTAATCTTGCTGATGACGATGATGAATGGGAAGAAGAATAATCTTAGAATCAAGAGGTGAATCTAATGGTAGACAGAAAACCTAATGTTATTGGAACTGCAATAATGGGTGCAATATATTGGGGTATGTTGTTTTACTGGCTTCGCGATGATTTGTTGGATGGAGCGCCAGATGAACAAATGAGAGCACTTCGAATGTTCTTAGTTTCTATACCATATGTTGCATACATCATGTGGTGTGCAATGACTGATTTACCTGATAATATCAAAGATATTCCATATATAGGACGTATGTTCAAACCTGGTATATGGTTAATTTCTGTAATAGGCCTTGCATATTGGGGCTGGGTAGATAAGGCGGCTGTAGGATTCCTATTGGTGGGTGTAGCACTTCTTGGTGTTGCTATTGCTATGGCTTTAGTTTGCCTTTTGTATTCGGGTTCAGAAAGCAGTCGTTTGTACGGCCTCAGTAGATTCGTAGATGTTTATCCCAGTATCACAAAACCAGAAGGTCACGTACGTTTTAATCAGAAATTATGGACAACAACCCTTGTCTTAATCATTTATTTTATGATGACTAATGTAATGATTTACGGTCTTTCAGATTCAACATTAGACATATTTTCTTCCTTCAGAGCAATTATGGCTGGTGCCTCTGGTTCAATAATGCACTTAGGAATTGGACCCATCGTTACTGGTTCAATTATTATGCAACTTTTCGCAGGAGCAAAAATCATACAGCTTGATTTACAAAACTCTAGTGATAAGCAGTTGTATCAGGGTATCCAAAAATTATTGGTTCTGATTATGATACCTATTGAGTCCATACCTCAAGTTTATGGGTTCTTAGATCCTTCAGAGTCATTAATTCTAGACTTTGGAATTGGTTGGGCTAACACGATAATTGTGGCTCAATTATTCATGGGTTCATATCTTGTATTCTTACTTGATGAGTTAGTCAGTAAGTGGGGTATTGGTAGTGGTATTTCTTTGTTCATTGCTGCCGGTGTTGCTCAATCAACTTTCGTAGGGACATTGTCCCCATTGCCGGTAACTGCTGGTTCTCCTTTGTCTTTCCAAAACCCTCCATCAGGAACATTGCCTATGATTTTCTATACCTTAAGAACGGCTACGAATTCTCAATTAGTTTCAGAAAATGGGTTCGAATTAATTTTATTGAATCATGCAAATCCTATAGCGGCACTGGTTTCTTCAATCATAGTTTTCTTGGTAGTTGCTTATGCTGAATCAAGTAAGTTAGAATTGCCATTAACTCATGGCAAGGTTCGCGGTCATCGTGGGCAGTATCCAATACGTCTTGTTTATGCAAGTAACATTCCAGTAATTCTAATGGCAGCTTTGTTAGCTAATATCAATATGTTCACATTATTATTCTGGAGTCATCCTGTGTTGTCCACAGTTCCTATTCTTGGACGTAATGGCGCTTGGAGTAGAGCACACTGGTTTGGTTCATACGAAGTTGGTGCAACTACTCCTTCTGATGGTTTCGCTTGGTATTCTTCTATGGTTAACGGAGTTGGAGATTGGTTCTTGCCATTATTGAATCAGACTGGAGATGCATATGGTCATAGTTTGGGGCAACTCATGGTACACGTAGTAGTGTATGTTTTCGTAATGACTGCTGGTTCTACAGTATTCGCTAAGTTCTGGATTGAAACAACAAATATGGGTGCTAAAGATGTTGCCAAACAGATTGAAAGAACTGGGATGCAGATACCTGGATTTAGAAAGAATCCTGTTGTATTGGAGCGTATCTTAGAAAGATATATTCCTCCAGTGACTCTTTTCTCAGGTGCATTCGTAGGTTTACTAGCTGCGGGGGCAGATCTTCTAGGTACTGTAGGTAATGCTACAGGGACTGGTTTGCTACTAGCTGTGGGTATTATTCTAAGAACTTATGAGCAGATACAGAAAGAACAAGCCATGGAAATGCACCCTGTTCTTAGAGAGTTCTTTGGTGCAGATTGAGGAAAAAATCTGTATCATTTCTGAAGATTTTTTATCATATTTAGGTATATTTTTATTTTATTTTTCAAACTCTAATACAATTGTATAATCGATGTACTGCGTCCCAATACCTTTACTTGTTAGTAAGGCATATTGAAATACCCCTTGCCGGTCGGCGACTTGCTACGTTTGGCTGGCGTTGGAGATTGAGCACTTAGTGCGATGAGGTCTTCTATCAGGTCAGGCGTGTGCCGAGGAAGTGCGGCCATGAACCTAGTTCATGGTTATGGAGGTTAACCACAATAACGACTTGACCCCGATAATAGGGGTGCAAGTAAGCAGATATTTCACATTCAAATAAGGAAATGTGTTTCTGCGCCAATTCAATAACAAAGTGACAGCAAATTGCAACCACAAGACTTCGATAGGATACTGTGATTTCACAAGAAATCCGGTTGATCCTGCCGGAGGCTACCGCTATTGGAGTTCGATTAAGCCATGCGAGTCGCGAGAAATTAGATTCTCGGCGTACCGCTCAGTAACACGTGGGTAACCTGCCCTATGCTGGATAATAACCTCGGGAAACTGAGAATAATGATCCATAGTTCACTACGCCTGGAACGGTGAGTGG
>DANB01000037.1:0-766 GCA_002497245.1 Euryarchaeota archaeon UBA439
ACTTGCCTCTCAAGTAACAGCCTTAATGCATCTACTTCATTCTCTCTGTCGCTAGAGTCATCCAGAATTTCTAGATTATCACCGGTAAGTACCTCTGAAAAGTCTCTTACTTGTTTCGATATAAGTAAATACATCCGGTTAATACTGGAATGTAATGGCATTTCTGAAGGATTTAGTAAACTAATCATTTCGAGCATATTGCCTTGATCATTAGAAATCTCAAGGCCACGAGTAGAACGAACAAAATCACGAAAAACTTTGCTTTGAATACGGGAAAATTCATTATTTGAGGATATTTTGATTTTATCAGCACCAGATAAATATGCAGCAATGAGATGATCAAAAATCATATGATCAGGTATAATCTCACAATCAATCTTTACTTCCCTTTTTCTAAGTAAGTTTGAGGTGTCGGCAATTACTCTAAGGGCTCCTGAGGGTCTCCATTCAATCCTAATCTCATCTTTAGCTTCTAAACCATGCTCTATAATCCATTTTTTAGGAAGACTAACGGTATATGTTGAACCTCCAGTTAGTTGAATTTTCCTAACTTCAGAACTCGTGTCTGTCTTTGAATCCATAATATGACGACTCAATAGCACTATATATAATTATAGATAGTACTCAGTAATGCTTTTTTATTACTAACTATATAGATTATATAATCTAAAAGTGATAAACCAAGTATTAGTCGGGAATGACATGGAACCGATTATGACCGTCGTCCTTATGCTAGCAATTGTTGTTTGTGCCTACATGGCATGGA
>DANB01000037.1:1057-33376 GCA_002497245.1 Euryarchaeota archaeon UBA439
GTTTGTGCCTACATGGCATGGAACATAGGTGCCAATGATGTTGCTAATGCAATGGGGACATCTGTAGGTTCCAGAGCCTTGACATTGAGACAAGCAGTAATTATTGCTGCTGTGTTCGAATTCTGTGGAGCTTTCTTTGCAGGTGATGCAGTTACAGATACTGTTAGAAAGGGTATTCTAAATATCGATCTCGCAGATGAAACCCTAGTTACAGACGCATTTGCAAATGATTTGATGTTTGGATTCATCGCAGCAATGATGGCAGCTGCAGTTTGGCTAACAATAGCCACTCGTTTTGGATTACCTGTTTCAACAACTCATTCCATTATTGGCGGTATAGTTGGTGTAGGATTGGTTCTAGAGGTGCAACATAATGCTTCACTAATAGATTGGGAAGTTGTGAGAAAAGTAGTCATGTCGTGGGTAGCAAGCCCACTAATGGGTGGTATTCTTGCATTCATAACATTCTTTATTGTCCGTGCGAGTATTCTTGAAGCAGATGACCCAATTGCGAGATCTAGATGGTTAGCGCCGATTCTTGCCTTGCCTACATTCTTCACATTAGGTTTAGCATTACAATTTAAGGCACTGAAAGGATTCATCTCAAGAATAGAAGGCAAAGAAATATTGGGACGAAGATTGGTTACCGATAAGAACGACTGGTTGCCAGTGAAAGAGAATGGAGTTTTCGACCCATTCGCAGAAAATGCTTGGTTCCCTATAAATTCTCTAATTGTAGCATTTGCCATCGGCTGTATTGCATCTATGATACTTTGGTATGTTCTGAGAGACTATGATTTCAAGAAGCAAGGAGAAGGGTTCCAAGGTGTAGAGAAAATTTTCGTTTGGCTACAGATAATCACTGCAGCATATGTTGCATTCGCTCATGGTGCTAATGACAGATCTAATGCAATCGGACCGATGGCTGCAGTTTACGACATCCTATCTAGCGGCGGAGATTTGGCAGCTAAGGTAGATGTTCCACTCTGGTTGGTACTACTAGGTTCCGTAGGTATTGCTGTTGGTGTAGTAACATGGGGATGGAGAGTAATGGAAACAATTGGTACTAAAATTACCGATATTACACCAACAAGAGGATTCGCTGCAGAGTTTGGAGCGGCAACTACAATCCTGATTTTCTCAATGCCATTCCTGGCAGTGCCTGTATCGACTACTCACACACTGGTTGGGTCAGTAGTAGGAGTCGGTTTGGCTGGAGGAGCAAAGAATGTGGATTTCAAAGTGTTTGGTAAGATTGCAGCATCATGGGTAGCAAGCCTCCCAGCAGCAGGTTTTGGTTCAGTAACACTCTATGTCGCCATGGGCTCAGATCCATTGAAATTGATTGTAGTACTTCCTATCTCATTCTTATTAGTAGGATACGTCATGTGGAAAACTAGTGGCGATGAAATATTTGTAGAAGATGCATTAGCAGATGCTGGTGCAGACGGTGGAAAATATGACCCTACAGTTTTCGAATTATTCCACACTCATGCTGAGGCAGTAGAGGAAACTGTTGAGCACATGTTAACTGCTGTGAAAAAGAGCGCATCGGGAGAAGATGCATCTGAAGAAATCAATGCTACAATTGAGGCTGAGCTAAGAGCTGATGATATCAAGAATGCATTGAGAGAGAAGGTTAGCAGTAAAGGCTGGAAGCTATTAATCGACAGTGATGAGTTCCTATACATGCTCGGAAGACAAGATAGGATAGCAGATTATGCACAAAATGTTGCAGAACAACTGTCTTTCAGAGAACTTTACAATAATGAAGAAGCAAGAAAAATGGTAATCGAGATGGCTGAGGCAGTACAAAAGACTGCAGCAGTTTACGAAGATACAGTCTTGCACCTGAGAGATCTAACACTTTCTGGATACACCAAGAAGGGAAGAACTGAGTTAAGAGAATTAATTCATCAAGTAAATCTTGCAGAACATGAGGCAGACTTAGTTGAAAGTCGTGCAGCAGGGTTCGTATTTAGAGAAGGAGTAGATGACCCTCTTGCAGCAGTACACATGTACAGAGTATTGCAGAGACTTGATGATGTTGCTAACTCTTGTGAAGATGCAGCTAATGCATTCTTACCAATAGTTTACAATTAGTTAGACCAACCGACTTCTTCCAGTATAGAATCGACATCACTAGATCGTATTTTATCGAGTGTTGGTTGGAAAAATCTCCAAGCGAAATACCCTACAAACATACCAGAAAACAAATCGAACATATAGTGCTGTTTGGTTGTGAGTATACTAATGCATAGTAGTGTCCATTCAACCCACAATAATACCATGAATGGTTTCGCCCATTTAGTTTCTGAATAGTTGTGATTTAACCAATGAGTAATCATTCTTGCAAGGCAATATGAATGAACAATATGAAGACTTGGCCACGCATTCCAAGGCTTATCAGAAGTATGTATAAACTCAAAGAGTATTGTCTCTAGACCATTCATTGAATCCCAATCAATTTGATTCCTCATGTCAACTTCCGCTGGAAATAATAAGAAGATCATTACACAAAATAAGGTAGCTAGAATTAGCATTTGCATTGCTGATATTAACTCCAAACGACCTTTGTCATCCTTAGGAGTCAAGATTAAAGTTGTAGGGTAAAATAAGTACAATGCGGCATATGGAATTATCATCCAATTAACGACAGGAACAGAGCGATCATAGGAGTGTTCAGGGAAAACTGAAAAAGCATCTTCAAGATAGAAATGTGCAATATTATTCGAACCAAAATATGGTACTGCGATAAAAATCAATCCGAAAACAAACACCTCTAGAGGGAACCAATTTCCATTAAGAATTTCTCGGCGCTCCCAAGAACCTCTCCAGAATCTGTTCCAAGGCATTGTTAATCTAGATATGATTGAATCATTATCCATATAGATTACTCGTCAGGTAAAGCATATGAAGTTAACACAGGACAAGTATTGAGGAATTATTCTTCATCAGGCATAATATAAGATACTAAAATAGTCACTATAGAAGATCCTAGTAATGCACTTAAGAAAACTTCTAGATTAGCTAAACCAGCATCATTAGTAGGTGAAAAGAGATAATCGATCCCGGCTGAAAAGTCTTGAGTCAATGTACCATATATCACTACTGAGAGGAGCCCAGAAAATGCACCAAATAGAGATCCCTTTGATGAAACTCTATCCCAAAGAGTCAGTAAAACTGGACCCACAGTTGCAGCAGCATACAAATCAGCTCTTAGAAAAATCTCGAAAACACCCCCACTATCTAATTCGAATCCAGCAATTGTTGGACCTGTCGCCAAATAAATGGCTAATGGAATCATTGCGACAGTAAGATACTTGGCCGAATTAAGACTAATCTTGTCATCACATATGTCTCTAGATATTGAAGCAATAATTGCGTTTTGCAAAGTGTCAGCACTAGAACATACCAATGCAATAGATAGTATTACGAATGCCACCACAAAAAACAAGCCTATATCTTCAATCAAATAAAAGAAAGAGACGGAAGGATCACTGACAGCACCCTGTCCTGCAACAGAGGTACCCAGGAAACCCATTATGAATATCAAGGGGAATACAATCAGAGAAGCGGTGATAGCTGCTTTTTTCAACGATTTTTCATCTTCACTAGCCCAAGCTCTTTGCCAGTTACCTTGAGAAAACATTTCTGCAGCGGTAATTGCTACAACAAGTGCCAATCCAGATTTAAAAGTTGAAGTATCGCTAATACTACCATGATACCAATCCCATTCAATATCTTCTGGAGTATACGATTTAGCATCGGAAATCAAACTGTTAATATCTCCAATAAATAATATTACTAGTAAAGTAGATATCAAAAACATGATTGCCCATGCTTGAATTTTATCAGTTTCAAGAGAGGCGGGAAGCCCTCCGTAAGCAGTATATCCCGCAGTGACTAAGCCCACTGCAACCATTGGCACTAAAGGATCCATACCGACTAAGATTTCCATGACTTTACCAATAGCAGTGAACTCCGCAAAAAGAAATGTAAACATGTATAATATAGAAATTAAACCTACATAAATCTGCATAGGTCTACCTGCTCGAGATTTAGCGTAATCGGCGAGAGTGACCCCCTCGGGTAATCGCTCCCTAACCATAGGACCTACATATGCAAGTAAAAGGAAAGGAGTTGATGCAGATAGAGCATAGCCAAAAACATCCCAAAAACCACCATAATAACCAACCTCAGATGGAGCCAATAGAACCCAAATACCCATACCTGATGCAAAAAGACTGAGCGTAATACTCATAGAATTTTGAGTACCTCTAGCAGATAAATATTCATCACTATTAATTTCTTTATTGACTACAGAATTATATCCTATATATCCAAAAAATCCTAGTGTGGCAAGCATCAATCCGTAAGCAATATTATTGTCCATTTTTTCTTCCTCCGCTGGCATTACCCAGATCAGGTCCAAGGGTCGTTACTTGCGTAACCTCTCAGCAAAAGCTCCCCATTAACCGAGACTGAGATTAGGCTATTGAATATATTCACTCAGTTATCAGGTTGCATGAATTCATAATCCCAATCTTGTGGTGGCTCAAATGTTCTTTTAACAGAACGTGGACTTATCCATCTTAACAAGTTCAATGGTCCACCCGCTTTGTCATTGGTACCACTAGCTCTGGCACCGCCAAACGGTTGTTGAGCGACTACGGCCCCGGTTGGTTTGTCATTAATATAGAAATTACCTGCTGTGAATCTAAGCGCATTGAATGCTTTCTGCACATCTGATTCGTCATTGGCAAAGATTGACCCAGTAAGTGCGTATGGAGATGATTCGTCGCATAAAGTTAGTACTTCATCGAACATGTTGTCCTCATATACGTAAACGGTTAGTACAGGACCAAATATCTCATCTATCATTGTCTCTGATTTAGGATTAGAGGTTACGATAATTGTTGGTTCAATGAACCATCCTACTGAATCATCATAATTACCCCCGACAATCACATCACAGGACTTATCTTCCTTAGCTCTATCAATATATCCAGTAATTTTATCAAAAGATCTTTGATCAATTACAGCAGTCATAAAGTTAGTAAAATCTCTAGCATCCCCCATCTTTATTTTGCTAATCTCAACACATAATTCCTCACTAATTGAAGACCAAACTGATTGAGGCACATATGCTCTGCTAGCTGCTGAACACTTCTGACCTTGGAACTCGAATGAACCTCGTAATAATGCCACTAATAGACCACGCTCATTGCAATTAGGATGAGCAACAACGAAGTCTTTACCTCCTGTTTCACCGACAATTCGAGGATAAGAGCGGAGATTAGGTAGAGCAATTCCAATTTCTTGCCAAAGTCCTTGGAAAGTTGCAGTTGAGCCAGTGAAATGTAAACCTGCAAAGTCAGGATTTGATAATGCAGCCTCTGTGATTTCGGCACCGGAACCCGGCAAAAAATTTATCACACCATCTGGCAATCCTGCTTCCATCATTAACTGCATAAGGACGTAATTGGACAAGTAGGAATTTCTACTTGGCTTCCAAACAGAAGTGCATCCCACAATAGCGGGAGCACTTGGGAGATTCGCAGCAATACTAGTGAAATTAAATGGCGTTATTGAAAGAACAAAACCCTCTAATGGTCGAATTTCTGTAGAGTTTTGGACACCTGGTGGAGAAACTAGTGGTTGGAAATCATCATGGAAATTTCTTGCATAATAGCAATTAAAACGCCAAAAATCAATTAACTCACAGGCTGAATCTATTTCTGCTTGGAAAACTGTCTTAGATTGATTGAGCATAGTAGAAGCATTGACTTTCATTCTCCATTCACCAGCTAATAAATCCGCACACTTCTCAAAAATTTCACACCTAGATTCTAGACCCATATCTATCCAATTTTGTTGTGCATCAACTGCTGCTTTGCAAGCACTTTCCATCTCATCTTTACCGGCCAGATGAACTCGAGCAATGATGTGATTATGGTTATGAGGGATTACCTGAGTCGTAATATTTCCTGTAAAAACTTCTTTACCATTTATTATACAGGGCACCTCAATAATCTCACTCATTTGTCTATCAAGTTCTGCTTGGATTTCAATTCTCTCTTTACTTCCTGGGGAATATCCAAGGATAGGTTCGTTAACTGGATGACTCATATTACGACGCTGCTAGATAATGCATTTTATCGTTACTAAAAGAAATACTAGAAGTTTAACCCCATTCATTGGGATCATCTTTCTTGGCCTTTTTCCACTCTCTATAACAGGATTTGCAGACAGAAACTCTTCTTGAGTTTCCTAGAAGCCCATCTTCACCCCATACATCAGCTGCTCTATCAAATGCTAATTTACGTCCACCAATTTTCTTATCAGCCCAATTTTCACATCCAGAAACATCGCAACGAATTACTCCTGAATATTCTTCTTTCTCTTTTTTTGGAGAGCCTTTGGCTGCTGAAGCTAATTTTTGTTTCTTCTTAGCTCTGGATTTGAATCCCATGACTCGTCCAAAAGACATCAGAATTAGAACGTTACCTCTTCGGAGGGTACATCAAATGGTCCGTCAACCTTTGCAATTGATGCTTTTCTATCGGGTCCAACGCCCACACTGACTACAGGAACACCTGACAATTGTTCAATTCTTTCCACTATATTCCTAACTTTCTCAGGCATTGCATCGTAGCCAATACCTTCTGAACGAGAACGTTCTGCCATAGAAATCCATTCTTCATCCGACAATGCTGGGAATCCTTCATGAGTTTCATAAATCGGCTTACACCTAGCTACTTCTTCGGAAGTTGTTGGAAAATATGTTATTACCTTGCCATCAAAATCATAACCAATACAGATTTTAATCTCATCAAGTCCTCCTAAGACATCCAATTTCGTAACTACTAGGCCAGTATATCCATTAAATCTGTGAGAGTCTTTCAAAGCAACCATGTCTAACCATCCAGTTCTTCGTGGACGGCCTGTTGTAGTTCCAAATTCATGACCTACTTGAGCCATATGTTGGCCTGGCCCCTCATCAAGAGATAATTCAGAAGGAAAAGGACCATTTCCAACTCTTGTAGTATATGCCTTAGTTATTCCAAAACATTGTTCGATATGGCCTGGATGAATTCCTGCACCATGAGTTGCATTCGCACGACTAGTTACTGAAGATGTGACGAAAGGATAAGTCCCTTGATCTATGTCCAACATAGCACCTTGAGCACCCTCTAGAAGAATCCTTTCACCATTTTGTAATGCGAAATCAATCATTAGTCCAGTTGGTTTAATTGCTTCAGAATACCTTGCCATTATCCATTTTAAGTCTGACATTAGTGCTTTAGAAGTTATTCTCTCGGAAACATTGACTGAATCTAACTGCTTATTCATTCTAGATACTATTTCTGAGATTTTATTTTCATCAGCTGTTACATTATTGATGTCACAGAATCGAATTCCTACACGTTCTATCCTATCACGATAAGCGGGTCCAATTCCTCTTCCAGTAGTACCAACTACTTTGTCAGCTGAGTCATACAACCTATGGAATGGTAAAATTACAGAAGCTCTTTCACTGATGAATAAACGCTTACCTTCTGGTCTTTCCTGTGTTAAAGAAAACCATCTATCGAGTTCTTCTTCAAGTACCCAAGGGTCTATGACCATTCCATCTCCAAGTACTAAGTTACATTCCCTAGATGTCACACCAGAAGGTATCTGATGTAATTTCAAAGTTGTATCGCCTAGAACTATTGTATGCCCTGCATTGTTACCTCCTTGGAATCTTACAGCCCAAGTTGAGTTGGGTGCCAACTGATCAATCGCCTTACCTTTTCCTTCATCTCCCCACTGGGCCCCTAACACAATATTCGCTGGCACAAGGTCTCGGCTTAGCCGAAGGCGAATGAATAGTTCGGTCTAAGAATCTTGAAAAAAGTAGTTGAAAAACATAGAATACTTAGCAAAGCGATTATGAAGGGTAGGCATTTCGGAAGCCTTGTATGGCTCAACGTCACAGTATAGCAGAAGCACGTCTTCTAAAGAAGTGGATATGTATGAAATGCTCTGCAACTCATCGTGGCACTAAACCTAGAGCCTGTAGAAAGTGCGGTTACACGAATCTAAGGCCTAAGGCTACAGAACGCCGAAGTACCTGATTGACTTCCAATATACTAGTTATCTAATTAACTACTAAAATAAATCAAGATTATTTACGTCGAGATTCGGCAAGAAGAGTTTCGATTACCGTTTGAATTTGAAGACACAGAGGTCCAAAATGAAGGGGTAAATTTGGGTCGTTAAAGATATCATCAAGCATTGATGCAGTCATCCCTAGTCTCAAATCCATTTCTTTATTCTTATTTAGTAGCCATTTATCCACAGATTCTTTGGCAGTAGTGCGTATATTCCTAGGGACTTGAGAATCGTCAAGTTGACTCAATACGGATGCAATCTGTTGGATTCGAGATTCGATGTCGGACACTTTATCACCAAGTCGCCGACAAATGACCCGTCCTTAAGCACATCCCTAGAAAGTATGACTTATTGAGAAGATTCTTGTTCCCATGTAGCCCATGGCATATCAGTATTTGAAACTCCTAAACCTGGCCCTGAGGGACCTAATGCTATTAATCCAACAGAATGTTCAGATGATATCAGTTCATTAATTCCCCAATTCAATGATTCTTCCATTGAATAAGTACTATCCTTTATTTTTTCATACACTTTGTTACTTAGAAGAGCTCTGGTAATGGCTTCACCTATTCCAGTGGCAGCTACTGCTAAGCCATCTTCTGCCCAAAAACCGGAACCAGGTAAGGGTACATCTCCAACTCTTCCTGGTGGGCGGAAACTACACCCCCCGGTACTTGTAGCAACAACAATCATTCCAGTACTATCTCTAGCTATAACGCCAACAGTATCTCCGGTTATTTCCATCTCAGGATCGCCTATTTGCCCCTTAGGAGCAACTCCAACCACTTTTCTCTTGACATGCCCCTTGTTGTCGGCCCATATTCTAGCACCATGAGAAGTCAACCCATTGATTTCTTCATCTAATAAATCGGCAGCAACTAAAATTGGATTAGGAGTATCTTCCATAGCAATAACAAAACCTACTTTTCCATCACCAGTCTGTATTGAAGCATCTGTTAATATTGAACCATCAGTACGCATTACACTACCGGTCCCTGCATTGAATACAGGGTCATCTTCCAAAATTACACATGCTTGAACTGCCGCATCTAATGCATTCCCTCCAGAAATAAGTATATCTGCAGCTTTTTTAATTGCCAATTCAAGATTCGCTTGACGTGAAGGGCCAGGTCCTGCTCCTCCATGAGCAATTACTGCAGGAATTATCATTTTAGATGTCTCCATTCATTTGTGAATTATTTTTAATTTTGATTTGTAGAATTAATGCTACAATGAAAATTAGCCCCGCCACCCTGAAACAGGTATGGTAAGTCCATAAACCAATTCCTTCAACTGTCTCTGACCAGATATATGCTGCTAATAGAGGACCTATTATTCTCGCTAATGCGCTATATCCTTCTTGAGCACCCATTACTGCTCCTAATTCATATCCGGAATCATTAGTTGCAAAAGTGAGTAAGGAAGATTGTGTAGGAGAGAAAAGAGCGTTTCCGGTAGCCAATGCCGCTGAACTGAGGAAAACAAACCAACTAGCACTTGATGGGACGTAAGGTAAACTGGTAATTCCTAACCCACATAATAAAGTCCCAAATAACATTAAATTCTTCATACTATATCTATCTGTTAATTTTCCAATTAAGCCACCTTGGATAATTACTCCTATAACGCCAATAAATGCAAATATCCAGCCATTCTGCATTTCACTAAAGCCAAGGCCACCATTTTCGATCTCCATGGCAGTAAAAAGTATGAAAGTTCCATGCATCATACTAAATCCAAACATGAAAAGAAAATTGGCTAAAATTAGTGTAGATATCTGAGGAAATTTCAATACACTGATCAGATTATCGAAAATATTTCTAATTTCTTTCAAAGGAGACTCTAATTGAATATCTCTAGATTCATTAGAAAGACTTTCTGGCAACCATATTATGGCCATGAATAAAGAAATTAGGGAAAGAATACTGGAAAATATACAGGGTAACAAATAAGGATATTTCAGCCAAAATGATGTATCAAAAATACCTCCAATACTTGTTGCTGGATCGGATAATAAACCTCCAATAAATGGACCTATCATAAATCCAAGACCAAAAGCAGCACCTATCATTCCCATTCTTCTAGATATTTCACTAGGTTCACTTATATCTCCAATATAGGCCCTTGCTACTGCAATATTCCCATTACCTGCACCTGCTAAGAAACGAGCTAGAAGAGCCATAGAAAGACTCTGAGATAGCCCAAATACTATGAAAAATATCGAGTTTGAAATTAAACCGAAAATAATTATTGGTCTACGCCCATAGTTATCGCTAAGTGAACCAAGAATAGGAGTAAAAATAAACTGGGCTAGAGAATAACAAGATATTACAATCCCTACCCATAAGTCTCTTCTTCCAATATCTACAATCCCTTCTGCTGAAGCTAAATCTTGAATAAAGTAAGTTAGAAACGGGATTACTATTGTGAAGCCTAACATATCAATTAGAACTACGAGAAACAAAATTCCCATAGGCGAATTCTTGCTCTGGTTAACTCCCATAATACAACCGTGCAGGTTTGACTCTTAGTTTTGAGGGAGAATCAGGCTGACGGTTGTGTGTCTGCACTATTAGAAATGGTATCAATAACTAATGCTAATCTTTCTACTAAAGATACTTTATCTTCTGAACCAACAAGGGCATGTTTTAGCACCTCATCCAATGAGTCTACAGGAATAACATTGACCATAGATTCGTATTTCTCATCAATCAATACGTCTTGCAGATTAGAGCGAGGAATGATAATAGTACCAATACCTGATTTAGCAGCAGCTTCTATCTTAGCAGATACACCACCTATTGGGAGTACTTCCCCTCTTATTGAAAGGGAACCGGTCATTGCAAGATTCTGTTCAATAGGTAATCCTTCAAAGGCGCTTATGATAGCAGTAGCCATAGTTATCGATGCGCTATCTCCATCCACATTGTGAGTTCCCGGGAATTGAACATGAACATCGAAGTCCTTGATATCATTACCAGTTAGTTTTTTGACAACTGCACTGATGTTTGTTACAGATTCTTTAGCTAAATCAGATAGCCCCCCAGTAGCTATCACTTGTCCTGATCTACCATGCGCAGCAGTAACCATGGCTTCTACTGGCAGAACTACACCAGAATAATCAGAAAGTCCAGAATCAGCACCTAATACAGCTAATCCATTAACTCTACCAATTCTCTCACCTTTATTCACAATCATAGAGTAATCTGCTTGTCTTTCTAAATATCTGTCAGCAACTTGTTGTTCAAGCGGTTTAGCAATTGCTCTAGCTCGAATGACATGTGATGCTGTAGTAATTTCTGCATTTTCTTCTACTGCAAGATCTCCTGCAATTCGGATTAGGCCTCCTAATTCACGCAATCTAAGAGATAATTTCCCTCTACGGCCGCTACGTCTCTGAGCTTCCTTCAAAATTAATCCAATAGATTCAACATCGAAATGAGGGATTGGTTTACCTGATGTTTTCTTTCTCTCATTAACAACTTCTTGAGATACGAAACGTATTAATCGGCGGCGATTCTTTTCAGTGTCCGGCATATCTGTATTAACATATACTTCATACCCGTATCCTCTGATTCTGCTCCTAAGAGCAGGATGCATGTTCTGTATACTGTCCAAGTTTCCAGCAGCAATTAGAATGAAATCGGTAGGAACTGGTTCGGACTTGGTTAACGCTCCTGATGAACGCTCGGAACGACCTGATATTGAAAGAGCCTTTTCTTGCATAGCAACTAGTAATGCTTGTTGTTCTTCCATTCGTAACATTCTAATTTCATCAATGTAAAGTACTCCCTTATTTGCTCTATGAACTGCACCAGGCTCAACTCTTTCATGAGCAGGAGTAGCTAAGTCTGCACCCGATTGAAATGGATCATGTCTTACATCTCCTAGTAGAGCCCCAGCAAGAGTCCCTGTGGCATCGATGAATGGAGGCTCTTCATTACGCTCATGTTTAACTAGAAGTTTAGGTATATTTCCTTCATCTCCTGCTGTTAATCTACCTCTAAGGAAGAAGTAACCAAATATCAATAAAAATGAACCGAAAATTAGAGTTAATATTTCGCCACTCGAAAGTGTTGCTAAGACTAAAGCTGCGCCGACAATTAAAACTATGAATAACAGTGTGCGATTTGTTCTTTCTCTTTGCTGTCTAATCAAAGCTTTACGTTCGGAAATAATCCTCGAGCCTCTACCTGCTGGAACGGTCCTTACCTTAGGTTCATTTTCATCATCTTGATTACGATAAACTAAGATATCCTCGAGTTGTTCTTTAGGAAGAAACTCTGTCATTGAACGTGCTAACATAGACTTACCAGTTCCGGGTTCTCCAACCATTATGACATGCCTTCTCTGCTCTGCAGCCTTGCGCACAACTATTGAAGCCGCTTCTTGACCTATCACTTGGTCGACTAAATTTTTTGGAATCGGAACGTCTGCTGTTGAATTTATATCTACATCCTTTATCCATTCTTCAACAGGGATCTGACATACTGGATCTTTTTCTTCTGCAACACCAAAAGCAGAACCATCTTCCCAGCTCTCAAGAGGGTTTTCCTCGGCTAATGATTCATCTACTTCGTCTGACAAGCGACTCCCTCGGGATTAGTCCTGTAAGTCTGACCTTCTTGAAGGTGCGTCATAGAAGCATTAGCGGAAATATTCACTTTTGGCGTCGAATATACTCTTCTCCATAGTAATGCCACTGTTCCATAGACCAACCCGCAGGTAAGCCGCTATCAGGCAATTTAGGCACCATTGGAGGTGGTGGAGGGAGCCTTCTAGACTGATTATCTGATGTTTTTTTATCCATTAATTCAATTGGAGCATGTGAAGTATATTGGGATTGTTCAGCCACTCTCTTTTTTCTTCTCAAGATTGAAGCTGTTGAAAGAGATAAGATTAACATAAATAGTACTAAGAAACTTAACAATCCTGTAATCATCAAAGGAGATAATTTGGTACTTGAAGATTCTTCATCGACACTTGGATTTTCATCAATTACTAACTCAGGTAGTGTAGCATAAATCTTGTAAGTTTCATCTGTAACTCTATCCATTCCATCTTGGTCAACGGCTCGAACAGTGAATGTCATATAATCGCCGATACCCAATCCTTCTCCGCTGATATGATTCACAATAAATGGCCCTAGATTATGAGAAATACCCGAGGTGTGACATATCCCCGTAACAGAATTACAAATGCCCCAGAATACAGATATCTGAGATAATTCTAAAACGCCTACATTGGTAATAGTAACTGAAGGATTTGTGTAATAGTCAGTTGTATCAATAGAAATTGTGAAATCCCCACTTGAACCATATTCCCAGACTAAAGGTAAATCGTCAACAACATTAACAGTAATAATTGAGTAAGAAGAAAATCCGTGCCTATCTTCAGCAGTAACATTTACTATCTGAATTCCAGGTTCTTGCCAAGACATGATTAAATTACCCGTTATTGGATTCCACTGAGTTGCACCGGGTACTTGATTCTCCACAACTACCCAAATTTCGTCATCAGAATTATCGACATCAGATATTCTTTCTAGTAAATTGACAGAGTAAGTATCTCCTGTTTGTATATCGATTTCTTCAATATCTGTTAAATCAATTCTTGGTGCATCATTTACGTTAAGTACATGGAAGGTTACTACTGTATCTGAGAACTTCTCGCCATCACTAGCCCTAACTAAAATATCTACTATTCCAAAATCATCATCATTCAAAGCAACTACTGATAAAGAATGACCATTTAAATTTGCTTCGACCAAGGTTTCATCAGACACATCAATTATTGATAATGAGAGACCTGCTACAGGCACAGGATTGCCGGCATCATTTGTATCAGATAGATAATTTGTGAAGGTAATACTTCCATAACCACCTTCATCAAATGATTGTGTATTAATGGGAGACCATCTTGGAGCACCATTCTCAATTACATTGAATAAAATTAATCCGGAATTAACATCATCTCCATCATCAACATTGAAGTAAATGCCTTGAGGTAATGCATTACCGTGGCTATCTCTGATAACTTGTGTAAATTTAACTGACAATTCTAGATTCACTGGATCCCATGACAAAAATTCATTATCTGTACTCGAAATATCTAGAAGATGAAGAGGGGTCTCTGCATCGCTGATTAAACCTAATATAGACACTTTTTCTTCATTATCTACCTTAACAGTAGGCATTCCTGAATACTGATCATCACTACTTGAATAAATAGATGGTAGAGCGTTTTGAAGCACGAATGCATTTTCTGAAATTAACCACTCGCTATTTTGTCCTCCGGCATCTGTCCACATTACTCTGAGATCATAATAACCAACTTCTGAGGTTAATTCGGTATTAATTGAAAATAAGTACCTTGCATTACCGCCAGTTCCAATTATCTCAATACTCCCAATCCATGCATCGTCCCAAGAACTTGAACCTGCCTCTGAATAATGTAGCGTAGGGAACATTGATTCAACTGTATCAACTAAATCATTTGATAACGCACTAACTTCAAATTGTATAGTACTGCCTCTATTCACATTAGGAGATGAAACCGAGGTAGGAGTAATAGGGACAGGAGGTAAATCATGTAAACCTGCCACATCTTGATAATTATTGCTTGCAATTCTATCCCCCTCTAAATCTGAAAGTCTAGCCCTAAATACGGAGGTCCCAGATGGCGACATTGTAATTGAAGAAGTATCAAAGTTTGTTGTTAATATTCGAGTGGAACCAGGTGCAATATTATTATTCAATGAAAAAGTAGAGATTAATTGTTCTTCTACTCCATCTAGATAATACATACTAATTTGACCTCCTTCTGAATATGATTCAACACCATTATTCCTAATAGTGGTCTGTAAGACAATATCGTCGCCTTGAACAAAACCGGGATCACCCTGAATGATAAAATCAGATATCCCTATGTCTACCAATGGAGCCATATCTAAATCAACTGCTGCATAGAAATTATTGTAAGTCGTATGAGGCCCATCCATAAGTGCAATTACTGGCCAAAAATTCTCAAATTGAGTATTTCCACCTGAGGCTCTAACAGTACTCAATGGTTTATCCCAAGAAAGTTCAGCAGGGGAACCAGGAGATAGAACGACTTGTTCAAACCCATTATTATCACTGTTCAATAACCAAGATCTCCAAACATGATGTGGTTTGTATCCATCATCATAGTTTTCGGCTCCGGAATGCTCAGTCACAGCAGCATATACGTACACTGAAACAGAGGGGAGAGATCCTAAGTACGAGATAGTTAAGTCAGTAGTAACCGTATCTCCAGAAGTGTCCAAGGAAGTAGAAAGTTCCATAGAAAAATCTGTTGAAGATGGAGACATACATCCACCAGCTGTAAAATCACTATCGTAGAAATTTGTTCCGCCAGCACCTACTTTGTAACAAGAGCCTGCTTGTTCATCTGCAAAAGAAAATGTAGGATAACCACTAGAAGCGCCCATTACATGATTTCTCCTAGAACCTGAGCTACCAATTGAATCAGATGGCCACCCAGTACCAGATCCTTCGAAAAAGGAAACATAAGTGAAATCTTCCGGATTAGATGTTTTCAGATTGTTAAGAGAAGGGGATGCGCTACTCATACAAGGCCCACACCAATGAGCACCTACATATTCACCAAATACTGTATGCCCAGGACTGGTGGCGAAAAGAGGCAATTCCTCCTTTTCAAGCTCATTAGATTGAGAAGTTCCTTGCTGATCTAAATCAAAAAGACCCCCTAGAGTCATAATAACCATCAATGATATCATGGCGGCAGCCAAGACTGAACTGTACAATTTGTTACTTGACACTAATTTAACGCTTATACCAATATGGTATAACCTTATCTAAGATTTGTTTTTATTATGAATCAAAAAACCTAATTTACAATCGAATGACTTGATATCATGAAACCTTTGCGTAGAATCAATGGCCGGAATCAAGGACCTAGATTGGGTGGCTCTAAGAGAAGACGATGGAAGAGCCTATTTGTTGCAAAAAAAACCCGGAGAAATCAAGATAAAAGGACTAGGAAGATTTGATTCCGAACAACTATTATCGGGACACTCGATCGGTGAGAGGATAAAAGTTGGTCAAAAATCACTAACTATTGCCAAAGCAGCTCTTCCTGAAGCACGACGTAACATGGTTAGAAGAGCTCAAACTATAGGTATAAAAGACTCTGGTTTCTTAATTTCTTGGCTAGGAATTGGAGTCGGGAGTCGAGTACTAGAAGGAGGTCATGGTTCTGCTGGTCTTGCTATGAACATAGCTAATGTATTAGGAAATAGCGGGACTCTGATTTCTGTAGAAGTTCGAGATGAACATGCCGATGTCGGAAAACAAAATATGGATAGATTAGAGGAAATACTACCAGAGTTTCCTAATTGGCATCTGATTGTTGATGATTTATCTAATATTACTGATCGTGTGAAAGAAATTTGTTTCGAAATAGATGCCGCTATAATTGATATGGCAGAGCCTTGGACCGTCTTGAAATCAATAGTTCCTTGCCTTAGAGTTGGAGGAAGAATTGCATGTTATTGTCCAACTTCATCACAATTAGAAAAATCTTGGAATGGTTGCGAAGAAGAAAAATTGAATATAGAATGGGCTGGAGAAATTATCGAAAGAAAATGGAGTAAAGCAAGTAAAGGAGGAGTTAGGCCAGGGAATCAACCAATGGGACATACAGCATTTTTACTAATTGCAACTAAATTAGCATCTGAGGAAGAAGAATAGATTTGATTCATAACCAAGTATTCCTTCGGCAAACCATGAGAGACAGTAGCCAATGGGAACCTACATCTTACAGGACACATACAATAGGGCAAATTGTTAGTGAAGGAGCATCATTAGTAGGCGAAGAAGTAAGTATCGCAGGATATGCAGAAACCATACGTGGTAGAGGCGCTATATGCTTCCTAATGCTAAGAGACGGTACAGGACATATTCAGGCATTTCTGAAAAAGGATAATATGAATCCGGAAACTTTTGATTTAATACAATCATCTACTAGAGAGTCAACTATTCAAGTAACTGGTTTAGTGGCTCAAAAAAGGCCTCCGAAGGTAGCAGAAGGCGAGCCAGTGCCACCTCCAGAATATGAAGTAAATGTGACTTCAGGGCAGATATTAGCGGAAGCAGCAACTCCATTACCAGTGGGAATAATTGATGATGTTAAAATCGGATTAGATATTAGATTGGATAATAGACATTTAGATTTGAGAAGAGCTCATGTGAATGCAATGTTTCAACTAAGGAGCAAAGTACTTCAGTACGGCAGAGAACACTTAATCAAAGAAGGTTTCATGGAAATGAATAGTCCTAAGATTATTGCAAGTGCATCAGAGGGAGGGACTAATCTATTCCCTATGATGTATTTTGATACACCGGCTTTCCTCAGTCAATCACCTCAACTTTACAAACAATTAGCAGTTCTGGGAGGGTTGGAAAGAGTTTTTGAAATTGGTCCAGCATTTAGAGCCGAGAAACACGATACTTACAGACATTTGAATGAATTTATATCTTTTGATATTGAAGGCGCATGGATGAATGATGAAGATGTAATGGGGGTTCAGGAAAGAATGATCCATCATATCTGGTCTTCTGTTTATGAAAATGACCAAAATTTAATTGATGTAATTAACGAATATAAAGTTAGCCAAGGCGAAGAAAAAATTACTGTTGAAGTGCCAGAACTACCATTCCCGAGAATACCTTATTCTGAGGCAATAGAAATTGTCAAGAATGGGGGCGGAGACATAGAATGGGGAGACGATATTGAGAGCCATCATTGTGACTTGATTGCTGCAACATATCCTGGCTTTCATTTTCTTCCAAGGTGGCCAATGGCAATGAAACCATTCTATATTTACCATAATAAAAATGAGAAAAGTGATTCAGGTGGACAACTGAGTAGAGGTTTTGATCTTAATTATGGTAGAGATGAGATGACCAGCGGTGGACAAAGAGAACATAGAGTGGATGTACTTGAGCAGAATCTCAGAGATATGAATCTCAATCCAGAAGATTTTACTTTCTATACTGATGGTTTTCGTTATGGAGCACCTCCACATGCGGGTTGGGGCTTAGGAGTAGCAAGATTATTGATGGTTCTTACGGGAGCAGGGAATGTTCGTGAAGTAGTCTTATTCCCTCGAGACAGGACGAGAGTTACGCCTTGATGAGATGAGATTAATATGCTGCCACAATTAAAGATGATTTATGATATCATCAATGCTTCTGACGACGGTTTTGGCCTTCCAATAAAAGGTATTATTTCTAAATTAAAGAAAATAATAATATTGGGAGCAATTATTTCTATTTCAATCGGAATAGGGATAGGTTACCTCATTTTTGAAGTTATTTTGACTTAAATAAGAAACATCTACACCGAAAAGAACGGGTATTAGAAACCTCTGCGACGAATGAGAAATATGGCCAAGCCGAGCTTCGCATTCTTACTTCTAAAAGAACATCCATATGGTAGGGAGATGCTTAAACAGTTAATCTCGGAGGAATTTATACCGAGAATTATCATCACAGAAGATTCTGCAATTGCTGATGAAGAAAGAGAAAAATTTCTAAAGAGGATTGAAGGAAATCAAATTGCGGAAACAATTGAGTCGCAACTTGAAAAGTTATCAAAAAGAGGCATTAATGTCGAACATATAGAAGTGGCGATTCATAACTCAGAAGAAGTAATGCCACATATTAGAAATATGGATTTAGACATCATAGTTTTTGGAGGAACGAGAATAATTCGTGGAGAAATATTGGATTACCCTAAGGATGGAGTAATAAATAGCCACCCTGGATTGTTACCGGAATGTAGAGGTTCAGCATCTCCTGCTTGGAGCGTATACCACGATATACCTGTAGGGTCATCCACTCATTTCTGTGACAATGGAGTAGATACTGGACACTTACTCTTACGAAGAGAAGTTCCTGTAAAAAGAGGAATGAAATATGAGGATTTATGCTATGAAACTCTTGTGTTAGCAGGAATTCTGATGAAGGAAGCATTGATGGCCTATGAAGAGGGAAGATGGAGCGAAATGAGACGCCCTCAGGGAGATAGCCCCAATCCGACATTCCGAAATGCACCGGAAGAAGTATTGCAGGTTGTATATCAAAAATTAGAAGAAGAAAGTTACGCTCATTACATAGATTAGGTGAAAAAATGGAAAAAATATTAGATTCGGAATTTCCTTACGCAGACGGTATATTAGATGGAAAAAATGCTCTTGTATGTGGTGCGTCGAAAGGAATAGGTAGAGCTACTGCATTAATGCTTGCTAGGGCTGGAGCGAAAGTAATTGTATGTGCTAGATCATCTGAAAAATTGGATGATTTAGTTGAAGAAATGCACGGTACTGGACATTCAAAATTAATACTTGATTTAGAAGATATTTCTTCTTTGAGATATGGAATTAATGAATTGATTAAGAATCAGAAAATACACATTTTAGTTAATAATGCAGGAGGTCCTCCAGGTGGACCTTTATTATCCAATGAAATAGATGATTTTGATGCCCCATTCAAGAGACATCTGCATGCAGCGCACACTATTACTCAGATTCTCGCACCAATTATGGAGAGTGAAGGATACGGAAGAATTGTAAATATTATTTCTACATCTGTGAGAGAACCGATAGATAATATTGGGCTCTCAAATACATTGAGAGGAGCTATGGGTTCATGGGCTAAATCTCTTTCAAGAGAGTTGAGCCCTTGTATTACAATAAATAATATTCTTCCAGGATTTACAGATACTGATAGACTTGGATCTCTTGCTAAATCTATTTCTGAAAAAACAGGAGAATCAGTACAATCAGTTCAAAATAAATGGATGGATTCTGTTCCAATTCAGAGATTAATAGACCCATTAGAAACTGGAGCCGCGGTAACATGGCTTTGTCTACCAAGTAGTGGTTCAGTTAGAGGAATTAGCTTAGCGGTAGATGGCGGAAGAATGCGTTCAATTTGAGTGTGGAATAATGTTATTTGATATATTCTTTTCAATATCTCAGACACCGGATACTTCCGGTTATATTCCTTCAGAAGATGAAATGTTTTCTAATTTCTTTGAACAAGTTGAGTTAGCAGATGAATTGGGATTTGGAGTAGGTTGGGTCGCTCAGGCACATTTATCAACTGAAATACAAAAAAGGAACAAAATACCAGTAGTACCTCATTATCCAGGGGAAGTTGGACTATGTACTGACTTCTTTCAAATAGCTCAGAAAATGTTCTCTAGAACTAAAAAAATGGAAGTTGGAAGTGCTGTTTTATCAATCCTAGCCTCGGGAGGACCTATTGCAATTGCAGAACGTGTTGGATCATTTTTAGCTTTACATGGGCTGGATGATATGGAAGATAGAAAATTACACATTGGTTTTTCAGCAGGGAGGTTTGAATTTATGGCGAGACCATATGGAATTGTTCCAAGAAATGTCATTGAAGAGGCTGCTTGGCCTTCTCTAAGAGGACAAATATTTGCTGAGGCTTCAGAGATTTTTCTGAGACTTCTAAATGGAGAAGTAATTTCTTCAAATATGATTAGAGATACGATTCTTACGAGAGAGAGTTTTCGTTCTGATGAAGATTGGGAGAGAGTTCAAAATGTAGCTAAAGAGTTCAATGACCTAGCTGAAATACCTGAGAAAGTCGAAATACCTCATAGATATGATTTTGAAGAAATAAAAACAATACCTCAAAATTGGAGAAGAGAATTACTAAATCTTGTGCTTGGTAGTCATGATCCAAAACTACAGATTGAGGTAAACAAATGGCGACCAGTACAAGTTTTTAATCTCAGTATAACTCCTCCACATATTATCGAGGAAACTCATGAGAGAATGGGTGAAAGTTATCACCCAGATGGAGGCACTTGGAATAGAAATATGATGCCTAGAACAATAATGATTTTTGTCAATAATGAAAAGAATTTATCATCAGAAGAACAAAGTATTGCTGCCAAAGAAGAAGCAAAGGCTGCATTGAATACCTATTGGAGGGCACTAGAAGGTACAATCGATCCTTCAAAAGTAGAAAGAGCAACTGATAATGCAGTAATAGGAAATGTTCAGGAGGTTGCTGAACAAATTATTCAAAGATTTAATAAAAACGATAAATTGATGTGTTGGTTCGACTTCTTCAATCATGATAGTGAAAGAGTTCAGAGAAATATGGAGGCTTTTATGAATGAAGTTGCACCTATAGTTAATGGGGAGAAATGATATGAAAAAAGAAAAAATCACTAGACCATCATCAGTATCGCCAGGAAGACCAGGTTCAGCAGTGTTTCCAACTAATCCTCTGGGAGAAAAACATGAAGGAATAGCAACAGGAAGAGATGTTGAATGGGAACCACTAGTAGATTTCAGAAGAAGAGATGTATCTGAAAATACTATTCACGGGGCTGTTGCATGGGCTCATGGAAATGAAATCATACACTCCTTCGGAGGAAATGTATTAATTTATGGAAGATCTATGATGAAACCATTGATGATGAAACCATTCGTAAAAGTATTAGAAGATGAATTAACCTGGGAACAAAAGGCAATTTCTTGCTCATCACATAATGGGGACACTGAACATGTTGCTGCTGCACAGTCTATACTCACAGAATCTGAGTGGGGATTAATGCAGTGCCCTCTAGATGTACCACTAATACAGTTTGGCAGACAGGTTAGAAGACCTAGGAGATGGTTTCATACATGTTCGGGAGAACATGCGGCCTTGTTGAAAGGTATGAGAAAAATGGGGATGAGTAGGGCTGGTTATACACTACCTAGCACTCCTTGGTTTCCATTGTTTTTAGATGTTCTAAAAGAATATATGGGTAAGCCTGATTGGGAACCTAAGAGAGTTGCTAAGGACGGTTGTGGGCTACCTACTGTTTCTAACACAGTTGATGAACTGGCAGTAATGTTTTCAGGCCTAGTTGCGAAGAAAGATGAAGACTGGATTTGGGAAGCAATGAATAAACATCCAGATTTGATAGGTGGATTTAATCGGCTGGATTCAACATGTCTCAAGGCAGGGAATGGCAAACTGATCGCAAAAGAAGGTGCTGATGGATTACTAGGAATAGCTATCGAACATCCAGACTGGCCCAAAGGTTTAGGAATTGTAATTAAGATTGCTCACGGATGGAATTCGCAGGCAACTTGGTATGTTGCAAGAGCTGTTTTAGGAGTATTGGGGATAGAACTCAGAAACCCATATCCTTTACATAGACAAAAGGCATTTATTGTGCCAGGAATTGTTCCTGAAATATATCAAGAAGAATTGGAAAAAGTAGTCACTTGGGACGAGTGGGACCCAGACCAAGATAAATTCAACTTAGATTGGAATGAATATTCCGCAGCGATGACACGTAATGATCCATTTTCTAATGAAGGGATATAAGGAGATGAAGAATTGAAAATCCTGAATTACATCTCTGGGAAATTTGTTGAACCCGAGTCAGGAGAATGGTTAGAAGACTTAGCTCCTGCAACAGGAGAAAAAATTGCATTAGTCCCTAAATCTAATCATAATGATATAAATAAGGCAGTTGATGCTGCAAAAAAAGCTCTACCAGAATGGTCATCTCTTACGAATCTAGATAGAGCAAATTGGTTAGATAAAATTGCAGACAAACTAGAATCAAAATATGAAGAAATTGCAAAATTGGAAAGTAAAGATACGGGTAAACCAATTTCTCTAGCGAGAGAGGTTGATGCTTATCGTTCAGTTAAAAATTTTAGATTTTTTTCTGAAATAATTAGAGATCTAGATATTGAGAAATATGAAATGGAAGATGCTACAAACAGAGTCATATACAAATCAGTTGGAGTAGGAGCGCTAATTACTCCATGGAATTTACCACTCTATCTTCTTTCATGGAAAGTTGCGCCTGCAATAGGAATGGGGAATACTGTAGTTTGTAAACCAAGTGAAATGACTCCATTAACTGCTGATTTACTAATGAAGACTATAGATGAAATCGGATTACCAGAAGGAGTAGTTAATCTAGTTCATGGTGATGGAATTGGGGCTGGTTCACCATTAGTATCACATCAAGATGTTTCCTTAGTTTCATTCACTGGAGGCACCTCAACTGGTTCGATAGTGGCAAAATCAGCAGCGAGTTCTTTCAAAAAATTAAGCCTAGAATTAGGGGGTAAAAATTCTAGTATAATTTTTGACGACTGTGATTTAGAAAATACAGTTAAGGGAGTGGTGAGAGCCGGCTTTCTAAACCAAGGACAGGTATGTCTTTGCGGAAGTAGGATTCTAGTTCAAGAAAATATATATGATGATTTTATTAATAAATTTATTATTGAAGTTGAAGCAATGAAAATTGGAGACCCCTCTGATGAGAATACAGATCTAGGGGCTTTGATTTCTCCGGAGCACCTATCAAAGGTTGAAGAATACATTGAAATTGCGAAAAGTGAAGGCGGAACAATACTAACGGGAGGATATCCAAATCTTTCTGATAAATATAAAAATGGAAATTGGATATCGCCTACTGTAATTACAGATTTAGATGTAAACTCACGTTGCTCGACAGAAGAAATATTTGGACCAGTGGTTACGATTCATAGATTTAGCACTGAAAAGGACGCCATTGATATCGCTAATAACACTAGATATGGATTAGCAGGAAGTATCTGGACCAATGATCTTGAAAAAGGAAACAGAGTAGCAGAATCAATCCACACTGGAATGATCTGGATTAATACATGGCTACATAGAGATTTAAGAGTTCCATTTGGAGGAGTTAAAGATTCAGGAATAGGCAGAGAGGGAGGAAAATGGAGCTTAGGATTCTTCTCTGAAGCAATGAATATATGTACAAAAAACAAATAATCAGCGGCGACCTTTTCTACCTTTACCTCTTTTTGATTTACCAGAATTGTATTCCCAATTCCTACCTGATTTATTGGACCATGAGCTAGCATCAAAATTAGAATCACTATGTTTTTCTAATTTTTTCCTTAATCCTCTAGGAAGTTCTTGGATTGAATGAACATCTAATTTCAAACCCATATCTTGCTCGAGCCTACGAATCCCTTCTCCACCAGGCCCTATCATAGAGCCTATTGCAGAATCATCAATATAGATTATTGCTGCAGAATCAGTGACGAATTTTGCATGTTTAACAGAGATTCCAGTAAGTCTAGTTGCCTCTCTCTTTAGTTCCTCTGATGCTAATTTCCAGGCAGGACTTCCTCCATCTTCATTAGAACCGTTAACTGGAACAACTGCAATCTCAGAACCAAAAGCAAACATCTCATGAGTCAATCGATTGGAGGGGAACTCCCTAATCTCGATAACTGGACGGCTTAAGTCGGATTCCATACCAGTAGGAGCTCTAACAACCATCTTCAATTCTAATACTTGATTTATTTTCCCCTTTTCTATATGGATGACTGTATCGAGAACCTGGGAGATTAAACCTAGTTCGACTTTTCCAACTAATCTCTGTATTGCTTGAAGACCACTGTTTGCATGAGTAACTCCTAAGAGTCCGACTCCAGCTAAACGTACGTCACCAAATATCTCAAAATCTCTTGCACGGCGTACTTCATCAAATATTACAAAATCGGGCCTAAGTAAGAAGATGATTTCGGCGGTTTTCTCTAAATCACCTTCTAAAGGTGCATATTGAGTAACTCTCTGAGGGACTTGTAGATCTCTTGGAGATTCCATAGTTTTGACCATTGCCCCCATCTCTGAATCTAAATATGAAGCGATTGCTTGGGCGAAAGTAGTCTTACCTGAACCAGGTTTACCAACTACAAAAATTCCTCGATGATGATTAGATAATCTATTTACAAGTTCTTTGTCCAATTTATAGTCTGACAATTGTAAATTGGCTACCGGTCTAACAACAGTGATTTCCCAAGCATCGGAGAAAGGAGGCCATGCACAACTTACACGGAGATCTCCTACTTGCATAACCTTACATCCTTCACGTTCAATCTCTATGAAACAGTCAGATCTAGAAGAATTCTGTTCAATAATTAACGATATCTCCTCTGAAAGATCTACTAATTTTGGTTTATCCCAGACATCTAAATCTAATTCATTCAAAGTTAAAGAAGAGATATGTCCACTTTTCACCCTAGGCCTACATTCTGCCTTAAGAAAGATTGTTGATACTGACTCATCAGTCAAAATAGACTCAAGTGAATCAGGCAGTAAAGGATGGTCTCCAAATGACGCCATGTACCTATGAAGTGCTTCTTAGATTTCATGTTTGGCTTGTTCATGGTATTAATGCTCTGATAAACTAATAGTACTTTTCTTCAATAAAATAGGGTAAGACTGAAAGTATAGTTATATCGCATAGAGTAGAATATGGCATCAGTTGGCATAATCGGATTGGGAGCATATGTACCACCAAATGAGATGAGCAATGAAGACTGGATGAAACTTGTAGATACAAGCGATGAGTGGATTACTACAAAAACTGGAATGAAGAAAAGAAGAATTGCCAGTTCGGAAGTATGTACTTCTGACTTGGCAGTAGAAGCATGCAAGCAAGCCTTAGATGATGCTGGATTAAAGGCCGAAGATATCGATCTAATTATTCTGGCAACATCATCTCCTGATGTACCACTATCATCGACTGCAGGGATAATTCAACATAAATTGGGTTGTACTGATTGTGCAGCTTTCGACATTAACGCAGTATGTGCGGGATGGGTTCATGCATTAGATATAGGAAGTAGATTTGTAGGCACAAATGGTTATCAAAATGTTCTCGTTATTGGGTCAGAAATCTACTCTCGGATATTAAACTGGAAAGATAGAGCTACATGCGTACTATTTGGAGACGGAGCAGGGGCAGCAGTATTATCAGAAGTAAAGGAAGGGAAAGGAATCATTAGTTCATGGTTAATGTCTGATGGTTCAGGATCTTCCGTTATAGAAATACCCGCTGGTGGAGTAAGAACGCCATTTAATTCTGATAACTTTGTAGAAGGTGCACAATATTTCCATATGGATGGTAGAGCCGTCTGGAATTTTGCTATCGAGGCTTTTCCACAAGCTGTGAATGAATCATTAAAAAGAGCCGGTAAAAGTATTGAAGATGTAGATCTAGTAATACCCCATCAAGCTAATATTAATATTATTAAGACAGGGATGGAAAAACTTGGTCTTGGAATGGAAAAAACATATACAAATTTACATAAATATGGAAACACAGCAGGTGCAAGTGTGCCTATTGCAATGAAAGAAGCAATGGACAAAGGACTGATTAGCGAAGGAGATTTAGTGGTCACAGCAGCTTTTGGTGGCGGTTTAGCATGGGGTGCTAACGTAATACAGTTCTAATCTCAATAATTGTGAAATTGAATCCAGCCACCAGTTGCTGCATCATGTCTTAATATTGAACCATCAGAATTTACACACCAAACTTGGCCAGTATCATCAGCCCATACCCTCTGCCCATATTCGTTCACCGGTGTACCTTCGGGCGGTGATATAATCTGGGGTTTCGGAGGGGTGGGAAGCTCATTTAATAATGCATCAATATGAGATGTGTCTCTTATTGGTTCTTCCTCTTCAGATTCTTCGTCCTCCGAATCATTATTCTCTAAATTCTCAATTGAAGTCTCGGTTTCTAGTTCATCACTAGGATTTGGCATTCCTTCATGAGGATAGTCGACTTCAATAGTTTCATCCTCTTCAGATGTTGGTTCACTGGTATTTTCAGGTTTTCTACGTAATATAATGACTCCAAGATAACCGAATACAGCTAATACTATAATTCCGCCTGAAACTGCCAAAACAAATTGTAAATTGTTTTGGAAATATTTGATATCAGGGTGAGAGTCTGAATTATCACCTACTCCATCACCATCTGTATCTTTCCATTCTGAAACATCAGTAGGAAATACGTCATCTGTATCTTCATAATTATCGCCATCTGTATCAGAAAGAAGAGGGTTTGTACCTTCTTCAAGTTCTTTAATATCTGACCAGCCATCGTTGTCGTCATCTGTATCTGCTTCATTGCCTATACCGTCTCCATCAGTATCAAGCCACTCACTAGGATTCAATGGATCCCAATCAATTACGTCCAAATGGCCGTCCCCATCATCATCAGAATCTACAATATCGCACTCACCATCTGAATCTGTATCAAGAGGGACAGATTGAGACAAGAGTGAGTCAGTTTCACAAATTTCTTCTTGCTGATCAAGCCAACCATCTCCATCATCATCTGTATCTGCATTGTTTCCTATACCATCAGAATCGGTATCGATAGATTCACTAGAGTCCAGAGGGAAAGCATCGTATATATCTAATATAGAATCATTATCGTCATCACTATCTTCAACATCATCTTTACATCCATCACCATCAATATCTGTTGTCGAATTACTAATCCAACCAATTAAGCCAGGGCTACAAGAATCAATAGAATCTAATCTTCCATCATCATCATCATCAATATCATCTTCATCAATTATTCTATCCATATCAGAATCTAAGAAGCAATCATTAATCGATGTTGCACCCTGAATTATTGTAATATAATTCATTGGACAGGATGAAAGATATGAACTACCAGTAGAATCTGTGTAGAAATCAAATGGACTTATTTCTTGTGAGGATTGGCCCTCTAGTGAAACATAGTAACCAACATCTGCATCTAAACAAGATGATTGGCCAGAATTAGGCTGATAGGTTCCAGATGAACAAGGTGTTTGACCGATAGACATCTTTCCAGATGAGAAATTTCCAATATCAGCAGCGATACAAGAAGTTGACTTTGTATTCGGTTGATATGTTCCGCTAAGGCATTCAATGTATTCGGATTGGCCCTGATTCATCACATAGGTACCTTCTGGAGAATCGAGACATGATAACTGACCCTCAGATGGTTGGTAAGTACCTTCTAGACAAATTAATTGTGAAGAAGCCCCCTCTGATGGAACATAATACCCTGAATCCGCATCCATACATGAGTCAGAACTTATTGAAGAGGAGGAGGGGTTGTAAGAACCTGCTAAACATGGAGTTTGCATTGCTGCGGCCTGTAAATCGACATAATGTCCTGGATCAGCACCATAACAACCGATTTGTGCAGCTTGTGGCTGATAGGTACCTAGTGAACATGGTTCTTGGCTTATTGCTTGGTATGAATTGACATAGTATCCTGAATCCGCGTCAATACAAGAAGATTGAGCAGAATTGGGCTGATAAGTTCCAGGTAAACAGACCAATTGTACAGATGAACCATTATTTGGAACATAGAAGCCTTGATCGGCTTCTAAACAAGATGCTGAACTATTAGATGCGATATCGGGATTATAAGTTCCAACTAAACAAGCAGTCTGTGATGATGATCCTGTAGAATCTACATAATATCCTGGATCTGCATCAAAACAACTTGTACCTGACGAATATGGTTGATAAGTTCCTAAATCACACTCTGTTTGATTTGCAGAGGCATTAGTATCTACATAATGACCAGGATCAGCCGCAAGACACCTAGTCTGACTATAATTCGGCTGGAAACTACCAATTACACATGGAGACTGAGTTGTTGATGCAAGAGCAGAAGTATAGTATCCTGGACTAGCATCTATACAATTAGAACGACCAGAAAAGGGTTGATAAGTTCCAGGTATGCAAGGTAATTGAGAAGTAGATGCAGGACTAGGAACATGATAACCTGGTGAGGAAAGGATACAAGATATTTGATTTGTATTGGGCTGATAAGTTCCATTTGAACATGCTATTTGAGAAGGGGAACCTGAAGATGAGGTATAATACCCTGCATCAGTATCGATACATGTTGTCTGAGCGGTCTGATTCTGGTACGTTCCAGGAGAACATGCTATCTGATTGGTAGCTCCAATAGTGTCGACATAATAGCCCAAAGATGCAGGAGTTTGGACAAAAGAGCCGTAAGCAGATGTATAATATCCAAGAGATGTTGTCAAACAACTGGTTTGTCCAGTTAGGCCTTGATATGATCCTGGAGAACAAGGTGTCTGAGAGGTTGAACCATTGCCCGAAACGAAATATCCCTGAGCGGCTTCAGTGCATGAAGAACTTCCATAACCTGATTCGAATGTACCCTCTGAGCATAGGAAAGAATTGACACCAATTTCTGCATCTATAGAATAGGATATGTCTCCAATTACACTAGAGCCATCAGAACTGTGATATGTTAAATTCATTTGATAATTACCAGTAGAATTTATTCTCTCGATAACAATAAAAATATCACGAGAAGAAGAACTAGATGATTGACTTGTAGAAACTGTAGATTGATTAGTCAGAGAATTATTACTGTCTAAAAGAACCATTGATTGGTCAAAAAGTGAAATATTAACCTCATTATTTGGTGATTCAATAGTTACAGAAATATGATGTGACTTGGCAATATTAATTTTGTAATAGTCATGAGTATCATATTGGTTACCAATTCGGCCAGTATAACTAGCACTTGTTGAACTAAGATTGTATGATGAACTATTCGAGTTCCCCGCATCTCCGGTACTCATCGAAACAAAACTTCCTGGATTAGAAATAATACATGATGATGACTGAAGCTGATTTTGATAGTACCCCTCTGGACAAATTGATTGATTCGTAGAAGCGGTAGTATCCACATAATGTCCAGCAGAAGCTTGATTACAGTATGATTTACCTATTTGATGTTGATATTCTCCTAAGCCACATTCAGACTGATATAATGCTGAGAGTAATGAAAAATGACCCGCAGATGACTCAGTGCAATCTATCCTACCCCAAGAACCAAGATCACAATCCATCCACCTAGCAGGATTATTTGGATAAGGATCTGTAGGCGAAGGGACTCCATCTCCATCGTCATCACCTAGCATATGTACGTCTAAATCATTAACAATCCCATCACCATCCATATCTTGATCAGAATAAGACACGTTAGAGGCGCTAAAGTTCATCAAATATGGAGATAATTTAGAATTAGAAGTATTATCAAATATATTTTCCTGTTTACCCCAGCAATATAATTGATATGAGTTGTTAATTGCACAAGTGGAATCAGCACCTGCTGAAACTGCAATAGCGTTTGAGAGATTAACGTACTGTGGTAAATTAGCATTGGAACCAGTACAACCACTAGTAGATATTACTGATGAGCATTCGCCATTTCCTAGTTGCCCATAGGTATTTACACCCCAGCAATTTATAGAATTATTATCCAAAATTGTACATACGTGAGAGCCAACCCCATCAAGAGAAATAGCAGTCCTATTAACTGGAAGATTGATTGAAATAGCTCCATCTGAAATCAAACCATCAGAAGTAGAGGTATATGATTCGCCCCAACAACTAATATTTCCACTAGAGAATATTGCGCATACGCTATATCCAGGAGTTGCGATTGAAACTGCCCTTTCACCTACTGAGTGATTAACTATTACTGGAGAATTACTATTTGTCGTAGTACCATCAGCAAAGATCCCATATGAATTATCTCCCCAACAGGAAATCTCTCCTGTGTTTAACAAAGCACAAGAGAAATCAGTACTACTGGAAATTGAAACTGCTGTTTTGTTCACACCTAAATCTACTGAAACTGGAGAATTTCTATTATCATTTGAACTATCACCTAACTGGCCTTTGTTATTTCGGCCCCAGCAAGAAACAGAACCATCATCTAAAATCACACAATAGTGATCGTTTCCTTCCGACAAGGCTGCAGGAATCTTACCGCCAAGATCAACATACCCGCTCAATAGCTGCTGATTACCCAGTCCAAGTTGACCATAGTTATTAATTCCCGAACAAAACAAACTGAAATTGGACATAATAGAACATTGGCCAGAGACAGATATTACATTATCTTCAGAGAAAATCGGAGAGCCATTATAGAAAGAAACTAAAGAACCATCTTCAAGAACCAAGGTGGGGGAGTTAGAATTAAGTTCAAAAATAGAATTAGTAAATACACTACCTCTCTCAGAACCAGGAGAATTCATAGTACTAGATGTTTGAGAGGTTGATGAATCTAAATTACCAATATCTTCTAAATCTGCCGGAATGTCAACAAAATCTATCAGAGGAACTAATAAAAAGAGAAAAGAAATTCCAATCGCAAGACTTTTTTGCGGTGACTGAATGTTTGACATATAGGGCTAGCGTACATCTTCACAATATGACTATTCCTCTAAACTGATATACAAATGTATCAGATTGATAACACTTTTTCTGCTATCGGAGATAAATCAACTTGTGCCATTTCAAAGGCCATCTCAACAGAATCAAATGGGATTTTAGAACTGCGACTAGCTTTAGCCCTAGAACTAATAATTCTCCAAGCTGCTTTTTTCCCAATTCCAGGTATAGATTCAAGTTGTTGTTGAGAAACTGAATTGATATCCAATCCAATCTCAACACCTGAAATACTTCTCATTCCATGACCTGTGACTAATATATTAGAACTAGTCTCAAGAGGAATAAGATAAGGAACTCCAATTAATATCGGATAAGCACCTATCTGTCTTCCAAAAGTAATTCCAGATTTACCATAAATTGAAGACGAACGAAAAAGAGGATCTGTTACTTGTTCAGGTCTTCTGATTCTATCACCTTGAGATTCCCACCAAATCTGAGATAATTCTGAGCCAATGGGAAAAATTTCCTCGAGAAGGGGTTTGTCTATCTCTTCACGCACCTTTTTTTTGAAAGTTCTAAAGTCATCCTCAGATATTTCTTGGAAACCTTGTCCTTCAACTTGTCTAATATTGATTCGACGCAACCATAGGCCATCAGATCTTAAGTCTTCTAATAGTTTGAGATTCATATCATAACTTTTTTTAGTTTCTCCGTTTAATCCTGCAATGAAATTAAGTCCTGGTAAAAGTTTAGGAAGACCTCTTTCTCCCTTTTCACGGCCAAAATCATTGATATGTTTTATTGCAATTTTTAATTGCTTAGGGTCACAATTAAGCCAGTTCATCTGATGAACTTGAGGATCTGCTGATTCTAAACCAAATGATAAAACTGCACCATCACTTAGATTCTCAACTAAGCATTTTGTTATTTCTGAGGAAGGACCAAGATTTTCAGCAATTATTGAGGGATTGCCATTATCAACATGCAAAATATCCAATCTCTCATCTTCTCTGGCTCC
>DANB01000028.1 GCA_002497245.1 Euryarchaeota archaeon UBA439
GCATGTCCAGAATATTCTGTCTTATGCAATGAAATATCAAATCCTGCTTCTTCTAAAGCGGGAAGAAATAAGTCCCATTGTTTCAACGATAAACCATCTCGGGCTTTCGGATTAAGGATGCATGCAATGCGTGTCATGATTATCTGAGCGAGGATTTGAGACTTGAATGCTCGCAAAGCGAGGAATCTTGTATGAAGAATACTTCGAACGCCATAAGGGAGTCGTATGCAAGACGAAGAATTCATGCGCCGAGCGATAGAATTGGCTGAAAAGGGGCGTTTTTCGGTCAGACCAAATCCACTAGTTGGATGTGTATTAGTTAGAGATGGAGAAATAATTGCTGAAGGTTGGCACGATCATCTTGGAGGGCTCCATGCAGAACAAATGGCAATTGCAGATGCTGAATCAAGAGGTGTCGAAACTCAGGGTTCTGTTGCATATGTCACACTAGAACCTTGTAACCATTTTGGAAGGACCCCTCCTTGTAGCGAGGCTTTGATGTGGGCAGGTGTAAAAAAAGTCATCATTGGTGTGGCAGATCCAAATCCTACTGTCAGAGGAGGTGGTGTTGAGGCTCTGTCAAAAGAAGGTATTGAAGTTGAGATTGGCGTACTTGAGAAAGAATGCCATGACCAAATGTCAGGATTCATGTATTGGTGTGAACATAGAAGACCACAGGTTCTACTAAAGGCAGCTACAGACAATAATGGAAGAATAGATGGTGACCCGGGTAAACCCGCCGTTAGATTCTCAACAAAAGAATCATTAGATTTAGTCCATGAAATAAGAAGAGATTCAATGGCAATAATTGTAGGAGTGAATACTGTAATCAGAGATGATCCTAAATTAACTGTGAGAGGAAAAGGAAAATCTACTACCGACATCACTCCAAAAAGAGTGATAATTGATCCAAATAATCGGATTCCTATGGATTGTCACTTGATGGCAGTGCCAGATGCTGAAACATATCTAATTAATGCAAAGAGATATGATACTAGCAATGATAGCTCTCATGTAAATAGAATTGTTTTACCTTCAGAGAATGGAGAAATAGATGTGGAAAAGATACTAGATTGCTTAGGAGATTTAGAGGTTCAAACTTTGTTAGTTGAAGGAGGATTAGAAACTTGGAAACGTTTCTTAGAATACAAACTAGTAGATTCAGCTCATCTTTGTATCTCGGATGTAGAATTAGATGCACAAAATGAAGATTATTTCTACAAAAGTCATCTAGAAGATGCAGGATTAGTTTTGAAAGAAGAAATAAAATTGGGCAATGATACTATTACTAAATGGGAGAGAGGCGAATGAGTAGTTCAAAGATGCAGGGTTTTCTTGAAAATAAGCTTGTAAAATCATTTATCGCTTTTTCTATATTCAGAGCATTTTATGGATTTGGAATACTAATAGTAACATATTTCATAGATAAAGAAACAGATATACCATGGTGGCTATTCCTAGGATTCTCAATGATATTTTCAAGAATATTATTCAAACAAATTAAGAAAAGAAGAAACATTGACGGAAGTCTACAAAAGAATTGAGTTAATGGTGGGCCGTCCAGGATTCGAACCCGGGGCAAGGCGTCCGAAGCGCCCCATTTTATCCACTAAACTAACAGCCCAGTAATTGCATGTGCAAGGGTAATCTGATTTCAATGCAACGGATGACAAACAACGACCATTCTTGCTAAACTTTTGTGGACTTTTACTGGAGAACGTAGATTTACTCTCCAACCTCTTTGATTGATTTCCTTTTCAATTTCGCTCCAACGACGACCCATGACAATATAATCAGTATTGGGATTATTTTCAAGTGACTCTGCGCCAGCAGGTAACATAGTTGATATTACCGAATTAGGGTCTATCTTTAGCGCCTGTTCAAGTGCAGAAAGAAATAATTCCAAACCATCATCTGATTTCCAAGCATTTCTCCCATAAGGCGGATCAAATACAAATATGCTATTTTCTTTTGTACCCCATAAATCAGCAATATTCTTTACACTGCATTTCTCAACTTCTACTATATTTTCATCATTATCATTAGCCCAAGATAGATTCTTCTTAACACCATAAACCATAGTAGGATCTAAATCACTGACAAATATGTCCATTCCTTGTAGCAAAGCCTCTATCGCTATACCTCCAGTACCACAGAATGGATCAATGAAAGTTTTTGGAACATTTCCTTTCCTATGGGCAAGTGAGATTAATAATTTGGCTAATCTTGGTTCGAGAGAAATAGGCTTGAAAAATGGCCTTTCCATTGGTTGACGACCAAGATAATCCGATTTATCCCAATTATTTTCTCTAATCCCCCAAACTATACAAGAATCAAATTCAAGAGAATCTCTATGCACTTCTCCCTCAACTTCTCCAGCAACAATAATCATAATTTCAAAATCAGGATTGTGAAGATCTACAGGATTTATTTCGGAAAATAGTTTAGCACCTACTTCTTTCTCCAAGTCTCTTCGAGAGATATTTTTTACACCTGATCCTAGTTTCTTACTTCTTACTGCAAAACTTCCAGAAGGTAGATTTTCTTTACACCAAGTAGAAATTTCATCAACAATTGAGGCGAAGTCTGAGTTATATGAATGCCCGCCAAAATGTAGTAAGTCATCGACTAAAGCAGCTCTAGAAATTCTGGAAAGAAAAATGTCATCTACTGGCCGATCAAGTAAAACTATTCTTGGATGTAATACTTCGATATCACCAAATAAAGACTTAATTTCTGATCGGAATAAAGGTGGATGCCAGCCGCTTCCAAGAAGAATACTCTGTGACATAATAGCACCTATGTTTCACCCGTGTAGGACTTCAACCCTAAATGCCTCGACGTCCGCCATAGCATATCAACCGAGGGGCGGAACAACCATGGGCTGTAATTTAAGAGACCTAGCACCTTCTCAGCCTATCGATTTAAGTGAACTTAAGGGAGAAAAGGTTGCAGTAGATGTTTTTCTTAATGCCTACCAGTTCATTACAAGTCTAACTGGTCAAGATGGTAAGCCATTATCATACAATGGAAAACCAGTAGCACATCTAATGGGATTCTTAGATAGAGCCACAATAATGATTGAAGAGGGAATAGATCCTGTTTTTGTTTTTGATGGAAGACCTCATCAATTAAAGATGGATACATTGAGTGAAAGGAAAGAAAGGAAAATAAACGCAGTTTCTAAATGGGAAGCTGCAATTGAGTCAGGGGACTTAGCGGCAGCTAAGAAATTAGGTCCACAAACCGCAGAATATACTAGAGAAATGGTAGCAGAAACAAAGGAGTTGTTTGACTGTCTAGGAGTTACCTGGTTAGAAGCACCGATGGAAGCAGAAGGTGCTGCTGCTGTAAGATGTAGAAATAATGAGGTTTTTGCTGTAGCAAGCCAAGATTGGGATACACTTCTTTATGGAGCTCCTGTTATGATTAGGAATCTGACATCTCATGGAACAAGAAAATTTGGAAGAGTTTTACAAGCTGAAAAAATAGTGCTACAAGAAATGCTGGAAATGCATGAGATAAATTATGAACAATTAGTTGACCTTGGAATAATGATAGGAACTGATTTCCACGGAGGGATTAAAGGAATTGGTCCAAAAACTGGCCTTAAGTTAATTAAAAAGCATGGGACAATGGAAAATGTTTCAATTGAGAAAGGATTTGATTTACCTGAAAATCTGGAAGAGATTAGAGAATTATTTAGAAATCATCCAGTAAACCCTCATCAATTGCCAGAATCATCTAAATCAAACGAAGAAAGGCTTACACAATTCGCAAAATCTAGAGGATTTAGTGATAAGAGAATTACAAGAGCAATCACGAGACTAGCTAATTCCAATAGACTGAAGTCTAATAGTCAACCGACATTATTTGATTTTTGAGAAAGTTGCGACTCTCCCTAGGACTTAATCGCCCTAGGGGAGTCTGTCGCTGCATGACATTAAGATGTTGCAGGCTAGCAAAACAATCTAGTCTTCCAATTTCCAATCAGAGGATTCCGCTGTTTTCGTCGGCATCTAAGATACCGTCTCCATCATCGTCATCATCTAGATGATCCGGCACGCCATCATTGTCGTGATCGAATTGGCCGGTATTATCCCAGCCATCATTCTGCTCAAACCAGTCGGAGAGACCATCATTATCATCGTCTAGATCGATATAATCTTGATATCCATCATTGTCGTGATCGTATCTCCAAACGCCTACAACGCCATCATTTTCGTCAACGTCAAGGATATCATCGTTATCATCGTCAGGGTCAACACCGTCATTTAAACCGTCATTGTCATGATCGCGTGAGTAATCCTCACCGTTCGGTCCAATGTCGTTCCAATTGTCAATGCCGTCATTGTCAATATCAAAGTCTACGTTATCTCTGACACCGTCGTTGTCATGATCATAGATGTCTGTATTTGGGTTTCCATCATTAACTTCCTCTTGGTCGTTTATTCCGTCATCGTCATCATCATCATCATCTGCATCGTCGATACCATCGTTATCGTGATCCTCAGGGCTAGCATCCTGATTATCAGGAATACCATCGTTGTCGTCATCGAAGTCTAGGTCATCAGGGATGCCGTCTCCATCGTTGTCGTTTTCACCGTTCTGGTCTTGGTTCTCGAGCTGTTGATTTTGCTGCTGATCGGATTGTTGACCCTGTTGTCCTTGATTGGAGTCTTGGGTCTGACCTTGTTGCTGTTGATTTTGTCCATTCTGGTTGTTTCCATTCTGACTATCGCCAGTTTGGTCACCTTGTTGTCCAGATTGTTCTCCACCAGATTGCTGGCCTTGTCCATTATCTTGCTGCTGACCTTGCGATCCATCTTGACTGTCTTGGCCTTGTTGGCCATCTTGTCCAGATTGTGATCCTTGATCTTGGCCTTGGCCTTGTTGACCATCTTGACCTTGACCTTGTCCTTGTCCTTGTCCTTGGTTACCTTG
>DANB01000014.1 GCA_002497245.1 Euryarchaeota archaeon UBA439
GAAGATGCTAGAGCTCATAAAGATAAGAGAGTAGAAGATATATGGAAGATTCTGTGTATTCATCTAGGAACTCCTCCAGAAGAATTTGATTGGCAATGGGAAGATAAGGATGGAGAATTCCATAGAAAAGGAAGCATGACTCCTCAAGAATTTGCTAAAGAATATGTAGACATGGATTGGGAAGATTATGTTTGTATTGTTAATGATCCAAGGAATGACTACTACCAAACTTACACTGTAGACTATCTACAGAATGTTGCTGGAGGACCACCAGTAGTTTACCTGAATGTACCGAGTCAAGAAATGAAGAATATTACTCAGAAGTTATTGGAAGATGGTTTACCCGTTTGGATGGGATGCGATGTAGGTAAGCAGATGCATAGAGAAAGAGGTCTTTGGGATGCTAAATTGTTTGACTTTGCAGAATTATATGGAGCAGAATTTGGTATGGATAAGGCAAATCGTCTAAGATATAGTCAGACAATGATGACACATGCAATGTTATTCACAGGAGTTGATGTGATTGATGGAGCACCAAGAAGATGGAGAGTTGAGAACTCATGGGGTGCTAAAAAGAGTGGAGAAGAAGGATTCTACACAATGAATGATTCATGGTATGATGAACATATGTTTGAAATTGCTGCACCCACAGATTATCTTACAGAGAAGATGAAGAAAGGACTTAGCACTACACCTGTAGTATTACCTGCATGGGATCCAATGGGCAGTTTAGCTAAAGATGAAGCTGCTCTTTGAAAAATCAAAGGCAATAAGATTAGAAATCTTATCCAAGGTTTCGAAGTGAAAGCTCAATAGTTACTGAATCAGGATATTCAATCATCATAATTGCTTTCAATGCCTTCTCATCCTTTGAACTGTTAGTTACAAGTTCAAGAAGACGCTTGTGGAAACGCATTTCCCAATGATCCCAAGTCTCTGCTCCTTCACCATCAGGAGATTTTCTGCAAGGAACTACCAATTTCTTAGTAGGTAGAGGTATAGGTCCACGAAGTGCAACACCAGATTTATCTGAGATTGCCTTAATTGTAGCACATACCAAGTCTACATCTTTGTGATTATCACCAGTTAACTTGATTGTAGTGACGACTGGCATTTAATTCACTCACCAATCTTATTTACAAATCTAAGCTTTCTTCTCAATCTTCATACAAACGCCAGCAGCCACGGTCTTACCCATGTCACGGATAGCGAATCTTGCAAGTTCAGGGAATGAATCCATTTGCTCGATTGCCATTGGCTTGGTAGGTCCGAAACGAATTAGAGCTGCATCTCCAGTCTTTAGGAACGGAGGGTTTGCTTCCTTTGTCTTCGAATTCTCAAGTAGTTCAACGAATCGAACTGCTACTTGACTGGTGTGGCAGTGGAATACTGGTGTGTATCCTGCTCCAATAGCCTTTGGAATATCCATTAACTGGATCTGTCCAACGAATGTCTCATCGTGACGTACAAAGTTAGGTGCACTGTCTGGATAACCAGCAACATCTCCACGGCGGATATCTGTTGCAGCTAGACCACGAACGTTGAATCCAACGTTGTCACCAGGCTCTGCCTTTTCGTGAACTGTGTGGTGCATCTCAATTGACTTAACCTCAGCTGACTTTTGACTTGGGTTGAAAACTACAGTCTTACCTGAGTTCAAAACACCAGTTTCGATCTTTCCTACTGGAACAGTTCCGATACCACTGATTTTGTAAACATCCTGGATAGGAAGTCTTAGTGGACGGTCTGTTGGTTTTGGAGGCATCTGAATCTTATCAATTGCTTCGAATAGAGTAGGTCCCTTGTACCATCCCATGTTCTCACTCTTGTTGTAGATGTTCTCTCCATAGAAAGATGAACCTGCAATCATTGGAACGTCAGCTGGGTTGAATCCAGCCATCTTCAATAGATTAGAAACTTCAGTCTTAACTGCATTATACTTATCTTCAGAGTAGTCAACACCACTAATGTCCATCTTGTTGATGTTAACGATTAGTTGTTTAACACCTAGAACACGTGCTAAGAAAGCGTGTTCCTTAGTTTGTGCGTTTACACCATCGTTAGCTGCAACACAAAGAACTGCTGCATCTGCTTGACTTGTTCCGGTGATCATGTTCTTTACGAAATCACGGTGACCAGGTGCGTCAATTACAGTGAAGTAATAATTTGGAGTGTAAAACTCTTTGTGAGCTACGTCGATAGTAATTCCACGCTCACGCTCTTCCTTCAGTCCATCCATAACGTAAGCAAGACCGAAACCAGCCTTACCTTGCTCGGATGCAAGTTTCTCATTCTTATCGATAACGTGTTGTTCGATATGACCACTATCTAATAGTAGTCTTCCAACTGTTGTCGATTTGCCGTGGTCAACGTGACCAACGAATACAATATTCAAGTGCGGTTTGCTTTTATCTTCCCATTGTGAACCCATATGATACACCTCTAAGTAGCCCGCCGACCGTAGAGGTATATTTGAAACCATTCATCACAATGAATATATTGTTCTGTTCCAAATAGAGTATAAACAACGCCGCAGTTCATCGATATTCTAGTTCAATAATGAAATGTTTTATCTCTGTGTTGTGAGTTTTCTCATTTTGTATGTCTGCAGTCCATTGACCAGGCAATTTACCCCTTACTGTAGAGCCACTAATTACCATCCAAACACAGTGATCATCGGAATCACAATCACCAGCATCTCTGTTATCTGGACCAATCGCTGAGGTATTAGCTACCTCATCATCAGTAGAATTGTAAACATATATGTCAAGTATATTTTCTGAATCCACAGTAATTCCGCCTGCACCATCATCCTCCTTAGGATAAATCAGTTTTAATCGAAGATAACGAATCTTATCATTTGTTTCGGAATCATATGTTAGAGGATATTCCCAAGTCATGATAATTGGATCGTTACCTAAACGACGATCTATTTCAAAATCGGACCAAACACCACGATAGCTGACATACACCTTAGTCTCATCAGTTGATGAAAGTCCGTTATTGTCTACCACCGTCAAACTAATCTCCCAAGCTCCCGCAGTAATAGCGTCACCAGTAGATGGGAGTGTTTCCCACTCGATTGTTTCACCTGTTGCGTCAATATCATTCTCAGTATTACCATCATTATCTGAATCATAAGTGGTGTCTAAATCCCAATTCCATTCAACAATATATTCCTCTGCATAGCAGTCAGAATCATCAGGATCGCACCCAGCCCATGAATCTGAGGCATCTAAATCAATTTTCGTAGTAAACTCAACTTCTCTATCATTGATTTCTTTATCTTCTTCACAAACCCATACTAGAACGAAACTTCCAGCAGGAGCGGATTCTCCCTCGCAATCATCATCCTTATCGTCACTTATCTTGGCCTGTGGCTCTCTAGCAGAAGGATCTATAATATTCAGCGTCTTTTTTGTTGTAGTTTCTAATGAACCATCACTAACAGTCAATCTTACAGTATATTCACCATCTTGAACATAGGAATGGGTGGTAGTTAATCCTGAACCAGTATTACCATCGCCAAAGTTCCAAGTAAATGTTAGAGAATCTCCATCAGGATCTGACGAACCTGCTGCATTGAAGGTTATTTCTTCACCAGACCTGACATTAGAATCTGGATTCATTGAGAAAGTGGAAGTTGGGGCATTATTACCACTAAACTGGTCCAAACAACCAGCTAAGGGAGTACTAATCATCAATAAAACCAACAAAAATGCAAGTCCTCGGAGGCGTGCCATCATAGTATCCGTAGTATCGATATCTCATCAATCCTACGGCTTCGTGTAATAGTGACTAAAAGTCAAATAATGACTTCTGTGTGGAAGGATTCTTAGCATAATCTTTCAATTTAGATTCATCAAAATTCAATGCAGAGGTGATTCTTCCAAGTGATTTGGCCAGTCTATTAACATAGTATTGAGGATCTGGTTTGGGAGGTTCACCTCCTATTTCATCAACTAACCAAGCCTTAACTTCCATGGGACTTGTCTTAGAATTAGTGATAATATAGCCTACTTTCATACCCGGAGTAAATTGTAAACCTCTACTTATTCTTTCTTTTGCTGCTCGTACATATGGTAAACTATCTGGATTTGCGTAAATTTTATCGAAAACCCATTTTCCATATTTTTTATCCCAAGTGCCCTTACATGAACGACTGACAATTAAATCAGATGCAGGTATTTTTCCTTGTTGAACTTCAGTAATTACCGATTTGGCAAGATTGATTGCGCCTTCTTCATCTCCTTCAAGGATTAATTCAAACATTTGAGTCATTGTTGTGCTAAGTATACTGAAAGAATCTGTACGTCTAACTTCATAACCTCGTATCAATAACTCTTCACGTGGCCAAATTACTCTACCCACATATCTTTTCTTAGCTCCATGTGAGAAAAAGGCTGAAAGTGCGGTTTCAAATTCTAACTCTGCTCCTTCTTTAGTAAACTGATTTGCTAACTGCTCACCAAGTTTGATAGTTTCTTCTTTAGCAGATTCCCAAGCCAATAATTCATTACCGGAATCTGGTTTCTTGGCAGGAGTATTATTTTCCCCCATAGTACAAACAAATATTGAATCAGTATCAGAATATACTACATCATATCCATCACTTTCTAGATTAGTAATAATTTCAGTAATATTATACCTAGCCCATTCTGTTATACTAGCACCTAACTTTTCATGTGTGAAGCGATAAAAACTAGAGGCAAATACTCCATAGAAGGAATTCATAAGAATTTTTACCGCATACTGTAATTGATCATTTAGGAATGCTTCATCTTCATCCCCATTCTCAAGAGCTGTAGAATATGCTTTCTTATATTTATCACGACTGTTCATTAAATCTTGTAATAATAATGGTACAAGCCCTATTCTTTCATCTTTCGATAAATATCTAGTATTAGTAATCGGAGAAACAAAATGTGACGAGTCGATTCTTGAATCTCGGATTAATGTCGTTGAACAGATATTATTCGATATCATTATGGAAGGATACATAGATTTGAAATCGAGAACGGCTACCCAATTCTTCACTCCTGGTTCTACCTCATGGACATAACCACCAGCTATCTGTTCTCGACTACCAGAAGTACGATTTGTTGTAGGAATTGCGACTCCATTTCTATCTGCTAATCTTACTACAAGAGAATCAATCCATTGGCTAGTTGTACCTGCAGATGCAGTTTCTACTGTAGTAGAAGATACTGATGCAAGAGCCTCTTTTCTTGGAATTGACTTCAATCTCTCAAGGATATCTAACGGCAAGATTGTGTCTCTAACACAATATTCCATCACTTCTTCTGGACGATTTGCCCATTCCATATCCATCTGACTTGCGTCAATATCTAATTTCTGTTTATCATCTTGTTCTGGCCATAAAATATTAGAGACATACCTAAGTGATTCTCTTTGAGGACTCAAGGTCTGTCTTGCTTGCCACCAAGCATCAAGAGGAATTCTACCAGAAATTCTCCAAACCCTATTTTGTTGGCGTTGAGGGAATATACGGCCTGTTTTTTTGACACCTATCTCTCTATTTGTCAAAGGGACTCTTCCCCAACCAAACATAGATGATTGTTCTGAAAATGAATTGCTATTTTCTTCAGACCTATCCTGCGTTCTCGGAAGATCAAAATTATCGATATTATATCCAGTAATAAAATCAGGATCTTCTTCTCTTACTAATCTTGTAAGGCCTTCCATTATTTCTCTTTCTGAACCTTTAAATTCATGTATTGTTCGATGACCATTTCTATCAATTACTGCTGCGGCACAAAGAATTGTATTGTGTTTTACACTTGTTTCCAAGTCATAAGAAAAGGTTACAAAAGGTGTTGGAAATGGTTCAATACGTTTCAAATCTGATACATCACAAGACATTATTAGGTCGACAGGATATAAGCCCGCTCCGCCGAGTTCCTTAATTCTCTCAGATGCTGAATCTGCATCCTCAATTCTAATAATTTCTTCTGGTGCACGTTCATTTGCCCAAAGAACTTCGCCTGAAAATGAGATATGTGGTCCCAAATCACAATCCATTAGCAATCTATGAACTAGTAAAATGTCTGAGCTTGTTACATCCCATCCCTGTGAAGATAATTCACTTCTCAATTTCCTAACAATTGTTGTATCTTTCACAAAAACTCTCCAATGAGGTCTTTCCTCTCCTTGATACAACTTATTCCCGAGAGGGAGAGGGGAACCAACTACTCTAGAGTCTGCTAGAATAGATTCAAAAGATAGACTGGGAGAAATAGAATTTGAGTCATTTTTAGGATCTGAGATTTCAATATATGGATTGAGTCCATGGACTAATAATAGTACTGAATGCCCTGATTTTGATCTGCACCATAATTCAATTGCAGTTTTCCCAACATTTCCAGGTAAAGCTCGATTATCTCCCGATATAATACAAGCTTCTTCTGTCCATTCCAATGTAAACACGCTGCCTATTATTGAGGCGTATCATACTCACACTTGTGAAGTTCTCCTATTGCTATTTTGTGTTTGATTGAGCAAAACCGTTGAAAGCCGTCCCCTCTCCCTAGACATTTAACTGAGGCCGTTATTATGTTAGATGAGTCCAAACCAAGTATAGATTGGGATAGTTTGACTTTTAGTTTTACAGAAACCGATAGGATGTTTATTTCCAAATGTGAACAGGGTGGTGAATGGGGAGATGGCATAATGCAAGATTATCAAGATCTGAAAATTTCGCCTGCTGCAGGTGTTATCAATTATGGTCAAGGTTTGTTTGAAGGAATGAAAGCAAGAAGAGCGGAAGATGGCCGGGTTTTACTATTTCGTCCCGAATTTAATGCAAGAAGATCTGCTGATGGTTGTAGAAGGCTAGGAATGCCTCCCGTATCAGAAAAGATGTTCTTAGATGCTGTAAAAAAAGTAGTAGAAGAAAATATTCGATGGTTGCCTCCTACAGGAAGAGGAGAGTTATACATCAGACCTCTGATTTTTGGTAGTGGAGCAATTTTAGGTGTAGCTCCAGCTCCTGAATATACATTCTTAATTTATGCAGTACCTGTAGGACCGTACTTCAAGGGCGGTATGAATCCGATTTCTTTGAAAGTTTCAGATGAATATCATAGAGCTGCACCAGGCGGATCAGGTGGCGTTAAGGCAATAGGTAATTATGCGCCCGGTATGATGCCATCGAAAAAGGCAAAATCTGAGGGATATGCTGAAATTATCTATCTGGATGCAGTGAATCACAGATATATTGAGGAAGTTGGAGCTGCTAATTTCTTTTGTGTTAAAGACAAAATAATATACACACCTGAACTTACTGGCACTATTTTACCGGGCATTACCAGAATGTCAACTATTGAATTAGCAAGATCACTTGGTTATGAAGTCCAAGAAACAAAAGTCGATGTTTCTTTTGCTATGACTGCAGATGAAGCCTTTTGTGCAGGTACAGCAGCAGTAATCTCCCCTATTGGTTCAATAGAACATGGCGGAGAAATTGCTAATTACAGCGATGGAGGAATTGGAGAAATAACTCAAGAATTATACACGGCACTTACCGATATAATGAATGGAAGAGTTGAAGATAAATTTGGATGGACGCCTGAAATATGATTATTTGCGTCCAAAACGCTTTTTCCTTTGACCACTATTCTTCCCCTTGAATGATTTTCTTTGTGAACGAACCTGTTTATCTCCTTTCTTTTGCGGTTTCATCTTTGGATTCTCATCATTTTTTGCTTCAACATATTGATGACGTAAACGAAGCCCAATACTTTTCATGACGCCTTCTTTAGAATCTGCTTTAGTTAGTGAAATCGCTTCTTTAGTTGATAGGATTAGTCTACCTTCTTTCGAATGTGGACGAGAAGGATGGCTGGCTTCAGCGTCACGTTTCATCTTCGAGAGTCCTATGTCTCTTGCAGCCCAAACAATTGATTCTAGACTAGGGCTTGGTATTGAAGCATCTTTAGAAACTCGACGGCCTTCAGAACGAGACAATTTAGAATCAAAATATCTAGTCCAAAGAGTCATCTTCGACTTGTCCGCTGTCATGCTACCGCTCTCTCCGCGTTATTCAGCAAACTTGAGGGCTTCGACTGAATCATTCTTCAATAAGAACGCCAGAAACTACTCCGTCCATACCTGGCCTGCTAGTTACTTTGACTTTACCAAGTTCAGTTTGAATGATTGCTCCCTTCGTAACTATATTACGTCTAACAAAGTTGAGATTTGCACTATTTTCTAGAACATTTGATATTGTTGAGCGAGTAGTCTTGCCATCTTTGGAATGGACATTCACAGTATGAGCAGAAGTAACTCTAACTGTCTGAGAACCTGCATTCTTTCTATACTTCTTAGATGCATCAACATCACCTACGAAAGCATACTGAACTTCACTGGAAATCTCTGTTCTACGCTTACCTCGATAACGATTAGGGCGCTTCAAGCGTCCGCCTGTTGCTTTGCGTCGAGATATGCCATGCCACTTTGCCATGCAAGCCGCCGACTTGCCGCCCTTATTTCAATAGATTGGATTAAACAGTAACAAGAAAATTGCTAAATTCTATAGTAATAAAGGCTGAAAAACATAATTTGTGTAACTAAAATAAAGTATATTGATAGACATTATCCTCTCACAAGTAATTGTGAGTGAGAAGAGGATTCGGCGAAGAACCCCAGTAAGATGGAAGCAAATTCGTAAAGAAATGAAAGAGCTTTCTGATGTAATCGGTATCGAGTTAAATTTTCCAAACTTATTTTTGGAAAGAGGTCACTTTCAAGAAAGAGATTTGATTTTAGTGGATAAAGTTCCACTAGCATTTCAGATTCTGACTGATTCTGGGAAATCATGGTATCCAACGATTAGAGGAGTATTGGCTTGGAATATAGAAAAAAGTTGGGCCGCAGTAGATCACGGAGCTATTCCTTTTTTGATGAATGGAGCCGATTGTATGGGAGCGGGTATTCACCTAGCTGACCCAGATATAGAACCAGGTGACTTAATGTGGATTAAAGATCAACAACACGGAAAACCTCTCGCAATAGGAATGGCTCTAGTAAGTGGTAATGAAATGATAAAAATGACCAAAGGAAAGGCGATTAAGACAATTCACTGGGTTGGAGACGAGCTTTGGGAACTAGAAACATGAATCAATAGGATTCATTTGTAAGAATCTCTACGAACTGTTATGCATAAACTGCTGGCATTGGTTATGGTGGCTATTTTATCATCTAATGTATTTGCTTCAGATGGTGGAATTAATGAGGAAACAAGTCTGAATGGGACGGATTTCCAAACAATGGAATACAATAAAATTGTTTATGCAGAACAAGAGTTTACTATTTCATTAACTCTCAAGAATGGAACAACGAATATTAGCCATATTAACTGGATTACCCAAGTATGTATTAATTCGGGTGTTTGTTATCCTCCAAAAACAATTCAAATGGATACTCTGGATAATGAAACATGGACTGCTTCAGTAATTGTAGATCAAGAGGCAACATACCTGAACTGGAGGATTGACCAAGTAGATGATAATGATACAGTTGTAAGAATTCCTGAAACAGGATTTGGTTGGAAAATATGGTCTGATTGTTGGTATGATGGAGAAGAATGGGGAGGGAATGATACCTCTTGTATCACCGAAGAAGAAAGTGATAGTTTGCCCGGATTTATTTCCTCTCTAACTCTATCTGCGATAATTATTGCAGGACTTATTGTAAAGCGATCTGAGGGAAAATATGAATGATGAAAACTCTGATTTCATTGATTTAGAATTCTCTCAGATTTCTATGGAAAAGATGTCGGAAAATGCTTCTAAATTCTTTGAAATGATGAATAAAAGACGTACTACGAGGCATTTTTCTAAGAAGCAAGTTCCTCGAGAATTAATAGAAATGGCGATCAAAACCGCAGGCACAGCACCTTCTGGAGCTCATCTACAACCTTGGACTTTCGTCGCGGTTTCAAATGAAGATTTGAAAATCAAAATTCGTAAAGCGGCAGAAGAGGAAGAAAGAAAGACATACTCTGAAAGAATGCCAGAAGCATGGGCTGAATTATTACGGCCTTTGGGTACAGATCATATCAAGGAACACATTACTGATGCACCTTGGATTGTTGTTGTATTTAGACAATCTAAAAGAATGCGTATGAATGGGGAGGCAGCTCCAACTTATTATTCTCAAGAATCATGTGGAATTGCTATAGGTTTATTCATTGCAGCTATACAAAATATGGGATTAACTACTTTGACACACACACCATCACCTATGAAATTCCTAAGAGATATCCTAGAAAGGCCTGAACACGAACATGCAATGTTACTAATGCCTGTTGGATATCCCGCAGAAAATGCCAAAGTACCTAATCTTACAAGGAAAAATTTGGATGAGATTTCTGAATGGTTCGATTAAGAGCTTTCATTCTCAACACTGGAGGGGCTGAAAAATACCAATGCTATTCCCGAACCTATAATCATTAAACCACCAATAATAATTTTCAGAGTTAATATCTCATCAAATAAAATAACGCCATAGATTGTCGCTATTATTACTGTAAGGTAGGAAAAAGCACTGACCCAAGCAGCATTTGCCTTATGATAAGCCATAGTAATTCCTACTTGTCCACCCCCTGCACCAATCCCAATACCGATCAAAGCTGCAATCATTTCCAAAGATAGATTTGATAAATCAGGAATTGCTTGAACCATTGAACCCAGGACTGAAAAAGCAGCGAACCAAAATACTACAGAAGATGGTGATTCTGTTTTTCTTAGATCACGAACAAAGATATAGGCTAAGCCTGCAAATAATCCCGAACCGAGGGCAAGTAATGCATTAGAATCAATACTTTCCAAGTCAGGAGAGACTATCAGGACTATACCTCCAAAAGCCGTCAATAGAAGAATTAAAACTGAAGAGGAAACTTTCTCACTAATCAATCGGCCAGAAAGTAGTGCTACAAATAAGGGAGCTGTATACTGTAATGTGACCGCCTGACCAATTGGAATTAATGATAATGCGGTAAAATAAAGTAACATAGCAATTAATCCTGTGAGACATCGTAGAAACATCTTTTTTCGATCTTTTACTTTGAGACTGATACCTTGGAAACTAGCAAAAACGGCTACTGCTATAGCAATTACCAACGAACGAACGAAAATTATCATCCATACATCTGCATTCACAGATGTCCATTTCACTAATGCATTCATAGTCCCAAATGAAATACTACCAAATATCATCCAGAGAACTGCCACTCTTGGAGAATCTACTGGTAATTTGGATACCGAGACATATGATGTAAGATCGGGGCCCTCTTTGGCCAATTCAGCTACCGATTCTAACCCTCTTCCAAGGCCTTTAGATGACATTACTCTAATCCCCATCTTTTTTCCAATACACTGGAAACATCTTGGTAATCTTTACCGCCGTTACTACTTGGATCATGCAAATGTATCGGCACGCCATGACTTGGTGCTTCTGCCAGTTTGATATTACGTCTTATAGCTGGACGAATTACAAACTCCGGAAGATGTTCAAAGATTTCTGATGCCACCTGCTGATTAAGAAGAGTACTGGCATGCATAGTCAATAAAACTCCATCAACACCTAAAATTGGATTGAGTAGACTTCTGACCTCTCTAATTGTTCCTGCCAACATTGCAAGACCCTCTAGAGCGAAATATTCGGTTTGTACAGGAATTAATACTCCATTGCTTGCAACAAGCGCATTTATTGTTACCAGACCTAGTGAAGGAGGGGTATCGATTATGACAATGTCATAATGTGGAAGTAATGGTTCTAAAGCTTCTGATAATCGTCTTTCTCTACCTAACTGTCTCAACATTTCCTGTTCTAATCCTACCAAACTTCGATCTCCAACAATCATGTGTAGTCCATCAACAGCAGTTGCATGACGGGCAGATATAGCAGTCTCTGGAGAAAGAATAAGATCTCTAGTTGTATGCTGAACCTTACTTTTATCGAC
>DANB01000035.1:0-308 GCA_002497245.1 Euryarchaeota archaeon UBA439
ATATCTACTCGAGTACGTGGAATGTTTTCTCCAAGAGGGATGTCAGAAATGAGAGACGCCGGTGACAGGTGGGATGATTCAGATGTTGCTCATGCTGCATCTGGTTTGAAAGTCTCAGCACCCGATATAGACGGTGTTCTTGCTGGAACTACACTCAGAGTCGTAAATACTGATGAAGAGCGTCTAGAGGCTCTTAATGCAGCAAATAATGAGGCTAATCTTTCTATCGAGTTAGATGAAGAAGGAGTTACCATCAAGGCTGATACTGTTGGTGGTTTAGAAGCTCTAGCAAAAGAATTGAAAGAACT
>DANB01000035.1:695-9917 GCA_002497245.1 Euryarchaeota archaeon UBA439
CATAGAATCATTATGGCATTCGCTACAGACATATTAGCAGATGCACAAACTGAGATAGACAACTCTGAAAATGGTGTCAAATACATTGGCTCTGATATCATTTATCGTATCCTAGAAGAAAGGGAAGAATGGGTAGAGAAGAGAACAAAGGAGCTTGAAGAAGAATCAAGAGAGGTTGTAGTCTATCCTGGAAGAATTAGATTCCTCCCTGACCATACATTCCGAGCTAGTAAGCCAGCTGTGATTGGAGTCAGAGTACTCGCTGGAAGAATTCATGTTGGACAACATTTGCTAAAGGAAGGAACTAGAATTGGAAGAATAAAATCAATCCGTTCAGGTCAAGATTCAATGAAAGAAGCATTGCAAGGATCTGAAGTAGCAGTGGCAATTGATGGAGTTACTGTTGGAAGGCAACTTGATGAGAATGATATCATGTTAGTAGACATCCCTGCTTCACATGCTAAGAAGCTCAGAAAGATGGACCTCTCGGCTGCTGAAGAGGAAGTTTTAGAAGAATTAATTGAGATTCATCGTAAAGACGACCACTTCTGGGGACGTTAAGAATACGATGCAGAACTAGTTCATAGACACCCAACCCTTTAGTATTAAAAAACGGGGCAGGGGGATGTTAGAAGGTGTTGAAAGATGACTATGGCAGCCAGTGACCCGAAGTCCCGTGAGTTAATTCAAACGGTTTCGCAGATTTCAAATGCATTGATGAATGAAGTATCCAAGGTAATTATTGGGAAGCAAGAAAACCTCAGAAGAATCTCCGTTGGTATACTTTCAAATGGAAATATGTTGATTGAGGATTTCCCTGGATTAGCTAAAACTTTGATGGCAAATACATTCGCTACAGCACTTGGTTGTAAGTTCAAGCGTGTTCAATTCACTCCTGATCTTCTACCTGCAGATATCATGGGGACATACATGTACGATCAGCAAGCTGGAGAGTTCAAGCTACGCCCTGGTCCACTATTCACAAACGTTCTACTAGCTGACGAGATTAACCGTGCTCCACCAAAGACACAAGCTGCTTTGCTGGAAGCGATGGAAGAAAAGCAAGTAACAATTGAAGGTATTACTCACAAGTTACCTGCTCCTTTCATTACAATGGCTACACAGAACCCAATCGAGCAAGAAGGAACATATCCTCTACCTGAAGCACAGATGGACCGTTTCTTGATGAAGATGTCAATGGGTTACCCTAACAGGCAAGAAGAAAAGGCAATTCTACAAAGAAGGAAACTAAGAGGAAAAGATGCCCACGATGTCGAGCAGATTACTTCACCAAAGAAAGTTGTAGCAATGCAAAAAGCTCTGGAAACAGTGCACGTAGACCCTGCAATCATGTCTTACATTGTTGAACTTGTACACCGTACACGTGAAGATCACAGAGTAATTACTGGTGCTTCACCTCGTGCAAGTCAGTCACTATTCAAGACCAGTCGTGCAAGTGCTGCAATTGATGGTAGAGACTACGTAATTCCTGATGATATCAAGAATGTTGCACTTCAAGTTGTAAGCCACAGAATCGTATTGAAGCCTGAGTCAAAGATTCGTGGAGTAACAGGCCAACACCTAATGCGAAAGATCCTTTCAGAAGTACCAGTACCGGTAATTCAGTAAGAATTTAGCCAACAGGATTGAACACCTTCAGCCTTCCCAGGCCATTAGTGAAGAGCATGGCGAAGCCAGTAGTAATCGCAGTTGTCAACCACAAAGGTGGTTGTTCAAAGACCACTACTGCAGTAAATCTAGCATCATCTCTAGCTACTGGTAATGTAGAAATGGGAATCAAAGCAAGACGTGTGTTGCTCATTGATTTAGATCCTAAAGGAAACGTTGCTACAACATTTGGAATTGACAAGAGGACACTTGGACCAACAATGAATGAATTGTTCAAAGGAGGGATTGATGGAACACAAGTTAGTCTAAATCAATGTCTACTCGGCCCAGGAAATCTAACTCAATCAATGAAGAAATCTTGGAGGAAACACAATCCAGAAAAAAAGAGAGGGCCACCAAAAGAAATTGCAATCAACAATTTATGGATTCTACCTGCTGACCTAGATCTTTCTGGAGTCGAAATTGATTTGGCTACAAGATTTGGAAGAGAGGCTAGATTGAAATCAGTCCTAGTTCAAGCCGAAGAACACTTCGACGTAATCATAATTGATACACCAGCTTCTCTTGGATTATTGACGACAAATGCGTTAACTGCGGCCCAATGGGTACTAATTCCTATTCAAGCAGAATTCTACGCTTTGGAAGGAATGGGACAATTAATGAATATGATAAAGGATGTTCAAAAAGCAGTAAATCCAGATCTAAGATTATTCGGAATTGTACTCACTATGGTGCAAACTCGAAGTAAATTATGTGAAACTGTTACAGAACAAGCAAGAAAGTATTTCGGTGACAGAGTATTCACAACTCAGATTGCTAGATCCATATCTATAGCAGAATCGCCACTAGAAGGGGCACCAATTGTGATTGCTAAAAAACCGAATAAATCAAATCCGGCTAGTCAGAATCTATGGGATTTCGCAAAAGAAGCTGATTTAAGAATCCAAAGAATTCAAGGAAATTAATCCTCACTGACTCTTTCAAGAGTTGATTGTTTAGCCTCTAAAATTATTTTTTCCCATTTGACTTTCAATTGAGATTCTAAAGATTTCATAATTTCATTAACTTCTTTCTTAGAAATATCAGTCCTCTTGGAAAATTGTTCTTCGAGGTTTTTGAGTAATTCAGTTTCTCTCTCTTTAGCGAAATTAGCAACTCTCTGCTCCATTTCAACTTCGCTTTCTAATGCTAATTCTTGGCGACGGAGTGATAATGCTGCTTCCATTGTTTTTCTTTCAGCTCTAAATCTCCTATCTAGGTCTGTCAAAGCAATCTGTTCAGCCTCTTCCTCAAGAGACTTAATTCTAACATCAACATCAGTTAACATTTCTTTCTCTAATGACTTGCGCTCGACTTTCAGTTGTTTATCTAACTCTGATTCTCTAGCCTTTCTTGCTTCAGCAAGCCTTTCTCTCATTTGAATTTCTTGATCTAAACGATAAGCCTCTACCTTTCGATGAACTTGTGATTCCATTACTTCACGAAGATCCATCTCAACTCTTCTTTCCATTCTTTCAACATCTTGATTTGCTTCTAACTCTAATCTTTCACTCAAAAATGCCTGTCTACGAGTAAGTTCTACTTCCATTTCCGACTTTAATCGATTTCGTAATTTCGAGGTGTGGGCCTCTATACGCCTATCTCTTTCCAAGTCAAGTTGTTCTCTAAGTCGATTTTCTTCACGACGTAAACGATGAAGCATTTCTTCACGAAGGATTCTTTCTTCTCTTTCCAGAGCTTCAGTCTCAAGTCGCTCCATTTCTTCTTCAAGACCTGCTCTTAAATCTGCTTCAATATTTTGAAGCTGTTCTTCGAATAAAATTTCATTGGCTTTTCGTATTGCGCCATGCATTCCCGATACTCTCTCTGTCATCTCTGCAATACGCATTCTTCTTTCTCTACGAATACTAGATCTCAGTTTTGATTCTTCATCTAATCTGTCACGAGCCCGGGCTACTGAATCCATAGTAGAAGACGCAGAGAGAACATGCTGTGCGCGAAGGCTCGAAAGTTCATCGATACCTTCGGTATCATTCCCTTTTGGCGACTTGCTTTCACTCATGGGTACCCATCCCCATCTTTACGGTATTTCTTGACTATATGATAGCGATGGTTGTAATTCTCACCATAATCCCTGTTTTGTTAGGATTTGAGAATATACAGAATTGGTTTTTACTACCTCAGAATGTCACGTTAAATGCTGATTCACAAGCTGGACAATCTAGCTGACGAGAACCAGGACGTGGCCGAATACGTAGTTTCCTTTCACAAGCTGGACACTCTATTTCCACCTTTACAACTTTTGCAGTTAGAGTAAAAACACCTGTACATCCGCTACAAGTTAGAGCAATGGGCCTCTCATCAGTTCCAGCGACTAAAATCATATTACAATGAGGACAAGGAACTGATTCTTCGATCAAAGCATCAACTGTAGGTTGATGTGAAACACGGCAAATTGCCTCACATATTTCACACTGGATTTCACCAAGACCTGGGGGCAACATATGGTTGCAATGTGCACATTCTGCCAATGGAGCTGCGTGTTTCGACTCGACCTCTAATGAATCGGACATATCCCTCGCTACCCCTTATTGGTTATCAAGCGGTCGTATTATTGGTCTTGAAAAGTGCCGTAAATGCTTCCTTAAGGTCATTAACCAAATCTTTCATTAGATTGATTAACACTGCTATTCTTCCATCATTATTACTAGAAACAAACATGCCATTAATGATGATTAGGAAGACGCTGGCTTCATGGATTGCAATGCCTGCTGCAATGCTTGTGTTGAAACCTGCTAATGTAGTAATAACCAATATAAGAGTTACAAGTACTGAGATTACAATATTCACATTAACAATCATTTTTGTTCTCTTGGCAAGTTGAATTAGTCTAACTATAGCTCTTGGATCATCGCCCGGAATCAAAACATCTGCGGCTTCTAAATTAACCTGATCACCACTACCAACCGCAACCCCAATATTCGCCGCCGCTAATGCTCCAGCGTCATTGAATCCATCTCCAGCCATCAAAGTCTTACGTGCCTTACTTCTATCTATAACCCACTGAGCTTTTCCTTCTGGATCGACATTACCTCGACAAATGTTTGGATCTATTCCTAGTTGTTTAGCAAAAGACTCGACCGATGATTGCTCATCTCCACTAAGTATCTCGACGATGATGCCTTCTTTTTGCAGAGTATGAACCATTTCTTTGACACCATCTCTAGCATCATCGTGAATAAATGTGAACGCAGCAACGGACTTACCATCTAAAGATAGGACGCTAACTCCATGACCTTTCTTTTTCGCTGAATCTAGAACTTGTTGAACTTCATCAGAAATTACGACATTTTGGGACTTCAACCAGTCAACTCTACCAAAGATTAACTCTTTACCACTTAATTTACCATAAACTCCAGCATCTCCATCTTTGATTCCAGTCACTCTCTTTGATTTGATATCTGATTCTTCGGCCATAGAAATTATTGCTCTAGCATAAGGGTGGTTTGATCTTTTTTCTAATGCAGAAACAATAGCTAGGATTGTATCCTTATCTTGATCAGTATTACATACAAACTCTCCAATCTTAGGATGACCCGTAGTTAATGTGCCTGTTTTATCTAATAATGCGAGTTCAATAGATGCAGCAGATTCCAAAACATCTCCACCCCTTGCTACTAAACCTGAGGCTGAAGCCGCTGAAAGTGCCGTCGCATGGGGGACTGGAGCAGCTAAAAGTAGTGAGCAGGGGCAAGAAACTACCCATAATACTAGAGTTGTGACATAATCCTTAGTTACTAAACCATAAGCAAGAGAGCCTACTAATACGAAGGGGACCCAAATCGCAGTAAATCGCTCGATTGTAGTCTGAGTTTTAGTTGGCATTTCACGGAAATTGCGAACTAAGTCAATTAGACTAGCCAATCTAGTTGAGTCACCAATAGCTTCGCATTTAACAACAATTGGCCCTCTAACTAATACTAATCCTGCTTCAACACTATCTCCCTCAGATATACCAATTGGTATTGGTTCACCAGTTAATGGTGCACGATCTATTGCTCCGCTTCCTTCAATAATTAATCCATCAACAGGAATTACCTCGCCGGATCTAATCTCAATAATATCTCCAACAGATAATGCTTGGATTGGAACCCAATCGTCATCAGAAGAAAGTCGTGCAAGTCTAGGTAATCTATCTAATCCTCCCTGCATAGCATTTCTTGCCCTCACTAAGGCAATTTCTTCAAGATGTGATGCAAAGGCTACTAATCCAGTAACTACCAATGCTTCAGCATATTCTTGCATTATCATAGCACCAATAACTGCTAAAGATGTTAGAACTTGGAATCCGAGAACCCTATTTCGGATACTAGCTGCCGCTTTTCTAAGCATAGGTAATCCTGCAAAAGAAATACCAATTACGGCCAATAATAATCCAACATTATTAGGAATGGAGGGTAAATCTTCTATTGCAATCACTCCCAATAGAAGAGGTATTGTAAATACTGCAGAAAGAAGTTGTACTTGATCTGGCCGGAGTTTTGAACTACTAGATAATTCTAATTTAATATCCTCGCCGAGCAATTGAGAGATTCTCTCATCAGAAATTTCTTGCAATTTTAAAGAATGAAATTCTATCATCTGTAGTTCAATTTGGCCTTCTTCAAGTCTGACATTAATTATTCCTGGAACATCAAGTAATGCATGCCTTAGTGTATTCCTATCTATTCCAAGGTTACTAGCTGCTCGTCCCGGCGTAAGACCAGAAACTGATTTCCATGCTATTTTTGGATTATGGCCTAAGCTTTCCAATACTGAATTAACACGTGAAACTCGACCTTTGGCCATATCTAAATTAAACCTCACATTTCCTTCAGTGACTGATACGTTAACTTTGTGAATTCCTGGCAGTCTATTTACTGCCCTAGTGGCTTTCATTGCACAGTCTGCGCAGTCCATACCATCAATTTCCCATTCAATTTCATAATTTCCATCAATAACTAAATCTGCATCAAAAAGACTGTCAGCACTTCTAGAAAATGAAATTAAGTTCTCTTTACCATCATCTAAGATTTTCTTCAATTCGTTAGATTCTTTAAATTTAATAATACTATTTCCAACTGTTTTTGAAATACCTGAAAGAATGTCTTTAGAATCTAAATTAATTATTTTTTCAGATGAAGATTTATTTGCAGGAATAGACGATAAAGACTCTTCATCATCATCGAGAATTAGGAAATCCTCATCTTCCATGGCATTGGGACTAGTATATCATCCTTGAACATGACTGGATAAAGTATGAACGATGAGATGATGAGATAGGACCTTTTCGCGAGTATATGAGTCAGTTGCCGGAGGGCGATGATTGGGAAATGATTGTCTTTGATATTGACGGGACTCTTCTTGATTTAGATGGATTTCAGCCTGAATTAATTCCTCTAATTAGGAAGATAGAAGAAATGGGAATCACTGTTTCTCTAGCATCTGGAAGAACTCTACCTAACGTAACTCCAATTCAACAGGTATTGGCGGTCAGTGGCTTTGTTGTAGGCGAAAATGGAGGAATGGTTTGGGATACTAAAGCAGGTTTCCCAATTAGATGTCTAGCTGATGGAAAAAGGGCCAAGGATGCTGCTGAATGGTTAGCAACTCAGATAGAAGGATTAGACCCTAGAGGTATAGAGACAAATCGCTGGAGAGAAACTGAGTGGTGTTTACTAGATACTGAGAATTATGAAAAAATGAGAGACGCATTAAAGACATCTAGATGGCCAGATTTACAAGTTGTCCCTACAGGTTTTGCAGTACATATTACAGAAGATGGTCTTAACAAGTCTAGTGGCCTCAAGGTTGCATTTGAACAAAGAGGAATTAATCCAAAGAAAGTAATTGCTGTTGGCGATGCATCTAATGATATTCCAATGTTTGAATTATGTGGATTTGCAGTTGCGGTTAATAATGAATTCAAGGGAGTTGCTGAAGCAGCAGATTACTTGACCGAATCAAAAGGGACACGAGGTACAATCGAATTTCTAGAACAATTCATTATGTCCAGAAGCTAAAGATGGTGCAGGAGGCAGGATTCGAACCTGCGAAGCTCTACGCATCGGAACTTGAGCCCGACCCCTTTGACCACTCGGGTACACCTGCGAGCCTCGGAGAGGTTTTTTCTTATTGAGTTCAACGGATGAAGAGACTAGAAAGAAGATAAAGAAAGGAATCATTCATGGCCTTCCTCTGTCTGCCGTAAGTCAGGTTGCTCACATGATTGACGAAGTCGCTTCATCAAGATTGACAAAGCAACAACTAATTGTTGTCGAAAAGGCACTTTTTGAATTAACTAGACAACAAAAGTCTAGCCCTAATGTTCCCAAAGAAATCACAATACCAAATTTTTGGTCTTCGATTCGCCAACTATTGACCAATTTAGAAAATGAGTTAGCTGAAACAATAAGAAATGAAGGGATGAATGCTAAGACTCAGTTGCAAACACGCAGACTAGGAGTTGCTAGAACTTCTGTGTCTGATTTAACTAGATTAAGAATGAATGCATTCGCTCAGCATGCTATTCTGAGTAATCTTGTAAAAACACCAAACGGAAAGCAAAATGAGATTCAAGTACCACCATTAAATTGGCAAAGACATGATCCTTCTGAAAGAATCTACTATACAGGAATTGAAAGATTAGTTGAGAAATATAAGAATGAAGTCTCATGGAATAGTATGCTTCATGGAGAAAGACCTGAAGGAATCAAGAAGCCTAACCTTGGAGGTAATGCTGTATTAACAGAATTTAATGATTCAGAAGAAGTTGAATCTAGTCAAATTACCTCGTCAACATCTCAATCCCAAGAGATATGGAACGAACCTGAATTAGATGAAGAAGATAGAATAAGGCAAATGGATGAATTTCCTGAAAGAGCTACAGGAGCAATGTCTGCAACTTCTATAGAAGAATCTAATCCTATTGGTAACCTTTCTGACATGAAAAGAATTAGAATTCTGCAAGATCTTGTAGACCCAATAATTGATGAAGATGGAACAGAAATTCAACTGACTGCGGGAGAAGTTGCAAACTTTTCATCACTCATGGCAGACACATTAATTGCGGCAGGTTTTGCAGAATCTGCTGAGATATAGAGAAGTAATGACTTAGAGTCGTCATTATCCGATACGACTTACCGAAGGTGAGCCAATGGGAGAATCAGTCACAGATAAACAACTAAAACAATTCAGAATTAACTTCGCTAATGATCCAGCAGCGAAGGTTGCACAGAATGCAGTTACCAATGGAAATCTAATAGATGTTGCATTAAACAGAGATTTAGTACAAAGTATTGATTCATCATTTTCAATAAAATTAGATGACTGGAAAGTAACAAATCAGAAAAGCAGTGGAAGATGTTGGTTATTTGCTACTTTGAATCTTTTCAGGCCGGGGACTATGAAAAAATTGAATGTCAAAAACTTTGAATTCAGTCAATCACATATTCATTTTTGGGATAAATTCGAAAGAAGTAACCATTTCTTTGAGGCTATTATTGATACTGCAGATAGGCCCTTGGATGACAGGACAATAGGATTCTTACTTGG
>DANB01000022.1 GCA_002497245.1 Euryarchaeota archaeon UBA439
TAGAATCCATGTGAGAAGAAGATAAGCAGCGGTACCATACCAAGTAATTGCTCTTGCAAATTTCATTCTTGCTGATTTATTCTTGAATGGTAATAATAGTGAATCTAAATCATCATCATCATCTGAAAGTAGCCATACAATTAGGAAAGGAGACATACCGGCTATGGCTTGAGGTATGGTTGCTGATGATGACCAGCTGGCATAAAACATCAAAATAACTCCTGAAAATATCCATGGAAGAGATGGTTCTTCAGAATCACTTGTGATTAGCAAAATCATTATTGAAATACCTAAAATTGCTATTGCTGAGGATTCTATCCATATCGAAATTGCACAGATTACTATCAATAGTATAATAGAAAAATCTCTATTTTCCTCAAAAAATATTTTCTTATCTGCTGAATGCAGAGTTTCTATCTGTTGTTTGACCAAGAAATAGATTGTAATGAATCCTAATAATAATATTGCAAACATGTACGAAGCAAGCTCGAATCCAATTGCACTGGAATCAATAATATACAAAATGCGAACATATGGATCTTGACTATCTGTACCTAAACCATCTGCAGCAAAAGCATGCACTGATGCCCAAACGCCATTGGCTCTTGTTACCAAAGTTGCATGAATTGCAAGAGCTCCTGAAATTAATCCCAAAGCAGGAGAAATTTTGATTGAGTTTGAGGAATCATGAGTAGACCTAGCATGAATTATCAACAACAATGCGAACCATGGTAAAATTGAACCGGTCTCAACTGGATCCCAGGCCCAATATCCTCCCCAATCTAGAACAGTGTAAGCCCAGAGGCCTCCAAGTCCTATTCCAATAGTTCCAGCAAAGAATGCTGCACGAGCCCAATGTAATTGAGATTCATGAATCTCTTTAGCAGATTTACCACTTATTATACCGCCCATTGCGGCTGCTGCTGTTGCTAAACAAAGAGAATAATAAAAGAATACAACAGGAGGGTGAATTACCATCAGATCAGTCTGTAATAATGGATTAAGTTCACTTGGAGTGACTCCCGCAGAATCGGCAAAAGGACCTAAAAACCAAGAAATTAGTAAGATGCCAAGGGTGAAACTATGCATTATCCTAACATCATAATCTAGAGCATCTTTTTCTGTCATAAACCAAGTAACTATTGATAATAGAGCAGCGAATAATAGTAATGGCCCAGCACGTCCACCCCATACTGCTGAAATTCGATATAAAATTGGGAGATCAGCACCACCATACTCTGTCACTAATTTCAATGATGAAAAATCATAGATGAAAGCTAAAACAAGAAAAATAAAGGGAGATGTTTGTGCTAATAATGCTATTGAACGAGGTAATCGTTTACCTGCATTTTGATATCTGAAAATCTGATTAATAGATGAAATAATGGCAATAATGAGCAATAATTGCCCATATAATGAAATTATGAAATCACCATCCATAGAATTTAGCACGAGAATATCCAAATGATAACATTGCAGGAATTATTTTCTTTACATAAAGGCTCGGACGTCTTACAAGAATTTTCATACAAACTGCCAATTTACCACTTACACCCATATTACTCATTTCGTCAGGGAAACATTGAGCCATCAATGACATATCATCGTCAGATAAGGCAAACAATGCTGATTTACCTCTAAGAATCTTTGAGTATGGAGGGAACTCATTTTTCCATAAAGAGGAATATTCAGCTAAGGAAGATGATGAATAATCTCCAGAATTGATCGCCTTTGCTGCTGTTTCCGCTGCGAAAACAGCCGACTTGAGGGCAAGGTGAGATCCTCCCTCAAATAATGGAGAAGTAAAACCAGCAGCATCCCCGACTAGCATAAGTCCATCTGTGTGAGTATTTTCATGAGGCCCTGATATAGGGATAGTACCTCCAAATGCAGGGTTTCCTTTAGCTTTCCATGGTGGTGGAACTTGTTCTAAACCTTTGAAATGAGTATCTTCAATAAATTCATCTAAACCTTTCTTAGTCCTGGATTTATCTTCAGTGACCAATCCAACATTGGCTCTACCATCACATTTTGGAATCATCCAAACATATCCTTTCTCGGCATATTTGGGCCAAATGTAGAAGTCTAGATAGTCGTCTGTTGGAACTTCAAGCATTTCATATTGCATCCCAGCAATAACTTTCGGACGAGGATTAAGTTCTAGAAGCTTAGAACATACACCTGCAACTCCTGATGCGTCTATTACTATCTTAGCCTCAATAGGGAAATTGTCGCCTTTACCATCACAACGCCATCCAGTAAATTTATCTCCATCAAACATTTTTTCCATACTTGTAAGTTTATGACTTAGATTTAGAATAGCCCCTTGGGAAACAGCCTCATCTGCTATCCATCTTTCAAACAGATGTTTTTCGAGAACATATCCTTCTTCTGTAAGTTTCTTTTCAGTTCCATCTGGGAAAATAACTCTAATTCCGTGTACTCTCTTACTAATGACATGATCGGGTAAGTCAAGATTAAGATTATCACAGGCTACATCTGATATGCATTCTCCACAATGTACAGGAGTGCCAATTTCGGCATGATCTTCAATTAATATTGTTGAAAGTCCAGCTCTCGCACTGTGTAAAGCAGCATTTCCTCCACCTGGTCCAGCACCAATTACGAGCACATCACAAACAGTCGCGGCCTCACCCATGATACTAGTCAGGAGGGCCATTAGTCAAAGAATCCGTCGGTCGAAGTTCCTATGATTACGAACGAACATATTCAACTAATAAGCGTCTCGAATGACCCGATGGCGTGGCGCGACCTCCGTGAATATCTTCTAAATTTGAGAGATTCTGATGAACTAATTCGTATCAGTCACCCTGTTGATTGTTATTTAGAAGCCGGCTGTATAGCTGATAAGTTGGTAAAGAAAGGAGGACCGGCAATTATTTTTGATCAACCAAGATTAGCTAATGGAGAAATTAGTAAATTTCCATTAGCAATGAATCTTTTTGGGACTAGAGAAAGAACAAATAAAGCGTTGGGAGTAAAAAATCCAAAAGAAATTGGAGAAACAATGGTCGGATTGATGAAACCAGACATAGGTGGAATTCTAAAGAGGCCATGGACTGGTTTAGAATTGGCCCTACAAGGAATGTCCATGGCTCCAAAAAAGGTCAGAAAAGGAGCATGTCAAGCTGTCGTTATGAAAGATCCTGATATGACTAAACTTCCAATTCCAACAACATGGCCCATGGATGGAGGGCCATTCATAACATTGCCACTTGTTGTAACTAAAGATCCGAAAACGGGACAGCATAATATGGGCATGTACAGGGGACAAATTTTTGGTGAAAAAGAAATTGGGTTACATTGGCAGGCACATAAGCATGCAGCAGATCATGCAGATGATGTTGGGAAAGAAAATAGGATGCCTGTAGCTATATGTCTAGGAGGACCTCCTCCGGTAATGTTCAGTGCAATTTCTCCCTTACCTGACAATCTTTCTGAATATGAATTTGCAGGATTACTCAATAAAAGAAGACTAAGAATAACAAAATGTCTAACGAATGATCTCTGGGTACCTGCAGAAGTTGATTTTGTGATAGAAGGATATACAATACCTGGAGAAACGAGAACGGAGGGGCCTTTTGGAGATCATTTTGGTTATTACTGTCTAGAAGAGGAATATCCTGTTATGCATGTAACTGCAATTACACACCGGAAAAATCCAACTATTCCAATGACAATTGTTGGTGTCCCGCCAATGGAAGACGGTTACTTGGGTGAGGCAATAGGAGATGCATTTAGGCCGGTTCTACAGTTCCAACATAGAGATGTTAAAGATTTATTCTTACCTTTAGAAACTGGATTCCATAATCTTGCAATTGTTGCTTCAAAACAACGTTATCCAAGACAAGCAAGGAAAACAGCTCTAGGACTGATGGGAGCAGGACAAATGATGTTCCTAAAATCAATTATTGCAGTTGATGAGGATCATGATGTAAAAGATCTAGAGGCACTATTGAAAGCAGTAGATTATAATGTTAGAATTCCTGAAGATTTGATAATACTTGATGGAATGGTAGCAGACTCATTAGCACATGCATCTCCATGGCAGAATGTTCATTCAAAATTAATTATTGATGCAACTACATTGACTGAAAATGACCCTAGGGCCAACGAGCCAAAGATGATGGGTTGCCCAGATTCATTAAGCGTTTCAGCATCAAGTATTGAAGGAGTTACTAAGGCAAAAATGATGGCTTCATCTATGCTTGTAGTTACAACAAATATTGATGATGGCCCTCGGCCAGAAACAAGTATGGAAGAAGTAAATGAGGAAGGTGCTGCGGCTCAAAGAGAAAAAATTGCAAGAATTCGTGATGAAATATGGTCACTAGAATCCTCGAAGAATCTGAGATGGCTTTTCATTACCGATGATGATGCAGACTTAGATGATGAACATTGGAGGAGAAGATTACTTTGGCAATTATTCTGCAGGTTCGAAGTATCTCGAGATTTCCACTTTGATGAGCAAAGAAAAAGAGTTGCCTGGGATGCAACTGCACCAATACCATCCAATGAAGGGCCGCTACCTGTCAGAAGATGGCCAGCTGTAACATTACACGACCCCGAAGTAGAAGAAAAAGTCAATATTTGGATGGAAAGAGAGGGGTTGTAATGGGAACAAAAGAAATTCTAGAATTTGTGAAAATCGAACATACTCTTTTCTCTCTACCATTTGTTCTAATTGGATATATTCTTGCTTACAATCAATTCTTCTATGAGCCTTCATCTAGTGATTTTGCGTGGATAAGGATGGATCTGGTATGGATTCTGATAGCAGCAGTTGGAGCTCGCGGTCTTGCGATGGCTCTCAATCGTATTATTGATCGTGATATAGATGCTGCAAATCCACGTACATCAGAGAGACACTTAGTATCTGGTTCTATGTCAATGAATACAGCTTGGAAATTATCTGCAATCTTTCTCGGGATGCTTTTAGTTGGTGCATGGCAACTTAATGAAGTCGCATTAATGATGGCTTGGTTACCAGTTCTTGCTTTCGTAATTTACCCCTATACTAAACGATATACATGGCTTTGTCATTTATGGCTTGGATTATGTTTAGGCCTAGCACCAGCAGGAGCCTGGGTCGCAATTGCAGCTGATGTACATGGATGGGCTGCAATAACAGGCCTAGATGAGGGAGGAGGTAATTTTCTTTGGTTTCCGACAATTTTCTTCATTTCTTTAGGCGTGGCTCTTTGGATAACAGCTTTTGATATTAATTATGCAAGAATGGATGTAGAAAGTGATAGAGAAAATGGAATAAAATCGTTTCCTGCTAGATTCAATGACCAAACGACAACTAGGACTTCTGTTCAATTGACTCTACTATGGTTTGCTTGCTTTGCCATATCCGATCCAATGAGTGAAATATGGTTCTTAGCTGCAGCAGGAATTATGTCGATATCTAATGTTGCGGTAATTTTAATGAGAACGAGATTAGATGATTTTCAGAATACTTTGTTTAGAGTTTCAATGTTAACTGGATGGGTTCTGCTGATTGCAATAATTATGATGGACCCGTCAACTAATAGTATTATTGAGGGATAAGATGTTTGTTTTGAAGTCGGATTATGGGACGGCGGGAGATCAAGAACAAGCAATTCAAGAATTGATTAAACAAATCAATGAAGGTCAAGAAAGATGTGTATTGATGGGAGTTACTGGCTCTGGAAAAACATTCGCAATGGCCAACATTATTGAAAAACTGCAGATTCCAACATTGATATTATCTCACAATAAAACTCTTGCAAGGCAATTATGGCAAGAAATGAGTGAACTTTTTCCCGAAAATGCAGTTGAGTATTTTGTTAGCTATTATGACTACTATCAGCCTGAGGCATATCTGCCAGGAAGAGACATGTATATCGATAAAGAATTACAAATGAACGAGCGTATAGAACAAGAAAGATTCTCTACAGTTGCTTCTTTAGTTAGTAGACCTGACGTTATTGCAGTAGGGACTGTTTCAGTTATCTACGGACTTAATCCTCCTGAAGTTTTTCAACAATCACATGTTCGTCTTAGTGTAGGTCAAGAAGCTGATCCTCAAGATATTGTAAGGGAATTAGTTGCTTTACAATATAGAAGAACCACTGGTGAAATTGTTAGGGGAGATGTTAGACTCAGAGGAGAAGTTCTGGATATATGGATGCCTAGCAGAGATGATCCAATTAGGATTAGATTTGGGTGGGATGGAATAGAAAGAATACAGGTCTGTGAGGCTTTATCTTGGGAGCCATTAGATGAAATTGAGGAAGCATGGATACATCCTCGAGAATTTTATATGACTAGTGAAGATAAGTTTGGTAAGGCTATTGAAGATATAGAAGAAGAGTTGGATAAGAGAGTTGACTATTATCATTCTAAAGGAATGGAAATGGAGGCTCATAGAATAGAGCAGAGAACTAAGTTTGACTTGGAAATGTTAACAGAAGTGGGTTCCTGTAAGGGAGTAGAGAATTATTCAAGACACTTTGATGGTAGAAAGAAGAATGAAAGAGCATATTGTCTTCTCGATTTCTTCTCAACCTGTGCAAATCAATTTCATGGTAATCCAGAAAAATATCTGGTAATTATGGATGAAAGTCATGTTACTCTTCCACAAGTTGGAGGAATGTATGGTGGAGATTATTCAAGAAAGAAGAATCTTATTGATCATGGATTTCGACTTCCCTCAGCCTATGACAACAGACCACTAAGAATAGATGAGTTTCAAGAATTAATACCTCAAATGCTCTATGTAAGTGCAACTCCTGGCGAAAGAGAACTAAGACATCTAGCAGAAGTAACAAATCAGCCGGTTCCCGAAGGATTACTACACGTTCCAAGTGGTGGAGGTGCTCGAAAATCAGATATCGAGAAAAGAAAAAAGAGGGCTTTTCTTGCAGATACAATGGAAGATATCGATGGCGTAGTCAAAATGGAAATCAGACCTACAGGTTTACTAGACCCAGTAATAGAAGTAAGGCCAACAGAGGGACAGGTACAAGATTTAGAAGATGAGATACGTTTACGAATTGAAGCAAATGAACGTGTATTAGTAACTGTTATGACAATAAAATTCGCAGAAGAAGTCTCAGAATACCTCAATAGAAACGGATTTAAGGCTCATTATTTACATAGTGAAATAGACACATTAGAAAGAACGGAAATTATCAAGGCACTAAGACTTGGACATATAGACATCATTGTTGGAATAAATCTTCTAAGAGAAGGTTTGGATATTCCAGAAGTTAGCCTGGTTACAATTTTTGATGCTGATAAAGAGGGTTTTCTCAGAAACGAACGCTCACTTTTACAAACAATAGGCAGAGCATCAAGAAATCAAAATGGAAAAGTAATACTCTATGCTGATTCTATTTCAGATGCTATGAAAGCTTCAATAAAACAAACAATAGAACGAAGAAAAAGACAAAAATTGTATAATGATGAAAATGGAATCAGTCCTAAAACTATAATGAAAGCAATGCCAGTAATGAATTCTGAATCAGATGATTTGATGGCGGGAGTTGCTGGAAAAGGTGCCAGCGGAGGAAGAAGATTAGTTGCTAAGAAACCGGGGAAAAAAGGGGTAGAGGGTTTGGCCAAAAAATTCGCTCTTGGTGCTTCCGGTTGGAACTCAACAGGCTCAGTATTAGATAATATTAGTCAACCAGATTGGATTGATGAGGAAGTCAACTTCAGTAATCTAATTGGCGATGAGTCAATCGAAAAAAGTGATGAAAGACTAAAATTAATTTCTAAAATGGAAAAAGAAATGAAGGCCGCTGCTGCAAGATTAGATTTTGAAAGAGCCGCTCAAATCAGAGACAGAATTTATCAATTAGAGAATCCGACTAATTGAATACGAGAGAGTCTGGCGAAGGTATTGTGTCGGCCTACTCTCGTGATGATTTTACTGCCCCCGTGGAAGATTATAATTTTCAAAATATGAATGATGTAAGCAGCCTTATAGATCAAATGTCCAGAGCAGGAGGATTTACTGCAACAAAGTTAGCACATGCCAGAGACATTCTAAAGATTAGTACTGGAAAAACTGGTGAAGGAATTCTAAACTGGCTTTCTTTCCCTGCTTGTTTGTGTGCAACAGGGACTAGAGGATTTTTTCTTGAAGCCATAAAAAGAAAGGCATTCAATGTAATAATTACTACATGTGGAACATTAGATCATGATATTGCCAGAACATATCAAGACTATTTTCATGGTGACTTCAGTCTCGATGATATCGCTCTTGGAGAGGAAGGTCTGAACAGATTAGGAAATGTAATCGTTCCAAACGAATGTTATGGAGATATTCTAGAAAAAAGAGTTCTTCCTTGGTTAGATGAAATAGAAAAAGAAAGAATTACAGAAAATCCAGAGAACCCATGGTTAGGATTTGGTTCTGTAGAACTATGCTGGGCAATGGGAGATAGGATAGAAGATGAAACATCTCTATTATATTGGGTTGCTAAGCACAGAATTCCTATGGTAATACCTGGTTTATCAGATGGTTCAATTGGAGCACAACTATTCATGCATCGACAAAAAAGTCCTAATTTTATGGTGGATTTCTTGGCGGATGAACAAATTCTCTCAGACTTGACCTGGACTGCTGAAGAATCTCATGCCCTCATGGTTGGCGGAGGAATTTCAAAACATCACGTGATTTGGTGGAATCAATATAGAGATGGATTGGATTCGGCTGTTGGAATCACAACTGCACCTGAACATGATGGTTCATTATCCGGTGCTAGGCTAAAAGAGGCTATTTCTTGGGGAAAAATAAGGCCAGAAGCCCCCCAAGTAGTTGTAGAAGGCGATGCAAGCGTGTTATTGCCGTTATTAGGTGCAGATTTATTCAAAAATTAGCATATAATCTGTGTTTTAAGCCAGAAAACGGCTATTCTATGATACCTCAACTATTGCGATTTACTAGTTCTCTCAGACACAATGGCTAAGAACGGACATTGATGCCGGCTTTGTTATGTCCGTTGAATCGATGGTACAAGGAATGATAGATGCACTAACAGAAGCCATGACTGATGCTGCAAAGCACGACAAAGGTAACGCCGCTGCTGGAACACGTGTTCGTAAAGCAATGCAAGCTGCAAAAGCTACAGCACAAGATGTACGTGCTAAAGTTCAAGCAGACAAGAACAACAAGTAAGTCTTTAACGACTTCTAGTTATTATGATCTGGCTCTGAATGGAGTTTAGTGTGAGCTAGGAACTCCATCAGAGCCACTCTCATAGGAGTTAAGGGTCTCCAACCTTCTTCCCTACCAGCATTTTTCATTGCTTCATGTAATGGCTCAAGATCTGGTCTTTTTCTTTCACCCTCAAACTGAATTGAAGCAGGACTTGGAATCTCAGATAGAGAATCAACAGTATGAGAATGTGTAATTGCATTAGTAAAGCGATTCCATAGGAGTTTGATTTCTGCAATAACTGGATCAGGTCCCCAAGCTCTTCTACCACACAAATCAACAACACCTTGCGCAAAGGCATCTGTGTCAGCCATTACTAGTAGAGAAATAGCGTCAGTCGTATCTCTGATATGAACCCAATGTTTCGGTTGAATCTCAGGCGTGATATCATGAGTTCCATCCTTAATCCAGTGAACCCATTCTTCAACATCTTCAGAACCCCAACCTTGACTACCCTCGGGAATCAATAAATCATGTATCCTAATAATCAAACCCGCATCTTTAATTTCGGAAATACTACCACTACGAGAATCATCATTTTCAGCAATTATGGCAATATCAACTGATTTATCTCCAGCATATTTTCCAAGACCTATCGTTATGTCAGCTTCTTGGGAATCTGAAGTGAATAATGCGCCGGCTCTATCTAACCTATCTTTGAGAGCTAAAAAGAAATTATCTGACTCTCCAAGAAGATTAATCTTCTTTGACATGGTTGCACACCCATAACTCGGGAATAGGGGTTAAAGTATCATACTGCCGCAATTGAATCTGCTTCTGCAAATGCAATTAAACAATCTCTGACTACTTCAATCACAAGATCGATCTCATCAGAAGTGATACCGAAATGAGGTGTAAAACGCAGTGCATTCTGACCACCATGAATTACTCCAAG
>DANB01000029.1:0-16071 GCA_002497245.1 Euryarchaeota archaeon UBA439
TTGCTTCGATCTCCCGACCAAGTAATTGAGATGGTTAGAGCTTGTATAAATGCAACAAATGTTCCTATTACTGTGAAGATGCGATTGGGGACTGGTTCTGGACCTAATACTGCCCTAGAAATTACTCAAAGATTGGAAGATGAAGGAGTTGAAAGAGTATGTGTACATGGAAGGACATTGAGACAGAGATATTCAGGTGAAGCTGACTGGAGGCAAATTAAAGAGATAGTAGATTCAGTTGATATTCCTGTAATTGCTAATGGCGATATTATAGATGCTGAAAGTGCATCATCTTGTATGAAAGTTACAGGAGCAGGAGGGCTAATGATAGGTAGGGGTGCTATAGGAAGGCCGATGATCTTCCATGAAATAAAAAGAGACTTAGGATGGTCTGTTGGTAAACCACCTTGGGAAGATGATAATATTGCCTCTTCTCGTTTATGGTGTTGGAATAGATATCTCGAATTGAGTACTGAATTGTATTCTGGCACTAGAAATAAGAATCTCAAACGCCATGCAGTATCATTCACTAAGGGACTTCCTGGGGCGTCCAAAATGAGAGTAGAATTACATTCAATCTCTACTCAAGAAAAAATGGGGAATCGAGTTACACAATATCTAGAAGAATTAACCAAAATCGAGGCTCTATCGATATAATAATCAATGGTCACTAACCGTAATGACTGTATTCTATTAGTTACTGGATAATATGTGGATGACAGTATTTTCATTCTTATTATGCTTGCAGGATTCATTGGAGGATTTGTAGATAGTGCTGTTGGCGGAGGTGGTCTTATTCGGCTACCTGCATTATTGGCAGCAGGCCTTCCTTCTCACGTTGCGCTAGCTACAAACAAATTTGGCTCAACATGGGCTGCTGGTATGTCTAGTGCCCAATATTGGATGAGTGGTATTGTCCCTAAGAAGGCGGCATCAATTGGCTGGTTGCTAATGTTAATAATGTCAGTTTTCGGAGCACTAGCAGTAACAAAAATTTCAGCATCTTGGGTAATCAAATTAGTTTTCATTGTTCTTTTAATCATGTTTTTGTATGTATTATTTAGAAAAGAGTTCGGTGTTGAAGAAAATATACGTGAAGAAAGAGTATTACCTGTGACAATTAGCATGTCTACAGTGTTTGGATTTTATGATGGCTTTCTAGGCCCTGGTACGGGCAATTTTCTAATCGCAGGATATGTTAAAGAAGTAGGATTCGATATGAAAAGAGCAGCCGCTACATCGAAAATAGTCAATTTTGGAGGTAACTTAGGAGCTTTGTTATTATTTGCATCAATGGACTTAGTTGACTATTCAGTAGGCATTCCATTTGCCATTGTAAACATAGTTGGGGGATTACTTGGTTCAACTTACGCATTAAAGTATGGGACTCAATTGTTACGTCCTCTGTTCCTCATTATTTCTTTCTCTTTAATCTCCAAAATTGGATACGATATTTTACTTTCCTAAACCAAAATCTTGAAACCAAAGAACCGGGTAAAGAGACCATGTCAAGTGATAATATGTACTACAGGATGATGGGAAATACTGGTATTCAAGTTTCTGTATTGTCGTATGGTTTTTGGGCAACTTACGGCGTCAAAGATAGATTACAGGATAATCAAGGAGTTGAAATGGCTAAAGAATGTATGAAAATTGCTAGAAATGCCGGAGTCAACTGTTTCGATCATGCTGAGGCTTATGGTAATCCTAATGGTGAAGCGGAGAGAATTTTTGGTATTGCATTATCCGAACTTCAAGAAGAAGATCCCGAAAAATGGCGACGTTCCGAACTTGTTATAACAACAAAGATTTTTTGGGGTGGAAACGGAGTCAATGAATCTGGGCTTTCAAGAAAGCACATCATGGAGGGTCTAGATAATTGTTTACAGAGATTACAATTAGACTATGTTGACATGGTTTTTTGTCATCGTCCAGACCCATTCACACCAACATCTACAGTTGTCCGGGCTATGACCGATGCAGTAAGGAATGGTTGGGCCACATCATGGGGTACTTCCGAATGGTCTGCAGCTCAAATTATGGAGGCAATTTGGTTTGCCAAATCAGAAGGCTTGGAACCACCAATGTTCGAACAACCTCAATACAACATGCTCCATAGACAGAGGTTTGAGCAAGAATATTTTCCACTTTATCAGCCACCATATAATTACGGAACAACGATTTGGTCGCCACTTAGGTCTGGCTTTTTGACAGGCAAATATAATGACGGAATTCCAGAAGACTCCCGTCCAACTCAGGAAGGATATGAGTGGCTGATTGAAGATCTAGAAATGCGTAAGAAGAACGGAGAAGTTGAGATTGTCAAACAACTTACAGATTATGCTGCTGACAATTTTAATTGCTCAACTGCTCAACTATCTTTAGCTTGGTGTTTAAAGAATTCTAATGTCAGTACAATTCTTCTTGGTGCTACTAAACCGGAACAGATGATTGAAAATCTTGGTTGTATAGAGATAGCCGAGAAGATGAATGAAAAGCATATGTCAGAAATTGACACAATTCTTGGCAATAAACCGGATGATTGGATAGGTTATGGTGGAGCTGGCAACCGTCAATTAAGGACATTATAATTGAGTGATTTTATGGAAACCGGACTTGCGAGCAAGGTGGTTCTAGTTACCGGTGGTGCTGGAGGAATAGGTGAAGAGATTTGCAAAGCCTTTGCATCTGAGGGCTCCAAAGTCATAGTTCATTATCATAGTTCTTCAGAAAATGCAGCAAAGATTGCTGATGAAATTCAAGGTTTTTCTATTAAAGCGGATTTAACAAAATTATCTGAAACAAAATTAATGTTTGAAAAAATTATCGAAAAATATGGCCAAATAGATGTTTGTATTGCAAATGCTGGTTATTATCCACCAGAACCTTTACCATTATGGGATATAGATTCAGAGCGATGGAAAAAAACAATTTCTTCTAATTTAGATGTTTCAGTTAACACTGCTCGTAGTTTTCTAAAACATGCTTCTAAGAATAAAAGTGGTTCGATTGTTTTTATTGGTTCAACTGCAGGAATCTATGGAGAATCTGGTCATTCTGATTATGCAGCAGCAAAGGGAGCGATTACTTCTGGTTTGCTTATGTCATTGAAGAACGATGTTTCTAATTTTGGTAATATTAGGGTTAACGCTGTCTCACCTGGTTGGACAGTAACTCCTAAGAAACTGGAAAATGGTATCGATAAAGAATTGATCGATAAGGCTACTGCCACTATGTCTCTCAAAAAATTAGCAACACCACAGGATGTGGCAAATACAGTTGTCTCCATTTCATCAGATTATATTTCTGGCCATATCACTGGACAAGTTATCGAGGTTGCTGGTGGAATGGAAGGACGAATAGTCTAGGGTTGAATAATTCAAGAGTTGAGAAAATGCGGCCTAAAGATAGTTTTGTACTACCTAGAACGGGTATTATTTTGAAAAATCGGACAGTTTTAGCTGCAATGACTAACAAACAGAGTTATGAAAATGGAGTTCTATCTGAAGAAGAGAAGAAATGGTTAATTCGACGTGCTAAGGGAGATTTTGCGATTACTACGACTGCAGCAACAAACGTTACAGAAACTGGACGTGGTTGGAATGGAGAAATGGGTGTTTGGGGGGATCATCATATCCCTGGATTGACCGACTTAGCAAATGGTCTGAGGCAATCAGGAACAATTAGTCTCGCTCAATTATTCCATGGTGGTATGCGGGCTCCAAAGAGTATCAATGGAGTACAACCTGTTTCTGCGAGTGTCAATACTGAGCCAGGTATGGATGGCATCTACACCAAGGCCTTAGAACATAATGAAATTAAAGAAATGATTAATTCATTTGCAGATGCCGCAGTTAGGTGTGAGAAATCAGGATTTGATGGAGTAGAATTACATGGTGCACATTCTTATTTGATTTGTCAATTTTTAGGTAAAATGACCAATCGTCGAGATGATGAATGGGGTGGTGATTTAGAAGGAAGAAGTAAATTTCTGAGAGAGATCATCAAATTAATACGAGAAAGAACAAATCCAAATTTCTTAATTGCTGTACGTATTTCTCCAATTATTGAAAAGGCAGGAATTTTTCTTGAAGACAGTCTTGAATTAGCTAAAATTCTATCTAAATTGGAGATAGATATGTTACATATTTCATGTTGGGATGTCTTTCAGAAAATAGAATCAGATTCCCAGAATAGAAGTTTGACTAAGTTATTCAGAGGTGTGATTCCTGATTCATTACCATTGATATCTACAGGAGCGGTTTGGACAGCAAAAGACGCGAAATATGTTTTTGATGAAGGTGCTGATTTAGTTGGTGTTGCTAGAGTTGGAATAGCTCATCCAGATTGGCCAAAGTATATTTCAGATATCTCATACTCTCCTCAGAGGCCCCCATTTTCTGTTTCTCATCTTCTTGAGATGGACCTTAGTCCTGTTTTTGTCGATTATATGATGGCCTGGAAAGGCTTTGTTATCGGCGGAAAATGATTACTATTTTAGAGACTCATCTATTCTCTTAGCGACTGTAATTAGTCTACGAATTGTTCTATCTAAACGATTCAATACTCTTTCTCTAACCTCATCTCCATCTTTTCCTGCAATTCTGAATCCATATGGCATTCTCCCCCCTAGTGTATTTAACAATAATTTCTGATTTTCAATTTCAACATCTTCAAGCATTTTTTGTATCTTTTCAATACTCAGATTTTTTTTCTTAATCCCTGCAATGATTTTTTTTGTTATTTCAGAATCCAATCTTCCCAAACCACCTCTAGTGACTAACCATTCTTCCCCTCTGGCATCATATTGTCTCATCAATCCAAGATACACATCCTGTGCAATTCTATCTGGCATTGCGACACGTTCAATAATACTCATTTCCAATAATCTTTCTAGTACTCTCTGGACTCTTGATCTTGTTTCCTCCATTCTTTCTGCTAGCACTAGTAGAGTAATTGCTCTATGACTTTGCGATAATTCGATTGTTATTTTTTTCGCTAAATCATCATCTGATTTCCCTCTTTCACCATTTAAACCTAAATCTTCTACTAGTGAATCAATCCTATCTTTACCATCAATAGTAGCACTCGGTTCTGCAATTTTAATCTTAAATCTCCTTTCCTCATCCTCTGCTTCAGTCAACATTCTTTCTTCTGAATAAACAATTAGATCTGATAACTCTGAAAGACGAATATCAAGAATTTTCCTTGCCTGCACTCCCAGTAATTCCACTGCATTAGTCATTGAACCTCCTCTTAATACATGTATATGCCATCTTCCTTTGAGTTCGGATGATACCAGTCCAGATTCTCTTAGCCTCAGCATCTGATTATGCATCGCAGTTTGTGACAATCCACAAGTATCTCCTAATTCTTTTGTATTCCATCCACGAAGTGGCTCTATCAACAGTGATCCAGTAAACATTCTATGTAGTGCACTAGGTTCATCATTAATATTCCAAGATTCAGATTTCCTTCTAACTAGAGAAAGTGAATCAATTAACCATTCTAGAAGAACTTGAGTGTCTTTACTACCAGTAGGCATTGGTTGTTCTACCAACCTTAATCTGAACATACAACCTTATGCGATAATTCAGAGTGTAAGAGCATTCTGCTAAACTCTCTATAATTTGGGCGAATCAAGCATACTCTGCTCTCAAGTCGAGCCAATTATATTCAATCCTCGAACTCTTTAGTCCAGACAAATGATCTGCTAATGTCAAGCTATTGAGTGAAACAATTCCTCTATTTCTAAGAACACAAATAGCGGAATGGACTGCAGAGCGAGATCTCCCCAAGTCTCTTGCTAATTGTGCTTGACTTTCAGGAATACAAGATACTGCAAGTTTTACAACAATCGACTTTTGTAGATTTGATAGTCCTACTGGCAACATTGCCGCAGCTCTTTTTTCATCTCTAACGCCTGTTCCTAATAATATCTCTATTTGAGCAGGTGCGCCTGCATAATAACAGGTTCTTCCGTTAACAGGAATAATTGTTACAGTTTTTTCATTTACTAAAACATCTAAGTGATGTCTCAAAGTTCCGTTTGCTGCATTCATTCTTCTTTGTAGTTCACGAAAATGTAGCCCTGGAGATTTTTCTAGAGTGGTCAAAATCTTTGCACGTACAGGATGCTCCCAAGGGTGCTCACTTGGTGAAGATATTGTTCCTTCGGCAATTGGAGGAATTAATGCCGGCATTAAACTTGTAATACCGATTGTAGCCCCTCCCAGAGCAATAATGCCATCAACGGCCCAAGAACGCCTACTGCGCCACTGTTGGAGTAAAGCCATAACCATTTTCTGACGAACTAGTCTTTGAAAGAATCGGTCATTTGAGTCGATAACGCATCATTTATCGAATCAATCTTCTGAAACGACCATATCATTGTGTATTTTCATATATGCAACTAATGGCCCTAATAATCTCCCACAATTTCTTCCATGAGTAGTTAATCTGTAAATTACACGAATCGGAGGACCATCCTCAACAACTCTTTCAACCAACCCATTTTCTTGACAAGATCTCAATTTATCAGATAATGTTCTACTTGAAATACCTCTTAATAAGGACCTTAATTCATTGAATCTTTTGTCACCAGCTATGTATAGAGCTGATAGGATTTCAGTTGTCCATCTAGAACTGAACATACTGAAAGAGGCCACAGCAGCATCTACCTCCCATTCCATATTTTCATCTCCTTCTTCATAGTACGATTGGAAAATCTGTCTAATATCTCTCCCATTATCTTGCACTTGATCTAAGGCAGAATTAATCTTTTTCCAGTCTTTATTTGAAACTTTCATCCGTGTTTGAGTCATAATTAACAAATGTTCCCAACAGCATCTAGTGTATAAAATGCACCTTAGTGTATCCTCAAATACTTTCTAATTGATATATTAAAGGGCATTCGCTCAGTGTGAAAACTACACTAAGATGCAGGAGGAAACTAATATGGATAAATGGTTAGAATTATGGTTAGATGAAACAATGAAAGAAACAGAAATGGATAATAAGGAGGCAAATTTATGAGTTTTGGGTACTTTTTAGAACTTGCAATTACAGGCATGGCTGAGTATCGAGCTCCTGCCTGGTCTCAATCTCCAAGAAGAAAACTTAGACTTCAGAGAAAATAGGTGTTCGAAGAATTACGAGTTTGTGTAATTAGGCCTTCTTCCCTCGATTAATGCCGATAAACCTTCCAATGCATCTTTTGATTGGAAAATTGTGTTTAAATTAGACAACTCTTTTTCTAAGCCAGCATTTAGATCTTCTCCTGTTTCAATAGCTTCATTGAGAAGATTATTTGCAATTCCTAGTGCTATAGGTGCGGTGAATCCTAGAGACTTGATCTGTCTTGAAGCTAGTTTTTCATCACCGTTAAAATTCTTGGGAATTTTACCTGAGATTATTTCACTCATGTTTTCATTCGTATAGAATTCTTTAGCAAATTTTGAAACTGGATGTTCTCTATTTTTTGGTTGACCTGGATATTTATTGTTCGGTTTTCCTTTTTCTGATAAAGTAGTAACTGTATCATTGATATCTGCTGGGTCTGTTAAATGAGTGATAATTCCCAATGCTGAAGCAACATTTGAGTCAAGGAAGTTCCCTGCTAGCACAGCATATCTAGCAGCTTCTATTCCACAAATGCGTGGAGTTCTTTGCGTCCCCCCCAATCCAGGAAATATTCCAATACTTGTTTCAGGGAAACGGAATTGTGATCTCCGAGTTCCAATCCTGTAATCACATGACAATGCTAGTTCTAATCCGCCCCCTAGAGCCAAACCTGTTGTAAGTGCAATAGTTGTTTTTTGAGAATTCTCAAGTTTATTCAAAACATCGTGACCATATGATGTAAAATCATAAATATCTTTTATTGAATCTTCACGAATTTTATCTACGAAGTATTTGACATCGGCTCCTGCAACGAATGCCTTCCCAGCCCCTTCTAGTACAATTGTTGAAATCTTTTCATTAGAGTTCAATTCGTCAAGAACTTTCCCTAATTGATTAACAACTTCCTCATTCAGAGCATTCATTGCTTCAGGTCTGTTTAGTACAATTCTCGCAACTTCTCCATATATCTTTGTATCAATATAATTAAAATTAAAATTACCTTCTTTTTCATTGATCCATAGTGGCAATTCAAATCCAGCTAATTTTGCGTATTTTGCCGCCATAATTTTTGCATTTTCAATTCCAATCCTGTTAGCAATTTCGAATGGCCCTTCTGCCCATCTTAATCCGACTTTTGCACCTCTATCGACATCTTCTATTGAACATATTTCTTCTTCTACAATCTGAGCAGAAACTGCGAATACCTGCCCTAATAGTCTTTCTTTAATTATTTTTGATGTTTCATCATCACATTCTGTATTTCCATCAATTTCCCACATTCCTGAATTATCAATAGTATGTTTTAGGCATTCAGCTCCATAGTAACGAGTACAATTTAATTGTTCAGCAAGATAATTTGTAGCGTGTAGTGCGATTGAGGGGCCGGTCAAATTCATCAAGGCAAAAGGCCCCATTCCAATATTGAATGCTTTTTCAGCAACAGCATCAATCTGAGCAATTGATGCTACGCCTTCATCTACAAGATGGCAAGCCTCATTTAACCACGGAACAAAGAATCTGTTTACTACAAATCCCGGTCTATCTTTACAAATAATAACAACTTTACCCATTGTTTTACAGTATTGTTCAACTGCTGTTAATGATTCTGAAGAAGTTGTTTCGGCGGGTATAATCTCAATTAATCTATTTTTGGCGGGATGATAAAAAAAGTGCAAACCTACAAATTTTTCAGGCCTTCCAGTAGCCTTTGCTAATTCATTTACTGACAAGGATGAGGTATTAGATGCAAGAATTGTTTTTTCGCCACATACTCTATCTAGAATGTTAAAAACGTCTTTCTTTATTTCGAAATCTTCGAAAACTGCTTCAATTACTAGATCGGTCTCTGGAGATACATTTTCAGTACCTACAACACCAGTAATCCGATTTTTAATTTCTTCAACTTTTTCTGGTTTGAATATTCTCCTTTCAATAGCTTCTTCAAGAAAATCATTGATTATTTTTTCTCCTCTCTCTACCCACTGTTTTTCACGATCAACCATTTGAACCTCAAATTGTTCTTGAGCAGACTTCTGAGCAATTCCGGAGCCCATGTTTCCTGCGCCGATAATTGCAACTGAATTTACAGTATTCATGGCCTTGCGAGATACAACTCATCCATGAATGCAACGGCGTAATAGACTCAGTCTATGGAGTAACTTATTCAATATCTCTTTCCCGTGGACGTAGTGATGTCACGGCGTATAGCAGTTTTTTTGGTTGTCTTATTTTTACTTTCCACAGCCCAAACCGTTCAATCAAATGCTTCTGGTAAAACTGGAAGCTCAACTTCTGGATGTTCTTGTCATGGTTCAAGTTCATCAATGAGCGTATCCCTAAGTGGGCTTCCATCTTCAGGCTATGTGGCCAGTACAACTTACAATCTAATGTGGGATGGTGGACCTCATATTCCAGGAACTGGAGGATTCAATTTAGATGCAAACCTTGGTACATGGAGTAATTTAGGTAGTAATGTCAAACTTGTTAATGGTGAATTAACTCATGATGGTACATCTTCTCGTTCTTGGTCGGCAGATTGGACAGCACCAACTGGAGGTTCTGGAACTATAGTATTCAATTTAGCAGTTCTATATGGAAATGGAAATGGAAATAACCAGGGAGATTCATGGGATACAGGAACTTGGAATTTACTTGAATCAAATGCGAGTAGTAATAATCCCCCAAATGCTACAAATGTTCGTTATATCCCTTCTATGCCTACTAAAGAAACAGGTCTTGGAGTAGAATATGATTACAATGATGCAGACGGTGACTCTGAACAAGGTACGACAATTCGATGGTTTAGAGATGGACTTCAGATAGCCCAAATTAATGACATGAAGTCTGTACCTGATATTTGGATATCTAAGGGTCAAGAATGGCGTGTTGAAGTAACTCCTTCAGATAATGAGGATCAAGGAGATACTGTTTCTCTGAACCCGATAATCATACAAAACACCGTTCCAATAGCCAGAAATCTTGAGATATCTCCTGAATCTCCAAGTGATGTAGATGATATTAATCTGAATTACGATTACTTTGATCTGGATGGAGATAATGAACAAGACTCTCAGATTCGTTGGTATTTAGATGGTGTTAGAATTAGTGATCTTGATGATTCTCTTACAGTTTCATCTTTGATGATCCGTTCAGGTGATGAATGGGAAGCTAGAATCACTCCATTTGATGGTACATCTTATGGATTGACTAAATCTACTGGATTGATTGTAATCGGCTCTTCAAACAATCCTCCTACCGCTAATGCCTATATTTCTCAAGGTTCTAATGCATATACTGATGATGCATTACAGGTAATTGTGGGATGGTTCGACCCAGATGGAGATAATCTTGCAGGTACAGAAATTAGATGGTTTAGAGATGGTTTCCAAGTTTCAGCTTTCAATGACCTGACATGGGTTAATTCTGATGCAACTGCAAAGAATCAGATATGGCATGCTAGTGTAAGAGTATCTGATTCATTAGTGTGGTCTGAATGGGTTGACGCAGATAGTATTACTATACTGAATAGTCCTCCTGAAGTTACTTCTATAACCATGCTTCCTGAAGGTAATCTCACTGCAAATCAAGATCTAACAGTGGTTTGGGAACAATTTGATTTAGATGGTGATTTAGAGTCGGGTAGTGAAATATATTGGATGATAAATGGTGAAAGAGAACCAGATTTTGATGGTCTAATAACTATACCTTCTGAATCCGTATATCGTGATCAACATTGGTCTGTCCAAGTAATTCCTCGCGATGGAGAGGATTTAGGAAGTTCAATGACCACTCCGTCTAGGGTAATAATGAATGGAGCTCCTGAAACTCCCACTATATCTCTCGGTTCAGGTACTACTGGATACTTAGGTGCTCCAGATTCATTCCCTCAACTCGGAATTGCAAATTCTTTAGAAGATCTAGTAGTACTAGCCTCTTCTTTAGATCCTGATAATGAACCCCTATTCTTTGATGTAATTTGGTATAGGAATGGTTATCAGGTTTCTGATTTAGATGGAGAATCATTAGTTCCTTCTGAAAGATTAGAACCAGGACAAATTTGGGAAGTACAAATTATTGCTAGAGATCCTTGGGGATTAACTTCTCAATCATCTGCAATTGTTGAGATATCCAATTTACCACCCATACCTTCTTGGTCTACCATTCCAGAGATTTCGATATCTGGTTCAATGATTATGTTTGATGGTTCTTCTTCATTAGATCCTGATGGTACTGTGAATAATTGGTTATGGCAAATAAATGGGCAATCATTTTCTGGATCTAGCGTTAAGGTATTATTGGGCGAGGGGACTCATACCGTTAGGTTGACAGTTACAGATAATCTTGATTCATCTATCACAATAGAAGGTTTATTTTCTCTTGGTCCAGTTTCTATGGTTAGCAATCTAAATTCAGATATTAGTAAAACAGACATTGAATTAAGTTGGTCGGGTAATGCTGAAGAATACCGGATTTATCGTTCATCTTATTCAACTGAAATATTAGATGAGATGCAATTAGTTGGCATTACTAGCGAAAATAGTTGGCATGAGGTCGCACCTATTGCTTCGAATTTATACTATGCTGTAACTATGGTCGTAGGAGATAATGAAATATTGTGGCTAGATAATGAAACAAATGTTGTTCCAGTAGATGCCTCATCTGTTGTTAATCATGTGGATAATTCTCCAACTGGTTCAATCACAGTCTTGTCAATTCCTCTGACTTTAATATTCTTGATTTTAGCAGTTTCTAGCTTGGTTATTAGTTTACAAGATAAGAAAAGGAGGTCACAATCATGAAATCGAGAATAATCACGCTGAGTGCAATTCTAGTTCTACTATTAGCAACCTCTTCCGGAGTAGCTAATCCTGGAGGCAAAGGAGATAGTGACAGAGACTATACTTGTGGAGGTTCCTGTCATGGAGACCCAAGTTTATCTTCAACTTCCTCAGCAATAATTGATGTAGAAATGTCTTCCACAGCTTATTCTGGTACAGCCACTGAGATATCTGTCTCTATTAGTAATCTAGATACATCTGATAATGGCTTAGTTGGTATATTTTTACTCAGTTCTAAGAATGGAAATAATGACCATCCAGAAGATTATGGTTGGACAATAATACAAGATCCAAATGGAGGACTTTCAAATTATGTTGAAGTTGTATCTTCTGATAATCGAGCTTCTGTTAGTTGGGTATTATTAGCTCCAGATGATTTAGGGCCAAAAGAAATTTATGTTTCAATTCATCACGGTAGTTATTACAATCATAATAATAAAGCATTCATAGGTGAAACTGAAGGTATTACTGTTAATATTGAGCCTATTCCAGAAAATTATCCTACTCTCGCTGAAGGTTGGACATCTCCTGAAGAAAGAATATCTGGAGATTCATCAAAAATTAAAATTAGAACTGTTAATACTGAATCTCTTACTGTTTATTGGAGACTTTCAGGTGAGACTAGATCACATGAAGCAACTGTTGAGATGGTAGCAGATCAGGAATGGGAAGTGTCACTCCCTGCAACTCTTGGAGATACAAGGATTGAGTATCAAATGGTTGCATCAATGGGCGATTTCAGTAATGCCATGCCGTGGTTATCTATGGGTACATCTGAGCCATATTTTGATGGCACCTCATTAGGAGCAAATTTACAATCAATCTCATTCGCTCTGATAATCTTGGGATTCATGGTTTCATTACAATCTTGGTTTGCACCAAGAGGTGTCGATAAAATCATTGATAACACTGCAGAAGTTGAAAAATCAATTATCGCAAATCAAGAGTCATCTGTTACTGAATTAGATGATGAGTATTGGTCAAGACTCATAAAATCAGAAGAGAATCCTGGCTGGTTATGGGATCCAATGGAGAATGAATGGGTAGCAGATCCCGCAGTATCTTTGAGAGGTGATGAATGATGTTTATGACTGCATTTCATCATCTTGTAGTAGGGTTAGTAGCTGGTTCAGGCGTTATGATGGGTATTTGTGCGATTCTTGTATGGCTTTCTTCATACATTTCAAATCTTGAATCATCAAAGCTCACCTTAGATAGGGCAGCATACGTTGCATCAATTTTTACAATGATAGTAATTCCTTTAGCGATGATTTCAGGAAATTATTCCTCTACTAATTCTGGAGGTGCAATCTTTTACAATAAATTTCTTTTCTCAGGCATAGCCTTCGGATTTAGTGCTTCATATTTTGTAGGAAGGGTAAGATTTGGACCAGAAGTTTGGGATCACTCCTCTTTATCCAATTTACAGATGATCTCTGCCTCATTTGCACTTACCTCGATAATAATACTAGGGTCTATAGGATCTAAGATTACTTTGGGAGAATCTACCTTAGATATTTTCCCATTTTGGCCCGATTTCATGAATTCTATAGTAATTAATCAGTGGTTTAGTATATTATTAGTAATCTTTGGACTTATCTCGGTAGTAATTTCTCTAAGATCAAGTTCAATCAAAGTTTCTTTTAATGATTAAATTAGTTTTTGAGTTTCTTGTAAATATCGTAAATTCTTTCTGTATGTTTTTCACAACTCAAATCAAGAGATTTGATTCTTTCTTTACCTGCCTGGGACCATTTAATTCTATTCTCGTTATTTTCGGCATCTTTCAGGGCGGAATGCCAATCTTCTCTCTGTTCTCTTGCAACTAGTCTTCCATTCTCTTTATCTACGATTGTATCTTTGAATCCTCCTTCATTAACATAAATTGCAGGAGTACCAATAGCGAATGCTTCGATAGGAGTTAATCCAAACGGTTCTCCATGGGCTAAACTTATGCTAGCTCTTGCGTTTTTCAATACAATTGCCAATTCATTTTGTGTTAATCTTGGGGCAAACCATACCTTAACTTTACATGATTCAGCATGTTCTTCTAGTAGGCGAATATCTTCTTTATTTCCTCCACCAATGTGTGCTAGAGAAAGATTAGTTTTTTCAAGAATTGAAATAGCCTCCCAAGTTCCTTTGACCCAACTAGCCTTACCAATATTTACAACATACGGGCTGTTTAACTTGATAAATTCACTATCCCCCTCATTGTTACTGAAGTCTTCTAAATCAATACTTGGCCATAACAATCCTGCATCAATATTGTATATTTCTTTTATTCTAGATACTGTATACTTTGAATTACCACTAATGGAAGATTTTTCTCTAGAATTAAAACTCTTAATCCGCAATATATCTCTTTTTCTTGCTCTAGACAATAGGGTTTTAGTCAATCCAATATTTCTTTTTGGTCGACCATTTACTTTCATGTGTAGAACATCTTCATGTAATCCTCTGTGAGGTTCAAGAAGATGAAGATGAACAGGAATTGAACTAGGTATCAAGTCAATAATTGACATAGAACCATCTCCACTAACAATATGGATGAAGTCTGATTTCTCAATTACAGAATCTAAACCTTCAATTTCTTTCCAGGCTTTCAGACTTGAATCTTTATCGAGAATAATTGACAGAGGATCATCTGAGATAATCCATGAGTTCTCTGGGGTCATTAGTTCAAAGTCCATTTCTCTACAAATTGATTCCAATTCATCAACAGGGTCAAGTGTTGCAACTTTAACGACGAATTTTTCTGAAAGAAAGGGAATATTTCTTATCAAATCTCTTTCTGCACCTCCCATTGCCGAAAAACAGCCTTTTACGACCAATAGCCGCGGTTTCGCAGCCGAACTTGACCCCGCATAACTAGACATCTACCTCTTCATCTACTGCTCTCGTTTAAGTCAGATACGCTTTGACGAGTACTGTGGTTAGACGTGTTTTACTAGCTAGAGGGGGAGCTCTAGGCTCTAATACTGGTCTTGGTAGGGCTCATTTTTCATTGGTCTCAGTGTTAGAAAAAACATTAGTTAGAGACTGGACTCTAGCAGGTATAATCGAACATCCATTAAAGGATAATATTTTATCAAGAATTTGGAATAGATGGAGAGTTCATCCGAATGTAGTTAAAGAAAAAACAGAATTTTCAACTGCTGATTTGTTACACATTACTGACCAAGAGCAAGCTCATTTAGTTCCCAAAAATAGTAAAATTCCAGTAGTAGTTACAGTTCATGATTTATTTCATATCAATCCTAGAAAGATAACTATAGATAATGATGTAATCAATGTCGGTGAAAATAATCCAAATTTAGTTCGTAAATTTGATATTAATAAATTAAAATCAGGTTTAAGTCGTGCTGATTTACTAATTTGCATCTCAGAATCAACGCGAAATGAAGTAAAGCGTCTTTTCCCAAATAAGAAAACAGCTCTTGTTAGGCATCAGATAGACGTAGATCACTGGGATCCTGAATTCAATCCTAAATCTTCTGAATTAATTAGTGATTTTTATGATTCTGAAAAATGTTTGATTATCACTGTGGGGAGTAATGAACCTAGAAAACGATTAGATTTAGTAAATGATATAATTTTAGGATTAGATCCAGAGGTTTCAAGAGAAATAAATTTGGTAAACATAGGTAGTGACATTAGACTCGACGAGGATCAGTTAATTGCATCATTTCAACATGCTGAAGCATTATTATTTCCAAGCGTTTCAGAAGGTTTTGGTTATCCTCCTGCTGAAGCTATGGCTGCAGGATGTAAAGTACTAGCTTCAGATTCTGCAGCTCATAATGAAATAATTCCGAATGAATATCTTCTACCAGTAGACGAATTAAGAGCCTGGATTGATGCTATCGAAACTATCCACTCAGAATGGAAGATGAATAAAGGTAAAGAACGCCGAGTAAATCTCAAATTGACTCAACATGTTAGAAATTTATTAAGTCCGGCAGCTCATGGAGTTGCCTTATCTAAGGCTTACGATCTTCTTTTCGAAGAATAGGATTCTGATTATTATGTTGCCCTCTTTTAATGTACTTGGTACTGAATTAGAAACATGTTCAACTTCACCATTGACAGGTTGGTTTAGAGATGGTTG
>DANB01000029.1:16375-33916 GCA_002497245.1 Euryarchaeota archaeon UBA439
TTTAGAGATGGTTGTTGCAATACTGATAGGAGAGATCGTGGCCTTCATACTGTTTGCTGCGAAGTAACTAGAGAGTTTCTTGATTTTGCTTTATCAAGAGGCAATGATCTGATAACCCCTGCTCCTCAGTTTAACTTTCCCGGCCTGAAACCAGGCGATAGATGGTGTGTTTGTGCCCAGACTTGGCAGGATGCATATGATCTTGGTTTGGCCTGTCCTGTTATTCTTGAATCTACACACGAAGAAACTCTTCAGATTATATCAATTTCTTCTTTGAAAGAGTTCTCAATAAACTAATTTTGTATGGTTCAAAAATACAATAACTGTTTAAGTGAACTGCAATTCCCAGTGACGTGCTGAATGTAGATAATCTAAGAAAAGGATTCGGCTCAGGTAGAAGAAGACTTGAGGTTCTGAAGGGAATCAATCTCAAAGTCGAGAAGGGAGAGTTGGTCAGTCTAATGGGCCCTAGTGGGTGTGGCAAGAGTACTTTACTGAATATTATTGGAGGTTTACTTGAGGCTGACTCAGGTAAAATTAGCTTAGGGTCTTTCCAATATGGTACGAAATCACCTAACAAGGTTGTTGATGTACGTAGGAATGGTGTAGGTTGGATTTTCCAAGATTTTCATCTTGTTGAGAGATTAACTGCTCTTGATAATGTGATTTTCAGTCTTGAGTTATCAGGTATTCCATCTGCTGAGGCGGAAGATAGAGCACGCAATGCTCTTGAAAGAGTGGGATTAGGAGATAGGATGAATTTTATCCCTGACCAGTTATCTGGTGGTCAGCAGCAAAGGGTAGCTGTTGCTCGGGCAATATCGGGATCTAGATCTTTGATTCTTGCAGACGAGCCTACGGGAAATCTCGATGTTAAAAGTGCTCAAGAGATAATTCATCTCTTCCAAGACTTATGCCGTGAAGATGGAATTTCAGTTCTAATGGTTACTCATGACCCTCTACAAGCCTCTATGGCAGATAGGATGCTTTTGTTGAAAGATGGTCTAACTGCAGCTTCTGATATTCGTTCTGCGTGGGGAATTGAGGAGGTGAACTGATGGATCTGAACTCTATGTTTTCCCAAGTAATTCCTACGATGACAATAGCTTGGATATTTGTAATGTTTAACATATTCACAATTGTATTGGCAAGGAAACAATTACTTAGATGGCTCCATCGAATTAAGGTTCTATCCGATCCCAGTTTAAGTTTCGAAAAATTTTCTTGGAGAAGATGGGTAAATAAATGGGTTGAATCATTCCGATTAAATATTTTAGCTGCTCCAAATAACATACGTTTGGCAATTCAAAGCGCGTGGAGAGGTAGGGAAAGAGGATTAGCAATATTTGCTGGTGTGTTCCTTGCATCTCTTGTAATGACCACCGTCTTGGGATATGCTGTAGGCTTGAATCAAACATTTTTTCAAGCCTCACTAGGTAACGATGTCTTCGATGCAAAGATAGATTTCCAAGAAGATCCGACAGGAAATTGGGAAGGCCGAACTAATGATTCATCTGTCTGGGAGTCATTTTGTGAAGATATTATTGATAGAGAAGAATTCTCAGACTGTGGCCTTGTCTTTGGGCGTCAGGGGATCCGTGTTTCTGGATTTTTTGATTCTGATTTCGCCAATCCTCAGCCGTTGAATGTTGAGTCGATTAATAGTACAAATTCTGATTGGTCAAATGTAAGTTGGGATTATATCGAAGCATCAGAAAATGGTCCTCCAATTAATGATCAGCGTACAATAAGATTCTATGGCGATGGAATTTGGGACGGTGAACTTGGTAAGAGGCATGCAGATTCAATAATATTCGGAGATTGGCCTTCTACTGCACTTGATGCTGAAACCAATAGGTCAATTGTGTTACCATCAAAAATAGCAAGCGCAGCAGGTATTGATATAGGTGAGAAAATAGATAGTCTAACATTTTCTTATGTAACAGAAACCTATGAGATTCGCGATGCTGTAGAGGCATTTGAAGAATGTAATACTATTCTTGATCCTAATTATGAGGTTGAAAGATTATTCTGTAAAGACACTATCACAGTTACTAATCTAACACTGGCAGCAATTTATGAAGAGAGTTTTGGGAATCCAACATTACTTTTTAATCCATTAATGGTTACAGATTCTGTACTTACTGATGAACAGAAAACAATACTTATGCAGAATGATCATGGATATTTGGGTGTATCTGTAGATCGAACTCAGCTTCCAACATCTTCAACTCGTGATGCAACAAATTGGCTTAGTGACTTACAAAAAAATCTAGAATCAACCGAAGGATTTGTTCCTGTATATGATTCAAACGGGAATGAAACAGGTACCGAAAAATCTTCAGTTCCACGCTATTTTGAGGTTAGTAATGGTTCCGAAACTATTTTAATTTCTGTAGAATATGTAGATCTAATATCTGGCTCAATAACTTTCCTTAATATTTTCTTAGGTATCATACAAGTATTCGATTATATTTTGGTGATACCGATAGTAGCACTTTCATTTATTGTATTACTTTATGGGCTACAACTTTCTTTAGAACAAAGAAGAAGAGAGGTAGCAATTCATAGAGTAATTGGGGGTACTCAAGATACTTTGTCTAGGATGATGATGATTGAAGTTCTAGCAATTGGTTCTGTAGCATGGGGATTGGGATATCTTTTTGCTACAGCCGCTGTTGAAATAGTACTCCGAGCCGTTGGATTTCTTAGATTTACTGAGGAAGGAGATTTCAGTGTAAATCCAATTCTCAGCATAACCGCAACAGTATCGATAGGAATGCTTACTCTAGCAATTGCCTACTGGAGAGGTACAGTAACGACCAACAGATTCCTCAATATGGAAATTGATGAAGGTGTAAGAAAAGTCAGTAATGAAAGAGAACCTCTCTACATTTTGCATTGGTTAACCTTTGTTATTGGTATCTTTGCATTTATCGAGAGTTGGATTCAATCCAATGGAGGATATGGGCCAATAGGAAGTGGTGGACTCATCACTAATTTCATTCTTAATGCAATTCTTCTACTACTAGGGCCATTCTTCCTTTGGATAGGTGGCGCACTAGTTCTATCTCAAATCGGAGCATCTGGCCCTCAAATTCTAAATCGTTTATTTGGTTGGTCGCCAGCAATTTCAGACATACGTAGGGGGCTGAGTGGTTCTGGTTCGAGTTCGTCTGTAAGTCGTTTGTCGTTGATTCTTTTGTTGACATTGTCTATAGTAACTCTAGCTGCTGTCCAGGGTACCACAGGTACAATAGTCGACGAAAGGACAACTAATGCTCAGAACGGTGCCGATTTGATGGTCCAATTTGATAGTTCTCTTACTGAAGAAGAAGCTCGAAATAAAATCATGCTTTCAATAAATTCAATTGGAGATAATGACATCAACGACATATCTTCGATGACTTCTGTAGCTAGAACACTCACTCAGACTAAGGATGAAGGAATCATGTTACTAACTTGGGTTGTATTTGATGGCCATGAAAACACATTAATTTGGGATTCTCAGGCAATTCCTGGAGATGATATTAATGAGATTTCAGAAACATGGCGAATTGGCGGTTATACTGCCGGTTCTGATGCTCGTAATTCTCTAGATGATCCATCAATAGGAAAATCACTCACATTAGTATATACTACATATGAGTTGAATGAGTTGGGGCTTCCCGTTGAAACAGGAACAACAGAATCTAAGGTCAATTATGCAGGTCGTCATCAATGGGTCCCAGGAATTACTTCGATAGAAGCTTCTTCGGCGATAGTTATTGGAGAGAGTTCGTATAGAGAACTTGTTGGTGACCAAGTTGTTGATTCTCATACATCTTCAATATGGATGTTTGAATTATGTGACGAGAATGAAAATGGTTGTTCCAAAGCATTGGAATTATTGAGTGCGGACATTAAGAGTAACAGTGGAGTAATATCAGCATCAGATTGGTCTACCGCCCACGAAGATAATGAGCGTAATGGTGGTTTGATATTTGGTACACCTGGATTACTAAGTATGATGTTCGTAGTAGCTGCCTTAGCATCGATTTCTTCAGCATTCGTGTTCCTTTCTCTAGTATTGAGTCAGAGAAAAAGAGAATTGGCAATATTACAAGCAATAGGAGCAAGTCCAAATCAGGTGATTCGACTAGTACTTTTCGAAATCATGTCAATTCTTCTAGTAAGTATGCTTTTAGGAGTCACACTTGGTTTGGCTGTTTCAGAATCATTCAATGGATTCTTTAGTGTATTTGGATTTATTTTCCAATTATTCCTTGGTCAGAGCAACCCTATTGACAGAGATTTAGTCTGGCCTTGGTTCGAAATTATTCTCGTAAATGGATTGGTTCTAATTGCAGTAATTATATCTTTATTATTTACAACTAGAAGAGCACTTGACTCTGATTTGGCTACAGTACTAAAGGGTGAGTAAAATGTCTGATAAACCAAATGAAATACTACGTGCAAACTCTATTTATCACATATATGAATCGAACGCAGAAGATGGTAATGTAGTTGCCCTCAGAGGTCTAAGTGTTTCCATAACTGAAGGTGAGGCAGTGGCTGTAGTAGGTCCATCAGGATCTGGTAAGTCAACACTACTCAAATGCTTAGGTGGATTAATGAAACCATCAGCTGGTTCGGTGGAGTTAGCGGGGACTAGAATGACTAGATTGACTGGTAAGCAGTTGGTTAGATTAAGACAGGAGACAGTTTCTTTCATATTCCAAGATGCTAACTTACTTCCTCATCTCAACGCAATTGACAATGTTGCACAACCTCTAATTCATCAAGGGATTCTCGCAAGAAAGGCAAGACCAAAGGCACAGGCTCTTCTAGATAAACTTGGAATGGGTGAGAGATCATATGGATTGCCAGAAGAACTTTCTGGGGGTGAGCAACAAAGGGTTGCAATTGCTAGAGCATTAATAACGAATCCAAAGTTGATATTAGCTGATGAACCGACAGGAGCGCTAGATCCAATAACAAGTAGAGAAGTTTTACAATTATTCAAAGAACTTCACGAAGAGAGCGATGTTGCCTTCCTTTTAGTTACCCACAATCGAGAAGTAGCCTCATTTTGTGAACGCTCTCTAGAACTCCGAGAAGGTCGTTTTATTGCACAGCATGGGACTGATGTTGACATCGGTGATTTATCCGAATCAAGAGAATTAATTATTGATGATACAGGAACTATAACTCTCCCACCTGATGTATTACTTGGTTTAGGTGGTCCTGGAAGATTTGAGATGTCCGAAATTGATAGAGATTTACTCCATTTAGAGAGAGTTGACGAAGATAAGGTTTCAGTCTCTACAGGAAATAATTCAATGGTATTATCTCCTAATTGCCCTGCATGTAAATATGACTATGCAGGAAGTGATGACCAATTATGCCCTGAATGTGGTTCTAGTAGGCCTATGATACAATCCTAAAAACCTCTTCAAGTTGAGGTATTGTGAATTTCTGAGGTTTCGCTATACCCAAATCCTTTGGTAGTTCTCTAATTTTCTTAGGCAAAGTAACCGGAATCATTTCTTTCCCAATTAATGCGACTCTACTTTCTCTCCTATCAGACAGAACCTCTCTTCCAACTAATGGCGCTAGATTTCTTGAGAAATCCATGACTTCATCGTGAGATGGCATGTTTTCAATAGTATGATTTGATTGTGAGTTCCCTACGTAGATGTAACCTTTAGCCTCAATAAAATCTGGATCTGCAAGATTATCTAGCCTTGCATAGTCTTTCCAGTGGCCGAGTGATTCACCTTTGATTAGTGTGTGTCTACAAACTGTTCTTGTATCTAAACTTGGAAGAAGTTCCAATGTTTGTTCTAATTTATCAAATGCAGATTGATCAAATTTCGGCTTACAGATTTTATCAAAAATCTCTTTATTTGGAGCATCTACACTGACATAAAGTTGGGTAGGAAGAGTATCTAGTTTTTCAATCACTTTTGGTAATGAGCCATTAGTTACTAAAAATGTAGAAACACCGTGTTGATGACAAATGTCTAGAAACTCACCTAACCGAGAATACAAAGTTGGTTCTCCATTAAGTGATATTGCAACATGTTTTGGGTCCTGAGCATCTAGCCATTTTTCCCTAGGCACTGAAGGGTGTCCTCCAAAACCTGTCAACAATCTTCTATGTGCTTTTACAGATTGAAGGAATAATTCATACGGGTCATCATCAATTTTTGTCAAAGCATCAGAATGTGGCTCTCTCCAGCAATATGTACATGCTAAGTTACAGGTATCTACATTTGGAGCCATTTGCATGCATCCGTGACTTTCAATCCCGTAAAATGTACCTTTGTAACAAGATCTATCTGCAATTAGACTCTGTTTTGTCCAATGACAAACCTTGACTCCTCCGTGTTCTCCAACTAAATGATAACTTTGTTTTGCTAGACGAGCAGCAATTTTTGGTTCAATTTTAGTTACAGGGCTCTGCATAGGCATCAACTCAGACATCAATTCCCACAGAGGGGCAGTGTCAGATGTCTCCTCCAATCGCGGTTCAGATTTCAATTCTACGCATCATAATAAGATATTTTGTAGGCGAATAGACTATGACTTAATGTCCCTACGTTATCTCTGATGACAGAGTTGCTAGAAAGTAATCACTACCTTATTAGAAAGAAATTACTCAAGATTTTAGGTGAAAAATTCCATATATATTCTGATGATAGTCAGGAGACCTTAATTGGATATTCTTACCAAAAAGCATTGAAGCTTAAAGAGGATATTAGAGTTTATACAGATGAAAACGAGTCTGAGGAGATAATCAAGATAAAGGCTAGAAATATTTTAGATTTATCAGGTAATTATGATTTTACAGATTCAAAAAATGGTGATTTTTTAGGCGGTGTCAAACGAAACTTCAGAAAATCATTCTTCCAAGATAGTTACTCAGTTTTTGGTTCAGATAAACAAATTTTTGCCGAAATAAAAGAAGATAGAATGTTTAGTGCACTTGTTCGCAGATTTGTCCCATTTGCGAAGTATGTATTACCTCAACAATTTATTCTAAATCTTCCAGGAAACCCTCCAATCATATTTACTCAAAAGATGAATCCTGTAATTCAAAAGCTCACTGTTGATATTCCTGAAGGAAATCAGCTAGACCCTCGAATCATTCTTGGCGCAGCAATGGTAATAATTGCGATTGAAGGAAAGCAGAATTAGAATCTCTTCTTCAAGTATTTTCTATATCCAATATAGCAACCATTGAAATAGGAATGGTCTAGGCCATCTCTAATGGCGAAGGATAGCATACCAGAGGCTCTAACGTTTGATGACGTACTTTTGTTACCTGCTGAATCGGCAGTACTTCCAGCTCAAGTCAAGTTGAGAACTAGGCTTACATCTACTATTTCTTTGAATATACCAATAATGTCTGCTGCAATGGATACAGTAACAGAATCTCGTATGGCTATTGCTCTGGCCCAAGCCGGTGGGATTGGAGTTATTCATAGGAATATGACAATTGAAGAGCAAGCATCCAAAGTAAATTCTGTTAAGCGATTCGAATCTGGATTAGTATTAAATCCAATTACGATTAAGCCAACTACAACGATTGGTGAAATGCGTGGATTGACAGATAAACATGGTTTTTCTGGATTGCCGGTAATCGATGAAGATGAAAATTTAGTAGGGATTATTACAAATCGTGATATTAGATTTGTAGATGATGATGAACAATTAGTTTCTTCAATGATGACTACAGATTTAGTTACTGTTCCAGAACATGTAGATCCTGAATATGCTAAAAAATTACTACATAAACATCGTATTGAGAAATTATTAGTTGTAGATTCTGATGGTAAATGTACTGGGATGATGACGGTTAGAGATATTCAACGTAGTCGAGACAATCCCGAATCATGTAAAGATAAACATGGACGTTTGAGAGTTGCTGCAGCGACAGGAACCGGCGAAAAGGGAATTCAAAGAGCCATTGCATTATTTGAGGCAGGAGCAGATGCAGTAGTAGTTGATACTGCACACGGACATTCTCACGGTGTGTTGCACACAGTTGCAAGAATTAGAGAGATAGTTGGTGCAGATTCTCAGATAATTGCAGGAAATGTGGCTACAGCAGCTGCGGCAGAAGCTTTGATTTCTGCTGGTGCAAACGCCATTAAAGTTGGTATTGGCCCAGGTTCTATTTGCACAACTAGAATTGTTTCAGGCGTAGGAGTGCCTCAACTAACTGCTGTTCAGAGTGTAGTTTCAGTATGTAAGAAATTAGAGATACCTGTAATTGCCGATGGAGGAATAAAGTTCAGTGGAGACATAGCTAAAGCAATTGCTGCTGGTGCAGATTGTGTCATGGTGGGCAGCCTTCTCGCTGGAACTGATGAGGCGCCTGGTGAAGTTATTCTATACCAAGGTCGTTCATACAAAGTATACCGTGGAATGGGTTCAGTAGGTGCAATGAGTAAAGGCGCTCATGATCGTTATTTTCAGTCTGAGCAAGGTGATACAAGTAAATATGTACCTGAAGGTATTGAAGGCAGAGTTCCTGCTCGCGGTCCGGTTGAAAACGTAATACATCAATTAACAGGCGGTCTCCGTTCAAGTATGGGTTATACTGGAAATCCAGATATTGAGTCTATGAAAATAAATTGTAATTTTGTTAAAATTACTAATGCTGGACTTTCAGAGTCACATGTTCATGATGTTGAGATAACACGTGAAGCTCCAAACTATAGAAGGTGATGTAATCGAAACAATTGTCCTTGGAGGAGGTTGCTTCTGGTGTGTTGAAGGGGCTATATTAGGGCTCAAAGGTGTATCAAAGGTAATTCCTGGTTACAGTGGTGGACATATTGAAAATCCAACATATGAACAGGTTTGTAGCAGGAATAGTGGACACGCAGAGGTTGTAGAGGTAACCTTTGATTCAGATATAATTCCTAGGAGAATATTACTCGAAGTATTTTTTACTTGCCATGATCCAACTCAATTAAATCGTCAGGGTAATGATATAGGTCCACAATATCGAAGCGTAGTATATTACAAAAATGAAGCTGAGAAGTTAGATGTGAATGAAGTAATAGGCTACCTTCAACAAAATTTTGTCGATGAGATCGTTACCGAAGTAAGCCCTTTAATTAATTTCTATGAGGCTGAGAATTATCATCATAATTATTTCGCAAACAATCCAAATAACCCGTATTGTGCTATGGTTGTGAGTCCAAAGATTTCCAAAACAAGAGCTAAACATGCAACATTATATGAATAAAAAATCTTATCTGGATTTTAGTCATTCTATGTTTAAATTCTACAATTAAAAGATTAATCTTGAGTAATATTCAACTATTGATTAATTTTCAATCCCTAATATGGCTTCTAATGGGGCAGGCGATACTACCTCTCCTTATGATAAAGCGTGGACTATTCATGCTTCAATAATAGGTCTGAATATGGGTAATATTTTATTTCGAGGTTTAGAATTAGATCAGACGGATCCAGATATGGTGGTAGTAACCGGACTAACAATCCTAGCTGCTGCTCTTCCTTTCCAAGCTATATTTTTCTTAATTAACTCCTATATTCGAGAATTTGATGGTACTAACGAGCTAGAATATGTTATGCTAGAAAGATTACTAATTATTTGTCAAGTAATTTCTTATTCATCATTGATTGGAATTGCTATTCTTATGACAAATACACATTATTACATGGGGACTGCATTCATTATTTCAGCAATTTTAGCAGTTTTATTCTTGAGAACAGCATCAAATCAAGCAGATACATTATCAAGAATGTCAAGATAATGAAGGGGTGACATTCATGGCAGGGGGCACCCCAGTTAGTCCCATGTCGGACACACTTCAACTCCCTAGTGTCCCTCCTGAATCTCCTTGGGAAGCTTATTTACTACTCCTAATTGTGCCTTTTCTACTAAGGTTATTGTTCATTGCTCCACCTTTGATAGATTTAGTAAATACCTATGCTCCTCCAGGGAATAGGACGGGGCATATCAAGTGGTTTCTAACTAAATTTAAGAAATTACCAATGGAAGGGTTCTGGAAGATTGTTATCAATGAGGTTCTTTCATTTATCTTACCAGCGTTGGTTGCAATGACCGCTAGATTACTAATTGATGGAGATATAGGTTGGAAAAGCTGGGAAGATACTCCAGAATCTGGAAGATTATTACTTTTACTTGCTGGTACTATTTGGCTAATAGTTGACTTTGGTAAAGTTACTAGATCAAGGAAAAATATCAAAACGATTGCCAAGTATAATTTAACAACAGCTAAAATATTTGTAGAAGGTACCGTTGTTAGTCGTGAATTTTTGAAAACAGTGGATGAATTTACAATTCCTCGACCTTGGAGAGATATAATTGAGATTTCCGAAGATGATGATGGAGTCCACAAACCGAAACAAACAAATCCAATGCAAGATATTCTCACCAATCTTCTTGATAAAGGGGTAGATATGCTAGAAGAGATGTTGGTAAAGGTCAAAGATCCAGCCTCTGGAATGATTGAAAAGATCGATAATGAAATACGTGATCGTATCACAAATCAAGTTCAAACATCTTCGAAATCACTTTTTAGAGATGTAATTTTCTCTATAGCTCCTCTCATAATATTATTAGGTCTTCAAAGATTTATAGGTTAACTACTGATTTTTTCTGATTGAAAATAACTTTCTCTTTTGGTGAAGCTAATACAATCCATCCTATCCCCATAATTATTTGAATGAGTGCAGACAAAGCAATAACTTCTCTAAGTTGTAGATATTCATTTTCAAGAATAAATCCTGCTGTAATTGCAGATAATCCCATCATAAGCGTTAGTGCTAAGAAATCAGCACCTGCAACTCTTCCTCGCCATTCATCTCCAGCACGTTCTTGAGTCAAAGTTGTCGATTGAACCCAATTAAAACCACTAGATGCATGAGAAATGAATATCATAACCAATAGCAAATTATTCCATTCCATTAATGAAATTATAGCGTAAAATATTCCAGATATTCCAACTGCCAAACCGATGAGGTATGGCCTTAGTAAATTGTTACTCATCAGCGGCCTTCCTGCCATTGGTCCAAAACCTGAACCAAAACCTCTAGCCATGAATAGAATACCTATTCCTGCAGCAATATCTCCGAATCCGGCCTCCATACCTATCAAAATCAAGAGAAATATCTGTGCCCCTCCACCTGAAGACCACAATGCTTTTGCAAGTACTAATCTTCTAACTTCCGGAGTTCTAAGGATATATTTCCAGCCATCTGTAATCTCTTTAGTGACGATTTTTACAGATACATTTTCGCGTTCACTGGTATCTGGGCCACCAAAAGGAAGAGTCATGATGACAATTGCTGAAACTAGAAATGTCAGTGCATCAATCCATAATGCAGTTGTTATGCCATATTCTGCTATAGTTAAACCACCTATTGATGCCCCTATGCCTAATGCAATTGACCAACCCCCTGAACCTAATGCATTAGCAGTAAGTAGTTCTTCATCATCACAAATATTTGGCAGATATGCATATTGTGCAGGATCAAAAATTGATTTAGCAGCAACCATAGCAATTGCTAGGAAATATACTGAGGATAAATTATTCAATAAATCAAATTGTAATACAATAAATAAAACTAAACAGGCTGCAAGATCTGAACAAACCATCAATCCTCTACGAGAATATCGGTCTGCCAACATACCTGTAAATGGCGTCATTGCAGCCAACGAGAAACTCCTAGTTGCTAAAACTCCGGCTATAGCAAGGGGGGAGTTATCACTTGATTCACCAGCCAAAATAAATAATGCTATTACAGTAAACCAATCTCCGATATAGGATAATTCCTGTGCTATGAATAATCTACGAAAAGAGTGATTGTTTTTGAGAATCTGGATATATCCTACGCCACTCATATTCTTCGCATAACTTATCTATTATCATACTGATGCTTCATCATAACTAATAAGACTGAACTGTCATCGCAAGTAGCATGGTTGAGGACCGTTTGGTTTGGATTGATCTTGAAATGACTGGACTAGATCCTGATGAAAATACAATCATTGAGATTGCTACAATTGTTACAGAAGGAGATTTATCCATAGTTGCCGAAGGGCCAAGTTTCGCAATCTCAGTTTCAGAAGAAGACTTAGCAAAAATGGATGAATGGAATGTTTCACATCATACACAAAATGGTTTGATAGAAAGAGTACGTTCATCTAAAACTAGTATGAGTGAAGCAGAAAAGCAAACTTTAGAATTTTTACAGTTACATTGTCTTGCCGGTGTCCCACCTCTTTGTGGTAATACAATCGGGCAAGATCGTCGTTTTTTACGTAGATATATGCCTACTCTGCATTCCTTTTTCCACTATCGAAGTGTCGATGTTACTAGTGTGAAAGAATTGGTAAGAAGATGGTATCCTGATTTACCCAAATGGAGAAATAATTCTGGCCATAGAGCATTGGGCGACATTAGAGGAAGTATTGATGAATTATCCTATTACAGGGAGAATGTTTTCTTAAAAGATTAGATTTCCTTATCTATTTTTGAAGCTTAAATATAAATTAGTTTTTAGAGCGTGTAATTCTCCGACTAAAACATGCAGAAGAGCGGCATTAGCATATTTATGGCTATTTTGATGGTATCAACAACTTTGGCAGGATGCGCGTCAAATGATAGTATTAGTCAAACAAATGATGATGTAGATGAATTACAGAAGAATCAAAATGAAATGACTTTATTGTTAGAGGCTTTGATAAATGAAAATATTGCTTTAAGAAATGATCTCGATGCTTTGAATAATTCTTCTAACTCTATGATGTTACAAATAGATGAATTAGTTTTAGAAAGACAAGCATTGCTTTCGCAATTAAGCTCCAGTGATTACAATACCTCTTCACTATACAATATCATGGTTGACCAAACACTTGAGTTAGCTGCACTGCAAGCTCTTCTCGAGTTAGAAGGCGAGGCAATTGAAAGTCTTGATAATGCTCTCGAGTCTACTAAACAATCTTTGCAAGAGCTCTCAGATCAAGTTATTCTATACCGACCTCTTCCAAATGTTGATTGCCCATCAATAAGTTCTGGTATAACAGTGATTTCAGGAGTTGATGACGGAACAGGGAAAGGGGAAGCAAACGATGGTATTCTACATCTTGATGAAGGAAAAAATAGCTTTTCTTTCTGTAACACCGTATTCGATAGATTAACTGATGATTTAATCCTCCCTCCTGGTTCATCAGGACTTACTTGGATTATTGAATTAGAAGAAGTTGTTTTATTCACCGGCAATAATGGCTCTACAGGTTTAGAATTGTGGGTTAGTGATGGTACCAAGAAGGGAACAAATTTAGTCAAAGATATTCTTCCAGGGGTGTATTCCAGTGGCTTAATAGATCCTGTTAGATTTGGTGAAGGAATATTATTTGCAGCTAGTAATGGAATAAATGGAAGTGAATTATGGTTCTCCGATGGAACGGAAGAAGGAACTTATATGGTTAAGGATATCAATGAAGGGTATGATAGAGGACTTTTATCTTCTGCTGTTAATGGTTATTCTTCATTAATCACAGTGGCAAGATCCGGCGCCTATTTCAGAGCGACAAATGGAATTAATGGTACAGAGTTATGGTTTACTGATGCAACGGAACAAGGGACCTATATGGTTTCAGATATTTATCCCGGTGCTTCTGAAAGTATACCAAATTCTTTAACGACTATTGCAGATGTAGTTTATTTTTCAGCAGATAATGGTGTAAACGGAACAGAACTTTGGAAGAGTGATGGTACTGATCAGGGTACTTCGATGATTATGGATATTAATCCTGGTTCCGGAAGTAGTGTTCCATCACATATTACTGAGGCTGGGGGGATAATTTATTTCTCTGCAAATGATGGAATTGTGGGTCAAGAATTATGGAAAACTACTGGGTTATCAATTACTACGGAATTAGTTAAGGATATCCGAAATGGCTCTTATGGAAGTTATCCTGGTAACTTCATTGAGTATAATGATAAATTATACTTTTCAGCAGGTTCATTCAGAGAAGATTGGGAGATTAGCAGGATAGAACTTTGGACAAGTTCAGGAACTAATGAAACTACATTTAGAGTTGGGCAAGATCAAGAATTATACACTAATCCAGAAACAATTACTATTTTTGGGGACCAATTATTTATGTCACTCTCCACCTTTATTACTGGTTGGAGAAATTATGCTTCTTGTATTTGGGAAGGTAATAGTGAACTAGTTGCAAATGGATTAGATGATTTATGGTATTGTACTACTCCACTTTTCGAGCATTGGTCAGATACAAATATTTCTGAAATAGAAGACAGATGGAATTATTGTGAATACGACAGTATGAATGGAGAATGGTATTGTACAGATATTATTGATCAAGACCCAGAAAATGAATTACTTTACAATCAGGAATTACATATAGAATTTAGTTTCTGGGGTAACTTTGAGACCGGGAATGAACCTGCCTTATCTGATGGGACACTTGATGGAACCTACGTAATTAAAGAGGTTGCACCGTGGACATTCGGCAATCTAGATGGAGGAGATCCGTTCTGGTTTAATTATAATTCAATGAATTATGGAACTATGGGGTCAGATCCTGAAGTACTCGGTGATGTTGTTTACTTCTTTGGTTGGACCCCACAAAACTATTGGGAACTTTTCAGAACTGATGGTAGCGCAGATGGGACTATGATGGTGAAAGATTTGTATCCTGGATATTTTGAAGCTGATTGGCCTACTAGTCTGACAACTTTGAATAATATGGAGTCTGTAGTGTGGTTTGGAGATGATCCTGAATACGGAGTTCAGTTGAGACTATATTACGAAGGTACAGGTTCTTACTTCTAGATAATCTATATTATTGAGATATTATTATGGATAATAATAATTATCAAATCTTATCTCAACTAATAGAGAGTGTAATATCAAAAATGAGGACTTTTGTCGATAAGGATAATGAAAGATTTTTTTCAGATAGTGAACTTTCACAATTATCTGAGATTGAAGTCTCGTTTCTTTCTAGAAATTCAATCTCTAGACATGGACTCACAACTAATTTAGATAAATCAAAAAAATTAACTTCTAGTAATTGTGCAGTCAGACTTAATAGAAAATTGTTTGAAGAAAAATATCTTGAATATGCTAAATTTGTTCTTTTTCATGAATATATTCATTGTTTAGGAAATTTTTCTCATGATAAGAATTTTCGCCAATTAGAAAATCTCTGGCCGGAGAAAAAACAAATGAATATTATTGGGAGACAATTAACTAGAGATTTGCAAGAAGTAAAAGCTCGATGGGCTTGGACATGTTCGAAATGTGGATTTATAGTAAAACGTAGTTCCCGAAAGTTTCGGAGCAATTATTACCATAAAGAATGCCTTGGCAAATTAAATAATGTCCCAATTATTCGTCCCACCAGTTTGGAGCATTAAACCAATTTGCATGATCTAACGGTCTGTCTATGGTAGGTAAAGTGAGTACTTGATAACCCGCAAATATTGTCATTCCCACAGAAGCACATGGTGAGGGCAGATAGTCTTCTCCGGATTCAGTTACTACCAATTGAATTGTATGGCCCTTAGGAACAATAACATCCATTGGATTGAATTCCATCAGCATTCTGTAACTAGTCATAGGAGATGTTGGCTTAGCATCATAACCTCCATCTCTGTACCTGACATCCATAGTTGCATGCCCCAATCTTAAACCTGAAGTTCCATCGAACATTGTAACGAATAATTGTCCACCATTGCAAGTATTTGTTCTGGCATCAATATGTAATGTTGGTAGTCCAGAGATGTGCATATCCTCTGTCAATGGTTGACTTGTGATAGTCATTGACTGTTGAGAATTCACAGTTCCTGACATTCCACCTTCCCAGTCTGCAATTGCATATTGTACATTTTCAGTGTCTTCAGCAGGCCATGTTTCTTCGATATGCCATTCTCCATCATTCCTTTGTACTTGGACATAAGATTCAGGTTCTTCTCCAATTCCTTTCAAGTAATATTCGAACCATGGAAATAGTTCAACTGCCCAATCCATTCTTGTTACACTTGGAAATGCTTCAGCCCCATATCCTGACTCCAATCCTTCGTGAACACTTTGTTGGTCTGGGTAATTATGCCCCCACTGTCCAGCAATCGTTCGGACATTTATCCCTGCATCTTCCAATAATTGATGGGTTGGGAATGCGTGATATGGGTCAACATTCCAATCTTGTAACCCCCAAACAATATATACGCTCCCATTATAATTGTCGATTACATCTTGTAAATGATATCTTTCATCCCAATAATCATTCCACTCATCGCCTCCAAGACCTGCTCCAAACCAAGTTGTAAATGGACTCAAAGGACCTATAGCATCATCAGTACAGAATCTCATATCATCACTTGTAGCATCAGCAGTTGCTCCTTCATACAAAACATCGTATAGCATTGCTCTAGCTTCACTAGATCCATTTCTATAGAACATCTGTTGAACTCCTATAGACCCGGAAATTGGAACAATAGTTTTCAAATGTTCGGATGGGTTTTGAGCAGCTTCCCAATTTGTTGTTCCTGCATATGATTTCCCCATTAAACCAACATTCCCATTTGACCAATCTTGTTCACCAAGCCAATGAACCGCAGCTTGTATCCCTATTTGTTCTCCAAGTCCCTTTACATCCTGACAATGAGTTGATTTACCTGTACCAAATGTTGAAATCTGTGCTAGAGCATATCCATGAGGGACAAATTCTTCTAGAACCCACAATCCTACTCCAGCATCTGGAACTGTATTAGGATTCGAATCATCTCCTGCTATTCCTTCACCTCCAAAATCATAGTATGGATGTACTGTTGCTATTACAGGAACTTTTGTTCCATTTGGTACTTCTGGCATCCATAAAGAAACATGCATTAAAGCCGGCTCAGGATAACCCACATCTTGCTCAGATAGAGGTAAATCGACTTCTACGAAGTGTTCAGTTGGACCAGACCATGAATAGATTCCTTCTACTGGTAGTTGACTTCTCCATCCAGTCATATTTAATTCCATATTTTCTCTTTCATGGATTGGAGTATCCCACCACTCATCATTGTTGCTAATTTCTTGTTTATCCTCAGTAAAACAACCTGCTAAGGTCGGCACTATCATGAGTAAACAAATCATGAGTGCGAGAGTGCGCATACACTTCCGAATTTATAATAGGATAAAATATAAACTGTGTTTTTGTGCAGTCTATTCTCTCAAATTATATTTATGAATTATTTTTTTCCTATCTCAATATCTAAAACTAAATGATCCCAATGTGGCGCATAAGATTTAATTTTGTTTATTTTACAGTTGATAATTTTATAATTTAGACTTATTTTTAGCAATTTTTCAGTAGTCTCTGAGAGGAATACTTGATGATTGTTAGAGGGAGCCAATCCATGAATATGCAGTACACCTCCTCCTTCTTTCAGGCATCTCAAGGCTACATTATATGACTCTTGAGCAGTTGGCAAAAGTCCCAGCAATACTCTATCTGCTTTATTCTTT
>DANB01000030.1:0-10068 GCA_002497245.1 Euryarchaeota archaeon UBA439
ATCATGTTAGTAGCAAAACCAGCTTTTGCAAATGGTTCTCCATAATCAAAACCGACAGGCCCTATTGCACCAATACTTTGAGCAGTCCACAAAATATTTACATTTCTGAAATCATTTGTCCCAGGTACCGAATTATAAATTTCACCTACATCGCCCATACTTCCATCACGATCTAGCCAAGTACATTCTTCACACCATTCGAATACTTCATACTCAGAGTAAGTCATCGTGCCTTCATCATAGTTATATTCTAGAATTTCTTTGTGTGAGGTAACATTGTATATCCACGGCCCTACTTTCGTATATGCATTTGAGGGGTCATCACTTGATAATGCATCAATATCTGTTAAGTTATATCCAAAATACACCTTTTCATACGTAGATGTTGCCCATTCTTCGTCAAAATCCTCTTCTTCATCATACGCATCTGTTACTTGTTGCGCCATTCCATCTGAAATCATACCATCAAATGTAGATGTGATTAATGTTGCATTCACGGCAACTAACATTATTCCTATTACCAACATTGTTGTTGCACTATTTTTCTTCATTCCGTCTAGCATACTGTCCACTCTATACCTATTACGAAAGCATTTAGGAAATAAGTGTTACAGTGTAAACCTAGTGTATTTTTTTTCACCTCAAAGGTCATTTTTTCTTTATGGGAATAATTATTGCCACAAACCTTCTACGACAATCATGAATGGAAAGTATGTAACAACTGTATTCATTTCTTTCTTGTTATTTGTAAATACATTTGTTCTTATTTCTTCCCATGCCAATGCTGACACTCTTCAAGAAAGCAACATTGCTTCTCATTCCTATGATTATGACGTTTATTATCAGAATGTAGAATCTCTATCAGGTGAACTACTACATGCCGAATTATATGAGATAATTCGCAATCACACAGTTGTCAGCTATAGTTCGGTTTGGGATCATCTTCGAGAAGTTGATGAAGATCCATTGAACAATGCCAATGTTATCCTTTTTTACATGCAAAGGTCACAATCGGAAAATGATACTTGTGGCGATGGTAATGAATGCACTAGTCAGTCCTGGAATAGAGAGCATGTTTGGCCCAAATCTCATGGTGATTTCGGAACCAGTATGACTAAGGTTGCAGGAACTGATTTACATTCATTAAGGCCGGTTGATAACACTGTTAATTCCGCAAGAAGCGACAAAGACTTTGGAAATGCTACCAATTCACATTGGGAATGTACTGAATGTGACTCTTCAACCGACTTCTGGGAACCTTCTGATGTGACTAAGGGAGATGCAGCAAGAAGTGTATTTTACATGGATGTAAGATACAATGGATTTGGAAATGAACCAAACCTTTCTTTGGTTAATGGAACCACTCAACCTTCTTCGGATGATGGACTTTTAGGTGATTTGTGTACAATATATGATTGGCACATTTTAGATCCGGTCAGTTCATATGAGATGAATAGAAATAATGAAATATTTACTATACAAGGTAATCGTAATCCATTTATTGACAATGAAAATTTTGTTCAAGAAATATGGGGTGAGGTTTGTGAACCTCAAAACCAGGAAGTGGATAGCGATATTGATAATGATGGTATTTTAGATTCTAATGATATATGTCCTAATGAAGACTCCACTGGATATGATGTGAATGAAGATGGTTGTTTAGATGATACCGATGGCGATGGTGTTACTGATGACTTGGATATATTCCCTTTAAACAACTCAGAATCATTTGATTCCGATTTGGATGGAGTCGGTGACAATTCCGACTCCTTCCCTGATGATCCGTTTGAATCTAGAGATAGCGATTCTGACGGAATAGGAGATAATTCCGACATGTTCCCATTTGATGCTTCTGAACAAATTGACTCCGATTTAGATGGTTTTGGCGACAATTCCGATGCTTTCCCACTAAATCCTCTAGAAAACCTTGATTCTGATTCAGATGGAATAGGAGATAATTCCGATATGTTCCCATTTGATGCTTCTGAACAAATTGACTCCGATTTAGATGGTTTCGGCGACAACTCAGATGTTTTTCCAAACGATTCTTTGGAGTGGATTGATACCGACTCAGATGGTTTTGGCGACAATTCTGATGCTTTCCCACTAGATCCTCTAGAAAACCTTGATTCCGACTCTGATGGAGTTGGTGATAATTCTGATTTATTTCCAGATAATTCATCAGAGTGGATTGATAGTGATTCAGATGGTGTTGGCGATAATTCTGATGCATTCCCCTATTTTTCTTTTGAATGGGGCGATAGCGATTCTGATGGAGTTGGTGATAATTCCGATGCATTCCCAGACAACTCTTCAGAATGGATAGATACAGATTCTGATGGAGTTGGTGATAATTCCGATGCATTTCCTTTAGATCCTCTAGAGACTGTTGATTCAGACTCAGATGGAGTTGGAGATAATTCTGACGATTTTCCATTTGATTCTAATCGTTATGTCGAAACTACTCTAGATTATGCGATGTTGTTTTCTATATTTATTACAATATTAGTTTTATTTTTCATCATTAGGAAGTAATCTCAATATCCAATTCCTTATCTTCTGATAATAAGGTTCATCTCTGAGTCGCATTCGAGTCACCCCAAGGACCCGTAGCTCAGTTGGTTAGAGCGCTCGGCTCATAACCGAGTGGCCATCGGTTCAAATCCGGTCGGGTCCACCATTTTTATACCTAAATTTCTCTATTTTTGTAGATATTGATTTTTTCATATAACTATGATTTCATTATTTTTTCACGCTCTAATAGTGAGAACCCTAAAATACAGTTTCACACGGGATTGGGGTTATGACATCTGCCCGCTCAGTAAGACCTGTCCTAATATTACTGGCAGTTTACTTCCTAAGTATGTGGGCTGGTGCAGCAGCAGTTCATGCTCAGGGAGTAACTCCTGATGTGTCTCTAACGTGTGAAAACCCTCAACCAATCGAGACATACCCTGGTTCAACAAGAACCTCAATTGTGAATTGCGATTTAGAAAATCCATCGGCTCATCAGATTAAGGTAGATATTGTAATACAGTCTGGAGCACTTGTTTCAGCAGGACCTGCATCTCTGACAGTAGGATCTGGCCTCCAAACCAGTTTCCAAGTAATCTTGAGAGGCGACTTACAAATGTCTGAAGGTCAGCATCAGATATCGATTACTGCAACAGTTTCACAAGCTAATGGGGTAGCATATCCTGGAACACCTACTACTTACAAGGTTCTAGCAGTTGTCAAGCAATTTAGTAGATTGAGAGTTGCTTCCGAACTTGCTTTCATCCAGTTAAGGCCTAAAGTTGATTATATGGTATCATATGATGTTTACAACGACGGCAATGCTCTAGATAGAATGAATATCGAAATTGCAAACTATGACGAGCTTAATGACGAAGGATTCACACTCAGCCTTCCTCTTGTTAATGTTGAAATAGAATCTAAATCACCACCTGAAAAAGTCAGGGTTCAGATTCGTACTCCTAAGAATCAAGGATGGACTGATAAATACTATAATTTGCAATTTAAAGCAACTTCCGATTATTCAGTGCGGACAGAAGGAATACCTAATTCTCAAATCCAGTCAGTTACTCTCTACATCCGTGGAGTTTACCTACCAGGATTCGAATTGATAGGGACTACAATGATTACTGCTCTAGCAGCAGCGGCAATCGCAGGACGATTCAGAGTGTATGATGATGATGATGAAGATGATGATGGAGAACTCAGAGTTCTTGATTCTCGTTTGTTCTAAATACCTCTGTAAATCTAAAATATTGACGATATCTGTCAACGGGTTGATAACCGATAATTTGTCGTGAGTAGTTAGTTAAGGTGACTCTGATGACGGATGGTGGACTTCTTGCTAAAGCAATAGAACAGAAAACTGACGAAGTAGTGGATGCAGAGATTCAATCTGAAACTACAAATAATTCATCAATGAATTTTTCTTCTTTACTAGGATCTAATAATCTTAAGATAGGATTATTATTATCTATACTTGGACTAATTTCTAGTTTTGTTACTTCTATACCTAAGTATCAACAAGATTATTCCTATGCAATTGTTTTACCGATATTATTGCTATCTGGTTCCTTTTTCTTCTTGTGGACCACTTTTGATAGGAAGAAAACTCCGGCCATAGCGATTTTTTGCATATTATTATTAGCTACTCCTTATGCAATAACGAGCCTAAGTTCATCTAGTTTAACTATAGTAGATGATGAATTATCCGATGATGCAACTCAAGTTATACTAAAAATCAGAGAATCAGGCTCATTGTTTAGTTCATCTGGCGAATCTGCCGACATAGTTGTGAGATATGATGGAGAAGCAACTTGGAGTGGTAGTATTGATTTTTCCATTGATAGAGAAGACGGGATTGGCCAGTACGGATTGGTATATCTTAACGTCGTTGATATTTATGCAGGTAATTCTGATGCCAACAATCAATATGTTGTTGAATTTAAATCCGGTGACTCAGATTTGACTTATACTTTAGATTCGTCTTCATTACAGAGGACTGTGACTGATGTCCAGGGAGATGTTATTGGAGCTATAGGGACTGGAAATGATTGTGATAGTGGAAAACAATCGTGTATTGTTGGATTAGCCATGAGGTCTTGGTCAGGTGTAGAATCTACTGGAAATAATCGACCTAGCGGAATCCTTCATTCTAATTACAATGTTGTAGCAACTCTATACTATGAGAATACTCAGTCATCTAGTGAATCTATTTCGTATCCTTCAATAACTGTAACAAATGGTGATGCAAATTGGGATTCAATGAATGGTAAGTATGGTTCAGGAGCAGAAGCTAATGTTGGAGATTATGGCTCTGAACTAGCATTACCAGGTTCCGTTGATGACTCAACTGTTGGCATGGAATATATTCCAATTGAAGATATGGAAATTAATGATTATGGTTGCTATATATTTGAGGTAATTACTACTCAAGATGAAGTTTGGTCCTCTGCATCAGGATCTATTACAAGCCTCACTTACTATCAATATGATGAAGGTAATGACGACTCTGAAGAAGAATCTTGGAAAGAAGTCAGTTCTTGTTAATATCTATTTTATTCTTCGACGTTGAACCTTTGGTATACTTCATTCGTAGTTTGAGTAACTCGGATGAATGTTGTACATTTTGGTAAATCTTTTATTCTCCGTGCTCCAACATAAGAACATGCTGAACGAACTCCTCCTAGAATCGCCTGAATTGTGATTGCCAAAGGCCCCCTATAAGGAACTCTGACTTCTTTGCCTTCTGGTGCTCTATGTTTAGCTACTTCTCCATAATGTGTTTCCATAGCCTTTGATGATGACATACCATAGAATGATTTGTACATTTTTCCATTCTTACCTTCTACTAATTCACCACCTGATTCATCATGACCAGCGAACATTCCTCCTAGCATTACGAAATCTGCTCCTGCAGCAAACGCCTTAGCTACGTGCCCCGGTGATGAACAACCCCCATCTGCCATTACGTGCCCTCCAAGACCATGTGCCGCATCTGCACATTCAGCAATGGCACTAAGTTGAGGGTAGCCCACTCCTGCTACTTTCCTAGTCGTACATACAGAACCCGGCCCTATTCCAACTTTGACAACATCCGCACCTGAAAGAATTAGAGCTTCAGTCATTTCTCTAGTAGCAACATTACCTGCTATGATTATTTTGTCAGGAAAGTGTTCTCTAGTAGTTTTCACGAAATCTAAGAATACTTCTCTGTAACCATTCGCTACATCAATACAAATAAATTTAATATCCTCATTGGTAGCCATTTTTCTCTTTAATAATGTCAGACTTTCTTCTGTGGAACCACACGTTGCAGCAATGAAGTTTGGGTCAATGCCATCATCCCAAGCGGCGGCATATTCTCTAGTTGCATAGAATTTTTGTAAGCATGTAATCATTTTATGTTCTTGTAAAACTTTGGATATTGAAAACAATCCAGTAGTATCCATATTCGCAGCAACAATTGGTACGCCGGACCATGTTGTACTGGAATGTCTAAACTTAAATTCTCTCTCTAATGTGACATCCGATCTAGAAACCAGCGTACTGCGCTTAGGTCTTATTAGTACATCTTCAAAGGTTAGCTTAACATCTTGCTCTACACGCATTCGAACCTTACTACGCCAACGAAGGAGTGCTTAAGATTATTATTATTGATTAAAGGGATTTTTTTGGTGCTCGTGCCGGGATTTGAACCCGGGTCGAAGCCTCGAGAGGGCTTCATGATGGACCACTACACTACACGAGCCTTGTAGCCCGTCGAGTTTACTTTCATTTAAGAAAAGAGTGGCTTGAGCGGTATAATACCATAGGAATCACTTTCACTTTTAGTTAGGCCTCTCTAATCTTTATTCATATGCTAGAGTTGAAACCACGAATTATGAGCATTAGTATGAATAGGCAACAATCAGTAATTTATAGAAAGAAACCACATCCTTGTAAAATAGTAACTTTTTCAAGTCTAAATAAAACAGATTCTGGAGAAAAGAAGCTAGTTCACGAAGCATTAGTTAATTTCGATGGAAATATTTCATCTGATTCATGGACTCCAATTTCAATCAAATCAAAGAACATTGAAGTCAATGCATCGGGATGGAATGGATTAATATCAAGATATAATAGATCAAAGTTAGAAATTATTGAGGTGGCTTAATGTCAAAGACCACACGTCTAAGAAATGAAGTAGAGACTTATCTTAATGAAAATAATACCGCCAATACTGTTGAGATATTCGATCACCTAAATAGTCGTTTTAAATGGGGGGCAACTATGAATCAGGTTGGCAATATCTTAGCTAAGGATAATAGGTTTGAGAAAATAGGTCATGTTCGAGGCCAATTTAGAGGTAGTATCTATACAGTTTGCATCTGGTCATTAAGCTCGCAAATTGTGACGATATGAGTCATTAATGGGGAAGAAGTCAAGTCTGATGACTCGATAAGGTGTTCATGAGTCAGCAGTCCACTGTAAATTCATGGTTTACGTTATTCCGTTTTGGAAATTCTCTTACAGGACTCATAGGTGTAATATTTGGTGCGTTATTAGCTTTAGGTGAAGTACCAAAGGGTGATTTAGCATCTATTACAATGTTACATGGATTATCCGTTTGGGCATTTATGTGTTCTTGGAATGCATTAAATGATATTTTAGATATTGAGATTGATAAATTAAATCAGCCCAATAGGCCACTTCCTAGTGGTCAAATTTCTCTTAATAATGCTAAAAATGTAACAGCGTTTTTAATGTGTTTTTCTTTATTATGCCTAGTTTATGCAGGATATATATCATCTAATATCCAAGACGGTTTTGAAAACTGGTCTCCATCAATTTTGATATGGTTAATGGCAATCTTTCTTCTTACTAATTATGAATCTTCAAGTAATTACAGTTTGAAACTTAAAGAGAGAGGGTTGCCTGGAAATATAGCAATTAGTTTATCTGTAGGTATGGTAATTTTATTTGGAGCAGCTGGAGTATTTGATCCAACTCAACCACGAGTTATCTCATTGTTCTTTATCGGATTTTCATATAACTTAGCCCGAGAGATAGTAAAAGATATCGAAGATATGGATGGTGACGAGGGCCGAAATACACTTGCTATGAGGATAGGTGCAGAAAAAACTAGAATATTAGCATGGGTGATATTGCTATTCACAATGATTGTAATATTAGCACCATTTGCATTAGAAATATTCCCCCCTAATCATCTTTTGTTGGTAATACCTGGATTAATGGTTATATTCTTAGTCAAAAGAAAGTTAGCATATGCCGAAGACAGGAATGCACAACGTTTAATCAAAAAATCATTACAATTAACTCTATTTGGACTTATAATTAGTTCATTAATATAAATCTCTATATGTTTCCCAAGCAATTGGATTACACATATATGTCAAAAGTGACATTTGTGCCCACATCCTGTTTTCCGCCTGATCAAAAACAATGCTATTTTTTGAATCAATGACTCCGTCAGTAACTTCCTCTCCTCTGTGAGCAGGTAAACAATGCATAAACAAATAATTATCATTTGCATGCGATACAAGTTCCTCATTTACTTGGAAACCTTCGAATGCTTCAAACTTATTTTTTAAGTGCTCTTCACCCATAGAAACGAAAATATCTGTATAGATAACTCCTGCATCAGTTACTGCTTCAACAGGATCATTTGTTGCGATTATCTTAGCACCCGTTTCTTTACCAATTTCTATTGCTCTGTCGACCACTTCTTGATTTGGCTCCATTCCTTCAGGTGTAGCATATTTCACATCATGGCCTAGAATTACACCAGCAAGTAATAAATCATGTAGGACATTATTTCCATCGCCAACCCATGAGATATGCCCATTCAAATCATTTTTATTCTCTGTAATTGCCATTAAGTCAGCAGCCGCCTGACATGGATGATGCATATCTGATAATGCATTGATTACTGGTACAGATGCATTTTCTGCAAGTAATTTCACATCAGAGTGTTTGAAACATCTGTAAGTAATACCATCTAGATATCTAGATAGTACTGCGGCCGTATCTGATACTGATTCACTTTTACCCAACTGAATATCATTTGATAATAAAGTCAGAGGTTGCCCTCCTAATTTGTTCACTCCTACTTCAAATGACACTCTTGTTCTTGTAGATGGCTTTTCATAAATCGAACCAATAGTCATACCTTCTAAGGGTTTGAACCCATCAGACATTTCATTATCATTTTTCAGATTAATTGCCCAATTAATTATTTCTGGTAAATCTTCTTTAAAATCATCTATAGCCATCAAATCTCTTTTTTCATAATTCATGTTCAATATCTCCTTGAAAACCATCTCTTGAGTCAGCCATCCCTCCAAAGAGAGATTGTGCGAATGTTAGTACGTCAGCTAGTCCGTCTTCTTCTTCACTTGATAAAGGTATTAATCCCGGTTGTATTGATGCATGTTGCATCATTCTGAGTTGTCCAATGGCAAACTCTGCTCTTTGTCCAGTATGTGCCTCATCAAGGCTATGGGCTGCAGATTCTTCATAGAGGGCAGCTTCTAAAACGTCTAGATTTTCACCCCATTCTATAATCTTTTCAAGGATTTCTGGTTCCAAAAGATCAGACTTAGACAAGAAATTTGCCGTAGGTAAACCTAATCTAAAGTGAACTATAGATGACAATAACATCTGTGAGACAAATCCGCTGGGAGTTTGTGACAGCATAGGGTCAAATAGGAATATCAAACAGGCTCTTCCTTGTCCTATAACCTGTACTAGATGACTAGATGCTTCTCTAAATGCAAAGAGTTCAACTTGTCCAGGAGTATCAACAACTAATATATCTCCTGAGATGCCTTCTATTTCATCAAAAACATCTTCTGCTTGTGCCGCTACTAAGTCAGCAGCAAGAATCTGTGCCCCATTTGGTCCCAAATCATATTCAGACATTACATCTGATAGCGATATTAAATCACGAACGTCAAATTCGGGGTCGTAATGTACTCTTTCAGCACCAGGGTCTAGATTAATGGTTAGAGCATCGACTTCGAGAAATCTTGCCCATCGTTGGAAAGCAGTAACCAAAGAACTCTTTCCAGCACCTGCAGTACCTACAACAAAGATTACTGGTGGGGCTGTCGCGTCTTGAACACTCATGTTTGACCCTAACACAATTAATTATTCAACCATTCGTTTAGTTAATGTTTGAATATCTTTGACAAGGAATGATTAAACCAATCTAACCCACGTCTAAGTTCAACTAGCGCGGTGTATTTGGCATGTCCGATGATTTACCTACCCCTCCTCCACCTCCAAAAGATTTGGATTTACCTCCTCCTCCGGAATTAATTGAGGAAAAAATTACTTCTGAAGATTCTAAAGATTCTTTTGAAGATATTCAGGACTCAATAGATAATATTCTTTCTGGGATTCCGGTACCACCACCACCGCCTGGTTTAGAAATTCCATCACCTCCTCCTCCTATTCCACCTGATTTAGAAATTCCATCACCTCCTCCTCCTCCTATTCCACCTGGTTTAGAAATTCCATCGCCTCCTCCTATTCCACCTGGTTTAGAAA
>DANB01000030.1:10386-38373 GCA_002497245.1 Euryarchaeota archaeon UBA439
CTCCTATTCCACCTGGTTTAGAAAGTTCAGAGATTTCTACTCCCTTGGATACCGATGTATCCGAATCGAATTCAGAATCTTTTGAATCTGAGGACAAATCGTTGTCAGATAATTTGGCTGTATTTGATAAACCAGAAAATGATGAATCTGGAAATAATGAAGAAGAGCCTTCTTCCTCATCTCCTCATCATTTACGGCCTTCGAGTGAAGTTGATTCAATTCCTGGGGATAAATTACATGCAATTCTTAGTGAAAAAGAAGTTTCTTTAGTTAATGCAGATGGTAGTTCACTTAAGCAAACAATTGAAGGAGAATTGATTATTAAGAATCCCAGTAAGAAACATCGTGCATGGGATATTGAGGTTGAATTATCAAATACTTCTACGACTGATTTAGGAGGTAAGACGGTAACAGTCAGGGAGCTAGAGGCTACTGAAGAAACAACAATACCATACAGTTCTAACGGCCCTAGAATGATAAATGTTAGAGAAATAATCGACACTGAACCAGAAAGAGATCAAGAATCAAGTCTTTCATTAGTACTTTCTGATAATCCACAAGAAGTTCTTATCACAATAGAAATTGAGAATATTTCAACTGTTTCGTTGAATGATGTAACTTTAAGGCGAATTTTCTCATCCAATTTTACAATTCCAGATTCTCCTGAATATTCAATCGAAGGAAACTCAGTATTATGGGAAATCGGTAGAATGTCTGTTGGTGAGAATAGGAAATTATCAATACTTCCTAATGTATCAATTAATTCGGTTGAAAAAATTCCTGCAGGTACTTCAGAAGTAACTTACAAAGCAGAATCAACAGTTTCTAGAATCGGATTTGAGGATGTTTCAAGTTCAGGAAGGCAGTTTTCCTATGTTAACGCCACAGAAGATGATAGGCCAGGGGTATGGCATTGCAAGTGTATTTTTGAGAATAAATCTTCATTCGTAGTCTCACTTTCAGGGGCTTCAGTAAGATTAATTGGTCGTGAATCTCCAATATTGGATCTTTCAGATTTAAGGCAAGATATCCCTCCTGAGGGAAGTTGGGAGTCTATGGAAAAAAGAGTTGAGTCTGATGACCAACCTAGTTTTACTCAAGAAGTTAGATACTCTATTCTACCTAGGGTATCTGTCCAATCATCTGGTTCAATAACAATTTCCGAGCAAAATCTATCTATTTTAGATGCACAAATCCTGAAGAGGTTTGATATTTCAAGAATTAAATCATATGTTTCTTCTGATTTAGAAGCAACGATTACAATTGAGAATACCGGTTCGGCTACAATTAATGTCATGAGAATAATAGATGATGTTCCTGGAATATTCTTACCTCCATCTCTTGAAAAGGTACATGTTGAGATTGAAGGTTTAGATCTAAGTGACGATCAATACCGCATTGAAGTGATTAACGGCAACCAAATTGAAGAGAAATTAATCTCTCCTGATAATCCAGGACACGCATTAAGAATTACAGTGGGGACCTCCTCTAGACTTGGTCTTAAGCCAGGTAAGACTTTGATTATACGATACCCTCTTCACGCTCCTGATCCCTCTCCTAAGAATGAGTTATTAGCTGCGCCAATAAGATCTGATTTTAGCATGGAACGTTTTGGACCTGTGGCAACTAGGACTGTCGAGAGACCTCCGGTAGTTAGGGTGGTACACCGTAGAAGAAAGATTAGTACTGGTAAAGAGGTATTCCCTGGAGGCGGAGCAGGACGTTATGAGATACTTCTAATGTTCCATAACACTTCTGATTCTGCTCTCGATGATCTAGCTTTACATGATATAGTTCCTGGAACATTTTCAATAGAAAACTCTTCAGTTAAATCATCAGTTAGTGGTGAAAAAGACTCATCATTTACTAAAGAATCATCGAGAGATGGGAATAAAGTTACATGGGCCATTGGTAGAATTGAAACTAATGAGAGAATCGAAGTATTATACGAAATTCAAGGAGATACTGAATCAGAATACAAAGTATCAGATGCTCAAGATTTCCACGGTGCAACATTCGGCAAAGAGGTGGACGAAGAGCCTAATGTTCCCGAATGGGCAGATAAGGTTTCGGAATCAAAATTAATCTCGGTCCCTATGTCAATACCAGTAAAGGAAATAACAGGTCCGGAAGATAGTTCTAGTAAGGAATCTATTCAAGAAGAATTAATTGTCGAACCCGAAGATTCTAAAATTGATAACAACAATGATAATTTTTCAGAAGACAAGAACCTCTGTCCAATCTGTATGTCGGCGAATGAGAAAGGAGCCTCTATTTGCCAAGTTTGTGGATATTCTTTCAAGTAATCAATAGCCAAAACAGAAGCCACTTAACCGAAGTATTCATTCAATGCTTATGAAGCCAAGGGGTCATGGTGGATGCTGGCCCCAATGGAAACACTCAACCTGCTGGTATGGGTTCAGCAATGTTGCCTATGCTTTTTCTTCTATTAATGATGATGTCATTGATGATGTTTCCTGGTATTCGAAACTCACTTTCTAGCGGTGCAGGTTCTGTAATTGAACCGTTCCTATTCGGAACTCTGGGCCTAGAGCAATATTTCGTACCAACTGTTTTTATCCTTGGTTCTAGTATAATGATTGTTAACACAGTCATACGTTCATTTTTCATGGATCCTCTGAAACAAGCTCACCATAGTCATCGTAGTAAGCAAATTAGCCAGCAAATGCGTGAAGCTAGATTATCTCGAGATACTGCTAAGATTGATAAAATGCAAAAATTACAGATGGAAATGATGCCAGAACAAATGGCTATGCAGGGAGCTATGATGAAACCTATGATGTTTACTATGATATTCATAATCGGTATTTTCAGTTGGATGGCTGATACAGTAATTGATTTTAGAGTAGATTATGTTAGTCTACCTTGGCAACCAATGTGGGGCTTTGATAATAGGATAATGTGGATTTTTCCGGCATGGATTGCCACTTATATCACAATGAGTGCACCTTTGGGAAGGATTGTTGATAGACATCTAAAATTGTTACGTTACAAAACTCATCCAGTAGTTCTCGCTGGTGATATGATCCCTGAACCTTTACTATATCTTCTAGAAGATGACAAAGTTAGGTCTAGTTCTGATTCTCGAACGCGTAGGTCTCAGAGAAAGAGGGCAGGTCCAAGAAAAACTGGCAATCAATCATCTGAATCTTTAAGGCGTAGTGGAGGTAATCTACAAGTGGCACCTCCTCTAAAAGGAACTCTCTGTCCATCTTGTGATTCAGAAATGATTGGAAGAACCACTAGAGGCAAATTACGCTGTAATGTATGCCGATATGAATGGCGGTGATATTTTGGTTAAAATAACCGTTAGTGGCCCTCCAGGTAGTGGTACTTCAACTTTGGTCGAAAGATTAGCTGAAGTAAATTCTTGGTCCTCTCTTAATGGAGGTGACATTTTTCGTAATGAGGCAAAAAATAGAAATTTAACGGTTGGGCAATTTAGTGATCTATGTAAAAATGATCTTGATGTTGACAAATCTTTAGATAATAAATTGAAAAATGAGATTAATAATCCTCATGGTCCTGAGATTGTAGAAAGTAGGCTTTCTGGTTGGTGGGCATATCTAATGGAAATAGATTGCATTAGAGTCTGGGTAAATGTTAGCCCCCAAGAGTGTGCTCGTAGAATCCAAAATAGAGAAGGAGGTTCATTCGAGGAACAATTAATCTTATCACAGCAGAGACAAATTGATGATAAAGAAAGATATCGAATTCTGTATGATATTGATTTAGATGACATGAGTCCTTATAGCCTTATTATCGACGCTGATGACATAGATGCGGAAGAAGTATTTTCAATTGTTCAATCAAGAATTAAGGGGTGAAAGTTTTGAGTGAAATTATTTTCGATAAAAATTCCACTACAAATTTAAAATTTGGCAGTCCCCCTCTAGATAGGTCACTCAATGAATTGTTAAATTCCGGTATTTTATTAGTCAAAAAACCAAGAGGTCCCACCAGTCATCAGTTGACTGCTTGGGTACGTGAAATTTTAGGAATTAAAAAAATTGGGCATGGTGGGACTTTAGATCCAATGGCAACTGGTTTATTGACAATATTATGCGGTAGAGCGACACGATTAACTGACATTATCCTTAAGGGCGATAAAAGATATATCTCAGTCATTCGTTTTGGAAGAGATATTGAATTAAAAGAATTAGAAAATATTCTTAGTAGTCTTAGTGGTGAAATTTATAATGTTCCTCCAAAAGAGTCAGCGGTCAAAGTTCAAGTCCGAACAAGAATTATTGAATCCCTTAATTTAATTGATTATGATCAATCTGCTAGAATCGCAGTTATAGAAATCTCTTGTGTTGCAGGGACTTACATTAGAACATTAACCAGAGACATAGGATTACTTCTCGATACATCCTGTGAGATGTTGGAACTTCATCGAGATAGAAGTAGTATCTTTGACGAGACGATGGCTTGTGACATGCATCAACTGAAGGATGCAATATTTTTATGGAAAGAACATAATGACGATAGAGGTTTAATTAAACTACTCACACCTATCGAATCAATTTTAGGTAAAATCCCTAGTATTACTGTAAAAGACGGTGCAGTTGCTGCAATGACTCACGGTGCACCACTTGCTAAGCCAGGTATTATTTCTTCATCTACGGAGTTTGAATCAGGATCTACTGTCGTAATTAAAAGTTTGAAAGGCGAAGCAGTAGCTTTAGCCGAAACCTTAGTAGATTTTGATAAATTAATGACTATGGAGAATGGCCATGTAGCCATAGCAAAAAGCGTACTAATGCCTACAGGTATTTACCCTCAGAACTGGTCTAAACAGAATTAACTGATTAAATCATTTCATGTTCTTCGTAAATCCATTCATCAGTTTCCAAACGAACTTTAAGTTTCATCATAATAACACACACCACTGGTCTGCCCATATACGACAGTGCGCAGTATTTCTTATTCGCAATCAGATTTGATATAACTATTGCCCGAATTATCTACATTATCAGCCTAATGAGTACTTTTTACAATCTTATTTTCTTTTATCATAAGGTCTTTTTATTTTCCCTGGTGCTAATTGTACTAAGACTAAACCAATCACTATTATTGCTAATGATAAAACCATCACTAATGTTTCACTAATGAAAACATTTGATTCTTCATTATTATCGATACTGGGTGAACTAATAAATATTAGAATTTGTTTTTCGTTGTTGTCTTCGTTAGATTCTTCAATAGAATATGTGCTATCTACAAATATTCTTATTTCATTATCTTGATCATTACCTGATAGGGCAGTATCACAAATTGTATTTACGAGAGATCCGGGTTGTAAGCTATCGATTCTTTTTGTATCTATTAGAATTTCATTTACGTAGCACCTAACATCAATTGCATTAGCACTACCTCTCCCCTCGTTTCTAATATAGGCAATAATTTCTACAACATCTCCATGCTTTCCATTAGAAATATCAACTCCATTTTTTCTTACAGTAATCGACTCAACTAACAGATCTGATTTAGCAGACACATCAATAGTAATATTTTCAGAGACTATATTATCTCCATCATTAGCTACTATATTGACTGTATGAATCCCTGAATCGATGGGTGTCAAGATTAGATGATTATTTTCATCAATTAATGCCCAAGACTTGCTAGTTGTAATCACTATATCTTCGGAGTCAACATCGTAAACATTCATTGGAATGTTCAAAGTATCGCCTAAATCCATATATGAGATAGATGGAATATTTTCAATCACAGGTGCATCTGAAATAGGGGCGACATTAACTGTAAAAACCCCAGTCCATTTATTATCTTCACTTAATTCACCATCAAAAACTTCTACAGTTATTTTCACTTCTCCCGAAGCATCATTGACAGTTTGTAATTCTATGAAGTTTAGGTCTTGTTCGGCACTATATAGAGAATCAACTCTAATTATATCGTTATTTGAACTTGAAGTTTGAATCATTAAACCCGATCTTGGAGTGATGTCGTCATTACAAGGTAAGGACATCAGAAATCCTCCCTCATCTTCTGTCATTTCTAAATTTGCAATATTCTGACATGTCGGTGAGTAATCATATTCTAATTCAAAACCACCAGTTATTGCTAATTCCTCAATATGTACAACAGTAGTTTCTGCATTTCCATCAGATGACCATTGGAATCTAGAGGCAATTCCTATTGTAGATTCACTATTATCTAATGGAAATGCGTGCCCTATTGGAGAATTGAATGAGAACTCTCCTGATTCCATAGGGACAGTTTCAATAAGATATTCTCCGATTGCAAATCTAAGATTACTTGCACTTGAGAGGCCATTTGTAGAACCTGAGATTTTTCCATTTACAATTAATCTAGGATCATTTACATCTACTCTGGCCGCTTCAATACAACCATCAAAAATCTGTATTCTTACAAATTGTTTCTCCGTAGGATTATCAATTAGGTCACCAGATTGTTTAGGAGAGAAATCTCCCTCAATACCTTCAGGAATAACTCCTATACTATAATTTCCAGTTCCATAAACATGTATTCTCCCCAATTCTTGACCATATGGTACGTCAACTTCAAAATTCCAATAAGATTCATTTCCTCCATTGGGGGTGAGTCCGCAGGACTCAATATCTAATCCTTCTTTTTCTCCATCATACGGTGAGAAATCAATTATTGGTAATTTCTCAATATTAGCATCATGATTTGCTTTGATATTCTCAAATGAGTACCATGGCATATGATATTTTACACGTATTCCTACCGAGTCTACTCTAACTTCAGAATCATCATTTGTACCTATAGATACATAATCGATAGTGATTTGAGAGTTTACAATTTTATTCCAACTCCAATCCTGTAAATCATCTAATTCTATTACTAAAGGATTGTTCATCCTAAAGATTCCAGAACTAGTATGTGCAAATTCTCTAACCAATTTGTCTGGGCCGTTTCCTTGTAAGAGTATTTGTACAGTATCTTGATATAAAATTTCAGGAATTTCGAAGTGTAGTACTAATGATACATTCTCAATTTCTTTGTCATATAATCCTGGATAACTAAAGCCGTCAACTGAAATATCTGGGCCTTTTGACCATGTATAGTAAGTGTCCGGTGCTCCAAGACTATAGTTTGAACCAGTTACACTACTACTTGCCCAAGAGTTCTGTGTTTCGAAGTTGGAAGGCCTATTATGTGTGAATGAAAGTTCATTATCTGCAATCATCCCTATTGTATAATCTGCAGGGTCATTACTAAATCCAGAAGTACTAGTTATCTCCCACTGATTTGGATCATCAAAATTTCCTACTGAAGTCAACTCTATAGATTCGGATGAAATTACTGTATCTGCCTGAATAATAGGGGTCATAGGTGCTAGTAGAAACATCGTCAAAAATAATATCGTTATGTTGCCCGACTTCACCATCATTTGTCTGCGAAGTTAACTACCGCTTGAATGCGTTGGTAATATGATTATCATCGTGGCTCTTTGGAACGCTTGAAATACGGTTCTATACTCGAGTGATTACCAAGACGGCTGTGATGGTGTAGAGGTTAGCACGGTGGGTTGTGGTCCCGCCGGCCCGGGTTCAATTCCCGGTCACGGCCCCATCTTGTATTTCAAAGCTAATTCTGACGTTTTCTTTCGAGATCACTTAATGAAATGTGATGGCCCATTCTATCACTTTTAGTTTGTAAATAATCTCTATTTTCTGCTCTTACCCCAACAATTAATGGAACTCTTTCTGCAACTCTAATTCCTAGAGTTCTTAATTTTTCTACTTTGTCAGGATTATTGGTTAGTAGTGAAACTTTTGTAATCCCTATATTTTTCAAAATAATCGAGGCAATTGAATAATCTCTCGCATCTCCTGGTAAACCTAACATTAAGTTTGCATCTAATGTATCCGCTCCCTTATCTTGTAGGTTGTATGCCTGAATTTTGGCATGAAGTCCTATACCTCTACCTTCTTGTCTAAGATATAATAAGCAACCCCAACCCTTTTCTTGTATTTTCTTCAAAGTATAGTCCAATTGAGACCCACAGTCACATCTAATACTGGAAAATGCATCACCAGTAACACATTCGGAGTGAACTCTAACGAGTACTGGGTCAGGTCCTTTCATATCTCCCAAAGTCAGTGCTACGTGATCTAATCCAGTATCCTTTTCATGAAATACTCTTATTCTAAATTCTCCATATTTTGTCGGTAAACGAGCATCTGCTGGAACCTCTAAGTTTTCTTTAATGTTGATTTCCTCATTTTCCATATTAATTTCTCCTAATTAAAATAATTATTTTTATTTCCTTATAGTGTAAACAAACTCTCCAATTTTTTCTTCAAATCTAATTAACTCCACATTTAACCGATTACATAATGCCGGCATATCATGTTTTGTTTCAGGATCATCACATATCACTTTAACAATCGTCCCGATTTCACTTTTATCAAGTAGTCTGCGTGTTTCATGAATTGGAATTGGACAATAGAAACCTACTAAATCTAGTAATACAATACCATCTTCTGAAATTGATTCAGACATTTAATTACCTCATACTTCAATAATCTGTGGTTTAAGATTGCGGCCATTATATTCTCTTGCTTTAATTACATCTATAACATAAGCAACTTTTGCAACATGAACTTCAATCTCAGTATTCTTATCTGATTGATTGATTTCACCAATAATTATCTCTGGAATCTTTGCTTGACTGACTATCCAATCACTTAATGCCCTTTTCGTTGATTCTTGTTCTCCAATCTGAAGATTAATTTTAACCATCCCAAATGAATCCGCTACTTCATCCCAATCATCTCTTTTTCTAACTGGGTCTCTATTCATTCCCTCGGGTAATTCAGGAGTTTCTATAAATGGTATTTCTAGCCCCCAAGTTGAACTAATTTTTTGTAAACTACCCTTATCTTCTTTTGAAACAAGACTCCATGCTTCTCCTTTCCTACCCATTCTACCTGTTCTGCCAATTCTATGAACGAATGCTTCTGTATCGTCGGGTAAGTCATAGTTGACAACAATGGTAATGCCATCAACATCTAGTCCTCTAGCAGCAACATCTGTAGCTACAACTATTTTTTCATTGCCAGACTTAAAATTACTCAATAATTTTTCTCTTTTTTTCTGAGGCATATCTCCATGTATTCCTACTGCCTTCATTTGGAACTTCCCCAATCTTTCTACAATTACATCTACCATTCTCTTTGTATTGCTGAAAATTAGCATTTGTCCACTTTCGGACATATTAGCTATTAATCTTCCAAGAACCCATAATTTATTTGCCCGCCCAATCCTTACAGCATAAAGATCAATTTCGGGAATATCTACTTCTAAATCATCGGTCATAACATGCTCAGCATCATCCATTATTTCTTCAGTAATGTTCAGTACTTCATCTGGGAATGTTGCACTAAATAATAAATTCTGTTCACGATTTGGCATTTTCCCAATTATCCATAAAATATCTGGGAAAAATCCCATATCTAGCATTCTATCTGCCTCATCCAAACAAAAAATAGAAATTTTTTCTAATTTTAGATGACCTTTCTTTGCCATATCAATAACTCTGCCAGGAGTTCCTACAACAATATCACATCCTTTTGATAGGACTTTTGCTTGTTTTTCAATATCGGTTCCTCCGTATACTGAGACAATTTTCAATCCTTTTTTACCTTGTAGTATTTCCAATTCTTCAGTTACCTGAACTGCAAGTTCTCTAGTAGGGCAAAGGATTATTGATTGAGGATAACCTTTTTTCTGACATTTTTCTATTATTGGTATTCCAAATGCCGCAGTTTTCCCCGAACCAGTCTTTGCTTGTCCAACTATATCTTTTCCTTTTCTTGCAAGAGGAATCGAATCTAGTTGTATTTCTGTTGGTTCATTCCAACCTCGTGACTTTATAGCATCTAATATGTTAGATTCCAAGTCCCATTTCTCGAAAATTGACATATCATCGCCTCAGAAGGTCTCGGATTCTTTGATTTCCTTCTGAAGTTCTCCCATCCAGTATTTTTTACAATTCTCTTTTGTTAGAAATTGATCCTTTGAAGAAAAATTATGATTAAAATGACCTTTATCTGCAGAAGCAAATTGATCATTTGTCTTTTTATGGAACTTCTGAAGTACATGTTGCTTCATGTATTGTTGAAATTTTAATGACTTTTGTCTATTGATTCCATTTGGTGTGACACCCTCCCAAAGGCGTTCAAATTGTTCGAGTTTCTCGTCAAACTGTTCGCTCATCTCAAGTCCTCAGGTTTTGCCCGACTTGCCTTCTGTTTATCATGTTCACCCTTCGGGTCGTCCTGCTTAATTTGCATAGTGAACTCTTTCTCCCCCTCGTCATTGACTTTCTCGACAGGTGCTAAAAATCTATTTTTTTCACTTTCAGAACCATCTAATTCAACATCTATTGATAGAGCAGTAAGCCGTTTACGGAGCTTCGGATTAGTCTCCTGCCTCAATAATTCCGCTGCACTTTCTCTCAATCTATCTCCAGTAAGAATTATTGAAAGTTGCTCGACACAAGCTGTTCTTAGGTTAATATCTCTTGATCTAGCTCCACGTAAAATCATATCTGTGACTCTTGGGCTTTGCATATCCAATTTCTTCATAGCACGAATTACAGAATTACGAACATCTGTATCATCATCATTTAACGCATGTTCAACCAATATAAGGGCAATCCTAGGTTCACTATTTGTCAGAGTAACCAGGCATTTAGCTGCATTTCTTCTGACCTGTGCGTCTTCATCTTCCAATGACCAACCAATTAAATCCCATCCCGAAGGTCCACCTTTGGCAGCAATATTTCTTAGAATCTTAGAACCTTTCCTTCTAAGATCTACCTCGTCTTCTCTGATTAGTTCATCAATATGTAAACAGCCGGTTTCTGGCCATGCAATACTTGTCAATTTTAGAGCTTCAAAAGCATTTTTCCTATGATCTTTGTTTTCACTTCTTAATTCTCTTCTCAAAATTTCTTCACAACCTGAAGGAAAGATTGGAGACATTTTCTGTAGAGCCTGCATTGCAATTTTTCTTACATTTACATCTTTGTCTTGCAATCTATCAGATAGATAAATCATTAAATCTGTATGTAGTTTTAATGAGAAACTAGGCATTACTTCTAATCCTGCTTTTCTTATTTCCACATCATCATCATCTAATGCTTCTAGTAAAATCTCATGTGCTTTTGGGATTGAATTTTCGTATACTCTGGCTAGAGCCTTTATACCATCGGTTCTTTTCACAAAACCTCCACCATTTGTCAAAGATAATTCTAATCTTTCAATTCTCCCCTCTGCTAATTTTAAAATCTCAAAAACAGGAATTCTTTGCCAAGGCCCATCTGATGGTTGTAAAGAACGAATGTCCATTTCAATAGATTTTTTCCTTTGTTGGATAATTTTACCCGTACGAGGATCCCTTGCAACATAGTCATTGGCCATATATTTCAATATCGCCGGAAGTAAACTCCATTATTCAACTAAAGGTTCTGTTGTTCTGGAATAGATTAGAAAACAATCAATAGACATTATATGTTCAGAAGTATGTTAGTATGTATGATGAATCCAACGATGATTTTCATAAATTGATATTTGTGAGTTTTTCTGAGGATAAAAAATTAAGAGTTTCAGACTTAGTGAGACTTTGGTCTCTTGAACTTCAATGGATGAAACCCGAAGAGGCATCTTTAGTAATCGAAAAATTAATTCAATCTGGTTGGTTTAAATTAGAAAATAATTTTGTTTCTCCAGCTATTTTTGATAAAAAGTCTATACCTAGTCTTGGTTGGCAACCAATGTTAAGAATAATTTCATCTCCACCAATATTTAATTCTGAGTCAACTTCTTTTGTAGATGAGGAGGAGGTCAAGTCAGAAATTGTTGTTAATGTTGTTGAATCAGAAAAAAACATATCCGAAGAAAAATATCCTCCTGATAGGTCAGAAAGTAATATTCCTGCGTTAATTCGATTTATTGCGAAGAAATCAAAAATAGATAATCGGGAAGTAGTTAGAAGAGCTCAAAGAAAAAGACGCTCATTAGGACCTATTACCTTATGGATGTCTTTAGCTCTTGTTGCAAGAGAACAGGGTCTAGATATGGTCGAAGTTTCATCTTTAATTGAACCAGTCTAGTTTTCACTGGATGTTCTGACCTCTGCAGCTAATAGTCCTGGAAGAACGAATAACGCTAGAATTAGAGAAAATGCTACAGAGATTGAGCTAACAATTCCAAAATCTTGAATCACTGGTATAGGTGATAATTTCAGAACTAAAAATCCGCATATTGTAGTACCAGCCGACATTATTAGAGCAGTCCCTGTAGTTTTATACATCATTTTCATAGATTCCCATACTCCATAGCCAGATTTTCTATTACTTTCAAAACTCCGCCAAACATGTATGGAATAATCTATTCCAAGTCCAACAGTAAGCGCTGTAATCATAATAGTCAATACATTCCAATTTAAACCCAGAATCGCCATCGATCCAACAACCCATGAACCACTTATTCCGACAGGAAGAATAACTACTAATGATTGTCCAAGCCTTCTAGTTAGGATGAATAGAACTATTATCGAAACAAGTAAACTCCAGCCAGTTGATTCAACTTGGGAGACAACCAGTCCAGAGAAAATACTGTGAATCATCATTACATCTCCGCCAATGTGAGCGTTCGCATCAATATATCCTGATTCTTCTATCCATTCAGCTTGTTTTTCAAATTCTATAGCTAGTACTGAAGTTTCTTCACTAGTCTCTGCTATGACATCTACTCTTATTTTGAGATATTTTAGATTATTATTATCCTCAGTTAGTGCGACATACATTGATGTTCTTTCACTCCAAGATTGTCCTCTTAGTGGCTCCCCAATTGAATCATTAAGTAGTAGTGAATGAACTGCTGCTGAAACATCCCCTTCTTCAAAACCATCGCCTACATCTAATCTTCCATCATATATCCCAAGATGGAATGTTTCTCCAAAGCTAGAATCGGCTTCAATAGCATCTCTGAGTATAGGGTATAAACCGTCATAAGATGGGCGTTGTGAATCAGTATTAGTTGGTATGACCACGTTAGAAATAGTAGAAATTCTAAGATCTAACATATCCAGTCCTCGTAACAAGTCTCTTTCACCCGATAGCGAATCTTTGTCATTACTTGGCTCAATGAGTATAGTTACTGACTTCCAAGCTGCTGCATCATAAGATTCATACATGTCTCCTCTAACTTCCATAATCGGCATATCTTCTTCTGAAAGAAAATCTGTTAGTTCAAAACTTGTTTCAAGTTTAGTTCCTGCTAAAAATACCGAACTAGTCGTAAGTAAAACAACAACAAGCAATATTCTTGCAGTATTTCTTTTTTGGAAATTAGTTGCTAAATCAGCAAATTTTGATAAATCGGTAGGTTTTCTTTTATTAGGTCCTGTAGTTTTTTCCACAACTACATGTAATGCTCCAACGGTTACTGTACTAGCAATAAATGCGCACACTACTCCTAATGCCAATGTGATGCCAAAAGTTCGTAAGGGTGGTAATGGGGACAAAGAACTTGCTAGGAACGCAGATACTGTAGTTACTACTGCTAGCGTCAGAGCTACTCTTAATATCGAAAATGCCTTTATCCATGCATGAGCTGCCGAATTAGTATTCTTTCTAGCTTCCTCATATCCTCTTTGAAGATGAATCGCATAGTCAATACCTAGACCAAAAACTACTGGGGCCACCGCAACTTCAAGTATAGAAAAAGGCCTTCCTAGTAAGGTAATAGTTCCATACGTCCAAACTAGAGCCGCAGTGAGTCCTAGTAAAGGTGCTACAATCATTAATATTGAACGGAAGACCACTGCTAAAACAAATACTACAACAATAATTGCTAACATCAATAACCAAGTGAAATTATCTAATGTTGTATCATTGATGTCATTACTAATCAAATCATCTGAGATAACTCCATAATTCAATACTGTACTAGAATCTGAAGAGATATTTCCGGTTAATACTTCTCTAATATTTTTTGCAAGTGTTTGCCTGTCCTTAGAATCTAAAGAACCATCAACTTCTATGACCCACATGGTACTAGATGAAATTGGAGTTGAAGCACCTTCTTTAGTCACAATCCAGTCACAAACATGCATATATTCAAAATCAATATTTAGTAAAGCATCATTCGCAAATGTTGCTGATGCAATAGCTTGATCATTACCAATTGCATCTGTACATTCTTCGTCATCTTCTATAACTGCTAGAAGTAAATTATCCCATTCATTAAAATCATGTATTGATCTATTTTCATTATCTCTTTCCTCTAGTATATTTTGTAAAATACTTGCAATATTTATATGTGCAATAATTTCATCTCCGAATACTTCATCAATTGTTTCTAAGTCTCCATATAATTGTTGCAATGCTCCGATTTCGAGAACATTAGCACCTTCTTCATTTGGTGTAACATGGACATATATTCTGTTGGGAGTATCCTCCATTACGAGATTCATTCTTTCTTCCGCAGATTTCGCCTCACTTTCTGGTGCGAATGATGAAAGATCGGTAGTGAATTCTGGCAATGGGAAAAGTACTGATGCAGTTATTACGGTTAATAATAGGCTGATAATTAGTATCGCTGGCGCCAATCTTCCGAAAGCCTCGGCGAACCTTTCTTCTCTTGATTCGCCCCCCATCATCATTAACCCGAATCAATATCGGTGTTAAAGTTAGACCGTCTACCGTCCCTTCAATGGCCAGCATTCGAAGGCAAGCCCTCAAAAAGGGGGGGCGACTCGAACGGCTGTCTTATGCCAATCAAAGTCTTGAAAAACGAAGGAACCGAACTTCGTCTCAGAATTATCGGAGAGAATCATTCAACCCTGCAATTGTTCCGTTCACGTCTCAATGATAGTAAAGATGTAGACTATGCTAATTACTTCCAAAAACATCCTGATTTGGATGAACCCGAACTATATGTTCGTTGTGTAAAAGGTAAGAAAGCTGAGAAAGTTTTCCGTGACCTTTGTTCAGATATCAATAAAGAATTATCAAATTTAGAATTATAAGCGTTGTTGAATATGGATAATAAGTCCATTGAAGAGTATCTTGGTTTTGGTTCTGGAGCTGTTGAAGGCTTCGGAATAGGAGGACTTTTGAAAGTTCAAGTCGAGGATTTCAGAGTCGAAGAAGTCTCGCCTATCCCCGCACTCGATCCAAAAGGTCGTTTTACAGTAGTTAGAGCCACATTAGTAAATTGGGAAACTAATCGTTTTCTTAAGAGATTATCAAGAGCCTGTGGAATCAACAGAAATCGTATTTTTGCATCTGGTTTGAAAGATAAGAGGGCAATAACTACGCAACTTCTAGTTATTGATGCACCGCGGAAAAAAGTAGAATCTGTAGAGATTCCAGATACGACCTTAGAAATTTTAGGTAGAACACATCAAAAAATAGGCATGTCTGATCATGACGGGAACAGATTCTCAATAACCGTAAGAGGATGTTGTTACGAGAATGGTGAACCAATGGATGGTAAGGAAGCCATGCGGAGAGTATTACAATTAATTTCCAATATGTCTGAAAGGCTAGGTGAGAATGTTTTCCCTAACTGGATTGGCCCTCAACGTTTTGGCTCAACTAGGCCTGTTACTCCAGAAGTTGGCCGTGCAGTTGTTTCGGAAGACTTTCAAGAAGCAGTTAATTTATATCTTGGAATGAAAGGGATGAATGATGGCCAAGAAACAGAACTTTTTAGAGAAATGTGGAGAGATACACAAAATCCTGAAAAGTGTTTAGAAATCATTCCTAAACATTTAGGATTCGAGAGAAATATGTTGGAGAGTTTGCAAAAACAACCTGAAAATTGGGTTAAAGCATACAAAACACTTCCTCCTTCATTACAATTATTAACAGTTCATTCTTTACAGTCTTTAGCATTTAATCACTCATTAGCTGGGCGTCTTAAGTCTAATCTTGGGATTGTTGAACCAGAAATTGGTGATTTAGTAGCTCCAGTACAACCTAGTGGTAGAATTGATGTAGGAAAAATGTCTGAAGTTAGTGAGACAAATTTAGATAGATGTCGTCGAAACTGTAGATTGGGCCGTTTAGCCGTAACGGGACCACTTCCAGGAAATGATGCACCAATTGCCACAGGGATTCCAGGAGATATAGAAAATAAAGCACTTCAATTAACTAATTTAGACTCTATTGATTGGAAAGTATCTGCTATACCTCGTCTTTCTACTAATGGTACGAGGAGACCATTATCTGTAATGTTCCGTGATTTTTCAATAGAAGAAGTCCCTGAGATTCACGAATCTTCTATTTCAAAACGTTGGGAAGAAGGTCCTAGAGAGAATGATTTATGGAATCCAGAAGGAAGTAGCATGAGAATGAAATTTATCCTTCCACCTGGGACATATGCAACTGTCTTGATGCGTGAACTAATGCGTTCACCTTTAGATCATTATTGATCTAGTCAGATATTCAGAGTCTTCCCATTTCTAGGGCTTCTATCTGTCCAACTAGGGGATTTATGCCTCTGACTCTTTCCTCGAATTCATCAACGATTCCCTCACCTTCTCCAAGAACTACTTGGACTTCAATAAACATCATTCCGAATGCTAGAGGTTTAATTTCCACAGCTTGAACCTCATCAAAAGAATCTATTACATTGGCAATAGCCTGATAATCAGGAGCTCCCTCTTCTGGATTATTTATGGTTACCTTATATTTTACAACAACATGACCCATTATTAACACCTCAATTCAAGGACCCTGGAAGCCACAACTTGGACATATGTAAGGGACTGCTTGAGTTCTGCATTGTGCACTTCTTCCAATTGAATTGCCACAAGAAGGGCATGGAAATGCAGTACTTTTGTTATCTACTAAGGGCACTCCTGACGATGTACAAACTTCTGCTCTACTTCCCATTTTTGTCCCTCGGATGAGTCGGGCGAGCCACCATCCCTTTTTAGGCTTGATTGAAGAGATAGAATAGAATATCTTGCACAACAGCAATTATTCCCTCCGATGCGGATATTTTGTAAGCAAAATCTAATCTCAAGGTTTAGTGATAAAATGGGCGAAGATGAATTGATTTTGGAAGGTGAGCAAAGTGATCTCAAGAAATATGTTGAAGATGTAGGAGGCATACATGGTCTTAGAGAGGTCCACAAAGTTAGAGGTTGGAATAATATCCAGTATGGAGCAGGATTATCCGGTAAAAATACTCCTGCAACTAAACTATCAATGAATAAAGCATTCATCCCACCAGGTGGAATCGCTAAAGCCCACATCCATGTTGATTTCGATGTAATGGTATTTCTTCTAAAAGGTAGTGTCAGACATGAATTTGGGCCGGGTTGCCGTAAATCTGTAACTCATAGTGCTGGAGATATGTTCTATATCGAACCAGGTTTACCTCATGAAGTATTCAATTGTTCAGATACTGATTGGGTTGAAGCAATTGTTTCAAGATCTGATGCTTCTGAATGGCAGAATATTGTGCCCTATGACAGAAGTTCTGAATGAAATGAATTATTTTATTGAGGGAAAGGCTGAGGATTAAATCCCCAGCCCTTCCTTTACGTTTATCCGAATATGCTTAATTCTTAATTTAAGCCATCATTTCGGTTGCTTTCTTAGCACCCATCCATGCAACAACACCGAAACCGATCTTGTTAATCATATCAGCAATATTGTACAGAACTGCCATTTGCTCTTGACTGACATTTTCTGCAATAGCAACCTCTGGGCTGAATAAGTAACCAATTGGATAAATAATCCATCCTACTACAATAAACCATCTTAGAGCATTTGTTGACCACATTAGTTCGGGAGCGATTTTACTGTTGTCTACTCCTTTTCCATCAGTCCAAGGTGTACCTGTAGCTACGATAATCATAGCCCAACCCATTCCTCCAAGAACTAGAGCAAGGTATTCATTCATCAAGCCGGCTTCTCCTGCATATCCGAATCCAATCATTATTAGAGCACCTAGGAAACAAATTCCTGTAAATCCTAACCCAGCTACTTTGGAATCGGTGATTGCTTCCTTACCTACTAGACTTGGAAATTTAAGTGCCATTAGTGGAACAGTAATTATCCAATCCATGTATCTGTATTCGATGCTAACCATGTCATGCTCTATGTATACTCCTCTCATGTAGTAGTAGTGCATTGCTGCAATACCTACAATTAATGCAGAGATCGTCATAGTAGTTCTAAACTGTGGAGCAACATTATTTCTTTCTACTAGGAAGAATACGAATGCTGCACCCATTGCTATATATCCTACAAAGAATGTAAAGAATGTTAACATCTCTAGATTGTTGTAACCTTGTTCTGCAGGGTTGACAGTACCTGCACTTACCGATTGAAACATCATTAGTGCTAGCATTGTAACTCCAACTACCAAGGCATTCGTTCTTGGGCTGATTTTTGATAACTTACTTTCCATATTAAGTTCCTCAATTTCAGCCAATAAAATTGCATATATAACTGAATGTTTTTTCATTTTTAGGAATTGATATAAAATAGTGTAATTACGTTACGAAATAGCATTTTTACTAATTATTAAAATTAATTATTTTTATTATTAAAATTAGTTATTTTTTTCCGCTACCAACATATTTCCTATAACCAATTATAGTTTCATCATCATCTTTTTCTTCAACCCCTTCAACGACAATGTCAAGTTTTTTAAGATGCTCTTTCAGATGATCATATGCAGTTTTTCCCTCAGCTTCTTTCCTAACCTTAGGTAATTTATTTCTACAAATCAAGTAAGTTTCAGAAGAAGAACTTCTGGATGCGGTCGGCGCGTATCTTTGTACGCTCGAGAATCTCATTTTTGCCGCTTCAATCAGTCCTTCAATCCCTACTCCCTGGAAAATTTTTGTTACAAAGGAACCGCCAGGGTTCAATATTGGCATCGCAGCATCTAATACCATCGTAGACAATTCTAATGAAATTGCCTGATCTGTATCGTAACGTCCCGTCAACCTAGGAGAAATATCACTGATTACACAGTTGAGGTAATATCCTTCTATTTCTTCATTTATTTGTTCTATGGTTTTTGGATTAGTAATATCTCCAATAATTATTGTGGCTCCTTCAACGGGTGATGTTGATAACAAGTCTACTCCAATGACGTATCCATCTTCTCCTACCTCTTCAACTGCTACTTGAGTCCATCCTCCGGGATGACATCCAATATCTAATACATAGTCTCCTTTTCGAATAATTTCAAATTTCTCTTGTATTTGTTTTAATTTGTATGCAGACCTAGCTCTGTAACCCTTGGATTTAGCTTGCCTTCTCCATGGGTCGCGACGGTTTTCTTGATACCAGCGCTTACTCATCAGTGAGGCTCGTCTAGCCTCTTGGTTATGAAGTGAAGGCGTTTAGAGGCATACAGATGGTAAGAAATTCTAGTTTTTGCGGCATTGCAGTTTTACTATTGTTAGTCATGACATCATCTAATATAATTGCAGAAGATGAACCGAATAATTGGTATGTTGAGGGCGGAAATTCGGTATTAATGGAACAATATACGGCTACTTGGTGCGATGTTTGCGCAACAATAGATCCTTGGATTTCGGATTTTGCAGATGATCGCGGTTCTCGTTTGGTCAGGATTGCTTTACATGACCCAATCGCCGACCCTTTAGGTAACTCTATTTCTTCAGAACGATTATCAATTCACCCGAATAGTATGGAATTAGCACCCTCTTTCTGGTTTGATAGCAATAATGAGATTAAAGGAACAGTATCACCAGTAGATTTAGATAGAGCTTTACTCAACTCCGAAGGAGTACGTGACTCAGATACGATAATCTCGATATCTGGGGTCGAGAGTCTTAATAGAAAATCTATGAATCTAATGATTAATCTATTTAATGTTGAGAATTTTAGTAATTCTCAGGTGAGTATATTTCTATTAGCAGAAATTACCATTGATAAATCCCAAGCGACAAACGGTATTACAAATCATGAAGATGTCAGTATAGGGTATCTAAATATGGAAATTGATACAAATCTTTCACTAGGGGAAGTTACTTCAGAAACAATTTTCAATTCAAGATTTACTAATATTTCAATGATGAAAAATAGTGAAGGATTTGAAATTAATCTAGATTTCTTATTAGAAAACGAAAACCTTGAAGATATATCTATTGTTGTGGCTCATGAAAAAATTATAGATAATCAAAGATCCACTCTAGGAGCGGTTTTACTAACTCTTGATGATAGCCAGAAATCTAATGGGATTAGTTTATTTTTACCTTTATTTGCAATATCTATTGTTTCTACTGTTATTCTATTCAAAGACCGATTTCTTTGATTAATTCTTTTACAGTATATCTTATTGCATCTTCTGATTGCATAGTTGGAACAAAATTTGTTGCAAACAGTCTTTCAACATCGAGTGAGGTCTTTGGTACATCGCCTGCCCATCCTCTATCTCCTCCAGTATATTCAATCGATACATTATCAAGTCCACTTTCTTCAACCACAATTTCTGCAATTCTTCTTACAGAACATGTGTCGCCAGTCCCCAAGTTGTAAAGACTTACTTTTTCACTTGAATTATCAATTAGATGAGTCATTGCTCTAACACAATCTTCTGCTGACATATACGATTTTTCTTGTAATCCATTACCTAATACTTCTAATCTATTAGGATTATTTTTTAGTTTATGGATGAAATCAAAGATCACTCCATGTGTGCCTCTCGGTCCTACAATATTTGCAAATCTATGAATCCAAGCTTCTCCTCCAAAAGTTCCACACCATGAACTGATTAATGCTTCTGATGCTAATTTTGATGCTCCATATAATGAAATTGGTAGTATCGGTCCATAAGTTTCAGGAGTAGGCATTACATTTGCTTCTCCATAAATGGCACTTGATGATGAGAAAGAAATTCTTTTTACATTATTTTGACGCATCGCTTCTAGTACATTGTAGGTTGCCACAGTTCCTTGTTTAAGATCTGTATCTGTAACCTCAGTCCCTAATCTAATATCTGGATTAGCCGCCAAATGATGAACAGTTTCTATCCCTGCCATAGCTTCATTTACTGCATCTAAATCTAGTAAATCAGCCCTAAATATCTCAACCCTGTCATTTCCCTTATGATGTTCTAGGAACTCTTCCCTTCCGCTACTGAAATTATCTAATATTCTTACACTGTTTCCTCTAGCTACCAACGAATCTACCAAATGAGATCCGATAAAACCAGCACCTCCTGTGACTAAATGCATTTTTATCCCTCGTTTTCTGACCATTTACCCATATTTCTTCTTATTTTCAAGAAATAAATCGAACCAACATATCCAATTAATGAGATATGTGCTATTGTACAGAATGGACAAATATGTGGTGCATCTTCAACTTGAGTTAATTCAATAATAACTAATAATGCAACGAATGGTAGTCCCGCAATTCCTGCCCACCAAGAGTAATTCAAATAATCTTCAGACCATTTAGCATGTCTATCAAGATATAAACACAGACTTAAGAAAATTAGAACCGAGAAAGAGAGAATTCCAAAGATCCCCCAAGGAACTCCAAACAAGTTATTCCATTCTGGATCTCCAATAACTGAACCGCACTGTACAATACCTTCCGATGAACAAAATGAGGTGCTTCCTTGTACTACCATTTTGTTATGAATAATATAAGTATAAGCAGATGAAATTATTCCAACCATGGCAAAACTTAGAGAAGACATCAGTAGCATGGATGTTTTTTTACCATTGTCTACAAACATTAGATAACTGCTAACTACAAGTCCTAAAAAGAAAGCTATCAATACAGGGTCGGTCAGAGCTTCATTCATTGTGAACCACCCACGAGTCTCTGCATTGCAGATTCTATGTCCTCTCCTGAATTTTCGTATTGATTCCATGCTACATATCCATCTGGCTTCAAGATAGCTAGGAATGGAGTCCCACTTACTTCCCAATCTTTCATAATACTACTACTTCCTTCGATGTAATTCCAGTTATGTGCTGTACCTGGACGATTTATGCAATTATTTCTACCGCTATTGCATCCATCACCATCATTATCTTCAGTCCCATAACTTGTTTTGTCACGAAATGCTTCAACCTCTGCTCTGTCGCTATCATGATTGTTTATGGATAATTCAACTGTTACTGTGATAAATTCTACACTACCTGACCATTGTGAATATAAATCACTCATAGTTTCCCCCTCACTCCAGCAATATGGGCAGTCAGTATCTATGAATTGTACCAAAATCCATTCTCCATCCTCACCTTCTTCCCATTCATAGTCAAATGTATCTGATAATTTGAAATTTTGCCAATTCACTCCATTATAAGCATCAGCACTGAAATCAGGAGCTAGTTCCCCTTCACTAGGGCCTATTGTTGCAGGAGGTGCAATAATGACTACTAGTAGCATTATTACTGTGAGAATCGAACCAAGAACAAATCCTGCGATAATCCTGACATCATCATCTCTTCCTTTTTGAGCCAAGGGTTTTCTGCGTCTCGCCATTATTATCAATCCTCGGACATACTCATTAACTTTCAGTAATTCGTATAGTTGCTCTGAATCATATTGGAGAATTCTTGATAAAAATAATTAGTTCCATGAAATTAAATTGTGCTTAATTCTTAATGTTTGTAATATTACTTGCGATTATTTCATTTGGTCTATATGAGGGCAGGTCTATGTGGACGATGTGCGTGAGGTTCCCGAATCATCAATTGAATATGATGAGGAAGTCGTTTTTTGGGAGCGTTTCTTTGAAAGGTTAGCACCATTTAGAGATTCAGCAATAAATGCTAAAGAATTAGCAATGGAAAGCCCATTAGGCGATTTTTATCTAATGGGTGAGAAAGCAATTAATCGTACAAGCGATTTATTCAGTAGAACTGCAATAAGAACCGCTGAATTATCTTATTCTATGATTCTGAGGAGTCCAGGTTTAATAGTAGCCATACTAATTTTGATTTCAGCTTTGACAATAAAGCCTGCTATGAACTTCCAAGACCAAATTAATGGCGATGTTGAGATTTATCTACCTGATGGGGCGGATTCAACCGAATTATTATTAGATGTTCGGGAAGCACCTTGGGCTACGGATATTTTCATTTTGTATGTGCAAACAGATAATGCTGCCACAGGTAATGAAAGAGGTTTTGAAAATATTACCGATATCAATATTCTTAATCAATTATCATGGTTGGAAGGTGATGATAATAATAGAGGTTCAGGAGGTTATCAAGATGGACTCGATACATATAAGGATGATAGAGGACGTAATGATGGAGTAATTTGGATTCTTTCTCCTTCTCAAATAATTAAAGAAGCCAATTCTTCTAGTTATCGTTTTACTTGTGCAGTTGAGAAGTACGGCCTTCCTACTGGCCCCAATGACAATTGTGCTATATCTAATTCAAATCCCAATGAAGGTTATTCAATCCCTAGTGACCAAGAAAGAGTCGATAATTTAGTTGATCAAGCAGGTTCATTGATGGAGTCTTTTGTTAGAGATACTAATGATGACGGCATATGGGATACTGCCGCCATTGTGATGGGCATCTTATTCGATATGGAAAATACTGAAATTCCAGCCGATCCGACTACTGGTTTGAAAGATCATAAGGCCTTTATTGCCTATGCCAGTGAGTTAATTTACGAGCAATCTGGAATTAATTGCGAACTTTGTCTTAGAACATATGATAACCCTACATCTACAATGGATAAGGAAAGGCTTGAAGATATCCCTCAGAGAAAGGCTGTGACAATTACGGGATTGACTCCTGTACTACATGATGTATCTGATTCAATATATGATGAATTAGTAGATGTCATGCTTCCAATCAGTGGTGTTCTGGTATGTCTAGCAATGTTAATCCTTCATAGAAATCCGAAAGTAATCATTGTGGGTGGTCTACCTATTGCTATGAGCTTGGCCATTACCTTCGGAGTTACAGTTATTTTTGACATAATGTTAACTCCAATGATTATTTCTGCCGGACCCATACTTGTAGGTCTCGGTGTAGATTATGCCTTGCATCTGACAAATAGGATTGAAGAGAATAGAGTGGAATTAATAGAAGAAAAATTGGAAAAAGCTTGGTTAGCAAATCGTGATGGATTTGATGTAGAAACAATTAATCCTTGGGACCCTGTAATTAGTTTGACTGCAACTGTCAGAGCAGCACTAACGACAGGTAATGCAATCATGTTATCTGCAATGACAACAATAATTGGTTTCAGTGTTTTAACTTGGACTTTTTTGGTGCCAATTCAACCTATGAGAACTGTTGGGGTGACTCTATTAATCGGAATTTTTGTTACATTTTTACTTTCAATGATTATGGTTCCAGCATTAGTAGAGTTACTCAGATATCGCAAGGGTAAAACTCAGTTATTTGACAAAATGTGGGATAGAATTGGTGAAGTTCCGGTCAAGAATACTTTACTAGTAATATTGGTTGCACTGTTTGTTACATTTTCAGGAGTACAAAAATTTACAGAGACTATGGGGCAACAAATTACTGCCGGTCCTGATGAAGTTCCTCCAAATCTCGAGTCATACGAAACTTTACGAGAATATAGTGTAGTTTTCGAGGGTGGACAAACAAATATGTTCATCATTAATGCTGAGGAGAGAGGGCAAGTCAATGGCACAGCTCCAATTAGGGACTTGCCAATTCTAGATTCAATAGAAAGTTTACAAATTCTAGTCGACAATGTTCCAGAAACTGATACAATTAGCCTTGTTAATGTTCTAAAGGCCATACATGTTGATGTCAATATTTCCGGTTTAGAGATTTATGACCAGAGTCTTTGGGATATATTACATGACGATTGTTGGGATAGATCATCAGATCCTTTTAGTCCTCAATGCTGGGCTTATTCTGTTTCTAGCAGAGAAGATATGGTGAACATTGCTTTTGATACTTTATCTCCCGAAATAAGATCTATGTTAATGAACGAAGATACAGGTATTGGTGAAACTAAAACGTTAGTTTATGCTAATCAACCGTACATTAATCTGGCAGATGCAACTCTTTTACGAAATGCAATCGATGATATTCTTGAGGGAGATGAAGAATGCATTAGCGCTCTTAGATGTACTGCAATAGATATTGATGGCACATATAATTCAATTTTAACTGGAGGATTGCCTGTTTCTATTGATATAAATGATGGAATTCATAAGGCTCAGAGTCTAACTACAATTTGGACTATGTTCATTTTATTGATTGCTATGGCATTCTTGTTTAGATCACCTCGATTGGCTATATTCACTATGGCTGCTGTCGGTGCAGTGGTTCTTTGGCAGCCTTTATTGATGAGATTTGGTGGAGTAGGAGTTAACGTATTTACTGCTATGATAGGAACCATAGTCTTTGGTATAGGTGTTGACGATTCAATTCACATTGTAGATCGTATCAAGGATGAAGGAGAGACACCAGCAGGAATTGTCAAGTCTGTATCGAAAACAGGGCAGACAATATTCGAGACTACTGCCACAACATGTGCAGGTTTATCTGCCGGATTATTTGTTTCGATACCTGGTTTGCAAAATTTCTTTGTTTTAATGATGGTGCTATTAGTATTGGCTTTGTTAACAAGTTCGATACTTCTCCCATCTATTATAGTACTTCAAAAAGAAATAACATCTAGAATTTTAGGAAAAGGTCCTTGGTTAGATTTTGAAGAAAGTGGATCATTAGAAACCAGTCCTGTTTTAGATGCAGTAACTGATTTCAATTGATAACCCGTCTTACTTCTAACAATAAGTATATTTTTCTACTTTAGGCCTCAGCATAAAGTATGGTGAGAAGAGTTAGCGCATTAGCATTATCTCTAATCATAGTCTCTATGACTCTTAGTGGATGTATTTCTTCTAATGAAAAGTCCAATGATGATGAAATTAATGAGGTTCCAGAATTAGTTTTACCATATTTCGAGAAAGATGATTATCGCTGCTTTGAACATGATGAATATGAACGTTGTTGGATTACTTATGTTCCCGAAAAAGTAAATGGAAGTGAATTAGTACCTCTAATTATCGATTTACATGGGTGGAGCTTATCCGCCTTTGAACAAAGAAGTATCTCAGGGTTTGATGAAATTGCTGAAGAATACGGCGCCATATTGCTGAATCCCGAAGGACTTGCGTTGGGAGGCGATCCGGCAACAGGAGGTAGTGAAGAATCATGGAACGCTGGTTGGTGTTGTGCTGATGCTGTTGCAAATGATATCGATGATTTAGGATTCCTAAATCGACTGATAGATATTGCAATTGAAATCCATCCTGTTGATCCTGATAGAGTATATGTCACTGGTTGGTCTAATGGATGTGCCATGTCTTACTATCTGTCATTCCATTCTAGTGAGAAGATCGCAGCAATGGCTTGTATGGCAATGTACTTGTTGGCAGATATACCTGAAGAATATAATCCGATTCCAATGATGGAAATTCATGGTATTCTTGACGACAATGTATGGTATGCATGGGGTTCTAGACCAATAATATTCAATCCAGTTGCTTGGTTTGACAACTCAGCTTACCAAACAGGAGCCATGGAAAATATGTATGAAGTTGCAAAATACAACGGTTGTGCAGGAAGTCTACCGGATCTAAACGATGCTAATGCACTATATTCGATTCAAGGATTCACAGACTGCGAAAATGGCACTGAAGTACAATTAGTCAGTCTTTATGCAGGGACGCATAATCCATATGAGAAGGATTTTGGCAGCCCCAGCGATTTCCCTCGATATGTTCCAGGTAATGGCGGATTAATACCCACGACTCAGATTGCTTGGGATTTCATGAGTCAGTATTCCAAAGCAACAGAAGGGATTGAAAATTGATGCCATGTCATCTTACTTTTCAGGCACAATAATTTCTGATGGTTTTGGACGGTTTGCATTGAAAGAATTTATTTTATTTTCACTTGGATATCCTAGACAAATCCCACAAAGTAATGAGTAATTTTTACTAATATCAAATTCTTTACGGACAGCATCTTCCCATACCGCAACAGCACCTTGTGGGCATGTACCCAAACCTTTGGAGTGCGCTGAAAGAATTAGATTCTGCATGAACAATCCTGCATCAGAGGCTGCGAATTTCCCTAAAGATTTATGTGTAAATAGAAACAGCTCAACCGGTGCTCCGAAAAAATCATAGTTCCTAGCCCAAGCTTTGTCACGAGCCTCTTTATCCTCTCTACTAATACCGATATGTGATAAGAAATTTTTTCCTTGATTTCTTGACCTTTCAATTAAATCTTTATGATAACGTCTAGTTATTATCCAATTACTAGTCGGCAAACCTTTTCTTTTCAGTACGGCTTTTATCTTTCCAAATAAACTACCTCGAGCATCTTTTATTGCATCCCATCTAGAATGGAAATCTTTTGAAATTCTGTCTTTTACATCACCCTTAGCAACTGCTACAAGAATAGGCCTAGTATTGCTCCAACTAGGTGATGTTAATCCATCTGCAATTATTTGCTCAATGATTTCATCAGAAACTGGTGTTGGAAGGAAGTCACGTGTTGAACGTCGTGACGATACAAAAGAATGAAAATCATTGGAATCAAAATCCATACTATCAGCCCTGACCTATTGTACCCTGAACAATACTACGGATAAATTACTGTATTGAAGGGACAATCTAATATTTCTTAATTTAGTGTGAGGGTGCAGGGAGTAAGCCCCTTTCTGTTCACCTTTCAGCTGGTCACATTCAACTTAGCATCCTACCTGTCCCTGTTGATGCCATACGGGACTGCTTGGACTTGCTCCAGCGGGGTTGCTCGTTCCATCTACATTCAGACAATCTCTTCCTTTCGGATTCATCGTACACGTCCGATATAGTTCGTTTCTATTACAGAGCCGACCTTCCCAGATCTCCGACGTTAATCGGACCGCTTGCATCTTGGAGAGGGGACTTTCCTCAGTGT
>DANB01000030.1:38512-39754 GCA_002497245.1 Euryarchaeota archaeon UBA439
GAACTGTTTGGACTTGCTGCGGTGGGGGTGTTCGTCTCAGTCAGCATCGGGAAATCTCCTCCTTGCGGATTCATCGTGCGCCCGTGCCGATTCGTTTCTTCTACAGAGCCTGCCCTCCCGGACACCCGCCTTGCGACGGGCCACCTGCACCTGTGCAGAGGGGACTTTCCTCAGTGTCGTACACTGTCAGTGACCCTCCTGCTCCCTCAAGACTCCGAGCACCTCTCTTCGAATGAACTTCTCGGTCAAAGAATTTCGTTTAATATGACAATCATCATTGGAAACCATCATGGTAGTAATGCTTTTCCAGAACATCATGGAAGACGTCGAGAGACTCAAAGAAGAGGCAGGTGTCGCTGCCTGTGATTTCATCAGAGATGGTATGAAATTAGGTCTCGGAACAGGTTCAACAGTCCGATATACTGTAATGGAGATAGGAAGAAGGATTTCCGAAGACGGGCTTAACGTAGTAGGGGTCCCAACTAGTGAAGAAACACGAAAATTAGCATTAGAGGTCGGGATACCTCTAGTAACGCTGTCAGAGTCAGGAGGTCTCGATTTAGTAATTGATGGTGCAGATGAGTTTGATAATGACTTTTCTTTGATTAAAGGAGGAGGCGGTGCTTTAACAAGAGAAAAAATAGTTGCCCAATCATCTAAATCAATGATAGTAGTTGCAGATGACAGAAAACAAGTAACAACTCTTGGAAGTTTCGATTTACCAGTAGAAGTTTTACCTTTCGAGTGGGAACGAACAAGAGATCGCATATCCTCATTTTGTTCAGGTGAAGTTTCAATAAGAGGTGGTCCGGAACCTTTCGTAACAGATAATGGTGGCTATATTCTTGATTGTAGTTTCGGTCCATCTATAACTGAACCTAAGTCATTAGAGGTGAAACTTCTCAGTATTGCCGGAGTCGTTGAAGTGGGGCTCTTTGTAGAGATGTGTGATGCCGTAGTATTGGCATCTAAAGGTGGCGTGGTCACTTTAATTAATGATTCAGGACGTTTAAATTAACTATTACCTGACCCGTTGTAATTATACATATGTTCTAGGTCGCGAGGCTGGGTCTGTAGCTTAGTCAGGTAGAGCGTCCGGCTCTTAACCGGAAGGCCGCGGGTTCGAACCCCGTCAGACCCGCCAACAATCCGCTAGGCGGAAGCAATGTATTTGCTTACCCGTTGTAATTATAGAGGGATGCTTTCTCGCAAGGCTGGGTCTGTAGCTTAGTCAGGTAGAGC
>DANB01000030.1:40085-59014 GCA_002497245.1 Euryarchaeota archaeon UBA439
GGTCGCGGGTTCGAACCCCGTCAGACCCGCCATGCTCATCACCATTTTTTGGTGATGGGTTTGGCTTAATCTCCGGGTACGATACTAACTATCTGATGCTGACTTTGATATGTCAGTGCTCGCACGCTCAATCACGGAGGGTGACTCGCATGAGTAAAGATACATGGATTAGCGAGATTCTTGCCGGCGAATATGATGGTCAAGAAGTTGAACTAAAAGGTTGGATTTATCGTTCTAGGGGTTCGAATAAAATTAGATTCATAGTTGTAAGAGATTCAACCGGGAATATCCAATGTGTTGCTAAAAGAGAGGTATTAGGAGATTTATTTTTTGATGAACTAAAAAGTTCTTTAATCGAGTCTAGCGTAATTCTGAAAGGTATCGTCCAACCAACTGATAGAGAACATGGACATGAATTACAAGTTTTGAGCGGAGAAGTGGTAGGATCAGTAAATCCTGAACGACCTTTTCCGATAACAGAATCAGCTATGACTGAAGCGGATGGTGGTGAAACAGAATTCCTTCTTGACAATAGACATTTGTATCTCAGAACAAGTAGAATGACAACAATGCTCAAAATTCGTTCATCAGTATTTGGAGCAGTACATTCATATTTTCGTGATCGCCAATTTATTGAATATCAAGCACCTAATTTTGTAGCAGGAGCAGTTGAGGGAGGGAGCACACTCTTTGAGGTTCCTTACTTTGGTCGCAAAGCATATCTGACTCAATCATGGCAATTATATGCTGAAGCAGCAATGCCTGCACTTGAAAGGTTATACACAATTGCCCCCTCATTTAGAGCAGAAAAGTCTAGGACTCGTCGACATTTGACCGAGTTCTGGCATGCTGAAATGGAAATTGCTTGGGCTTCAAATAATGAAGTTATGAAACACGGTGAAGGATTAGTACGCCATATTGCTAGTACATTATTAGAGGAAAGGTCGGATGAACTATCTAGTTTAGACAGAGATTTAAATTTGATTTCTCAATATGCGGATAATCCTTACCCAATCATTCGTTATGACGAGGCCATTGAAACTTTACAAGGAAAAGGTGTAGAAGTTGAGTGGGGTCAGGATTTAGACTATTCTAAAGAAAAGATATTGACTGCCGATTTCGAAGTACCTCACTTTCTGACACATTATCCTAGAATTGCTAAACCATTCTATCATCGACCAGATCCTGACGATCCAAAATATGTTCTTTGTCACGATTTATTGGCTCCTGAAGGATACGGAGAAATAATTGGTGGCGGAGAAAGAACATGGTCTGAAGCTGAAATATTAGAGCGTATAGATGAGGAAGGAACTCCTAGAGAGCCTTATGAATTTTATATTGACACTCGTCGTTATGGAGGAGTCCCTCACGGAGGTTTTGGCATGGGTGTCGATAGAGTTTGCACTTGGTTATCTGGCGCGGAACATATTAGAGAAGTTATTCCTTTTCCTCGAGATAGCCGTAGAGTCACACCTTGATGTTTATCTAGATAGGTAAGAAATTAGCATGAATCGCTAATCGAATGCCATATACGAGGAACATTACTCGACGGGCCATGGACAGTGACTGGCAGAGTATAGATTTGGCCAACCCAACTGAAGAACATGCAATGCTTAGGAAAATGATTCGAAGTTTTGTTTCCGAAGAAGTTGAACCACAGGCATTAGAATATGACAAATTTGAGAAGTTTAACCAAGAACTATTTAGGAAATTAGGTGATTATGGGTTACTTGGGATCAGTGTTCCAGAAGATTATGGTGGCTCGGGAATGGACGCAACAGCAGTTGCAATTGTAAACGAGGAGTTATCATACTCCGATCCCGGATTTTGTTTGGCTTATCTTGCCCATGCTCAATTAATGGTCAATAATTTAGCTCATAATGGAAGTGATGAACAAAAATCAAGAATTTTACCTAAGGTTTGTAGTGGGGAATGGATAGGATGCATGGCTATGAGTGAGCCAGGATATGGTACTGATGTTTTGGGAATGCAGACCTCTGCGGAGTTAAATTCAGATGGAAACTGGGTAATAAATGGTAGGAAAATGTGGATTACTAATGGTTCAATTGATGATGAGAGTACTCCTGCAGACATTTGTTGGCTTTATGCAAGGACCGGCACGGATTCAAAGGGTCGTGCTCAGATAACTACATTCCTTGTAGAGAAAGATATGCCCGGTTTTTCTGTTGGTCAGAAAATTTATGATAAAACAGGCATGCGTGCTTCAAACACTGCGGAGTTAGTCTTCGACAACTGCATTGTACCTCCTGAAAATGTAGTAGGCGGTCCTGGTGAATCTATGATTCATATGATGAGGAATTTGGAGATAGAAAGAATAGGTCTCGCAGCTATGGCACTTGGAATAGCTCGTAGAAGTTTGGATGCAATGAATAGATATGCTTCAGAAAGAGAGGCTTTTGGAAATGAAATAAGAAATTTCGGTCAGATTCAGAGACATATCGGAGAGTCTTGGGCAGAATATAGGGCAATGCGTTCGTATGTTTATGACACTGCTCGGAATACAGATTTATCAAAATCTGGAAACAGATTAGATACTGACGGCGTCAAACTTTATGCTACAACTGCAGCAAAAAATATTGCAGATAGAGCAATACAGGTAATGGGCGGATATGGATATGTTGGGGAATATGTCGTAGAAAGACTTTGGAGAGATTCTAAGTTATTGGAGATAGGAGGTGGGACTTTGGAAAGCCATCAAAAGAATATTACCAGGGATCTCGCTAAAATGCCTGAAAAAATCAATGAATGAAATATTTTTGGTAGTCCCGCCCGGATTCGAACCAGGGTCGCCGGGACCAAAACCCGACATGATGGACCACTACACTACGGGACTAGTGGACTCCTCGAGTCGCTCTTATGCTTTGATTATGACGGGACACGAGGCCGGTAAATACAAGTCATCATCAACAATGGAAAGAATATGCATCAACGCCGTGCTGTGGTTTTAGCCCTCTTGATGCTAACTTCTTCAGTATCATTATTGATTAATAATGAAGATTTTGATAATATCTCTGAAGAGGAGAATAGTTCCTACACATTATTGGAAGTTGATTCTCCCTCATTTCCATCTCCTGGGAATCCTTGGATTGAAGACTCTCTTAATCTAAGGATTGAATCAGGTGCTAAAGAAATTCGTGTTACTGTAATTACTTGGTCTCTCGCCGAGTTAAATTTATGGCAATTAAAAAATAATGCCTTGGATAAACAAGCTGATGCTAAGAATGGAGAATTCTTTGAAACTTATGATCCAACATCAGGAGAAATTGATCATAGGACTTTCTGGATGCCCGCTGATATTTTCCATAAATTACCTAGTGTGCCAGGGGTAATATCAATTCTAGATGCACAAAATAATCCTCAACCGTATGACACAATTCCATTTGATAGGCCTAATTCCGAACCAGAATCTGTGAGGTCAGGAGAAATTCATGGAGCAAATGACGCTTGGGAGAGAGGTTATACTGGTGAAGGCATGATAGTCGCAGTCGCAGATACGGGAGTTGATTTTGCCCATCCTGATTTGAATGGCACTCAAGCTAGAGTTGATGACTTACGTTCTGATTGGTCAGGTTGGCCGATGATGTTTGACCATAATAGCATGTATACATACTTGGTAAATGGTAATGCATATCCTCAGTCAAATACCTGGTATGCAGATACTTCAAATTTAGATTATGATAATGATTCAGATGGCGTACTAGATATATCTGGATACAATATTTCGGGTATTCCTAATTCATTATCTGGTGTTTATCATTTGGGAGAACATCCTGACTCTACATTACGCTCAAAGGTAGGGGGTGATGTGCCAATTATTGTTATTGACGAAGAAATTTCTGGACTGTATGAAACCGTATATGTGGATATGGATCTAGATGGTAACTTCTCTGGAGAGAAAGCTATCAAGCCAGGGTCAGAAACCACTGGTTTGGATACCAACGGAGATAATCTTTGGGATATTTCAGGAGGATTGGTTTATTGGGTTTCAGATGGAATAAATGGTATACCATATGGTGAAACATATTCAATTAGACATGGTTATCAAAATAGGATAGCCGGCGCCGGAAATTTGACACTGTTTATGCTAGATTCTGGAAGCCATGGTACATTATGTGCTAGTGCAATTTCTGCTCAAGGAGAGATTGATGATGGAAGAGTTATTGGTATGGCGCCAAATGCAACTATAGCCTCAATTGGAAATCATTATTCGGGCGGGCATTCACTAGATGCTTGGAGATGGATTGCTGAGGGTAATGATGGCAAATCTGAAACAAAGTATGATCAGGCAGATATTGGCTCCTTTTCTTTTGGTTACTCCAGTATAGATGAATCCGGGGCTGATGGGTATTCGCTATATCTCGATTGGTTAACTAGGGTTTACAATGATAATGCCTCATATTCTGTTGCTATAGGCAATGGGGGCCATGGTTTTGGAACTACAAAAGTCCCCGGTGCAGCACATGGAGTATTTTCCGTAGGAGCATTTAGCTCTCGTTCAAGTGACTCATGGGGTCAAAATGCGCCTTGGTCTAATAGAGGCCCTAATGTAGTAGGTAGGATGGATCCTGATATTGTATCAGTTGGATGGAGTGCCACAGGCGACCTGCCTCTTAATTTGAGAAATAATGCTAATTCTGCTTGGTCGACTTGGGGAGGAACTAGTTTAGCCACTCCTATTGCAGCGGGTTTGTTAGCAGTAGTTGCCGAAGCTTGGCAAGAAACACAGGGCGAGTATCCTGACTCTCAGACACTCAGAGATTTTGTCTTATCTACTTCTGATGATAGAGGTTATGAGCCATTTATTCAAGGAGGTGGTTGGTTTAATGCCTCACGTGCAGTATCTACATTAGAGGGTGACAATGGTAGTTGGTGGATGAGTCCAGCACAATGGAATAGTGGCACATTCCAAGGTCAACATAGGGACGCCAATATCAACTATATGTTCCCCGGAGAATCTCAATTAGTCGACTTAGATTTTACAAATCATGCAGATACAGATGTTTTACTTAGATTCACTCCTACTTTGTTTGAACCACTTGCTCACGAAGTAATTGTTTGGAATAGTACTGGTAATGGCAGCTCCAACGGAGAAAATAGTAGTTGGGATGGCCATCAAGGTGATAGGCCAGATTTGTTAATTCCTTTACATATTCCTGACACAATCTATGCTCTACCTGAAGATACTAGACAACTTCGAGCTAGAGCGACAATAGAATATTCGGCATTTGATGGAGATATGGATAAAAACACAGAAGAAAGGGTGTATTTACAGATTTATAGATGGTCCGATGATGATGGAGATGGTATTTATGTTGAGGATTTTGATAATGATTCTATGGTAGATTCTGAGGATTGGACCGAATCTAGTGAATTAGATGAAGTCTCATATTGGTGGTCTAATGGCCCTAATGCAGAAGTAAGGGTTGGGAATCCATTTGAGGATGCTAGGGACGGTATATTCCTAGGTGTTTGGAATCATAATGGTGATCTGTCCGATGACCCTGTGAGAATTGAAATTGATTGGACGGCATTTGGAAGTGCGGATGATCAGTGGATTTCGATACCTTCTACAATGGTCGTTAATGCAGATAGTAATGATTCGACTCAGATGAGTATCGAGGTACCTCTCGATGCTGAATCAGGCCTACATCAACATGGCGTTTTAATTGAATCATTTCATTATCAAGATGGAAATGCATCTATTACTTCTCATCGAAATTGGACGCTTCCCGTGATAACCAATGTACCATGGTCAGGACCTTTTGAAGTCAACCCAAAACCATTAGATGGGAACATGTCAAACCAAACTCTCTACGATGAAGAATGGATTAGCGGAGCAACTAGATGGAATTGGCGTGCAGAAAGTGGTGATTGGCGATTCCTAACTGTTGATTGGCCGGAAGAATGGGATACTGGAGGCACAGTAATCTTAGATGTCGATTGGGATGATAATCCATATACTGATATTGATATCTTATGGCTCGATGAAACACCTCACGGTTATTCAGAAGATGATCCGGATTCATATGGCGATTCAACTTTCAGTATTTCATCTCGCTCAGCGAATAATCATGTAGGAAGTGGGAAGCATAATTGGGGTACCTATACTGGTACTTCTAGAGAAGTATTCACTGTCCCTGCATTGGCAGGGACACATCAAATGGTTCTACATACTGCTTTACATGGTGTTTCAACAAATGATAATGCTCTGAATATATCTGTAGGATATGTTGCTGCTGAGGCAGATGGCTTCTCACAGAGAGTGAGCGATTGGTCAGATGGAGATGGAGTTGACGCGGTTCATGTAGTATCTACTGTACCTATGGACATTGAATCCGTATCCTCGTATGGGTGGACACAACCAATATATTTTGATAATGAAACTGCCTATCAAGATGTCTCAAATGATAAAATGACTTCTTCGTGGTGGCATAATTTCACTGTTGATGATATTTCTGAATTGAGTATTTCTATGGATTCTTATGAATCAGCAGACCTAGATCTTTTCTTGTTTTATGATGAGAATGAAGATGGGCAATTCACATCAAGTGAAGAGGTTTCCCGATCATGGTCGGGAACTTCTTCTGAAAGTATAGAATTAAATGATGTAGAAGATGGCCTATACGCTGTAGCAGTACATGGCTATTCAGTATCAGGTGAAGTTCAATTTTGGATAGATATAGGCATGATAGGTGGGGACAAATTAAACATCACTGATCAGATAGCATTATTAAATTCTGAAATTAATTCTATCTGGCCTAATGGTTCAGAAACTTTAGCAGGAAATATACCTACAAGCGCGCATCAAATAAATTTAGCTTTTGAACGCCCCGATTCTGCTGGTATATGGCAAGGAGAAGTAGAAATAATTCTTGTTGGAGGCATTAAATTAAGTCTCCCGTATACGTATGAATTACTCGAGATTGAACCATATGTTGAATTCTCGAAACCCGAAAATTTGACACAGACTAATGAATTACTTCCTATAGAGATCTATGCCATCGATACTGGAATCGGTTTTGCCTTAGACGATCTCAATTGGTATAAAATGAATAATCAGACAATTATTCCATCTGCAAATTCTGTAGAAGCAATTGATACTTATTTGAATTATCATAATTTGACAGAAATATGGAACTCTGCAAATCATTTCGCTATGCCGGAAAATATTTCCTTCCGCGAAGTTTGGATTAATTCAACAATTCCAGCATCAGAGCAGTGGCACGATTATGGTGTGAATGTTACAGATAGATCTGGTTTATTCAATCAATCATGGCTTTCTGTTAATTATGATATTACATCTCCTCCATTATTCATCTATGGTGTGCCAGAGATTACTAAAAATCCCTATATTAATCTAGTAATTCAGACTGAACCTGGTTCTAGTGTTTACCAAGATGGTTATCTTATACCCGGCTTTGATGATTATGGGTTCGTAAACTGGACTGTGGGGTTAATTCCAAGCGAAATTGGCATTGATTATTCATCAGATGGGGCTCCAAGCGAATATTACTTAATTCCCGAAGATAATTATTTTTCAATTACTTCTGTAGATGCAGCTGGAAATAGCATCTCTAGTAGTCACATGGTAATTTATGATAATCAAATACCGGAATTAGAATCATTGTATATTGATGATCAGAATGAATTCAGATATACTACTAATGATTTTTACAGCGTCCTCAATATCACTAGCTCTACCTTTGGATTGAATATTTCTATAGATGTCAAAGAATGGTGCCTCAATATATCTAAAGAGGATTCTATAATCGATGAAGTCATTGAAATTTGTACTTCTAATGGAAATATGCCTGAAATATTAGTTACAAATCTTTCTGGATTAGAGAATACTAGAAATATCCCAGTACAAGTTGATTTAACCAATATTTCCGATGGAAATTATTTAGTCGATATTTACTTGTTAGACTGGGCTGGTAATTCTGCCTTTGAACAATTTAATTTATTCTTAGACCGTAGCATTCCAATTATTGATTGGATGTTTTCTCCATCTAATAATAATGATTTATTCGACCATCGTCAAGTAATGAATTGGGCATCTAATGAATTATCTCATGTTTATTTTACTCATAATGGCAATCAGATTGAAGAATGGGAAGGGTATGGTGGTGAATCCAATTTAATTTTGGAAAATAAGGGCTCACACGAATTTTGTATAATCGCTTATGATTCAACAGAAGGTCAGTATAATGAGAATATTCTAGTCGATTGTAAAATTTATAATCTCGCGGAGTCTATTTATTCTACAAATGTAGTAGCTCCTTGGAATGGAGGTATTACGACTGAAAATAAATTATCCGCGGTTCTTTATAGAGGGCCCGATCAAGAAATTTGGTGGCAGGATGATTCTGAAGATGAACGATTCCTGATTGTTCCCGGCGCACTAGTAGTAGAATTGGATTTCATTCTTAAAGAAGGCATTAATGAGTATTCTATTGAAATTGAATCGTTGGACGAGGTATATGAATATCAACTCTCTATAACTCGTGATACTATAGCACCTATTCTCTCATTCGAGCAAATCAGTGTACGCAACTCTACTTTGAATCCTGTCAAGAATATTGAGGGCAAGTGCGAACCAGGAGCTTATGTGATGATTTGGAGTGTAATTGAATCATATGAATTTATTTGCGACTCATCAGGATTAATTGACATTGAGATTTCAGTACAAGATATTGTTGGTGAACATGTCATTCAGGGCACAACTACGGATGCAGTAAATAACAGAAATTCATTTTCCATAGAAGTAATAAATCAGAATTGGATTGATTGGGCTATTGATGATGCCCAAGATCAAGGGCCTATGCTTTGGTATTTCTTAGCTACATTATTTGGCGTTTTAGCTCTTATTTGTGTGACTATATTAGCGCGTAAATCATTAAGGAAAAAGAAAGTAAGTGATAAGAATCTTATTTCTCTCGAAGAGTCATTTAATGAAATTAATGAATTATTAAATTCTCCATCGACCGAATCCGAAATAGATTGGAAAGTTGTCAATACTGATTTACCTGAAGCGGAAGAGTTGCGATCTTGGAAGGAAACTAATCGAAGTATACACTCGATTAATCATACAGATGATGACGACACAATTGACCTTGATTGAGCATAACCCTCATTGCTTTGTGTTGTTTCGAAGATATATGGCTGTAGAACATATTGCGATTATTGGTGCTGGGCAAATGGGTAATGGAATAGCTCAAGTTTCAGCATGTGCAGGATATAAAGTCACTATGATAGATATTAAAGAAGAGTTTGTTGATAGAGGAATGGAAACAATAAAAAAGTCTCTCACTAAATTAGTTTCAAAAGGTAGAATGTCCGAAAAAGAAGCAGAATTGGCTATTTCCAGAATTAGCACTTCTACCGAGAACTCATCAGCATCTGATGCTGATTTAGTTGTAGAAGCAATACCTGAAGTTTTGTCCTACAAAACAGCCTTATTTCAACAGTTAGATGATTTGTGTAAACCTGAAACTATACTTGCCACTAATACTTCAAGCATTAGTATTGATTCCATTGCTGCTTCTACAAATAGACCAGAAAAGGTAATTGGAATGCATTTTATGAATCCAGTTCCTATAATGAAATTAGTTGAAATTATTAATGGCAGCAATACTTCTGAGGAAGTAAACTCTGCAGTCGTTAATGCTGCTGAGAAAATGGGTAAAACAGCATTATCGTGTAATGATTCTCCGGGTTTCGTATCTAACAGAATTTTATGCCCTATGATAAATGAAGCAATTTTGGCATTTGAAGAAGGGGTTGCCGAACCAGAAGCTATTGATGGTATTATGAAATTAGGAATGAACCACCCTATAGGTCCACTGGCACTGTCTGATCTTATTGGAAATGATACGGTACTACATATCATGAATGTACTTCATGAGGGATTTGGAGATGACAAATATGCACCTTCTGAATTACTAATAAAAATGGTTGAAGAAGGGAAGTTGGGAAGAAAATCTGGTGAAGGATTCTATAAATATTGATTTTTGCTTGTCGAGAGACTTCAAATCATCATATCCCTTCCGTCATACATGGATAGCCGAAAGAGAATCTCAATTTTAGTTTCATTATTGTTACTAAGCATGCTCGCAGTACCTGTTTTAGGTAATGATGCAGGGACAGGTGGGGATGCGGGTAATTCTACCTCTTCTGCAACACCATTGCCAGCTACAAATGGCACTTATTATGGTAATTTAACTGCGACGTCTGATGATTCAGATTATTATTTGATTAATATGTCTTCAAATACTGGAATTGCAGTCCAGATAACTTATCCTTCTTCAACAGATTTTGATCTCGTTTTATTGAATAGTGGTGGAGGCTACATCGACCTTAGTACTAACTCTGGAACAACCGATGATGTATCATCAAATGGTACATCTGTAGGTGGAAGCAGCGTTTATGTTTGGGTTGATAGGTATTCTGGTTCCGGACAATATACTATGCAAATTTGGATATTTTCATCTGGTTCCTCGGGAGGGGGCGGTCCAGGATCAGGAAATGGCCATGATGCTGGTACTGGTACAGATGCTGGAAACACTATTGCCAGTGCAATGTCTCTCAATGCAACGAATATGTCATTTTGGGGTGACGTAACTTACTCAACAGACACTAATGATTACTATAAGGTTTCAATGCCTGCTTATTTTGGTGTTTCTGCATCTTTGAGTTGGAATTCTACAGTTGACTTAGATTTAGAAGTTTATGACAATTCAAGTTCTATGATTACCTATAGTTGGTTTTCTAATCCTGAGGAAGTCACTGTGAATAATTACGGTGGGACTGACTTATTTTTCAGAGTATATGCCTACGGCAGTAATACTGGAACTCACGATTATAATTTATCATTTACTTTTGAGAATTTAACCAATGCTCCTGTTAATAATCAAGATGATGCCGGTACAGGTGGGGATGCCTCTAATGATTATTTAAATCCAACAATTTTGAATATAACTTCTGTTGCAGTAAATAATACATTCACTGGCTGGGGTTCCCTTGACGATGATTTGAATGACAATTATCAAACAAATGTTCCAATGGGGCACGGAATTAGAGTTTCAGTATGGTTTAATTCAACTGTTAGTGATTTCCAAGTCATTTTAGCAGACGATCAAGCCAATACGATTGATTATTCTAATGTAAACAATCCTGAATCAGTAACATCTAATGGTTCAGGGACTTATCCTGGGATGATTGTAGAAGGAATGGATGTTCTACTCCAAGTCAGAGCAACTTCTGGAGAAGGTAACTATGGTATGTCATGGTGGTTTTTTACTCTAGATACAGATGGTGACGGTTTCTATGATACTGTTGAAGTAGATTGTGGAAGTGATCCAGAGGATAATTACAGTGTACCTCTTGATACTGACTCAGATGGTATTTGTGATACTTTAGATTCTGATGACGATGGCGATTATGTCGAAGATGTAAACGACACATTCCCTCTTGATGCTTCGGAATGGGAAGATACGGACAATGATAATATTGGGAATAATGCTGATTTAGATGATGACGGCGATGGTTTCTCAGATGCCGATGAAATTGACTGTGGATCAGACCCATTAGATGGTTGGAACCAACCTCCAGATTTTGATTCCGATGGAATCTGCGATTTACAAGATTCCGATGATGATAATGATGGTTACGATGATGTTGATGACGCATTCCCTCAAGATAATTCAGAATGGGCTGATACAGATAACAACGGAGTAGGAGACAATTCAGATACTGATGATGACGGTGATGGATATAGTGACAACATCGAAACATCTTGCGATTCTGATCCTCTCAATTCATTTGATGTACCTTCAGATATAGATATGGATGGAACTTGTGACTTAATGGATAATGATATTGATGGCGACAATTATCCCAACGAAAATGATGCTTTCCCAACAAATAGTCAAGAATGGCTTGATACAGATAATGATGGTTTCGGAAATAATGCAGATATTGATGATGATGGAGATTCCGTATCAGATAATTATGATGCATTCCCACTAGATTCTACTGAATGGGCAGATAACGATAATGATGGCCTTGGAGATAATGGCGATCTAGATGACGATAATGATGGTTGGCCGGATTCAGATGAAATTACATGTTCTACTAATTCTATGTCGTCCCAGTCGATCCCTAGTGACTTTGATGAGGACATGGTTTGCGATTTAGTAGATACTGATGATGATGGTGACGGCGTTCTAGATGAGAATGATGCTTTCCCGATGGACAATGCCGAATGGGACGATACTGATTCTGATGGATTCGGCAACAATTTCGACGATGATGACGATGGCGATGGTTGGTTCGATATTTATGAACCAAATTGTGGCACAGATCCACTAGACAGCGTTTCAATCCCTCTTGATTTCGATGGTGATTGGGTATGTGATCTTGTTGATGATGATGATGATAATGACGGAGTCACCGATGTCGACGATCCATTCCCTAAGAATCCAGATGAATCAGTCGACACAGATTTTGATGGCATTGGAAACAATGCAGATAATGATGATGATAATGACGGCTGGACGGATAGTACTGAGGCATTATGTTTCACAAGCTCATTATCTAGTAATTCTGTCCCCCAAGATACCGATGGCGACAAAACCTGTGATATCAATGACCCCGATATTGATGGCGATAATATCATCAATGAGCAAGATGCATTCCCGATGGATAGTAGTGAGTGGGAAGATAGGAATAATGATGGAAAGGGAGATAATGCTTATCCGCTCTCCATAATTGACAAAATGTCTCTTAATCCACTACCTACAGTTCTAATTTCTCTGGCTATAATTGCATTAATTGGAGGAGCTATATTATTTTATACAAATCAGCAAAAATCTGGTAAAAATAGTCTCCATAAAGGGACGGATATGACTTCATATATGGAGGAAGAGGAATCATCAGAAGATGAAGTAGTTTCTGAGCCTCCCAATCTAATACCTTTGACTTCTGAAGAACCGATTTTAGAGGATGAAGATCTTTCATCAGAAGAAGTCAAGACTGAAGAAACTAAGATTCCCCCGTTACCTCCAGGTTTTAATCCAGATTTGGACAGAGTACCTCCACCTCCACCTGGGCTGAAACCTCCACCATTAGCAGTAAAATCCAATGAAATAGTTTCTAGTTGGGAAGACTTACCTCCTGGTGGCGAATACACTGAAACAGTTCCTCTCAGATATACTGGTTTAGGGATAGGCACATGGATTGAGAGAGACGATGAATCTTGGGAAAAAATTTCAGATTCTTGACATAAACATAATGTAGGGAAAAATACAATCTAAGCGATATAATCCAATCGCTAGAGAAAACTACAATGTTATTTTTTACATATTTAGGAAATAGGTTGCTTTTTTACATAGATAAATTGACGTTTATTGTCTCTATACATCCTTTTACTTGGTCATCCTTGTATCGGTGTTTTAATGAGCATCTAACGGTACTGTTATATCCTTTTCATCGTGTGATGCACGTTAGTGATACCCATGCAAAGCAACACCCTCCGCTCTGTTACACTTGCCCTATTGATGATTGCCGCAGTTTTGATGCCTCTTTCGGACATCTATTCTGACCCCCCTGAGATGATGGAAGATCGAGAGGCTCTAGAGGCCCCTCCTGTCCCTTGTCTAGGGCATGATGCGTGTCGAGGTACGGATGCAGGGAACACCTATGCAACCTCAATTAACATCACAAGTGATTTCGACTGGACTGGTGTTAATGAGACAAATACTTACTGGGGTTCAATGACTGCAACCGGTTATTCTTCAACCAATGATAATAACAATGACATGTTCCTAATCGATGCACCATATGGGTTCGGTGTAATGGCTACTATCTCATGGAATGGGACTGGCAGTGGAATATACGATAACTATGGGTACAGACTAGCTATGGGTGGTACAAGTATGCTAGGTTGGTCTACAGGACCTTATTCCTACGGTTATTCTTGGGCTTACATGTACTATTCAACAGGATATTCGATGACAATGAGCACCTCTGGCGAGAGTTCAGGTGGTAACTACATGTATACTGCATCTCCAAGTTATGCACATTCTAATCCATTCCCTGCTGATTTAGGTGGAGATCCAATGATGATATTAGCTAACTGCTACTACTGTTATTATTATGCTAACAACCTAGAGTATCAACTAGATGTAACTGTATTCCCTGCTGACGGAGGACAATATGGGGATGCAACACAAGATGTTACTAATGTTATACTTGATATGCCTGATGAGCCTTACTCATGGAGTTATCAGACCGATACATTCACACTTGACGGCACTACAACAGTTAATGTCGACATAACAAGTTGTGACTCATGGTGTTCTTCTGAAAGTACAATGGACATCACTCTACCAGATGGTACAGTTGACTCAACAGGTTATTGGTCTACTGGATATACTGGAACAGTTGCAACTTATTCTGCGGCTGGAACATATACAGTTGAGAAGTTTGATAGCTGGGGTGACGGAGGTTTCGGTGTCTCAGTAGGATCAGTTCTTGGCTCATTCACTGGTATTCTAACTGGTGATGCATTCAATTTGGTTGATTCCGGTACTGGAATGGTAGGTTCTACCGATACAAGCGATCTTTGGGCATTAGTGATACCTGAAGGTTATCAATCAAATGTAACATTAGAGTGGGAGCAGAGCGCAGATCTTGATCTATACGTTTTCGCTAATGCTGATGAAACTGGAATGTTAGCTTACTCTTGGAGCTCAACACCTGGTGAGTTTATTGATCTAGGTGGAGCAGTTACTAACACCACAGTATATCTGAAAGTTGATTATTATTCATGGGGTTCAAGTTCTTCATGGGCAGGTTACCTGCTAACAATTCAACTTACACCTTCAGTAGCACCTCCGTGCTTCGAGCAAGATGACGCTGGTTCTGGAAACGATGCTGCTGATGACGATACAAGCGATCCTGATGCAAGCCCAATGGATTTGACTTCAATGGGCTTTGATGGAACGATCCAAGGTATGCTTTGCGATGGTTATGATGATGAAGATTGGTATGAATTTAACTTACCTGCATACCATGGTCTTTGGGCAAGATTAGATTGGACAGAAGATGAAGGTACAGAACATCTATACTTCTACCAGTACATGGATTTGGGATATGCTTCGACATTATCTTCTTCTACAAGTACATACTTTAATCCTCATGCAGTTTCATCCAATGAATCATACACGTTCAATGCAAACTTAGCCTCTGCATCTACAATTTGGCTACGTGTGATGGTACAATCACTACCTGATGATGTAGAACACAACTACACAATCGAGTGGTCAATCTACAACGCTTCAGTTGAGCCAGTGGAGAGTGTTTACCAAAATGATGCTGGATTAGGCATCGATGCTCACGACAGCTCTTACTCTGCAACGGGTGCATCTGTAATCCCATCGATGAATAATTCATTGACAGGATACGGTCACGACAGTTGGGATATGTATGATATGTATGAAATATACATCCCACAAAATTATGCATTGATGGTTGATCTTTCATTCCCAGTACAAAATGACCTTGAGTTATTCCTTAGATATCAAGGTACATGGGGTCTAAGTACAATAAGTTCATCTTACAACTACAACCCTGAAACTGCATCTGCAACTTATTCATATGGTGGACAGAGCATCTATATCATCGTACAAACAGATCGTGGAAGTGGTGAATATACTCTTGATATTACAATGATTACTCCTGCTAATGAGCCTGGAGCAAATCCTGATGATTGCGGTACTGGCGTAGACGCATCTGATAACTTGTACACAAACCCTGGTGGAAACACTTGGCTAAATGGAAGCACTCAGATTGATGCTAACGGTGACGCAAATGATACTGGTGGTGTATGTACTGGATGGATTTCAGATTTGTGGGATGAGAGAGATTACTACAATGTTCTTGTTCCTGCTGGTAAATATCTATCATGGAACGTTACATGGACCAGTTCTTCTTATGTTTACACATACATATACAAGTGCCAAGTCCAGACTGCTCCTTGTGGTTTAGGTACTCCATACAACCCTGCATACTATGTTTCGCAACCTAATGTATATTCTGGAACGGATGTTACAATGTCGCACATTTCAGGTCTTTGGGTGACTCAGGGTGGATGGTTAACACTTGGTGTATACACGTATGGTGAACAGGATTTGACTTACACAATGGACTTCCAATTCCTTGATTTATCTGATCTTGTTGGTGGTGTTCAAAATGACGGTAATTCAGGACTTGACGCAGGAGCTGGTGCTTCTGATGCAGTCCATCTGAATGACCACAATACACCAGTTTTGAACAACACAACTGGTAACACAGTGTTGTCAGCACCTGGTTGGAACCACGGTTCAGTAGATACTACTGACAGATACACATTCGATGTACCTGCAAACCATGGTTACCAAGCTTGTGTTACACATGACGAGGTACAATACTATGCTAGTGGTTACACTGTATGGATGATATTTGATATCTACACTGATGGAAGCTATTACACAATACCTTACACATATTACCTAAATCCAAGTATCCAATGTTGGTCTACAAATGATACTTCAGGTTACTTCGGTGGTGTTGAGAATATGATTGGTGTAAGGAATTGGGGTGGATCTTTCATAGGCAACACAGGAACATGGTATAATGTAACGATTACCTTCTTTACATTGGATGCTGATGGTGATGGTTGGTATGACGATATGGAAACATCTTGTGGTTCTGATCCTTACAATGCTACTGATTACCCTGGAGACGTTGATGCCGACGGTATCTGTGACGCTCTAGATTCAGATACAGATGGAGACGGTATCATCGATAGCGAAGATGCCTTCCCTGAAGATCCAAATGAATCAGAAGATAATGATGGAGACGGTACTGGAGATAATTCCGATCTTGACAATGATAACGATATGTGGAATAACACAGATGAGTTTGATTGTCTAACCGACCCAATGGATGCAACATCTGTACCTACTGATTATGATGGTGACTGGATTTGTGACCTACTAGATCTAGATGACGACAATGATGGATATCTAGACGTTGATGATGCATTCCCAATGAATGCATCTGAATGGGCAGACAATGATGGTGACAGAATTGGAGACAACTCCGATCTAGACGATGATAATGATGGATACGAGGACCTTGTTGAAGTCGATTGTGAATCTGATCCAATGGATCTGACCAGTATCCCTACTGACTTAGATTTGGATGGAACTTGTGACGCAATTGATAGTGATATCGATGGAGATGGATACGACAATGATCTTGACGTATTCCCTCTAGATCCTACTGAGTGGGCTGATTTCGATGGTGACGGTGTTGGTGACAATGCAGATCTTGACGATGATAATGACTTAGTTCTAGACGTTGATGATGCGTTCCCAATGGACCCATATGAAACAGTAGATACTGATGGAGATGGTGTCGGTGACAATGCTGACTTGAACGATGATGGCGATTCATGGACAGACGCTGAGGAATTAGCTTGTGGAAGTGATGGACTTGATGCAACATCAGTACCAGATGACTTCGATGGAGACATGATTTGTGATAAAGTAGATACTGATGACGACGGAGACGGTGTGTCTGATGAAAACGATGCTTTCCCATATGATGCTAACGAAAATGCTGATCTTGATGGCGATGGAATTGGTGACTACAGCGATACTGATGACGATGGTGATGGTTGGGCAGATTCTGTTGAACCTAACTGTGGAACAGATCCAATGGATGCCTTCTCGGTACCTGCAGACAACGATGGAGACAACGATTGTGATGCAACAGATGGTGACGATGACAACGATGGAACAATCGATGTTGACGATGCTTTCCCAATGGACCCAAGTGAACAGGTCGACTTAGACGGCGATGGATTTGGTGACAACAGCGATCAAGATGACGATGGCGATGGTTGGTTAGACGTTACTGAAGTAATCTGTGCTAACGCTGGTGGTTTCGGAGATGCTAGGAATGCAAACGTTGTACCGCTAGACAACGAGACCGATGTAGGTCCTGATGGAAAATATGGTACTGAAGACGATACAATCGTTGGAGACGGACTATGTAATGCAATTGACCCAGACGATGACAATGATGGTTACCTAGACCCAGTTGACCCTAACAACATCCAACCTGGAGAAGACGCTTTCCAGTGGGATCCTACTGAGCAATTCGACAACAACAATGACGGACAGGGTGACAATGCAAACCCATTGACACTTCTTGACGACATGAAAGCTGAACCTGCACCATTCGCAGGAATCGGTGTTGGTGTCTTACTTCTAGGATATGCAGTCACTCGTTCACGTGGTGGCCGTGCTGATGATGATTTCAGTGAAGACGAAGACTTCACAGAAGAGTTCATGGACGAAGAAGAAGACGAAGAATACGACGATATCGAAGCTTAGATTCGTAGTCAAATGAATACGTAAACCGGTTCGCTGGGACTTTCGAGTCCCGGCGTTCCGGCTTTTTTTTTTTTCAAAATCTCCAATAAAATTAGGATAATTTCGCAGTAATTCTTTGTTTTATTTATATACCAAATTTGTTATTTTTATCAAATTTTCCCGCCGAGCAAGGAGTAAAAGTGCACATTTTCCTAAAAAAAGATAAATCTCTCCACTCTATATTTTTTTAATTCCAATTGACAAAATCTTCTTATTTTTCAAATCAGATAATCGCTGCCTCCGATTCGCAATTTTTCTTTCGATCTCGACAAAAAAATCTGATTTTCACAGAAGAAATCTTATGATTTCTAAATTCGTTGTATAGAGTCTGAAAAGAAACTCAAATAGTAATTTTAATTTACCCTCGCTTTTTGACAAAACATGTGAATTATTATCCGATGGATTATCGGCCTTTTTATTTTGATT
>DANB01000005.1:0-268 GCA_002497245.1 Euryarchaeota archaeon UBA439
TGGTTCAAACACCAACTCTAGGATTCATTGTAGACAGAGAATTGTTGCGTGAGAAACATGTTCCGATTAATTATCATAATGTTAATTTCAACTCTGATAATGTTAATTTCAAGATAAGATTTCATGAAAAGAATGACCCTGATGCATGGATTGATGATGATGGTAAACACTTTCCAGACAGGACCTTTGACGAAAAATTGGCTAATGATTCAATCAAAATATTAAATAAAAATATGGAAATTGAAATAGTCTCTGTTAAGGAAGGGAA
>DANB01000005.1:581-1274 GCA_002497245.1 Euryarchaeota archaeon UBA439
AGCAATAGAAGCCCTAAACCTCCTTTTACTACTGATACGATGTTACAATCTGCGAGTTCGACTTTAGGTTGGTCAGTATCTAAAACAAGCTCAATAGCAGGAGAATTATATAATTCAGGTCATGTGACATATATTAGGACTGATTCTACTAGGACAAATAAAGATGCGAGAGATATAATAAAGAAATTTATCAAGGAGAAATATGGGGATAAATTTCTTGGAGAAGGAGTACTTGGACCTGATGCAAAAAAGGGTAGCAGCAATGTCCAGGATGCTCACGAGGCTATCAGACCCACTAGACCTGACATTAGACAACTTACAGAAGATGTTAATGATGACTTGAAAACTTTATACAAATTAATATGGGCTCGGTTTGCAGCTAGTCAAATGTCTAATTCAATTAGAGAAACTAGGAAAATCGAGGCTAAGACCGATGATCTCGAAAAGAAAATTACCGGGACTGCAACGTGGAGAACACATCCTGGCTGGGAGATTGTTTACAACGATTATCAAAAAAATATCATAGAAGAGCCACCTTCTTCTGAGTTGAAAAATGGAGCCGTGTGGAAAATAAATTGTAATTCTGAAAGCCCAAAACTTGTTAGTGATGAAACTAAACCTCCTAGAAGATATTCTGAAAGTTCCATCGTTCAACAAATGAAAAAAGTTGGAATAGGTAGACCATCTACATAT
>DANB01000005.1:1560-3366 GCA_002497245.1 Euryarchaeota archaeon UBA439
GAATAGGTAGACCATCTACATATGTATCTACTATTCAAACATTGAATAAAAGAAAATATGTAGAAAATAATAGTGGTTCACTAATTCCAACAGATGCTGGGAAAACTATGTGGTTAGAAGTTGTACCTTTCTACAACGAAGACGATAATCAAGGATTATTTAATAGTGATTTTACAGCGAAAATGGAATCAAATTTAGATACAATAGAAGACAATACTCAATCAGCTCCTAAAATCTGGCATGAATTTGTAGAAAATTTTGAAAAAATGAATGAAGTTGCTAAAACGAAGAAAAGAAGTATACCATCCAAAAGACAAATTGAATTATTAAATAATCTAATCAAAAACATGAGTGAGAATGAATTAGCAGATTATCTTAATGGGAAAAAACCTGATGATTTAACTGGAGATGAAATGAGAGAAACATTGGATTTAATCATCAAAGAGGGGGGAAATTTTCCTGCTAGCGAAAAACAAATAAATTTAATTATTAAATTAGCGGATCAATTAGGTTACAAATTAGAAGATGTATGTAAGATAGTCGATATAGACGATATAAATAATCTCACTGGTGGTAAGGATGGGACAGCAAGTAGAGTCATTGATCAATTAATAACTGAAAGCCAGTCATTACCCGCAACAGAATCTCAAGTTAAATTAATCAATAAAATAGCAGCTAGAGAAGAAGTTCCCGTAAGTGATATACTTTCAATTGCGAATATAGTATCTATAGAAGAATTAACTAAGAAAGATGCTAGTAAAATAATAGATACCGTAATGAAGAAAAATAAAAAATCCCGTAAGAAATGAGATTAATTTTAGAAGATATCAATAAGGTATGCCTGTTGAATAAACTATGGATGAGTTCGACTATGATGCAGTCATAGTCGGTGCTGGGCCGATTGGAGGATATCTTGCACGGAAATTAGCGGAAGAAGAACTCAGTGTTCTTATTCTCGAAGAACATTCTGAGATTGGGAGACCATTTCAATGTGCAGGGTTAGTAAATCCCAAGGCCATGGCATCTGTTGGCTTATTAGATACTGTGTTAACTCCTATTTGGGGGGCCAGAATATATAGCCCAGAAGGGACATTAGTAGAAATTGGCCAAAAAGAAAAAGTTAGAACTTGGTCAGTATGTAGAAAGTTATTCGATGAAGCAGTAGTAATACAGTCAATAAAATCTGGTGCTGATATTTGGCTATCCAGTAAACCAATTAATCTAAATATTTATGAAAATAAGGTCGAAATAGAAATTTCAACGCCTGATGGGATAAAGAATCTAACTACAAAGGTCATTTGTGGTGCCGATGGAGCACATTCTTGGGTCAGAAGAACCTTGAAGATGGGGAGGCCAAAAGAAACAATGATTGGAATGCAAATAGAAGTTACAGGATATAATGGAAAGAGTGGTAAACTCGATATGTATACTGGATCAGATATTTCTCCCGGCTTTTTCGCTTGGGTGATTCCTTCGGGAGAGACAGCTAGAGTGGGTGTTTGGAGTCAAACAAAATATATTGGAGAAAAATCTTGTGAAGATTTACTTAATGAATTGATGCGAAATAGTAGATGGGCATATAAATTCAAAGATTGTAAAGAAGTTGGAAGATTCGTTGGTTCTGTACCGAGTGGAATTTTGAAGAATACTACATCAACAAGAGTAGCACTCTTTGGAGATGCTGCAGGAATCTGTAAACCAACCACGGGTGGCGGGATAGGGCCTGGATTTGCTCACATAGATTTAATACTCGATGATTTTGCTAATTTAATAAGGAAGAATAAATTAGATGCAATAAATCTGTCA
>DANB01000021.1 GCA_002497245.1 Euryarchaeota archaeon UBA439
ATGTACTGTGATTTGCTTCTGGGTGTGGCATTAGGCCAAACACGCGACCTGTTGGGTCACATACACCTGCAATGTTTCTCATACTTGCATTGGGGCATATAGGGAATGGGAGTAGTTCATCGCCTGCACTTGGATATTCATGCATTGGGTCGACGTAGCGGACCACGAGTTGGCCATTTTCAGCCCATTGATCGAGATTTTTGTCGATGGTTGTGACAAATTTACCTTCTCCATGTCTTACTGGCACACGGATTCGTTCGAGACCTTTCGTCCACACACATGGGCTGTTTGGATCGAATTCAAGATGAACCCATCTGTCCTCATAGTGCCCAGTATTGTTGAGTGTGAGGCTGGCTGTTTGGGTCAAACTAACATCCTCATCACCTGGAAGTAAGCCCATTTTTACTAGAACTTGGAAGCCATTGCAAATTCCGATTACGGGTTTACCTGATTTGACAAAATTTCTTACTTGTTCACGGAGACCAAAACGTAACCTATTGCCCATTAATCTGCCACTCCCCAAATGGTCGCCGAATGAAAAGCCACCAGGTACTGCCATGAGGTGATAATCTTCTAGATCCAGTTCTCCATTGACTAATCTATTCACATGAACTCGATCTGCTTTAGCGCCAGCCATTTCGAAAACTGCCATTGTTTCAGTTTCACAATTAATTCCAAAACCGGAAAGAACTGCTACTCTGGGTATCATTAATTTCTACCCCCATTCAAAGTATCTTTCCAAGAGTCTCTCAGTTCAGACATGGAAGCAGTCAACACGGGGACTTTTGAATTTGAAATCTTTATTTCATCGCCTGAATTGACTTTGCCTAAATAATTACATTCGTGTCCTTTCATTGCATCTTCAAAAATTTTAGAATTTTCTGGTTTTACGCTGACTAAAATCCTACCAAGGCTCTCCCCGAATAGAGCCCCCCAGTCATCCAAATTAATATCTGCATTGAATATCTCTGAAATATCTAAATCGGCTCCTGAATCGCAACCGAAACAACATTCTGCTACCGCGGCTGCAAGTCCTGCATCACTGCAATCATGAGCGCTTGAAACTAATTCATTTGACATGGCTTTCGTCAGACTATGATAAAGCGATAAATTCCGAGATGTATCAATTTGTGGGACTTGCCCTCCGATTCCACTCTCTCCGTTTGATTCGTCACGAAGCATGAAAGCTAATTCGCTAGCACCCAACTCTTGGTGAGTTTCTCCTACAAGATATATCATGTCTCCAACTTGTTTGAAGTCGCTAGAAACCGCCTTTCTTACATCTGAATGATTGCCAATTAAACTGAATAAAAGCGTGGGAGGGACGCTGATTTTTTCGCCATCTAATGTAGCATCATTTTTCATAGAATCTTTGCCGCTGATACATGGTAAATTGTAGGCTCTACATACTTCATCTAAAGCTCTGTTTGCTCTCACCAATTGTGCTAACTTGTAACGTCCGTCGGGTGTTTTTGCGGATTCTACAGGGTCTGGCCAACAAAAATTATCAAGGCCCGCGATTAGATCTAAATCTACACCAACGCATACTGCATTTCGTAATGCCTCATCGATACTAGCTGCGGCCATAGCATATGAGTCAATGTCAGAATATCTCGGAACGATTCCGTTTGAAATCACTGCACCTTGTGTTTTTCCTTGAATTGGTGCAATTACTGCTGCATCTCCTGGGGCATCATGATTTACTCCACAAAATGGTTTTATGACTGATTGAGCAATGACTTCGTGATCATAGGATCTTACCCACCATTCTTTACTAGCAACGTTGGGTCTAGCCATTAATCTGGACAAGATTTGTCCCATTCCAGCAGCATCTACTGATGGGAATGAAATTGGGTCGTGATTCGGAGTTTTCCACTCTGACTCCAATTGTAATTGGGGGCAACCATCGTGCAAGAATGAAATTGGTAAATGAGCTACTGTTTCATCGCCATAGCGTACAACGAATGCTCCTGAGTCAGTAAATTGCCCTACTGCGGTCGCTTCAACTTCGTGTAATCTTGCTAGTTTTTCAAATTCTTCACAATCTTCAGGATTGATGCCGATTGTCATCCTCTCTTGAGATTCAGAAACCAGTATTTCCCATTTGCTCAACCCCGGTTGTTTCAAAGGTACTGCGGCCAAATCTAAATCTGCTCCGCCAGTTAATTCTGCTAATTCCCCTACACTGCTAGATAGTCCTCCTGCTCCGTTATCGGTGATTACTTGTATTAATCCCAAATCTCTCGCTTCCAATACCATGTCTATCATTTTCTTCTGAGTTATAGGGTCGCCTATCTGAACGGCAGAAGAAGGGCTGTCTTCTGTCAATTCTAAACTAGAAAATGTTGCTCCGTGAATTCCATCACTGCCTACCCTTCCACCGACCATGTAAATGATGTTGCCCGGCTGAGGTGTTTTGTCGTGACTTTCGCGGCCATCGGGTAATTTCCTAGGCATTATACCGACTGTTCCACAATATACCAATGGCTTACCTAGATACCTTTCGTCAAAAACAATAGAGCCATTGACTGTAGGGATTCCAGACTCATTGCCTCCTGCACGCACACCTGCGTGAACTCCTCGGAATACCCTTGAAGGGTGGAATAACCCCTCAGGTAAGTGACCAGAATAATCAGGAGGTCCAAAACAAAAAACATCTGTATTGGCTATTGGCCTTGCACCCAATCCTGTCCCCAAAATATCTCTATTGACTCCTACGATTCCGGTCATTGCTCCCCCATATGGGTCTAATGCACTCGGAGAATTATGAGTCTCCGCCTTAATGCATAGACTCCATGAATCATTCCAAGCAATAACTCCTGAATTATCATGAAATATGCTTAGCAGCCAATCAACATCAGATTGTATATCTAAAGTTGGTTTCATAATGTGTGTTTTGAAGAGAGAATCTATGTATGTGTCTTCACCTGTTTCAAGATCTACATGATGAATTTTTGCTGCAAATATCTTGTGGCAACAATGCTCTGACCAGGTTTGGGCCAAACATTCGAGTTCGGCATCAGTTGGAGCTTTTTCTGGAAGACCTAATTTTCTTCTTTCGGAACGGACTTGGGGGTTTCTATAATTAGCTTGTATTGCCTTCATTTCTTTTAAATTTAAAGCCAAAAGGCCTTTTTCACTAATTTCAATTAATTCTTCGTCACTTACTTCCAAATTGACTGTTGCTGAGGGTTGTTCGATAAGCACTGGCCTCTCAGGAAAATCTAATTTAGGCCAGTTTGAAATAGAGCATTCTTTTCTATCGGAAATACTCGCTCTTTCTATCATTTGATTATGTAACTTACTAGCCAACCATGTCGGAGAGATATCATTTGAAATCCCCCAAAACAAATATGTCATTGTCGTAGAAATTTGTGATTGTTCAGAAATTTGCGGAAAAATTGTTCGCAATCCATCTAATCCTGCTTGTCCGGCATTATCTGTAACGCCGGGTTTAAATCCAACAGTAATTGCAATTTCTGGAGCTTTTGGAAATAATTTTTTGTTGTCGATTACTGATTTGTCGAGAGTTCCAAATTCAATAATTGGATCTGCGAATAAATCATATATCGCACGTTCAGCTTCCTTTTTAGAAATATCAGATTTTACCTGATAGCCCAACACCACTCTTACAGAATTTACTGAAATGGAATAATCTGATTTTAACATTGCTTTGATTGATTCACCTCGGGCGTCAGTCAAACCTTCTATGTCTTGCGTGACAACTTGAAAGTTGAAAAATCCTAGTTCGCCCATCTGGTTCCGCCGCCTATGAGTAGTTCCCGTAACAACTCGTCAATGAACAAAGCGGTGTGAAGCATAGGCTTAATGATACAAAAATAGGCGATGATTTACATACCTATAGTCTGTGTTTGAATACATGGAGGCTCAGACAGTATGGGGTTCAAGATGGGAAAATTGTGCAAATCCTTTAGCCCATCGTATTATGGAAGTGGCTACAAAAAAGAAATCACTTGTGTGCTTAGCCGCTGACATGGAGTCTATCTCCGATTTAATAGACTTAGTTACAGAGGTGGGGCCATATATTGCGGCTTTGAAAACTCACGTAGATATGGTTAAAGATTTCAATAAGAAAGATTGGGGGAGATTAACAGAATTGGCGGATTCATTAGATTTGCTACTTTTTGAGGATAGAAAATTTGCAGACATCGGAAAAATATCTCAAAATCAAATGGCAGGGATTTATGATATTCGCTCTTGGGCGGATATTGTAACTGCACACAGAATTTCAGGACCAGATATTGTTGATGGTATAGCTGCCGGCTGGGCAGACGTAGAACGAATTGGGGGAATTTTATTATTAGCACAAATGTCAAGTCAAGGAAATCTACTAAATCTAAATTATACAAAAGAAACTATTGAAACTGGAAAAGGATCGCCTCATGTAATTGGATATATTGGAAATGGAAGTTCTGCTGAAGAAATAAAACAATTGAGGTCTTTGGTAGGCGATAGCCAAATGATTTGGACTCCTGGTATTAACTTAGATAGTGGGGCTGGAAAAATGGGTCAGAGATATGGCAATCCAAGAGATAGTGTAGCAGCAGGAGCAGATATCATCATTGTCGGTTCAGGGATACATGGACAAAGTGATCGTGTGGCTGCTGCAAAGGCATATGCCAATGCTTCTTGGAATGCACTAGTTGAAAGGAGTAAATGAAGAATGGGGCCAGATGAAGAAGTTATTCTTTATGCCATATATTGGTTTGCAGCAATTGGGATATCTCTTCTAACCATATTTATTCTTTCGAGAGAGGTGCTGAAAAGGTGGCGTCTTAATTATCGTCTAGAGAATAATGATGAAACTTTATTGAATGATTCTTCAGTAAAAATTGAAGTTGTAACCAGTGCGCCAAAAGGAAGTTCTTTTGTCGATTCTGTGCCTGCGTTTCTAATTGATAATAGTGAGTAACTCATCATAATAATTTTGCAAATCGACATATTCCAAATAATGAGCTATTCCCAATGCAGAGCTAAGAATTAATACTGATAAAATTAGTAGTTTCAGTTTACGCCATCGTTTTTTCTTGGGTTTTTCAATTACTGGCTCGGGCACCGTAGGAAGAGCGGGCAATGGAGGGAGTTCGGGGAGAGGCGGAAGAAGCGGCGGAGTTGGCTCTTCTAATTCTGGATATAATGCGTCTAAATCCGGAAGCCCCGGAGCGGCAGGAATATCTCCCATAATTTCTTCCCATTTTTCATCTATATCACTAAATGTCACAGGAGTAATGAGAGTGGCAACTGCACCAGAAGAATATGCTGCGTCTTGTGTTTTAGATAATCTTGTTTTACTAGAAACGAATATTATACGAGCATTAGAATCTGTTTCTCTCATTTCAAGTGCTGCAATATGTCCATCCATTGTCGGTAGATCTAGTACAAGGAATACTAATTCCGGCTTTAAACGCACATATTCATCGACGGCTTTGTCGCCATCTTGACAGATTTCGGTGCTCCAACCTCTACGAGACATTATGTTTCTTAGCCTACCTTCCAAGATAGAATTGCCAACTACAACAAGAGCTACACGTGACATCTCAAACTGCACACAAGGGGTATGATACATGAAAGACGCGGTGTGAAAGTCAATCTAATATTGAGTCTAGGAACCATTCTGGATCAAAGTCTTTGAGATCTTCGTAGCCTTGTCCTACACCTGCTAAAACAATCGGTCTGCCTGTAGCGTGTGCTATAGAAAGTGCAGCACCTCCTTTGGCGTCAGTATCTAATTTACATAATGTAACGCCATCAAAATTTAATATTCTTTGGAATTCTTTTGCTTGTGTAACCGCATCATTCCCTGCTAACGCGTCAGCCACAAATATCACCAAATGTGGTTGAGTGATTCTATGCACTTTCCTAAGTTCTTCCATTAAATTTGTTTTGTTTTGCATTCTTCCCGCTGTATCAATTATTACAATATCGTCGCCCTTGGCTTTGGCGCTTTCTATGGCATCTCTAGAAACTGCAGCGGAATCGCCTCCTCTTTGGCTTTTGATACACCTAACACCGATTCGTTCAGCGTGAGTGGAAAGCTGATCTATGGCTCCTGCACGGAATGTATCTGCAGCGGCTAGAACTACGGAATATCCTTGTTCTTTAAGGCGGTGTGCAATTTTGGCTGTAGTAGTTGTCTTACCTGTACCATTAACGCCAACTATCATTATCGACACGGGGGTGTCTTCAGTTACAAAAGAGTGGATTGTTCTATCAAAATCCCAGTATCCGGCCTCAAGTAAATTTTGTAATGATTTACGAACTATCTTTTCGACTATAGATTCCAATCCAGTACGTGTGTCGATTCGCGAACCGATTAAATTCGCCTTTAACGTATTTATCACCTCCATAACTGCGGAATGCCCCATATCGGATTGTAACAATTCTTCTTCGAGTTCGAACAATATTTCGTCCAACACTGAGCCTCCGCGAATTATTTGTCCACCTTTAGTCACTTGGGCACCTGATAGATCTATTTCGAAGTCCTTTGCAACCGGTACCAATGCCCTACCTGTTGTTGTTTTCATACGATCTATGGGTTTGTTTTGAGGGGTTTGGATAGATTTAATTCGATCAATTTTTTCTGCTTGTTGTGCAATTTTTCTGGCTTTCTTGTCTTTCTCTTTAGAAAAAGGATTCTTGGATAAATCTTCTGAAAAATCGTCCCATTCGTCTTCTTCCAATTCGTGCTCTTGTGTGTCTTCGATAGAGGGTTTTGTTTTTTTTGATTCTTCTATAGCCGACAATAATTCTTCTCTTTTCTGAAGGATTTCTTCGGCTTCGGCAGAATCCTCTTCGATAGTAATCTCGTTTTTATCGACCGCGTCCTTTGTTTTTTTCTTGAAGCGATCGAAGAGTCCCATAAAATCCCTCTAATCATCAAGTGTTAATTCAGTTCCACGCTTTCTTTTTTTAGCCTGTTTTTTTGGTGGTATTGCTTGCAGTTCGCTCTTTTTTTCCGGTATTTCTTCGGGTTGTTCTTCCTGTAATGATGCTATTTGTTCGTTGAAAACATTGGCCAATGAAATTGTTGATTCTTCTATAGAGCTAAATTCAATTTTCATTTTATTCATCAATTGTAGAATCTCCTCTGTTCTTTTTGTTAAGATATCGATCGCCTCATCTAGAGGTTTTTCGGCTTGGACTCTGCTTCCAATATCAATTACGGCCCCTGTTTTAGGAGGGATGTCTGCGACGATTTGAACGCCTGAACCCAAAGGAATCATGGCGCCTTTGGCTCCGTTAGCAGGAATAGCGGATAATGTTTCGATTGTTTGAAGTTGTTCGAGTCTTATTTGTTCCAAGCGACCGACTTGTTGCTCAATGGATTCCATTCTCTGCCGGTTTAGTTCGACTTGTTGCGCAATGCGTTGCAATTCTGCCTTATCCACTGCGCTCATTGAACTGCCGAAGTTGTCGTCTGTCAAGAAGGCGTCGCAAAAAGGGATTCAAATTATCCAATAATAAAATTAATTATTTGATCGGCGGCTTCTTCAGCAGAAACTTTTGTAGTATCAATTCTAATTTCAGGGTTTTTTGGTTCCTCATAGGGGCTTGATATTCCAGTGAAGTTAGGAATTTTTCCTAAACGTGCTTTTGCATATAGGCCCTTGACGTCCCTTTCTTCGCAAACAGACAAGGGAGTATCTACAAACACTTCAATAAACTCATTTTCAGACATTAAAGAACGCACCATATTCCTTTCAGATTCGAAGGGGGATATGAAAGAGGTTATACAAATTAGTCCGCTGTTTAGCATTAGTTTTGCAACTTCTCCCACTCTTCTAATATTCTCAACCCGGTCAGCTGCTGTAAATCCTAAGTCTCTATTAAGCCCGTGTCTGATGTTATCGCCATCAAGCGTAATCGTATGCTTGCCCAGTGATTGTAATTTCTTCTCTAAAATATTTGCAATTGATGATTTGCCAGAGCCAGATAGCCCGGTAAACCATATTATCTTAGGAATTTGAGACTTTTGATCGGCTCTTGATTCCTTAGAAACATCCATTTTTTGCCAATGAATGTTTTCAGAACGGTGAAGAGCGAAATCAATTAGCCCCATCCCTACTGTATTATTCGAGAGTTTGTCTATAACAATAAAGCCCCCCATTGTTTGGTTGTTTTCATAAGA
>DANB01000015.1:0-44880 GCA_002497245.1 Euryarchaeota archaeon UBA439
CGGGTGGCGGGATAGGGCCTGGATTTGCTCACATAGATTTAATACTCGATGATTTTGCTAATTTAATAAGGAAGAATAAATTAGATGCAATAAATCTGTCAAAAATGGATAAAGGTATAGACAAAATGAGGAAATCACAGTCTAGAGCTAGAGCATTAAGAGATGCTTTTCTGACCCATTCTAATGATCATGATCTTGAAGAAATATTCAAAGTTTGGGCTAAACCAGATGTTATTGAAATGATTAATGAAGTTGGAGAAATTGAAAATCCAATACCATTAGGGACTAAAATGTTGAAAGAAATTCCTGAATTTAGAAAACTTGCAGGGAGAGCTATTAAAGCAGTTTTATGGAGTTAATCAGATGGAAAAATCAGTACAAAGGATACGTTATCCCCCTTTCGAATATTCTGATATGATTCCAAATGAAATACCCGTAATTGAAGTTATTCTAGAATCAGAGAATAAACCACCTCCAGCGTTTAAAATTGGAGATGAAAAACAATGGTTTGTAGAATGGAGAAAAGCAAATGAGGCAGATGAAAAACTCAAAATTATACGGGGACAAGTCTCAAAGGAAACTTTTCCATTCCTAATGAGAACAAGGAATGGTTGGTACATTGATCCTGATCCAATGCACTATAGAGCGAGAAAAATGATTGCTCCTGCTGTAATCATATTAATTTCAACATTATTTATGAGAGCCGTTACACCAGTATTAAGCAGTATCAATTTTATTACCCCAATATTAGACATATTAAATTATTCAATTAGAATAGGGGAATTAGATTACCCATTATTTTTATTCGTAGCATTCCCGATATTTATTTCTCCAATGATTTTCAGAATGATTGCAAATATGAGAGATATAAAGAGGCAAAATAATCTAATTAAAAATCCGATAGATTCCCCAGACATTGAAATTGATAAAGGAGAAAACCAAATTGAAATTTCTATTAAAAAAACTCCAAAGAATCTCCAAATTATTAGAGGAAGGATACAAGTTGGGATTGCTGTGCCTGAAAGGAAAATGATACTCGAATCTCAGGGGAAAAAAGAAGGGGAGCAAACTATACCTGGAATGTCAACAGCACTGCCTGCAAGAAGAATTGCTTCTGGTGAAGAATTAGGTACAGGAGTAGGAGAATCAATACCTATGAATGTAGCAAATAGGAGAGTAATGTTGTTAGAGCCAATGAGAGTATTAGAACCTGGCAAATGGGTTGAATTATCTGAGAGCGAAGATACGATGAAAATTAATTTGCAGGGACCTGATGAATTATGGCCAGGTTCCATATATTCGGGATTAATAGCAGTCCACTGGGAATTAATTATTGAGTTCGTAAAGAATGATGGGACTAGAATGAAGTGGGTGAGGCCGATAATAATGGATAATTATCATCATAAGATAGAAATCAAACATTTACCAGTTCGGAGTGGTAGATTGGAACTTTCAAATTATTAATCTTGAAGAGGGATTATTGCAATCAATTTATTTTCACTAAAAACTTCAGTTTCAAGATGATTGTAATCGGAATCTCTTTTCACAGGAGAAAAACCGGCTCTAATTATTGATGTTTGTAGTTCTTCCTCTTTGGCCAATGTTTTCTTTGTCCCAGAGGCAGATACAACGTTTTCCTCCATCATAGTAGATCCTGCATCATCAGCACCAGCTAAAATCGCCATTTGAGCAACTCCAAGTCCCATAGTTGGCCAAGATGCTTGGATGTGGTCAATGTTATCAAAAAATAATCTAGATACAGAAATATGCCTTAGATATTCTACAGGACCGGCCCCTAATTCAATCCTATTCCTACCACGATTCCTCTTTCCGAATACATTATTTTCCAATTGAACAGGCCACGCTACAAATGATGTGAAACCTACTCTGCCTTTGGAAATGGCTTCATCTTGTAAATCCCTAATTCTGTCCATATGAAGTACACGATGGTGTTCTGTTTCTCCAAAACCAAAGACATTTGTCGCGGATGTTGTAAGGCCTAGTTCTTGGGCCTCAGACATAACTCTAAGCCAGTTTTCAGCAGAACCTTTCTTTGGAGAAATATCTAGCCTTACATCATCAACTAACATCTCTGCACCACCTCCTGGAAGGCCATGCATACCTGATTCCTTTAATTTAGTTAAAACTTCAAATGTAGATAGATTACAAACGTCTGCAATACCTTCAATCTCGATAGGGGAGAAACAATCCATTGAGATTTGAGGATGTTTTTCGCGAATCTGAGATATGAGTTCGAGATACCAGTCGAGATTTAAATCTGGATTTACGCCTCCTTGCATTAAAATTCTAGACCCACCAATATCTTCTAATTCAGAAATTCTTTGGCTAATTTCTTCAAATGATTGAGTATATACTTCTGAATGTCCGGGAGGCCTGTAGAATGAACAAAATTGACAATTTATTGTACAAATATTAGTATAATTGATGTTTCTATCAACTAAATATGTAACGATATTGCCAGGAACTTGTTTTTTTCTTCTTTCAAGTGATGCGTACATTAGATCATTAATATCTGCTTCTTCATAGAGTATTGTTGCATCTTCTACTGAAAGTCTCTGTGGATTATCAGATAATTGCTCTGAAAGAATTGTTTTCCAGCTACGCATATTTATCACTCAATCATTTCACCGACTAAAGATTCTATTTCTGAGATTTCTTTCGGGCAAGAAGAAGTAAGAATTACCGGCCCTTCATCAGTTACTAGAACATCATCTTCAATTCTAATGCCAATACCAGAATATTTCTCTGGAATCTCAATATCTGATCTCCAACCAGCAAAATAGAGGCCCGGTTCGATAGTTAAGACCATGCCAGGGGAAAGCAATCTCTCAGGGCCCTTGTCTCCCTGTCTGCCACCTCCGACATCATGTACATCTAAACCTAGCATATGACCAGTCCCATGCATGAAGAAGTTCCTATATGGGCCATCAAAATTTTCTCCCAAGGCTTCTGCAAGATTACATTCAAGAATACCTAAATCAATCAATCCTTTTGCTAAAACCTTTGAGCTGGCATGATGCATTGAACTCCAAGTAGAGCCAACAACACATGCTTCAATAGCTGCTTTCTCTGCATCGAGAACTAGATTATATATCTCTTTTTGAGCATCAGAGAACTTTCCATTAACTGGCCATGTTCTGGTGATATCAGAGGCATAACCTGAAATCTCACAACCGGCATCTACTAGAACTAAATCTCCATCACTAATTTTCATATTATTCGAATTATAATGCAAGATTGTAGCATTATCGCCACCTCCTACAATTGAACTATAACTCGGACAACTTTGATTTGCAGAAAAATGTGATTCGATAACAGACTGTATTTCCCACTCGCCGATTTCAGGATAGGTTTTCTTTATTGCTTCAATATGGGCATTAGAAGCAAGTATTGCTGCATCATGCATAATTTTAATCTCTTCTTCAGATTTTATCACTCTTAAGTCATCTAGAATATCTCGAGCATCGAAAATCTCTAAGTTAGATTTTTTAATTAGAATATCTAATTCTTTATTGAAACCTTCAATTGTAGAAATAGAATTAGAATTACTAATTTTATTCTGAATTATTTTATCCATATCATCAATTGAGTAGGCTTCATCGATTGGCCAATATTCTAAGGCCCCTTCTATTCCAACTCTACGCCCTTCCCAGATCTCTGCACGTGTATCTCGGGGTCGAACAAAAAGACAACTTTTCCAAGACCCTGAATCTTGGAATCCCATAAAAATTGCTTCTGGTTCACTCCAACCGCACAAATACAACATGTAAGAGTTAGCACGGAAAGGGTAAGAGGTATCATTAGATCTTGTTTGTACTGAGTTAGTAGGAATTAAAACTAATGTATCTTCCTTGTTTTGAGATAGGAATCTATCTTGTCGTAACCTATACTCTTCCATTGAGAACGGCAGGTCACCTATGACACCCATATGTTTTCGAGATGGCTTTCTCTTATTTATCTGTGTAATACATTATTTTCCTTTAGACCATTTAGGAATTGATGTATTTTCAGAATCTTTTCTAAATCTATAGAATATTGAAGAAATTAAGAATAGAAATGAAATGAATAATACAATCAAAGGATATGGGAGTGGATCATTAACATTAGGATTAATTAATTTTACAGATTGAGACGAAAAATCACCATCATCATCCATTACATCGAGCCTCAGAACAAGTTCTTTCTCAGTTGTTTGATTATCAGGCCAAATTAATTCTCGATTTTCACATCCTTCAAAAATAACATTTCCATTAATTGACCAGATACATCTTAATCCTTGTAAATCATTGTCAGTGTCTAAAGAACCTGAACCATCTAACAAAATTGGACCAAGATTCTCAAGCTTTATTTCATCACCATCATTTACAGGGACACCATTAACAATTAGTTTAGAAGATGGTATTAGATTCGATATAGAAAAATTATACTCAATCATTGAAGATAATCCACCTTGATCAACTACCTCTAACTTGAGATTATAATACGCAGATATGCTACTATCTAACTCGAAAATTTGTGCGTCATACCCTTCATGAACTATGATGTTATTATCTCTAGAATTGGTACAAGTCCATATAAAATATAAAATTTCTTCGGACCAAATTGGATCTTCAGAAGAAGATGCATCAATTACCATTGGGAATGGTTCTTCTATAATATCAGATGGCGGATTTTGAATAGAAATTGTGGGACTTAAATTATTCAGTTTAAATGATAAGCAAGAATGAAAATCAATTATATCAGGTTCATTAGATTTAGGAATGATAATTACTAATTCATACCATCCATCAGGTTTAGTATCCATTTCCAACTCATATGAGAAGAAATTGTCATCATTAAAAGACAAAGAAACATCATTCTCATCATTAATTAACGGCTCGTCATTACATGTTTCAGTAAAAGTCACATAACGTTTGACATAAATCTGAGCTGATGAGGGGTTTTCTCCTGCGATATCACTAATTCTAGCCTCAATTGATAGGTTGCCATTAATCCAGTCGTTTTCTAACGGGTTTTCTATAAGCATTGTATAGTTAGAATCGGAGGCATAATTTTCATTGGAAATAAAGAAAGGCATCGTTTCTTCCAAAATTATGGTAGAATCAAAACTAACACTAACCTTAAACTCACAGGAACATGAATAATAGTCATTTGATTTGATCAACATTTCCCAGTCCATTGAGAAATAATCTCCACTTAAGGGAGTAAGTTGCTCGGATTCAGAATCGAATAAACCCCAATTATATTTGAAACCGGTAGAATTGTAAATTTCCCAAGAAATCTCAATTTCTTCTTCGGAACTAACAACAGTACCTGAAATGATTTTCTCATCATCAATTATTTCTCCGAATGAAAAATCGAATCCAATAGAAACGTCTACTTCTTCGGATTCTGCCACTACAGAATCAATAGAGAAAAAAACCAGAAATAGAGAGAATATCCCAATTAGTAAGGCTCTCATATCGGCTCGGAGAACTATTATAGTATTGAATCCAATCCTTGAATGGTTCAAAATCATCTATCAGATATCTGCAATTGCCATAAAAGTTCATCTAACCATAATCCAAGTATTTTTCGATTGACAAATTCATGACTAGCTTGAGCAGAAAGAACGCATTCACATGCTGCTGCTGCAAGAACTACAGCTGAACTCATTGGGAATTGATTACCAAGAGCGGCGGCGAGGGCCGTTGCAGCAGCATCATGTAACCCTATTTGTTGAGAGGGAGAAGGGGCAGAACATGGAATAAATTCTATACTCCCATCGGCTTCATAGAGTGTGACTCCATCAATTCCTCCGAGAACTATCATCGAATCCCAATTATATGTTTTAATCAAACTGAATGCTGCATCTTCGGCACTTTCGAGCATTAATCTTCTTCTAAGCAGATCAAGACCTCTGATTTCGAAAAGAGCAACAGTCGCTCCTCTACTCCTTTCAAGACCTGTCAATTTAGGATCAACGATGGATGGTATGGAATGCTTTCTAGCACACTCAATAAGCTTTTGAGCACCTACATCTGTAAGCACTCCTTTGTCATAATCTGAAATTACCAATGCACAACTGTCTGGTATTGATTCTAAGGTACTCTCAACTAATCTATTACTGACTTCTATGTCTAATTCATCCAAAGGTTCCCTATCGGCTTGTAATAGTATCTGAGACTTCTGAAGAAGGCTCTGACGGCTTCCAAAAAATCTAATTTTGGTTAAAGTTTGACGATTCTTAACAGTCTCTATTCCATCGATTGAGATGCCATCTGAGAGAAATTGATTTTTTATGAAATCACCTTCTCTGTCATCCCCAACAGATGAGAAAACAGAAACATCAAGGCCAAGAGAGTTTAGACCTCGAGCAATATGTGCAGCAGCACCTGGTGATTCCTCCGACCTTAGGATTTTAAGAACAGGTACCGGAGCTGTAGAAATTAGTCTGTTGGAGTATCCATGATGATATCGATCTAACATTATATCTCCTATTAGAGTGACTTTGGAAGACTCGATTTTATCCAATAGTTTTCTCAAATCTTTCAATATTTTCTTTCTTTCACTCTGCCCCTCGCTCATGTTATCATACCTCCGAAGATAAACACATGAATGATATTTTGCAACCGTCGACATGAAAACAAGAAGCCCCTCGTAGACTCATGGAACCATACAATGACTCCTGGATTTATTCTGGTTCCGCGAAAGAAAGATTATGGAATAAATCAGCAATAGGGCATAAAATACATGAAAATGACCTATTATTAAGCCCCTCAGAAGTAATTTTCTGTCACGACCATAGGCATTTAGATTGGCCAAGCAAAGATTGGTTAAAGCAAGAGTCGGAAAAAAATCCAAATTTGATAAATGAAGCAATAATTTTGGAAGCTTTGAGAGTCCCTGGAAATAAAATAATGTTGACAAAGAATTATCAAGGAAAAAATGATTTGATTTTCAATGGAAAAACATGGGGTCTAAGATGGAGTTCAAATGATCATCCGAGAGATGGAGAGCCAGAATCTGAAGTTAGATGGTTTCATTCGTCAGAATATATTGAAATGAATGAATTATTATTATGGGCAATTGACGCAACATCTAGGAATCGTATAGCAGAAGTATTGATTGTTGATAATGAACAAGCGGTTGTTACTTACAATATTACCTCTGAAAATCCAATAGGTGAACTATTGCCACCTAATGATAAAGATAGACTAGTTATTTCAAAACTTGAAAATATAAAAATTGAGAAAGGAAATTTATACTTAGGGTACAAAAAATGGCCTTCAGAACAACTTGGCATTGACTATCAAGATGGAAGGATTATTGATGAGATTACAGAAGAATACCTATCGAAAGATGAAAAAGACTTTTCTGAAGATACGGAGGTGTTTTCGGATTTATTGAAGAGGGGCCTACACCCAAGGCCCGGTTTTAAATATGGCACAGAATGGAGATGTTATGATAAAAAAATAGGTATCGATCATGCTCCATGGTTGGTCGTAAGTCCTTCGAATAAAATAATGACATGGGGGAGCGCTTGTTTAGCATCAAGATTAGCATCCGGAGTAAACAAAACATGGCTTCGACCTTTGAAAATCGATGGCATGTGGAAATATCTTGGGATAATTAGGCCACCCGCAAATTCAAGATGGGCTAATCCAATTAAAAAATAAATTTTCATTCGGATTCTTCATCAGAAGCTAGATTCTTATTATGATTAGAACCACCAGTTAATATTGATAAGGCAAGAAGAATACTAACCATAAACAAGCCATTTCCAGGTTCTGCAAACCATGAAAAAACTGCATTACTATTGAAAGTAGATTTCGCTTCAAGAATTATCGGGATTCTTAGCTCTATTCCGAAATTATCTACGAAAACTAATTCGCCTCGGGCTATCATTCCTGGAACTAACAACCCTTCGGGATTGACATGAACATCTATAGTGTCGCCCGGACTAATAGTCACACTTGATTCGAGGCTTGCTATTCTGGAAGCAGCACCTTGTATCTCTAAATTATAGAATCTTGATTCGTCTCCTTCGAAATCTAGTTCAATTGGGAATGTATTTTCCTTATCTGAATCTACTAATAAGAAAAAATCCTCAGATATTATTCGATTGCCAGCCTTATGCCATTTTAATTCTACTTCTCTTAGATTAGAATCACAGCCTAATGTACCAATGATATTGCCAGAGGAAGGGAAATTTTCATCTATTGTCATTATCGGAACTATTGAAATACCAACAGGTAATTTTTCTATTGTTTGATTGATAAAATTCCCATTATGCGTCATAATATCAATTGAAAAATTACAAGTTAGTGAGTTATCTACTTCGACAAAAACAGATTCCCCATTCAATAATTCTACAGGGCTTCGAGGCGTTAAAACATCGAATAAATTTGTTTCCATGACTGGTGAAATAGATATTGAATAATCGCCTCCTTCGATAGCTCCGACAGATGCAAACCAACTTACTAAACGACCTCTGTTATCAAAAATTAACATACCCTCTGATGGATTAGTATTTCCAAATATTGTGCCATCAGTGAAAACATCGCCGATACTTCCTGAGTCTTTATTTCGAATTAGAGCATCGTCACCATCAGCTTCAATTATTTTCAACCAAGCATTTTTTGAATCAGTATTAACAAGATTACTGCTAGTATCTCCATTATTGATATCTTGGTACTCAACTAATATTCCATGACCAGGTAGTGAAGCATCAAATCCAAAATTACCTCGATTTGTGATTTTAATAAATTCTCCTGGCCCCGTCTCAATAGAAAGATAGGAGCCACCATTAGAAATAGGGCTCAGAGTGAAATTACCACCAACGTTAGGATCTACAACTATGCCTCTTTCTATACCAATTAATTCCAATGTTGAAGATGCGGGTAACGCAGGCAAATTACCATTGCCATTCCAATTTCCGCTAGCCATAATCCCCCATTCACCAATTCCATTCCAATTACTTGTTGGAAGGTTACTGTGAACATCATACAAGTCATACGCACCCATTTGATGAAGCATCTCATGAACGACGGTTCCGACTCCGGACTTAGTTGAGGCAATAGTATAATGATTGATTGACCATTCATTGAGAATGATTGGATTGTCCAGGCCTGACATATGACTCCAAATCGAACTGGTACCACCTCCGAGTTCTTGTGGATTAGCAGAATGAAGTATCAATAATCGATCTATGATGCCGTTTTTATCGAAATCCCAAGGAGACAAGTCCAAATTTGATAGAGTCTCTTTAACTGCATTTTCTACAAGAACATCTACTCCGACACCGTCAGTCCCTGAGTCTCTTTCATCACCATCCTGACCCCAAAAATCGATATTATGATTAGAAACCCAAATCTCATCCAAAATTGTAGTATTGAGAGTTGATTGGCCTGCACTAATCTGATTGATATAATCACTAGCTGAGTTCTCTGAGTTAAGAATAATCTCAGCCCTATCAGAATTGAAAACATCTCCTTGGAAGGTCACAGGGATGACTAGCCAGTTTTCATTTTCTTGGAGACCTACTAAGATTTCTTCATCATCTTCACTGACATTATTGACCTTATCGTCCAACCAATCATCAATAACTTCGGAATAAATATTTGCTAATAAGCCAAAAGAAACTATCGCGAGAGAAAGGATTGCTCGCGTCTTGTTCATACATGTCGCTAAACTAACTATGATTTGAATACGATGTTAAATTGTTCAATTATTTTTCAAAAATAGGTGTGAGACGTGAAATCGAATCAGCAAAGAATACTGTCAAGAGAGAAATAATTATTCTTAAACCATCATAGGTCTTTGGAAGTGATAATAAAACTAAAGAGAAAGATATCAATAGTATACGGATCCTTATTCTAGATTCGTTATCTACAACCATGCCAAAAAATCTAGACATTGAGAGTACTAATGTAGTTAGAACTCCAATGACAAGAACCCATGAAAAGCCAATTCCTAAGCTGATTATTGAAACCGCATCATACCTAGCTGAAACTATATCTTCTCCGCCCTTGATCATACTGATTTCATCGAAATAATTTACTAGAAAAGGGATAGCAACGAACCATGTTAGATATAATATTACAGGGATAATAACTCCACTAAAAAATAAAGAAAATGTAAACCATTTTTTCTCTCTAGGATATAATCCAGGCAATGCAAAACTTCTAATCTTCAACGTAGTATAAGGCAATATCATTGCAATTGAGAAAATTAATAATAAAGCCCACTTAGTATCAATCCAATCATATGGACTATACACAGAGAATGTATAGTCCTCAGCCCCCAGGGAAAGTCTCTCTAACCAATTAGTCAAAATATCATCGATTAAAAATGAAAGGAATAAAGAAATTATTACAACGCCAAAAGCACTAATTCGGATTATCTTATATAACTCAGAAAAATGTTCTGAGAAAGCCATTTTTTCATTGGAATAAGGTTGCATCTCAAAGTATATCCTTGACTTTAGGTTCAGCCCTTGCAGCTAATATTGTTCGGTAAAAGCAGTAAGCAAACCATCCACTAACTAAGAATGTAAATCCAATTACAAAACTAGTAAGATCGGTTACATTTTGTGCCTCGGGATCTAGAACTGCCCTAGGAGGGAATTCTAGTACAGCATCTTCGGCTAACCACCTAACTGCAATAACAAATGATACTAAACTGAAGAATAATTGTCTCAATGCTTGCGGATATGCTAATTCTGCGGCTAAGTAATCCGGTCCATCATCATATTTTCTTTCTAAAATCTCCCTTTGTACAAGCGCACCGATAATTAATGCTGTTAGACTGAACCAATAAAACATACTACCTTGCTCGTAAATCTTCATAGAAAGAGCTTCTTGCCTCTTGGCTTCTTTTTCAGCATCGGTTTCTTCAATAAGGAATAATGAATCATAATCTCCAACTGAAATTGTTCTTGTAGACAATGTCGCATCATCTTCACCTTGTTCTATAGTTCCGGGCGGACTAATTGAGAATGCTAATAGATTCCAATAATCTTCAGTATCCGGTATACCGGCACCATCTACAGAGTTTCCTGCTAGCCAGAAATTCACAGTTCCACTATCATTTGAAGGTGCAGTCCAAGTAACTATCCAGACCCCGTCTGAATCTGTAGCACTATGAGAAATGTCGGCCTCAGTATCCGCTGCAATACGGATATCTTGGTCATCATTCCATGAGAAAATACCGATAGAATCGGATGATAATAAGAATCCTGCCTTGGAATTTCCATTACCTCCAGAAAGTGTCAAAGAATCTGCAACTTTGATGGTAAACTCATAACTTTCACCTAATTCATACATAATCGGAACACTGGTAATCATCACAACAGCCCTCTCCGAGACCGCTCCATTATTGTGACAAGAACAACCATATTTCACAGTTGGATCTCCGTCTTGATTTAGGTATGGAGGGCCACCACTGTTACCTAAAGCAGGAATTGCAGCCATACCTATAATCAAAAGAACGACTAAGGCTTTCGAGTTGAGGCTCGCCATGTAGTACACCTATGTTATTTCGAGTGTTGACTACCACATAACCGTTGCTTCACAATGACTGTTGAATTAATCGATTATAACTCCTTAATTGCACTATTCAACTCATTCATCATCTTCTTTCCATCACCAAATAGCATCATAGTTTTATCTTCATAGAAAAGATCGTTATCTACTCCGGCGTAACCGACTGAAAGACTTCTCTTGATAATGACAACTGTCCTTGCTTTATCGGCATCAATAATTGGCATTCCTGCCAAAGGGCCTTCTCCACTTCTAGCGGCAGGATTACAAGTATCATTTGCACCAATGACAACTGCCATATCACATTCAGGAAATTCAGGATTGATTTCTTCCATTTCAATAAGTTGATCATATGGTACATTTGCCTCCGCAAGAAGGACATTCATGTGACCTGGCATGCGGCCTGCAACAGGATGAATTGCGTACTTAACCTCAGTTTGGAATCTGTCCTGAAGAATATCTGCAAATTCTTTGACTTGGTGTTGACACTGACTAACTGCCATTCCATATCCAGGAACGATTATCACTTTCTGAGCACCGTCGACCATCATTGCAACTTCTTCTGCATCAGATCCTACCTTTGTTCTAGTGAGTGTTTCTTTTTCAGTACCGCCAAATGATTTGAAAAGAACGTCGGGTAATGTTCTATTCATGGCTTTACACATTATAAAAGTCAGTATTAATCCTGATGCACCGACTAATGAACCTGCTACAATAAGTACACTGTTTCCAATAATAAAGCCGGTAAATGCAGCTGCTATTCCGGAAAAGGAGTTTAGTAAAGAGACTACTACAGGCATGTCTGCTCCACCAATTGGCAAAACAATAATCACACCTAAAATACTAGAGATTATTATAATCGCAAATAATATTTGTTGATCTCGAGGATCTGAAATACTCAAATAAATTAATGCTATAACAGAAAATACCAACAAGACCTTGACATAATTTAGCCATGATGGGCCCCAAGTTGGTGTCCTGAACCATTTACCAAATATTTCTATTCCTCCCTTAAGTTTGAACATTGCAAGTATCGAACCAGTAAGAGTCATCCAACCAACTAAAGCTGAGAGACCTGCTGCAACCATCAAAACTTCTAATTCTAATCCAGAAGGCAATAATAACTCATCATTTTCTATGTATTTCCATGATTCTGAGAGTGCGACCAAGGCAGATGCTGCACCTCCAAATCCATTGAATAATGCCACTAATTCTGGCATACCTGTCATTTCAACTTTAACTGCCATGATGTAACCGATTACAGAACCCACTAGTATACCTGAAATGATAAGAGTCCATTGTGCACCACCTTCGAGATGCATATCTGCTACAGTCGTTAAGACTGCGACTAGCATCCCCATGGCACCTAACTGGTTACCTGCTGGTGCAGTTCTCGGATGGCCTAATTTTTTGAGACCAAGAATAAATAATGATGCAGATATCAAATAACCAATTGATACCCATTCGCTAAAAATCATAATTAGCCCTCCTTTTTCTTATTTTTACCGGCAATCATATTCAACATTCGGTTAGTTACAGCGAAACCACCTATTACATTGATCATTGCTAAAACTATAGCTATAAATGCCAAAAGCCCAGAAACCAAAGTATCTCCACCTTCATATGCGACATTTGCACCTATTAGAGCACCTACGACACTGATTCCTGAGATTGCATTGGCTCCACTCATTAAAGGAGTATGGAGCATTGCTGGAACCTTGGTTATTAATTCAAAACCAAGAAATATTGAAAGAACGAATAGTGTAATTGACCCAATAAGTAATTCAGGAGTCATCAGAGTACACCTCCTAATCGAGTTTGATTTTCATGTATTTTTCCGTCCTTACAAATCAAAACTCCTCCCATACCTGGGACATGGAAATCAGAACCCTCAGGCGATCCAAATAATATGTCATCATCATCAGATATTATTAATTCACCCTCATTAACTATGGAACTAATAAAAGTTGTAAGATTGTTAGAAAAAAGCATGCTTGCAGTATTTGCAAGAGTACCAGGGAGGTTAGATGTCCCAACAATTATTACTCCATTGTCGGTAGTATAAACTTCACCGGGTTTTGTCAATTCACAATTGCCGCCAACATCAGCATTCATATCTACAATCACTGTCCCCGATTTGAAGGAAGAAACAGCTGTAGCAGGAATAGTAATTGGAGCAGGACGACCGAAAATTCTGGCAGTAGTCACGATAATATCAGATTCTGAAGCAACCTCGCAAACTGTATCATTAACTTTCTTTATAAATTCTGGAGTCAAAGGTTTAGCATAACCTGATTCATCCTCAAAATCATCCATACCTTCGACCTCAATAAAACGACCACCTACTGATTCTATTTGCTCTGCTGCAGATTTTCTAACATCGGAAGCATAAACAATTGCTCCCAATCTCTTAGCAGTAGCAATAGCTTGAAGCCCTGCTACTCCACTCCCCATGATTACAACTTTAGCCGGTTTTACAGTTCCAGCAGAGGTTGTCATCATTGGAATACCGCGAGAAACATGAGATGCACCTAATAGTACAGCTTTGTATCCTGCTAAGTTATCTTGACTTGAATTCACGTCCATTGATTGAGCACGAGATAACCTCCTAGGAATCATATCCATTGAGAAAAGAGTAACATTGGAATTAATACAAGATTTAATTTTCTCAGGGTGACGAAATGGATCAGCAACACAAACAAGATTCATTCCTTCTCTTAATTCAGAAGATTCTAACATTCTAATTGACATGATGATTTCGCAAGAAAGTGCTTCATCTCTCGAGCAGATATTTGCACCAGCATCTAGGTAATCAGAGTCGGAATAATTTGATTTTTCTCCTGCATTTTTCTCAACGAAAACTTCCAAACCTTTTTTCATTAATTTTTTCACTGAATTGGGTACAATAGCGACTCTATTTTCACCATCTGGCTCTGTCAAAACTCCTAACCTCATAACACCACATCTACAAAATCAAGCCTAGGCTCATTGTTGTTGAACATAGCGAACGTAATCAGATTATTGAATGAAACGGGTTGCTGTCTACAAAAAATCTTTCAGTGAGAAGATTATTTAGAATAATATTGTATATCCAATACCGAATACTGCTACATCACAAATTGCATGTGAAAGCCAACATACCCAAATAGAACGATACCTAATGTAAAGCCAAGACCAAATTGCTGCAGCAGATAAAAGACCAAAACAGGCGATTGTTGTTTGCCACCAAATAAAACCAAACAAATGCAATGCTATTGCATGGTGAAGAGTAAACATTACTGCTGAGAAAATAATTCCAATTTCATTACTGCTAAATAATTCTGCAGACTTTGTTGTAATGAACCATCTGAAAACATATTCTTCAAGTAGGCTGTTAATAAATATCCAGTAGATCATTCCAAAGATGTATAAATTTAAGTTATCTAAGCCCTTAGATTGTAAAATCTCCACCATTCCTAATATGTCCAATGTTTCATCAAATAAGAACCAAGTAATTATTATTATCAATGACATTAATAATCCACTTATTAGACCAAAAATAAGTCCCTCTTTAGTAGGGGGATTTTTTGAAAAAGAAGCCCCCTCTATCCTAAGATACCAAAATGTAGGAACTAAGAAAATCCATACCTTACAAAAGGCAAAGAATATTTGTGAGTGAAATTCATTTTCAATAATTTCGATACCAAATATCACCGATGCAGAAGGAATAAATCCTACCAATAATATTGGAATCAAAGGTTTGTTTTTCAACTCTTTTTCCAAGGAGTAGGATGATGCTGACATTATTCCTTCTACTTCAATTTACATAAAGAACATTGGCCCTACAATTGAGTCTAACGTTCACTAAAGGCTAAGGATGAAACACCTACGGGAGACAATTGAGGATGACTTCATGGCAAGAGAATCGAGAAAGATTGCAGTAATTGGTGCGGGGAATGTGGGTGCAACGTGTGCCTTTGTAATGGCTGAAAGAAAATTAGGGGAAATAGTACTGCTGGATATTTACGAAGGCTTTGCTAAAGGTAAAGCTCTGGATATGAGTCAAGGAGGACAAGTTCTAAACTATGATGGGAAAATTACTGGCACCTCAAAATATGAGGATATTTCTGGAGCTGACGTCGTAGTAGTAACATCTGGTTTCCCAAGACAGCCAGGTATGAGTAGAGAAGATCTGATAGGGAAAAATGCAGAAATAATTTCACAAGTAGGTGCCGGAATCAGAGATTACGCTCCAGATTCAGTAGTAATAATGGTCACAAATCCATTAGACCTAATGACATACCATATGCAAAAAGTAACTGGTTTTGATCCAAAAAAAGTTATCGGGCAAGCAGGTATTCTCGATTCGGCAAGAATGACTCATTTTGTAGCGCAAGCAGTTGGATGCTCTAACGAAGACGTGCAAGCCATGGTTCTTGGAGGGCACGGTGACACAATGGTTCCATTACCAAGATACACAACTGTTGGTGGAATTCCTATTACTCAATTACTAAAAAGTGATGAAATTGATGCTATATCCAAAAGAACTGCAAGTGGTGGAGGAGAAATTGTAAAATTATTAGAAAGAGGAAGTGCTTTCTATGCACCAGGTAGTGCCGCTGCCATTATGGCAGAATCTGTTCTAAATGATAGGAAAAGAATGTTACCATGTAGCACACTTTTGACTGGACAATATGGTTTAGAAGATGTCTACATAGGAGTTCCAGTATTGTTAGGTAAAGATGGTGTAGAGAATATTGTTGAATTAGAACTAGAAGATGATGAATTGAATAGTCTGCAAAGTTCGGCTAATTTCTATAAATCACAATTAAGTGATATTCTTGGATATTAGAGATTAAAGAAGGCTCGAAAATGAAAGAATACCTTTATCTCGAACATGATGGGAAATTACTCTTAGTAAATAATGACGGTAAAGGCCCCGAGAAACCTGTAATGGGTAGAACTCATGTTGGAGATTCATTAATACGATTACCAACTGTAGATGAAGTAAAAGATATGGGTATAGAATGGGAAAGGAAAAGAGAAAATTCTATCTATTTCGAAAATTATGAAGCTAAAGTAATAGTTGCATTGCCTAGAATAGAATGGCCAGAAAATTGGGCATGGAAAGATTTTGTAATAAGTGATAATGCAGTTGACCCGATTGTAAGAGAATCAGTGTATCGAACAATTCATCGTGTTGTCTCAAAAGTCATAATCGAAAACGATCAAGAAATGATATTGATGGCCAAATCGAGTAGAGGATTTTTCAATGGTTGTTGGACTCTACCAGGAGGATTTGTAGACTATGGCGAACATCCAAGGCAGGCAGCTATCAGAGAGGCAAAAGAAGAATTAGGAATAGAAATAGAAATTGCTGACAATTTAGGAGAATCAGGAGACCGAAAAAAAGGAAATGATGGTGCATTTATTCAGCAAAATATTTTCACATCAGAAGGAATCAATTGGCTTTCATTTACATACAGGGTAAAATCCAACACCAATATTGAGGATATCATCCCTAAAAAGGGAGAAATTGAAGAAGCGAGATGGTTTACAAAAGAAAATGCACTTCGTAATTCCGTCAGTCTTTTCGATAAGGAAGCAATTTTATCCCTTAACAAATAATCGAATTTGAAAGGTTTGTTTAGTGGTGGGCCTGCCTGGATTTGAACCAGAGTCTGTTCGTCCCAAACGAACAAGCATAGACCAGACTAACCCACAGGCCCTGTGAGTAATACGCCGAGAGAACTACCTGTCAAGAACTTAACTCAGCCAATTCCATGTATTTTCATTGATTCGAATTAACAAACCTTGAACCTCAGCTTGACCTATCAGATACTCACTAGATGAATTATCCAAACCTTCTTCGGAAAGAAATTTATCTAAGGAAGACTTGGTCAAATTACCTTCTTTATCAGTAGCTTTCTTCAAGATTGATAAACCCCCTAAGATATTATCATTATTTGTCCTATTTGTTTGAACCTTAGATTCTTTTTGTTTAATTTTAGATATTAATTCATGACTAATCTCATCAGGTATATTTGCAAAAGATATTGCCCTGGATAATTGATCAGCATTATCAAAAGTTTCAATATATTTGAGATTGCTAGTAGAACCACATTTAGTGCAATAGTTATTTTGAGATTTGGTAGAGCCAAAGGAAAAGCCACATGAACATTTTATGAGATTGTAACGCATGCTGATGATAATCTCAGAATGTGAAAGTACAAGAGTTTTCTGATGAGGGCTTTCACAATAATTCATGAATGGATATGCTTGTCGGAATACATGAACAGGGCGAGGGAAGCTGTTTCTTGGCTTTTAATCTCAATTCTAGTCCTTCTGTCTGCAAAACTATTCATCGATTCTGATGGCGAATCAGTATATTCTTGGGCTATCCTATTAATGATACCAATTCCATTATTTTTGATAATTTCTTTTCAAACAAAGCAACAAACATTTGGAAATGATAATGGCGGAGATATAATTGAAGAAAATGATGAAATTAGTGAGATAGAAAAAAAGGCCGAAGACCCTTTAGAGATAGGATTCGATGTCCCTATTTTATGATTACAATAGTCTTAGTGTCTCTAAATTAGCTGGAGCATAAGTTTGAACTCTAAATTTCTCACGAAGACCTTGTCGGAATGCATTACAAGTTTGAGCATCGCCATGATGACAAATAATTTTCCTGGGAGTAGGATTTAATGCAGAAACATAATCCATTAATTGATTTCTATCAGAATGACCACTGAAACCATCTATTTTCCTCATAGAACATCTCACATCTATCATCAAAGTTTGGCCTTTGTCGATTAAAGGTACTGAAGAATGGCCATCTCTAAGGCGGCTACCTAAAGTTCCCGATGCTTGATATCCAACAAAACATAGCGTATTATTTGGTTCAGGTGCCCAATGCTTGAAATATTCTACTATTGGTCCTCCTGTCATCATTCCACTTGTAGCTAAAACAATACATGGAGTAGGATCTAGAAGTATAGATTCTCTCTGTTGATAAGATTCTACAGTTTTGAACCATTTAGAATGGAATGGATTATGGTCTCCGCCCTTGAGAAGTTTCTTCCTTAAGTCTCTATTCAAGAAATTAGGATGACTTGCATGAATCGCTGTGGCTTCAGAAATCATCCCATCTAACCAAACTGTTACTGGAGAAACTTTTCCTGACTTGAATAATTCATCAATAGCTATCATTACTTCTTGTGAACGACCTACAGCGAATACTGGACAAAAAATCTTCCCGCCTCGGCCAATAACATCAATTATCATCTCCTGAAGCTCATGACTAGCTGCATCTCTAGTTGGTTGAATATCTTGAGGCCCCCCATAAGTAGATTCAACTACTAGAGTGTCTACTTTCGGGAATCTTACAGTTGCTGCGTCAAAGAGCCATGATTTTTCATACTTAATATCTCCAGAAAACAATATCTTATGTTCATCGTTTCCTTCTCCAATATTCATGTAAACACTAGAAGAACCAAGTATATGTCCTGCATTCTCCATTGTCATCTTGATGTCCGGAGCTATGTCAGTCTTTTCACCCCAGTTCACATCAACAACGTGCTTAATACATTCTTGGATGTCTGCTTTCGAATATGGGGGTTCGTTTCCTTCAGCTTGGCTAACTTTAACGTAATCAATTTGTAAAAGTGTCATTAAATCTCTAGTAGGAGGAGTACAATATACTGGCCCCCTGTAACCATATCTGAACAAAACTGGAAGCATTGCTATATGATCAACGTGAGCGTGAGTTATGACTATAGCATCGAGATTATCCAGTGGCATAAGCTCCGGAGCAGAAAAGAATGGCTGGACCTCATTCTTATTTGAGGTAGGTTTTGCGCCGCAATCAACTAAGACCTTGGATTCGTTAGTTGTGATTAGGTGCATTGCTCTACCTACTTCCCTATATGAGCCAAGTGCGGTAATCCTAACCCATGGTTCACCAGGACGTTTTGTTCTATAAATTCGGGTACCAAACTTCCTTAGGAGAGATTTTCTTTCATCAGACATTTCTTTACGATAACGACGAATGTCATGCTGTGTTCTACTCTCTATAGAGGGGGCTCTAACTACTTTAACTAACCAACCTATTTTATCTCTAAGAGATTGAATATTGGCTCCCTTTGGACCAACAGCATCTGATGGATTATCGCATTCTAAGATAACTTCGCTCAGGGCTGGATCAAGCCAAATCTTTCTTATCTCAGCTTCAGGAGGAATAATGTCATTTACAGCATTATGTACTTCTTTTTCACTAGAAAGAATATCGGGATGGGGCCTAATAACAATACGTCTTTTCACTTGTTTAGCAATTTTTACCGTAAGATTATCTGTAGAACTGACAAATCTCTCAGGATTTTTTGTAATTACGGATATAGAACCGGCTTCAAGATCTATTTCATAATCTATATCTTTAGGTATAATACCTGCTATTTTTTTCTTTAATTCGGCATAAGACAGTCTCAAAATAACACCTCTAGGCTACCCACGCCATCGACATTACTCCGAAAAATCGGAGAAGCGCGCTATGCGACGTGAGTATTAAAGTGAAGAAAGAAGATTTTCTACCTGTTCAACGGAAAGTTGCTCAAAGCCCTTCTCTGCAGTGATTACAGCTAAATCCATTCCATTACCACTTGCTGCATCTCTCTGAGCGGATGCTAGTAGAGCTTTTGCTGCAACTTTTAATGCAGATTTCTCATCCATTCCTTCTTTGAATTGATCTTCAAGAACTCCATACATGTAAGGTGAACCTGAACCTGTTGCACAATAAACATCAGGTATTGAACCACCCGCTGAATCGATACTGTAAACACTAGAACCTGAGGAATCGACACCTACTATTAGTAATTGGACATAATGAGGTCTTCCAACTAATATATTAGCAGTTAATGTAGCAGCTCCTTTAACAGTCATTGCATTACCTTCTTTTAATTCATAAAGCTTTAATTCTGCAGCTAATGTTCTAGAAAGAGATTGGGCGTGGCCTACTAAACCGGCAGTAGTGAGAGCGATACTATTAGAAATCTGGAATAATTTCTGGACACTCTTGTTAGCAATGAAATGCCCCATTGTAGCCCTGTGGTCTGCACCAACAACAACTCCACCATCAAAGGTTATTCCAATAGTGCTTGTGCCTGTTTTTACTGCATCAGTTGTCGCGTGCATTTAATTCACCGCCGTAAGGGGAAGTCCCCTCAGCGTTAACGACTAAAATGAACCCCCTTATCAATGCGACGGAAAAGAACCGTGAAATATATTCGAAAGGAGTGAAATTGGAAGCTTCGATAATATTTCTATGGTATAAGTCAAGTATTACTACTACTGCGGATTAATGTGGCAAAACAGAATTGGGATGAACCTAAATGGATTGAAATGCCAAGTTTGCCAAACAATAACATTAATTCAATTGATGTAGAGCAAGATTATCATGATCTTGGAGAGAGGTATCCTCAAGCACCGGTACCAATACGTTCACAAGATACATTGATTCATAGGGCGAGTCTTGAAGATATCACAGGAATTCCTATGATAATGAATTGGATAGCAGATGGAGATATCGTAATTTTGGAGATGAGTTCAATAATTGATCGAGAAATTGAATTACAAACTGCGGTTTCAAAATTACAAAAATTTATCGAAAATGAAATTAAGGGTACTGTTTTTGGTTTGGGGCATAATCGTTTGTTGCTCCTACCACCTGATTATGGCTCTAAAAATATAGACTCAACACCTAACTGAGGTAATACTATGGAAAGTACCGTAGAACAGCCTTGTCCGATATGCTTCTCTGAAGAAGGATTAACGATGATTGCCCATACATCAGAGATTCCATATTTCGGAGAGCACACTCAATTAACCATATTGTGCCCCTCATGCGGATGGAAACATACTGACTTTATCCCCGCAGAAGGAAAAAAACCTGGTGCATGGAGTTTAGAAATTGATAGTACAGAGATGTTATCGGTAAGAATAGTAAGATCATCATCATGTACAATAAGAATTGAAAAATTGGGATTAGAAGTTGACCCAGGAGGTGCTACAACTGGTTATGTATCAAATATTGAAGGAGTATTAAATAGATTTGAGGGAGCGATTCAACTAATGTATAGGCAATCTATATCCTCTAAAGAACAAGATATTGTTGAAAAATGTGAATCTTTACTAAAAAAAATTGATTTAGTTAAGAGCGGCGAATTAGTCGTTAAAATGACGCTGCTTGACCCTATGGGTCATAGTCAGATTTTACATAGTAACGCTATATCTAGAGATTTAACTAGTGAGGAGTTAGAGAATCTAGAGTTGGGGCCAAGTATCCCGATTTTTAGCCCTGATGATGTTTGATATTTATCTAGAGTCATTAGATAAAAAGTCTTCAATTCTGTCGGACCATTGATTTCTTTTTTCGGATAAATCAGTTAACCAATCTGCAGCCCTATCAATACATATTTGTTTAATTTCTCCTGCTAAAATCCTACCAGATTCATAATCTCGACCAATAGATTCTAATTCATTATCACTTTCTTCGAAAAAGTATTGTAAATATTGATATGCAACATCTTTTGATAAATCACCACCTAATCTTCTATGTTCTTCAACAGTTGCTTGTCCACCACTAAATGCCCTTTTGACCTTCTTAGACATTTCATCTATAGAGTCGTGCATAAATATGGTAGTTTCGGGTTTAGATGATGACATCTTGTCACCATTCATACCTACTACAAAACGATGATATGTCGAGCAGGGTGGCATTAATCCCATCCCACCTATTTTCCTTTCAAGGGATAAAAGAGACAATTGTATCTTAGATTTGTCAAGAATTGTGGCACCAGGAATCTCTATAGTACCATGTTTAGGATTCGGCAAGATATCTGCAAATCCAAGTTTAGATAGAGAAGATTTTAGCTTATCAAATAACTGATTCCTTACATCACGGTTGACGCCACCATTATTAGAAACACCCATCAAAGTTTTATTTTCTTCTTTAATGGATAAAGCGATTGTTAAACCTCCACTCTTACGAGACTTTACATTAAACCAGTTAGTTTTATTGACTAATCCTCTAGTAAGCCGTATATGAGGGTCCTGATCAACTCCTACAGGGACTACAATAGGCCTTAAACCTCCATATTCATCTAACTGAGGGTGAACTATGTCTCCAGCTTGGACCAATGGGGCCTGGACATGAGCTAAGTTGGTTTCACCTGAAAAACCATAAATTGCCTCAAATTCTGAAATATTAGTTTTTTGCCCTAATGTAAACCCTAACCTTTGGACTACTGGCCTCATACTTTGAAAATAGACGTTGGTTTTTTCTGGGTCAAGCCCCATTGCTGCATAGTTATTTATGTATTCAGAAAGAGCAATTCTTCGTCCTTCTTCTAATGAAACATTTCTAGTTGCAAGAGCCTCTAAATCGGCAACTGTTACAGTGACATCGCCGCCCTGATCTTGAAACCATTTAACCTGATTAATTACCATGCTATGGCCAAGATGCATTTTACCACTCGGCATTAATCCAGTCAACACACCGAAATTCTCACCAACATTAATTCTGTCAAGGATTGTGTCTAAATCTCTGTGAGCAAAGATAATTCCTCTTCTATGTAAAAGATTAGGATTAGGAATCTTAGATATTTCAATATCGCTAAGACCAAAATTCTCTCTAATTCTCTCGTAGTCAGTAGACTGTTGAGATGACCAGGGATCAATCCGAGAGTCCCCTGCCATATACGGTCGTGTGTAAACTCCTCAATCAAGGCTACGCATAAAACATTAGAAATAAGCCCATCTAGCATACTAATCAATATTGGCAGGGATTTGGTAAAATGACGATGATACATTGTTTGGGGTCAGGCCTTGTAGGTTCTTTTGTAATTAAAAAATTATTAGATGAAAAGATGAAAATTAATCTTGTCGACATAGAAAAAAAAGAAATATTTACTGACAATGATTTGTTAACAATACATGTAACTGATGCGATAGAATATTGTAAAAACACTTCAAATGAAGATGAAATATTTGTTAATATGCTACCTGGAAGTCTTGGTTTCAGTGCTACAGAAATTCTAGTATCTAGAGGTAAGAAAGTTGTAGACTTGAGTTTTAGTGAAACCACTCCTGATTCTCTCAATGAAAGGGCTATTGATTCAGGAGCAAGAATCCTATGGGATGTTGGAATTGCACCTGGTTTCTCCAACATGCTAGTTACATATGCCTCAAGATTAGGAGGAGGCGTATATAATGCAGAAATTAGAGTGGGAGGGAATCCTGTAGAAAGAGATGAAAAATGGAGTTATATGGCCCCCTTTTCTCCTAAAGATGTAATTGCAGAATATACCCGTCCTGCAAGAATAATTAAATCCGGGAAATTAACGACTGTGCCTGCATTATCCGATATTCACAAAATAAATGTCGAACAAGTCGGAATCATGGAATCTTTCTTGACGGACGGACTTAGAAGTTTACTCACTACAATATCAGCAGAAGAAATGACAGAATACACTGTTAGATGGCCCGGACACATTCAGAGATATATTGATGAGAGAGATTCTAATGTCCTAGATTATGAAAAATTAATTGAAGACTGGAAATTTGATAAAACACGTAATGAATTTACATGGATGGAAGTAAAAGTAGACTGCGTCAATGGTGAAAGAATGGTTTGGACTGTTTTTGATGAAGGTAGAAATGGAGATTCATCTATGGCCAGAACTACAGGTCTAGTAACTGCATCATGTGTTAAACAATGGATTTCTAATCCCGAATTAATTCAAGTTGGCGTTCATCCTCCAGAAAGTCTACCAAATGATGTTATTGCTAATGTCTCACAATCACTTAAAGATGAAGGCATAGAAATAAATGGCCCAGATATTATACTATGATTCTCTTAATTTTTCATCTCTAGCAACAAGCCACTTAATAGTTAAAGGAGTTGCAATTAATACACCAATTGCTATGATTGGAAGACGCCAGTCCATTTCTAATGCAGCAGGTCTCTCAATAAGCCATGTGAAAATTAGTGGAGAGTCATAAAAGTCAGATGCCCATTCGTGAAGATTTTTTACATGATGTCCAACTACAGTAACACTATGATGTAAATCATTGAAGGTTTTCAAAGGATTATATGTGTATGACATGTTTTCTTCGAAATTAATCACTACTTCATTCCCCGGATGAATTGAAACGATTATACCATCATCTACTAATCTCCAACCTTCTTGTAAAGATTTTGAGTCTTCTGAAAGCAAAGGAAAATCATCCCCATTCTCATAATTAATGGTGGAAATAGATGTATCAGTATTTATTATTAAGCTACCTGGAACTATCCAACTTGATTTAGGATCTTCAGGTAATTGTAAGTTAATTGTAGAGTTATATGATTCGACTAAGATTCTTGAACTAGATATGTTATGATTATACCATTCACCCCAAGTAGTATACCAAACATTTTGATCTTCTAAGAATTCAATCGCAGGCTTGTCTTCTCTAACTTTAAGATCAAATATTCTAGCTTCCCAATATATTGAGATTAGAGAATCTTTCTCTGCTGACTCAAGCAAACTAATATCTGCTACATTTTTCTCTAGACTGCCCCCATTTCTTTGAATAACGAAGAAATCGTCAGTTTCAGTAATCAAATTATCCCCAATAATTAAAAATCCTGATTCTTTTAATGAAGAAATTGTATCATTCGTAATGCTTTCTGGAACTCCAAATGAGATGGCATCTTTACCCCATCGGGATGAATTAGTATGCTCTGACAAATAGTCTTTACAAGATTGAATAACCGAATTTTCATTATTGATATTTACTCCTTCATATCCATGGCAAGCAAATTCATCACCATGTTCCAGCCTTTCAGGACCAATTAGATTCCACAGCCAATTATCATCGTCCCAGTCCGCAATAACCGTAGGAGTCAATAATGGAGTAACAAAAATGACTAGTAGAAATACACCCACTCGCCTTACTTCCATGATATACCGAGTTAGAAATATGAGATTAACCCTTGTAATGCGTATAGAAAGCAATAAGTCTAATCGACTCCTCGGTTTGAAACAGATGTTATCTGATAAAAGCCTAGAATTAATTTCTAATGAAGTTGGTTTAGCTGGTGGAAAAAAAGATTTCAAAACACCTTGGATGTATAAATTTCTTCTATTCGTACTACCAGTTCCATTCAGAGCAATGACTAATATCCACTACTATGGACTAGAGAAAATACCCAAAGATAGCCCTGCTATCTTTGTTGCTAACCATACATCTCATGTAGATCCTTTTCTGAAGATTGTTGCTGCAAAGAGGCCAGTTCATTATCTCGCGAAAAAGGAACATTTTGAATCTCATGCTACTAAAGTATTGATGCAGAGTACCGGACAGATAAGTACTGCAAGAGAAAATGGTTCTAGAGATGCATTGGAAAAAGCAGTTGACGTACTTGAATCCGGCTGTTCAATGGGGATATTCCCTGAAGGAACAAGGTCGAGGAAAACTCATGCCCCATTTTTGCAAACAGGAAAAACTGGAGCTGCGAGATTAGCAGCAAAGTTTCCCAAAATACCAATAGTCCCTATTTCAATAAATGGTGCTAGAGATTTTATGAAACCAGGTAGTTTAATGATTAAACCTTGGAAAAGGATTGATGTTTATATCGGCGATTCAGTTACTTTCTCAGAATGGTTATCTGATACTGAGGGGGGAAATTATAGTGACCAAGAAGTCGAAGTAATTATTTCAAAAGATGAAAATGAAAAGAGAGAAGAAATGAAACAAATATATCGAAAATTTACTGATCAAATTATTGAAACTCTAAGACTTAATGGCGCGCCTTAAGTGAATAATAGAGAGCATCATTCAAAGACTGTCACTCTAACCGCTAAGGTCAGAATGAAGCAGTATCTAGATTTCCTTAGTCGAATTCTCGAGGAAGGAGGAAGTAAGGACGATCGAACTGGAACAGGCACTAAGTCTATTTTTGGACATCAAATGAGATTTGATTTATCTGAAAGTTTTCCAGCAGTTACGACAAAAAAGATCCATTGGCCAAGTGTGATTCATGAACTTTTATGGATGATTTCAGGAGAAACTAATATTCGCTATCTTCAAGAAAATAAAGTTAGAATATGGAATGAATGGGCAGATGAAAATGGAGATTTAGGTCCCGTATATGGGAAACAATGGAGGAAATGGGTTTCAAATGATGGGGAAATAATCGACCAAATTAAGAATGCCATTGAGTTGATTAAAAAAAGTCCTGATTCGAGAAGGATTATTGTCTCCGCATGGAATGTGGGAGAGTTAGATAAAATGGCTTTAATGCCATGTCATGCATTTTTCCAGTTCTATGTGAGAAATGGGAAATTGTCATGTCAATTATATCAAAGAAGTGCAGACGCATTTTTAGGCGTCCCATTTAATATTTCATCCTATAGCCTACTAACATGTATGATGGCTCAGATTTGTAAACTTGAACCGGGAGAATTTATCTGGACAGGAGGGGATTGTCACCTTTATACAAATCATCTCGAACAAGCGAAATTACAGGTCTCAAGAAGTCCACTAAAGCAACCAAAATTGATTTTGAATCCAGAAATTGAAGATATTGATGATTTTAAGGCTGAAGACATTAAAATTGTGGATTATGAACATCACCCTCATATTTCTGCTCCAATTTCAATTTGAGGTAGTTAGATGAAAATCATGATGATTGTGGCTATGGATGAACAAGGAATCATCGGTAAAGATGAAACTCTTCCTTGGAAATTATCGAATGATCTGAAGAGATTTAAAAAATTGACTATTTCTGATGGATTTAATGCTGTTGTAATGGGGAGGAAAACTTGGGAATCACTACCTAATGGATTTAGACCTTTACCTGAAAGGTTGAACATAGTAATGTCTAGAGATACGAAATGGTCTGATGATGGAGCTGAAATAGCACTTTATCCAGGTAGAGCAATAGAAATTGCTTATGCTAACGGCTGTGACGAATTATGGATTATAGGTGGATCGCAAATATATGAGTTGTACCTAACTCATGTCGAAGAGATCCATGTCACTAGAGTTCATACTAAAAATAGTGGAAATATTAGTTTTCCAGATTTAGATTGGTTAAATTGGACAGAAGAAATAATAGAAAAAATATCTAGAGATAGCAAAAATGAATATGATACAACATATTCTATATGGAGAAAGTCTGTAAAATAAGAAAACGTTTTAGTTTGAACTCTACATAAATTTGAAGTAGACTATTGTCAACCATTTACCATGAGAACTGACCATTTGCCTTTCCCTATGCCGGAAAGGAAACATTCTCTTAATCAGAATTGGAAAGGTCTTACTTTTATGCATTGGGAAGTTGACCCTAATGTTCTTAGAAAACATATACCTGAAGATTTAGAAATTGAGCTCTTTGATGGAAAGGCATACATTGGCACTATCCCATTCAGAATGGAAAAAGTAAGGCCGAGATTTCTCCCCTCAATATCTTTTATTTCTAATTTTCCAGAATTTAATATCAGGACTTATGTCAAGAAAAATGGAAAAAGTGGAGTATATTTCTTGACTCTTGATGCTCAAAGTCATATTACTTGTTTTTATGCTCCATTCGCATATGGACTGCCATATAGATATGCGAAATGTAAGTTTGAGAAAAATGAGAAGGGTGGCTATAATTGGCACTCTGAGAGAAAAGAAGATGGAGTATCTCTAAGAGGAAAATCGACTGCCAGAGGCCCTATTCTTCAAGCAGAAAAAGATAGTCTTGAGGAGTTCCTTTTCGAGCGTTATTGTTTGTATGTTTATCACAAAGGCAAAACTTGTAGGGCATATACTTATCATGAACCTTGGAAGTACAGAATCGGAGAAGTTGAGATAATTGAAAACTCACTTACAGAATCATATAATTTAGGAATAAAAGACATTTTCAATCCAGATCTTGTTCATGTAAGTGAAGGTGTTGAAGTATTGACTTGGAACATTAAACCAGTAGGTGAGGGATGAATGGATAATGCAACATTGATTCTTGATGGCGATTGCGGTCTCTGCAATAGACTCGCCATATTCTTGAGTCCTAGATTGCACAAAGGAAAAAAAATGTCATTCTTGACTAATGAAAGTGATAAAGGTAAAGAAATAATAAATAAATTATCTGATGAAAAACAAAATGCAGATACTGTTTATTTGATTAAAAATAAAAAAACATACATTAGATCCGCAGCAGCAATAAGATGCCTTCTGTTCATGAAATGGCATTACAAAATTCTTTATCCTTTTTGTTGGATTATACCTCTTCCAATTAGAGATTTAGTATACGTTATTATCTCTAAAAATAGGCACAAAATTTTTGCAAAGCCAGAAGTCTGTATGATTCCATCATTGAATGAACATGATGACTAATCATATTTCCAAGTAATATGCTCAGAATCAGGAAATTGATAAGTGTCTGATTCCGGCCAATTAAGTTGTTTCGCGAGATAAATAATTGCTATTTCACTAGATAAATTTTCTGAGATGTTGATATCTAGCAAGCCATCACAACCATAAGCAAGACAACCTATTGGAGCAAATGCATAATGTCCAGAATTATTGAAAACAGCATAATTAACTAGACTATTTCCTAATTGAAAAACAGTATTATTTACTTGTGATATAGTCGTTGTTTCATCTGAATCACCAGTAAGTACTAAACTAGATACAGAAACATTTGATATTCCATTATTAAGTACACTGCCATTCCAAGGGGAAAGTAATAGAGTGGATCTAACTCTAGAATCTGGATTTGAAAAATCTGATATTGAAAGATCTTCAAATATAGACAAAATTGCACAATTTATTTCGGTGAAATCTGAACCGTTGTCAATACAACCTAATTCTAAGTCCGAGGACAAAATTTTTGCACCCGAAATCATCATTGAGGTATATCCACCTGTAGATTGACCAATCATTGAGTATCCTTCTTCGGGGACTATACAATTGAATAAATCGCCATTGATGTTGTTTTGACTTACTAACCAGTCAAAACTTTCTATTATATCATCTGGACGTGAAAGAATATGATTAGGAAGTTTATCTACGTCGACATCAAATACAGTCCCATACCTATGATCCGGAGCTATAGAAATAAATCCGTGAGTTGCTAAACTTTCCATCATGAAGGCTGAGCCCCATCGGATACTTGGAAATCCATGGCTGTAGATTGTGACAGGTCTAGGTTCAGAACAATCAGGCGTAGTATCATCTAATGCCATGCCTGGAAGTACATTATCGTAAATTACTCTATCTCCATTGTTTTCTTTAGAAGGAAACCAAATTTGTAGAGTTACCTCATGACCCCTAGGAGATGTAAAAACTACATCCATTGTTCCTGAAGTGAAAGGCCCATCTTCAAGTAAAGAAGTAACTGGAGATAAATCGAATTGGTCTACTGTATCATTCCAACCATCACCATCATCATCATTATCAACACCATTGGGTATTCCATCAGAATCAGTATCCCATTTTTCATTGGAATCATAAGGATATTGGTCTTCATAATTTTCCACTCCATCACCATCAATATCATCGTCTGAGTTGTCACCTATTCCATCACCATCCAAATCTGTACTTTCATCTGAATCTAAAGGATGTGAATCATTTTCATCCAAAAAACCGTCATTATCATCATCTGAATCACATAAATCACCTACTTCATCACTATCATAATCTAATTGTTCAGGGTTAAAAATCTCGGGGCAATTGTCAATCTTATCAGCAACATCATCTGAATCAACATCGGATTCACTTATGCAACCAATCAATGTGCTTGATAATAATAAAATAGATATGAATAAGGGGAAATCTGTCCTCAACACAATACTCTTTTAATATAACAGTAAATAAGTATATGTTTATTCATTCTTATATTCAGTTACACGAATACCCAACTTAGTTTTGATAGCTGGTCTATTCATTATTTTCTCTATTTTCATACAAAATTCATGATATAAATCGATTTTAAGTGCCAATGAATGCCCTAAAATCAAGATTAGAAGATCTGCTAATTCCTCTGCTGCTTCTTCTGGAGGCTTTTCTTTTGTTATAGCAGATGCGAACTCGCCTAATTCTTCTACAGTTAGAGCTATTCTATACCCCATATCGTGGCCTCTATTTTCGGGGTTATTAAAGTCAAATTTAGAATGAAATGAGGCCACCTGATGCATCATCATATTCCATGATCTTTCATCATTATTAAAATTCTCAACATTCATCCAGTCCTCGACGCTAAGTGGTGTCATAAACAGACTAAAGAGAGATTAAACATCAATATATTCCAAAAAGAATCTCTAAAATTGATTTTTTAGGCCGTCTATACAATTCATTACTTTCTCCCTCATAGAGGAGGCCATAGAATCTACTTCATTATGGTCTATCTCAGCTTGAGGATTTCTAGGATCTCTACCTGCAGCCCAGTTAGAAGAACAAGCTAGAGCAACATGAGGGATATTAGTTTCAGAAACTAACCTTTGTTCAGGACCTAGTGTCATTCCAACAACATCAGCTCCTAGATTTACTAAAACATCAATTTCAGAAGGTGTCTCGAACTGAGGTCCTATGCATTGAGCTACGATTAGATTTCTAACTACATGATTTTGTAAGCCTCTAAGAGTTTTATAGCAGCAATCTATAGCCTTACTATCAAAGATTCTAGTTCTATCAGAGTGATGTACATTATCATCATAGAATGTCCACGGAATTTGGGTTAAGTCAATAATATCTTTTGAAATACCTATATGACCAGGAGGGAAATCTTCTCTCATTGTACCCACGGAATTAACACTTAAGATGATGTCAGGATTGCAACTTGAGATCGCGAAAACATTTGCCCTATGTTCAATCATGTGAGGTGGTGTGCGATTTCCAGATTTGGGATGATGTCTGTCTAAAATAAAAAATCTATGTTCACTTTCCTCAACTACAGAAATAGGTACTTGGCCCCATTTAGATTGAATTCTTATCTCTGATACCTCATAACCGGATTTATTTCGAAAATCATTAGTTAATTCACTCATACCAGTGCCACAAATCACAGCAACTCGAGTCATATCTCCCCTCTCAATAGGGGGTTAATGTTTATTGTTATTAACAATCACTCATTCAGTCTGTCAATTAGTTCTGCCTTTTTACCAGAAACAGGTTTGCCAGCAGCCTTCAAGAGTTCCTTTAATTGACTGACTGTTAATGAGGAATAATCTACTTCCGCACTTTCAGAAGATTCTGAATCTAGTACCTCTTCAGAGACTACCTCTTCATCAGTAATTTCCTCGCTTACCTCTTCAGTAACCTCCAAAGATTTAGATTCTAATTCTTCTTTCTCTTGAGCATGAATCTCATCAAGAGTTGGTCCTTCTTCTACCAATACACCTGATTGAATTAATTGAGTACGGCGGATTACAACAGTTCTGACTGGTTGGATTTTAGATACAGCCTCTTTGATTTTATTCTCAAGAGTTCCATCAAGTGTAGCTGTTTGTAACTTAAACCATGTTGATGTTGCTCCAGTAGTTAGGATAATGTCTCTAGCAATTGTACGCATTTTCTGTTTTTGACTGGATTTTATTCTAGCTCTTGAAATCATTAATGGTTTGAAGCGAATATAATAACCATCTTCAGTTACAACATCGATTGTATCATCAATTTTTCCACGATCTCTTCTTACCTGTCTACGGACATGGTCTTTTAGAAGTTCATGCCCTACAAATTCTGTAATTGCATCATTTCCAAGAACATCTGTAACTTTGAAAACAACTTTCACGTGCATCTTAGAAAAATCACCATCTAACTCATTCTGAATGATTTCATAATTTCTTCCGATTAACTGGGAAGGTTCCTCTGCTAGAGTCTCTCCTATTACTCTAAATGACCAAGGAGTTCTAGGTGCCCTGATAGTGTACCAACGCTTTGCCTTCCACTTATCTCTCTGTTTACGTGCCGCTGCTCTTGCTGATGCTCCTTTTGCCATTTTCAACGACTCCGTATATACCGGGGGCTGCCCCGTTTGCGAGCCGTGCGACTTTCCTAGAGTATATGAACGAGACGCTATAACCGTTCTTAGAAAAATAAGGAATGCGTGGCATTGAATACTGTTATCCTTTGGGAAGGGTATGGGTCTGCATAGCGTATCATGGAGAGTTAATGTTAGTGCACTAGATCAGATTAAATTAATTGAAGATTCATTAAAATGGATTGCTGGAGAGAAATCTTCTATTGAAATAACAAAAGATAAATCATTCCATGGAGCAGAACAATTCATCATTGTAGCGAAAAATATGAAGAAGAAAGATTCTCGAGAATCTCTAGAAAAACTTGGAAAAGATGTTTTGAAAGAACTATTAGAAAATATTCAACTAAGAATAGATGAAGATAAGAATTTTTATGTTAGATTAAAGTTGAGCGAACTTGTTAAAGGAGAAATTAGTTTAGCAGATAGAGATACAATTTCTTCTACAGTTAAGGGAAAATTCAAGATTGAATCATACCCTGGAGATTCAACTATTGACGTTATTTCAAACTTAATTAAGGAATTAATTTAGTTCGTAAAAGTTTAGGGAAACCTAAACAAATTTGTACGCAATACAAGGTTTCTTATGTGTAATTACTTCATGGAGTAACATGACTCACGTGGTTACTGAAGCTTGTGTAATGCACAAATATCAAGATTGTGTTGCGGTTTGTCCGGTGGAAGCTTTCAGAGAGCATGAAAATTATCTTGTAATTGATCCAGATGAATGTATAGATTGTGCTGCATGTGTTCCTGAATGTCCAGTGGAGGCAATTTTTGCCGATACTGATTTACCCGACGATCAGGAACATTGGTTGGACAAGAATGAGAATGAAGCACCCGATCTCCCAATCGCTGAAGGTGATTCGCCAGTTTTGGCTTAATCTTGATATGATTAATTAGTATTTTATGAACATAGGTTCATCAAGGGTAACCATGACGAGTGCCCATGAGTACGAGGTTCAACTTCACTGACATGAGGCATGGCACTTCTTTGTTGAAGAGAGGATTTGCTAAAATGCAAGAAGGTGGCGTAATTATGGACGTAGTTACTCCAGAAGAGGCACATATAGCTGAAGATGCAGGAGCAGTTTCTGTAATGGCTTTAGAAAGAGTTCCGGCAGATATCAGAGCTCAGGGAGGGGTTGCAAGAATGAGTCATCCAGAAATGATTAAAGAAATTATTGAAACAACAAGCATTCCTGTAATGGCCAAAGCCAGAATAGGCCATGATGATGAAGCAAAAGTATTGCAATCACTAGGAGTAGATATGGTTGATGAATCAGAAGTATTGACACCTGCAGATCCATTCTACCATATAGCAAAGAATAATTTTACAATACCATTTGTTTGCGGTTGCACGAATCTTGGAGAAGCAATAAGAAGAGTTGCAGAAGGTGCGGCTATGATTAGAACGAAGGGTGAAGCAGGAACCGGGAATGTTGTAAGTGCTGTTCAACATGCAAGACTAGTAAAAGAAGAAATACTCCATGCAAAGAATACTGATTCAAGTGGGATCGAAGACATGGTCAATGTAATTATGAAAGGATTTAACAGAATGCCAGATGTATCTGAATTTGATATTTCCATTAAAAATACGCCTTTCGGGAGTTTTTCCGGATTAAAAAAAGAAGTAGAAGCGATATTGCTTGAGGTTGTAGAAATGGAGAGACTACCAGTAGTGACATTCTCGGCAGGAGGAATTGCGACGCCAGCAGATGCTGCTTTGATGATGAATCATGGCATGGATGGTATATTTGTAGGTTCGGGAATCTTCAAAAGTTCAGATCCTAAAACAACAGCAGAAGCGATTGTCCTAGCAACGCACAGGTTCCAAGACCCTGACACTGTTGCTGAAGCAAGTAGGATGATTGGAGAGCCAATGCCGGGTTTAGAAATAGAAACTCTGGATGTAAGAATGGAAAAAAGAGGATGGTAGTTATTTCCTACCACGGGTTGTCCCTAGTTTTCGTGACTGTTTCTTACCCTTAATATTCTTGGAAACAGGAGATTTTGAATCACCTGTTAACACACCACCCAGAGTTAATGAGCCACTGTTAATCAATTGGGATGCCAAAGAATCAGCCATCCCCTCATCTTCACTTGGTAACTTTAGAGCATCTTTGACAGATTGATTATGGTCCTTAATCACTTTCAAACGTTCTTCTTCAGCAGCTTTCATTTCATCTCTAATCTCATTCACTTGACCAATTAACTCTTTCATATTCTCATGGACTTCATTAGCAGATTCTCTATTTGCGATATATGCTAAATGGAATCTATCAGATTCTGCTCGTAAGAAGTCTCTCTCTGCTAGCATAGGTTTTACATCTTCCCAAATTAAATCTGCTTGCTTATGAAAATCAATCATTTCTTGATGAGCTTTGTCTGCTTCTGATTTTAGTAATTTGATAGAACCATCCATATCTCCTATGTCAATATTAATTGCCTCAAAGTCTTTTACTGCAGGCATTAATTTATCTCTCTTAGCGATTAAAACTTTTAGTTTCTTTAATAATTTATTCTCGGTTTCTAGAATTAATCGGCCATCGGTCATCATAGTATTTTCGATTTTTTCTATTTCATTAATAGTCTCTGATAATTCTATGACAACAGACTTAGTACCTTTAGCCTCATCTTTACGGCCTCTATTTTGATTGATCAGTTCTCTAATTTGCTTTTGAATTTCATCTCTTCTTGCTTTACATATTTGAGCCTGGTCTCTAACTTTTTTCTGTTCATCTAATTTCTCTTTAATGGATTCTCTAATTTCCTTACTTTGTTCTTGTAAAGCATTTCTTGAATCAGCAGCTCGACGAGCATCTTCATTGAATGAATTCCTTTGATCTTTCATTCTACGGATCTTTGTTTCCATAGCATGTAATCTTGTTCTAAGATCATCCTCAGGCTTCTTCTGCTCGTCTTTCACAGGGCTCGCGAGAGAGGACCCCTTCTTCAATGAAACTACTTGATTCATAGACCAAGAAGTGACGCGAAGAAAGGTAAAATTGGGGAAATAATGGCTAATCCAGCACCGAGTAAGAATATTGCTCCTATTGAGACTCTTAATCTTGTGAATAAATCGGCCCTATTTTGTACAGTCAATACTCTACCACTCAGTAAGTTACCTTCTTCATCTTCTAATCTCACAGTTACAGTAGCCTCTCCTGGTTCTTCTGGCAATAAACTCTGCCAAACAATTTCTGTCGATTTAATGATCAAAGGTAATTTTTGTACAAAAGATCCATTGTCAATTTTACTTAATAGATCATTACTAGAATTAACCCGAAGTTTGTAAACACATTCAGAAGGACGGAAATCAGGTGTTTGAATTTTTAAAATCAGATTTACAGGTTCTGGGCCATTATTCAAAATATAAGCAAATAAGTTCGCCTGACCTACAACAAGATTTTCCATATCTACATCAAACCAAATTTCATGGCTGATGCCATTATCTATTTTCATTCTCAAACGATCATGAAGTCTGAAAAAAGATGCACATCTTTCTTTAGCTCGAATTATTAGACGGTCCCAAGTCTCTTCACCAAGTTCAGGATGTCGAAATAAATCGTCAATAATTTCTAAAGGCATCATTATTTCAAGTTCTGAACGGAAATCTTCTTCATCTAAATATCCGGCTCTTCTTAGATGTAATAAATGAAGAAGCTTTTCTTGCAACTCAGATACATTATTCCCTTCATTAACAGAACTCTGTATTGAGCGTAGATATTCAGAAATACGGACTGAAAGTAAAGGATCTACATGTGCACTAATTACGTCGCTAAAGGGTCTTTTCAATAAAGCAGGATGAATAGGGGGGGAAAAGGAATCTAGCATACCCCATGTTTCACAAGTGTTGAATCTCGACCTATCAGAGACCATATGCACTCCATGACCGCATAAAAGAAAACCTGTTGAAAAGGATAGTAAAACAGAGTCGCCACTGACAATATCGGAAAATTGGAGACTGGAAATTAAGAAGACACCAGAAAGAAACATTAGAAATGTAGTAGCAATCACTTGTCTAAAAGAACCTTCTATAGTTTCTTTCATTTCAGCATACCCATGTGCACTTCGGAAAGTTAGACCTGTCTTTGTGAGATAATTAGACTGAATATTGAAAATTCTTCTTGTAACTGACAGTAATAGTAAAAGTAAACAAAGAAGTCCTAGATCTGCTACAATAAAAATAAAAGCTAGATAATATAATCCAACTTCGATAGTGATATCAAAAGGAATTACAGGTAAGACGTGGTTAACCCACCAGTCTGGTTCAGAACCTGTGAATGATTCTGCGAACCCATACAATAAAATTACCAGAATTGGAATCACTAATACGAATCTAGCTCCTCTACTGATAAATAATCGATCTAATTTAACAAGATTTCTTTCATATTCCTGCAACCTATCTATAGTTTTTTGATCATAATTTCTGTCAATAGTAAACTTCGAAGTTTCATCACCAAACTCTGGTGCAGATGGAAGTTCAATATCCTCTTTTATAGAAAGAATGTCAAAATCATCATTATTAATTGACATAAAAATACCTTATTCTACCCTGACTATAACTTTGAAACTTAATTCTCTTGAGAAGATGATCTCAGAATCATTGCAATAAAATTTATCTGATTTCTTAATAATCTTCGACCCAATTTTCAAACCCGCATTTTCTAATGTTTTAATTGCAACACTACTAGAATAAATTAGTTCAATTATTGAAGGTGTGCCTTCAGGTAATGCAGATAAAGGTAAAAGTATATTTGATGAAGAAGTAATCATACTTCTATCGACAATTGGAATCATACGCCCTTCTCTATTTCTCTCAGGATAACCCAACATCCTATCAATACATGCTTCTAAATCCTTATCTATACTATGCTCAATCTTACAGGCAGCTGAATCTATATCTCCATCAAATCTAATAACATCTGTTAATAAAATTTTCAACAACTCTTCTCTCCTCTTAATCCTAGAAGCATGTGTGAATCCTTCAGAAGTTAACCTGCACCCTTTGTAAGGAATATATGTCACATAATCTCTTCCGGCTAGTCTTTGAATCATTTCAGTTGTAGATGCAGCACTTACATCCATTAGTTCGGCTAATTTGGTGGTTCTAACGATTTCACCGGGTTCTTCCGAATGTGCCTCGAAAATTCTTTTGAGATACATTTCTTCAAACTCACTCAATTCGGACATACAAACACCTTAACCTATTTTCGCTATAAATTCAACTCTACATGCAGGACAACGCGACCGGACAGGCCTCTTATCAAGTGCTACTCTAAGAGTTTGTTCACATTGTGGACAAGCCAATAAATCAGTTAATGATGATGCCTCGAGTTCAGAAACAATAACTTCATCCTCTGATTCATCCATTTCTTCCTTATCTGTTGTCTCACTCTGAATTAAATTATTTTGAGCAAATTGCATAGAGCAGGCGGGGCATTTGACAGAACCAAGGTGATCGATTGGAATATGCAACCTCTGGCTACAAGAGGGACAAGACACTTCCTTCTTGGATTCTGAATTATTATTACTTGGAGCCCTATTTAAGAAATTACTCCTAAATAGAGTTGATTCTGTCGAAGGTGTACGTTGTGAAATTACTCTATAAATTACCAAGCAAGTCATAACAATAGCTAGTCCGGAGAGGGCTCCATAAACTGCAGCATAGATACTAAAAGGTAGTGAAAAACTAGTACTAGTTCCAGATTCAACTAGAACTGATGTTTGATTACTAACACTGATATCTCCCATGGTCCAGATGAATTCAATATTAGTAGTTTGAGAATATTCCCATGAAGAAAATTCTACCAAATCTGAATATGTACCTCCACTACTTATCGAAGGTATTGATATTTCCGTAAATACCAGAGGGGGTTGAGCCACATCAACTATTCTCAATAATCCAGGGGGTGTTTCTGAAGCACCAGTATTCTCTAAGGTGTACTCAATAGAGAAAGATTCGCCAACAGATATAGGAGAAGGAGATGCCTCTGAAATAATTATCGAGGGAATTACTAATGGAGGAATCAATTCAATAATTACTTCTCCATCTCCATTCAAAGGAAGCCAATCATTAGGGCTAACAATCACCTTTAGTCGACTCGCATCGGGGTGTCCAAGTTTTAGGTTGATATTTCTAATTCCAGGATTTATTTGTAACGGAAACGTTTGATATTCAGTATATTCGTTACCTGATTTCATTAATACTTCGAGATCTACGCTACGATTCAATCCTGAACTTAAATAAATTGAAACATCCAAATTTATACCGTCTTGAAAAGTCCAAGTAATTTCATCTAATTCAACATTAATATCCTGAGATTCTCTAACTTCTATATTCGAGCTACCATTCAGAGAGATGTCGACACCACCATTCAAAGAAGATACTCTCCAATCAATTACTAGAGAACCAGACAAGAGAGGTATGAAATTAGCAGAAACTTCTCTACTAGAACCGGGAGAGATTACAATAAAATCTCCATTAACTAAAGTTGTCCCATCATCTTTAGTTAATTCTAGTCTAACAGAATCACTATTAGATCCTTTATTATGGACCAAAATTGAGGCAGTAAGTTCGTCACCAACATGAACAGGTTGCCCAATAATAACAATCTCTTCAGAACCTGCAGATGAAAAATTAACAGGATTTGGACCTACTCTAATTTCAAGAATTTCAATTTCTTGTGTATTATCAACTTGCAACTTACAAAGAATGTAACCTTCACTAACTGGTCCAAAAGAAATGACAACATCGGTAGCAGATGATGCACCGTTTAATATTCCTGAATGACCACCATACCATTGCCCACCATAACCAAAACTAAAACTCCAAGATGAATTGTCAGAAGAAAGATTTGAATTAAATACTTGAATCTTCAAATCCACAAAATCACCATCTGATGCAGAATTATTGCCTGTTTTCTCCAAAGTACTACCATCTAGATATTCAATAGACCATGTATTACTATCTGAAATGGTAAAATCATTATCTGAGGCAGTAACATTATATGAAAAAATTATCATTAATATTAAGAAATATAAAAAAACCTTCAAAGAATAAACTGTCGCTCTTCGGGCCATTGGATAATACTCGACAAGAACAACCGTATGAATGAAACCCCTCTTCGGGGTCACATAGTGACCTTTATTGACACCTTTCGTTAGCCCCGTATACTATGAACACAGATGAGCTTCTCGCAGTCACGCCGGAAGAGATGGCTAAATCTCTACTAGCTCGAAGGGAATTGCTAAAGCAACAATTGCCTACTGTGATTAGAACATTAGAAGCAGAAGAACAAAATCTTGCACCCAAAGCAAAAAAAGCAGTTGAAATCAGTAAAAATATAAATTCTAAAGTTAGTGAATTAAAAGAAGAGAGGAACAAAGCTCAGAAGAAAGCAAATGAACTTCTGAAGATTGTCAAAGAAAGTAGAGAGAAACTAATCCAGAGTGATGGGATGATTAATCTTGATCCTTCCTGGAAGAAGGAAAAAATGTTTGAAGAAATAGAAGATATTGAAAAAAAAATAGAAACATCTGCTTTAGACCACAAAGCCGAAAGAAAGTTGTTAGATAAAAGAAAAAAACTTATTGAAGAAAATGATAAGTGGCTTAAACAAAGAAGAGAATTGAATCCTGAGATGGTTACATACATAGATGCAAGAAGGGAGATGAATACACTTTACAGACTAGCAGATAAATCACATAGAAAAATGCTTGATGGAGTGGAAAAGGCTCAACCACAACATGAAAAACAACAGAAAATTAGAGATGATTTGCGGGAAATTCGAAGGCAACTAGACAGAGCTAGAGAATTACTATCACAATCTGATGGGGCAGTTGAATATTGGGAGAGAAGACTAGACAAAGGATTTGGAGAATTAGGAGAGGGGTTCAAAGATCTATTATCGGCACAAAAAAAGGTTGCCGAAGGAGGAGATTCATCTTTTGCTAGAAAGAAGAAAAACAAAAAAGGAAAAAATATTTCTAAAAAGAAGGAGGAAGAGGAATGAACGATTCAGAACCTCAGAAGGGAATCTTTTCAGATTTAGAAGATATGCCTCACAAAGATGTTGAGTTATTGTCCAAAAAAATAGAACGAGAAATTAGAACTATTGAAGATGAACATAAATCATTGAGAAATGAAAGAAGAAATCAAGTAGAAATTGTGAAATCATTACGTCAAGCAGTCGGTGAGAACGAAGCTATCAGTGAAGAAAGAAGAGGACTATTAAGAAAATTTCATCAATCTAGAAAACAGGCAGAAGAAGCAAGGAAGAAAAGAGATTCCGTCAATTCATCAATCCCCCCTCCATCAGCTATTCTTGCAGAATGGATGGTTGAAACACATCAGAGATTAGTTACAATCGATAATGATTTGACCGCTGTGCCAACACTTCATAGAGAAATTGATATGTTCAAGAGGTTTTTTGAACTTCAAGCAGCATTTACAAGAAAGCAAGAGTCAGAAAAATTTCATGAAGAATATGTAAATTATATCAAAGAAATCAGAGTCATTACCAAAGAATTAGATGCTACAAGGAAAGACTCTCCCAAAGAAAAGATCGAAGAGTCTTCTTCTGATGGGAAAATTGATTCTAGTAATGTGAATCGCTCAGATGTTAGAAAAATTAGTAAAAGAATTAAGAAAATTGATTCTCAATTGGATAAGATAACAGAAGAAAGAAAGTCATTAAGAAAAGAAGCGAATCGTCTAAAGACATATCTTAGAGTTACTAGTAGTAGAGGAAAGCCAATAAAAATCTCCGAAGTTAAAGATAGAGCAACAAGTGGAGATTCTCTAAATACACAAGAATTAGGTGCATTACTTCGAACAGGGGGTCTTGCAGAATTAACAAAAAGTAATTCAAAACAACCTAAGAAAAAGCAACCAAGGAAAAATAAAGGGAAAAAACAACATCGTAAGCTTGGGGTTGCGAGAGGAGGGGCAAGATTAGGTTCACGAGTTTCCAAAAGAGATGATTGAGCAGTTGGCCATTTTATGCCCTTCCTATGCCCTTATATGATGACGTTAACTCGGACATTGTGATAGGTGCTTGCTAATGATGGATTTTGATGAGGTTAGAGGTGTTCTAACACCTAAAAGTACTTCATTAGATGAGAAACTTTCAGAATTCAGAGAAGATAGAGATAACTGGAATGCTAAAGTCAAAAAATACTTGACTGAAAGAAACGAAATTAATAGACAAGTTAAGGAATTAATTAGTGAGGTTCAAAATCAAAAAGTAATAAGAGACGAAGCTAATTCTAAAGTCAAAGATCTCAAAATTATTCGAGCAGAAAGGTCCTCTGTTCTAAAACAACTTCGAGCGGAATTACAGGAAAAAAGACCTGTTGAACAGAAGAAAGCGGAAAAGAAAGAAAAGAAACGTAATGAAAGATCTATCAGAAATGATATTGAAAAAATGGATATGAAGTTCAATTATGGACATTTTCAAGGTAAGGAAAGAAATTTTGAAAGACAAATGAAAAAACTATACCAAGAGTTGAAAGAAATTAAGCAACAAAAGAAAGAGAATATTTTTTCAGAACTAGAATCACAAATAAGAAAGGCAGCAAAATCTCAAGAAGAAGCACACAGACTTGTAGAAGATGCTGTTAACACCGCTCAAGAATCTCATGATTTAATGATTGAATTATCAGAAGAAGTAGATAGATTAAGAGCAAAGGCAAATACATCTCAAGAAGGAGTAATACGTTCAAAAAGAGAAGCTGACTTATTACATAACAAATATGTAGTTTCACTGAGAAGTATTCATTCTATTCAAGATTTATTTAAGGCAATGATTGCACAAGAGAAAGATATTGAGGACGATGATGGTAGCAAACTAGAGGTTACCGACTTGATGTCTAGATTGATGTCAGGAGACACTCTGTCGACTGAAGAACTGATGGCTTTACAAAGAAACTAAGTTACAAATCGTAAGTCTTTCCATTGTGGCTATGAAGTATTTTTTCTTCTCCATCTTCAAATATTAATTTCCATGCAGGGATTTGTGCGTACTGAAAATCAAAATTCAGTGAGGATAAATCGACTCTCCACCATTCAAGCATCGTTGACTTAACTAATTCTGTCGCATCATTTGATTCTTCTTTCTTTCGGAAATCAAGCATTGGTTTAAGATTGGTTTTTAATTGATCTAATGAAAGCCAATTATCCTCTGAAGTTTTAATTCTCCGAAGATTAGGAGAATTAAGGAAAATCTGTTCTTCGCTAAAAGGAATCACCTTTTTCATCCAGGGATCCTCGATAAAAGTCCATTTTTTCCCATCCTTAATAGAGTCAGGACCTATCATTGTGCCAGAAATTTTCCATAGTTTAGCCAATAAAAATACTGGCATGGAATTTAAAGAACCTGAAGGTTCTGTTTGGAGCCAATCTTCTAATTTAATTACTGGATTGAGAGTTATAGTCTCATTTTGCCGGCTATTGTTAATATCTTCAAAAATATCATCTTCGACTAAAATCTGTTCATTTGAAGGATTTTTAACAATTAAATCGCCCCTTAGCACAGATTCGCCAATCCACCTAGATAATTTATCTGGCCCCCAGGTGATGACTTTGAAATCATCAGGTAAATTAACAAGAACATCTTCAGTAATTTTTCTTTCACTAAGTATCCAATGTCGATTTCCGGGTGCGTCAATAGACCATCTTTCAATTTCATTTTTAGAAATAGGTAATATGTCTGACTGAACATGCCAAATATATACTGAAGAATCACTCATTTCATCTAAATCAAGTAGCTTTTCTGCAATTCCGAGGCATTTAAATCCGTAAATATTGAAGGTTTTTTCTGAAGGTTCTAAACTAACTGTTCGAGAATTAAGAATGGCTCGAACAATTTCTTCCATACCATCGGGTATGGCTACATCACTTCAAAACAACTATCGAAATATAACTAAGATAGTTGAATTGTTCACTAACAGAAAGCATTCAAACATTCATTGAAAGAGAGAGCAATTCACTCTGCCCAGGATCCAAAACACATACTGCGCTAACAGGAAATGGTTTGGCACATGCAGCACCGAGTTGTCTGTTCACCAAAGTAACTTGATGAAGTGTCACATCAGGATGATTTTGTTTGATATCAGAAATATATTCTTTAGGGCAATTTGCGGCCAATAAGACCATTCTAGCGTCACCCTTTGAGCAAGCACTTTTTGTTTGTCGTTGCCCGAAAAGTAAATTTCCTGTACTAATTCCTTGTTTTAATTGTCTTGCTAAATCCATAAAAAATCCCCCTATAAGTCCTCTGGTATGTAAAATAAGTCAACGCTTCCTGTACCTAAGGCAACAGGTTGTCCAACAATAATATTCTCAGTAACGCCTCTTAATTCATCTCTTTCACCAATTATTCCGGCTCTAAGAAGATGAGTTACTGTTACTTCGAACGCGGACCTTGCAAGTATACTATGTTTAGTACCGCTAACTCCATGACGTCCAATAGCACGTACTTCACCCTCACTAGTCATTACATCTGCAACCATCAATAAATGTCTCACATCGACATCGAGACCAGCGCCTTCTAGTGTCAGAAGCATTTCATTAATTATTGCTTGACGTGCCGCTTCAATTCCAAGATAGTCATGTATTTCAGTGATATTGTTCGTATAGGTTCTAGATCGGTCTACACCAGCATATTCGCTGACCTTAGATAGATTAGAACCAATTGTTGAAATATAATACTCTCCTGTTTCAGCATTCGGACCTTGTACGTTAGCCCTCATTATATCAGGAAGACCTTTTAGTCGTAATTTCTTAATTTTCTCCTCTAATTGTAGTAAAGCAGTATATGTTGGTGGATCACTAGCAAGAGTTGCTAGCTCTTCTTCCTTTGCAACTCCTGGTATAATCTTCAAAGTTTTAGGCTTATCATCGTTATCTGCTTGAACAAACAACCTTAGAGCACGAGATAATTTATCACGGACTTCTGCACCTGTCATTTTCTTAACGCGAAGATTAGCATTATTAAGTGAAAGAATGATGTGTCTTTGTGTAATATCTACGTCAATATTGGCTATATCACGTGTTGTTGTGGTTTCTAACCCTGCTGCAATCTCCTGAACCAACTTTTGGTTAGTTCGAAGAGGTTTGCCTTTTGCATTGTTTTCATCAAGATATATTCTCATTGTAGGAGTTTTAGGCACTTTTCTAGCATCTACAATCTCAATAATACGTGGAAGCCCCTGTGTAACGTTTACTGTAGCCACACCTGCATAGTGGAATGTTCTCATGGTCATCTGTGTACCTGGTTCACCAATTGA
>DANB01000015.1:45181-71052 GCA_002497245.1 Euryarchaeota archaeon UBA439
CTGGTTCACCAATTGATTGAGCAGTAGTAATTCCAACGGCTTCGTGTGGATCAACTCTAGAACCTTGAAGGTGATCATTAGCAGAACTTACTACCTTCTTTGCCTTCGCAGGAGTCAGTTTCGTCTCACCTCTTGCAATTAGAGCATTAACCAAATCGTTGATGATTCTTGGAGACATTGATACATTCAATTTTACAGAAGCGTCTGTCAATTGTGAATATAATTCAGATTCAGTATCGACGTCTCTATGAATCTGAACCATTTTAGATTCTGTATCGTAAGACTGGATAGGTAAAGATGCTCTTTTAGAACTTCGACTTCTTCTTGCTGCCTTTCTTCTCAACAATGTTTTGTCAATTCTAGCCGCTGCTCTCTGAGCAGCTTTTGATGAGCCAGCCATTACTTCAAATATTTTTGTAGCAGTACCAGAATCAGTACCACATATCTGGGCTATCTGAGAGGATGTTAATACCTTAACGTCATCCCATTTTTTATCATCTGCTAACTTATGAGCATATTCCTCTTCAATTCCTAAGTCCATCAACTTCTTCTTTGTTGCACTCTTTACTACCATCAGTTAGCACCCCCTAATGCATCGTCAAGAACTTGGTTTACATCGAACGGTTCGCCTTTTCTACTTCTAGCAGGATCGACCTTGTCTTCACCATATTCGAATTGAATAATTCTATCAGCAGTATTCCTTACTGAACGCATATAGTCGTCTGCTACCTTCAAATCATCCATTGCGTTAATTAATCTACGTTGCATGTATCCTGACTTAGAAGTACGAACTGCAGTATCAACTAAAGATTCTCTCCCAGAAACTGAAAGCATGAAGAACTCTGTAGGCTCAAGACCTCTCTTGAATGAAGATGATACGAAACCTTTCTCTTGCGCTCCTTTCACTCCTCTCCTGAAGTGAGGCAGTACTCTTTCTTGGTATCCTCTTTCCAGTCTTTTACCTCTAACCTTAGGTTGACCTATTGAACCAGCCATCATAGCTAGGTTATCCATTGAACCTCTAGCTCCTGATGTAGCCATTAACACAGCAGAGTTATCATCACCGAGGAATTCTTTTGCTACTTTTCCAGATTCAGCCTTACCTGAGTCTAATATATTCAAAATGTTTTCTTCCAATGTTTCTTCTGCTGTCCTACCAGGTCTTGTTTCATACCTGCGACCATCTTTACCAAACTTTTCTAGTTCGATATTTACATTATCACTTGCAGTCCTATTAATCTCTGCAATCGCAGCTTTTGCTTCAGGAGGTAAATCTTCATCGTCTATACCTGTGGTAAAGCCCATAGCGGTACAAATTGCGATAGTCATCTTAGTCATTCTATTGATGAACTCAGCCCCCACATCTGGACCATGAGTTTGAACAACGGCATCTAATAATCTACCATCTTCAGCACCAATACCTCTCTTATCTATTGTCCCACTAACATTACCATTACTCACTTGGACATGGTCGCCAGATCTACTTGTATATTCTAGATTAAATCCTTCTGGAACAATTAAACTGAGTACATCAGAACCAAGATATCCTGTAACGCCATCTATCTCTCTAATTTCTGGGAGTTCTCCATCCCAGCCAACGGAACCTAGAATTTCGATTACCAATTTTTCTGGGAGTAGTTTTGACCCATGAGTAAGAAGATAGGAACCAGATATGTGGTCGTGGATTCCGCCAATCACAGAACCGCCATATCTTGGAGTAATGATGTGTTCTTGGACACGCATCAAAACTTTTGCCTCTGCTCTAGCTTCTTCGGACTGAATGACGTGAAGATTCATTTCGTCTCCATCGAAATCTGCATTGTATGGTGTACAATCAGCCAAATTAAATCTGAAGGTCTTACCTTCCATGACTCTGATTTCGTGGACCATCATCGACATCCTATGCAAAGATGGTTGTCTGTTGAATATAGTAACATCTCCATCAATCAAATGTCTTTCAATGACAACACCTGGTTTTGGATTTCCGTCCCTATCAAGAGTGCTCAGTCTATCTTCGACATCAGTACGATAGGACTCTCCATATTCATCCTCAACTGAAGGACTTCCACAATGAGGGCAGTTAACTTCTAAATGCTCAGGATAATCCTCATCAGGGTTTGAATGCTCCCAAGCCCATCTACTGTGTATCAAAGCACGTGGATCGTCAGAAGGAAGGCTCTGACCTTTCATAGATCCTTCACTTTCTTCACCTCTTAGATTTGATAATGTCTTTTCTAAATCAACGCCCCACTCTTCTTCGAGTTCTCCAATGGAGTTTCTCCTCATTTGTCTCTTTAGTTCCAAACCAGGAAGGAAATTAGGTGCTGGTAATACCTGATTTAAGTCAGGTCTATAACCAGAATAAGGTTCATCATCACTTCCAGAGTGACAATCAGGATTCATACATCTAAAACCAGCCCAAATATACTTAGTTCTATCAGTTATTCTTACCCTTAGAGTATCCCCACGGATAATATAGTTCACTCCGGGATGCACATCAGGACCTCTGAGAATCATTTGTCTAAGTTGCTCCCTATTCCTATTTGTCACCCTCACAGGTACTGTCAATTCCTTAGCAGTTTTAACAGGAATTCCAACCTCATTGATTCCCAAATTAGGGTCAGGCGATATTACAGTTCTTGCACAGAAGTTAACTCTCTTTCCGGATAAGTTAGAACGGAACCTACCTTCTTTGCCCTTCAAACGTTGAGTTAAGGTCTTCAATGGCCTTCCTGAACGATGTCTTGCAGGAGGTATACCGCTGGTTTGATTATCGAAATAAGTAGTACAGTGATACTGTAATAACTCCCATAAATCTTCAACAATCAATTGGGGAGCTCCTGCGTCACGGTTTTCTCTTAATCTCTGATTAATCCTTAGGACATCAACTAATTTGTGAGTCAAATCATCCTCAGAACGATCTCCACTATCTAAAGTAATAGATGGTCTAACTGTGATTGGAGGTACAGGAAGAACTTTCATTATTGTCCATTCAGGTCGACTTGAGTCTTTATCCATACCGATAAACAATAGGTGCTCATCAGGGATCCTCTCTAACCATTCTCTAATATCTCTAGCATTCAACTTATGTTCGCCTTTATTCTCTTTCTTTTCTTTGAAAGTTGAAGGCTTGTCAAGAATAATTTTCCCTTGCTCGGAACCACAATGCATGCATATAGTTCTCTTTTTACTAGAACATTCTTTTTCTATATCTTTAATTATTTTCTTAAACTCTCTAGAACCAACACCGTGTTTAATCATAACATCCTTAACTCTGTCTTGATAATAATCTTGTTCAGATTTCTCAGGATCTAGAGGGTGAGTATTTGGTTGGTCGTGCAGCAGTATTTTGCTACAGGAATTACAGGTAGATTTCAAAGCCATCTTAATCAAGTCTGTGAAACCAATATGCATAATTGGCAATTCCAGAGCAATATGACCAAAGTGGCTGGGGCATTCTTCATGTTTATTACCACAAGTTTCACACCTTACACCAGGGTCAATAACACCCATCTTTGGATCCATCAAACCTTGTTTGAAAGCATGTCCATCGTCGCGATATGTATCGGCAGTCTTTACTTCAACAGCCGACATTTTTCGGATCTCATTAGGTTCTAACAATCCAAATTTAATTGATTGAATCCTCTTAGGGATTTTCGCTGCATCTCTAGCACTCATTTTCTATCCTCCAGTTCAAGCCTCATGGCCACCCCGAGACTTTTCATTTCGTCCAGAAGTAACTTGAATGCATATGATGTTTGGACAGTGTGAACATCCGATCTATCTCCACAAACAGGACAAGATGTTGTTCTACGTTTCCAATCGAAATAAGCTATGTGGCCGCATCCTTTTGTATTACAAACCATCAGATTCCAACCATCAGATTCGTCAAGTAGACGATCTTTGATTACCATTGATGCACCGTGAGAAATCAAACAATCACGCTCCATCTCTCCGAATCTCAATCCACCTTGACGTGCACGACCTTCAGTAGGTTGTCTTGTAAGAATTTGAACTCTACCACGACTTCTAGCATGTAACTTACTGCTAACTAAGTGGTGTAATCTCTGATAATATATTACGCCAACGAAAACATCGGCAGGATATTCTTCGCCAGTCTCGCCACTAATCATAGTTTCTCGACCAGTGTGATTATATCCATTTCTTAGCAATCCTGCACGCAATGATTCTTCTTTTTCACCAGTAAATGCAGTACCATCTATTTGACGTCCTTCCATAGAACCAACCTTTCCACCAATCATCTCTAGAACATGGGCTACAGTCATTCTAGAAGGAATAGCATGAGGATTTATTAGAACATCAGGAACTACTCCGTTAACTGTAAATGGCATATCTTCTTCATCGACTAATCTTCCAATAATTCCTTTTTGTCCGTGTCTAGAAGCAAACTTATCTCCTAATTCAGGGATTTTATTTGTCCTTAATGTAATTCTTACCAGTCTTCCAGAATCTAGAGATTCAGTAACGAATACATTGTCGACCCACCCATATTCGCCGTTTCTTACCATCATTGAAGATTCGCGACGTTCCTGAGCCTGAAGGAAAGCCCCCGCCGACTCCTCGAGGAATCTGGGCGGACTTGTTTTTCCAACTAAAACTTTAGAATCAGGAGATCCACTAGTCAAAAATTCCTCTGGAACTGGCAATCCATCTCTTTCAAGATGAGAATAACTGTTAAATGATTTTAATCCTTTAATCTCATCTAGGCCCGTTCCGGGAACTTCGATTCTTTCTTCTTGACCACCTGGGAATCTCTTATTTTCTGCATTGTATGTTCTTATGAATGATGAACGTCCAAGAGAACGTTCTACTGATGCACGATTCATAATTACTGCATCTTGCATATTATAACCATGATGACTCATAATGGCAACTACAAAATTTTGTCCACCTGGTCTTTGTCTAAATCCAGTTGATTTCATAGCTCTAGTACCAACAATTGATTGCTGAGGATAATGCATAATGTGAGCTCTTGTATCTGGACGTAGTCTGTAATTAGAACTAGGTAGACCAAGACTCTGCTTAACCATAGCAGTCCCTCCAGTGACTCTAGGCGTAGAGTTGTGCTCAGGATATGGAACTAATGATGCACACACACCTAGAATCAGTTGAGGATCAATTTCCACGTGAGTATAAACTAGAACTTTGTTTTGCTTTGTTTGTTGTAGAGTTAATTTCTCAATATCTTCTTGATAATAATTCAAAGGAACTGAAAACTCTTCTGAAACTGTATCTCCATTTGGCAACTGAACCTGAACGCTTAATTTAGCTTCTTTCTTTTCTTCCATATCGCCAAGATTTAACCATTCTACTTTAGCAGGATTAATTGGACGAGAATGTTTCGGAGAAAATTCAGGCAAGTCAAATGGTCTAGGTGCTACAAGTAAATCTTCTTCTTCTTCGGCGTCAACCCATTCAATAACTCCAGTATTTACTAAATCGTTAAACGAGAGATCTCCTGCTCTCAAACCATCTAGTGTTCTTTTAGTTAGAACTAAATTACCATCTTCAAGTACTAATAGAGGTCTCAAAATTCTTCCTCTATCTGTATTGATAAATACGTCTTTATTTTCTGAATCGTGACGAATACTAACTTCAGGGCGTATTCTTCCGGAACGGCGACGGCGTTTGAATTGGGAAACTAACTTGTTAGGCCTCTTATGCAAACCGAAAATATCTCCATTGACGTGAATTCTAGAACCATCAGCCCATCCTGCAGGCGAATCATCTACTCCCGCTTCTTTCAATAATTCTTTAACTTCGGATTCGGCAACTTCTTCGGAAACATCAATCATTTGTGCAGCATTTTTCACCAATCCACAGTTTTGGCCCTCTGGAGTCTCATTCGGACACAATCTACCCCAGTGAGTGGGGTGAAGATCTCTCGCTTCGAAATGAGGTTGACTCCTAACTAATGGGCTCGTAACACGCCTCATATGAGATAACGCTGCGAGATAGGTAGTTCTATCTAATAATTGACTGACACCAGAACGTCCACCAACCCAGTTACCAGTAGCTAATGCATGCATTATTTTTGATGTTAGAACATCTGGTCTTAGGCATGCATTGATTTTTAGATCTCTTTTTCTGTTATGGTGACGTTCAAGCTGATACTTTAAGTCACGTGCTAATTGTTGCAAACTAACGCGGAATAAATCTTCAATTAAATCGCCAGCGAGTCGAACTCTCTTGTTGGCATAATGATCCTTATCGTTAGGGTCTCTGTTTGTAATTGCCATTTCTAGTACTTGACGTACAATTCTTCCAAGGAAAATTGCTTTCTTCTCTCTAGCATCTGATGTAGCTCCAAGATGAGGCAATAATTCTTTGTCGAGCATGTTTTGAATTCTGGACTCACGGTATTCTTTTTGTTGTCCGTGTGCAAACTTTTTCTCAAGCCAAGCAATTGCCTCTTCAGTGTTCTCAACACCATACTCTTCATTGTCTTTAACATCATTAAGATTTGCAACTGTATATTTCATTGCTTCAACAGGACCTGCAATTGCAGCAAATATTTCTCTATCATTTTCCATGCCTAGAGCTCTCATCAAAAGTACCACTGGAATTGCGGCAGTACCAGCACTTGGAATTTTAACCATTAGCATTCCGTCTCTTCTCTTTTCAACATTCAGAGGTTTTCTAACTCCATCTTTCTGAGAGAAAATCTTAGCAACTTCAGTTTCATGAGCGTACTTCTTATTCTTTTCAACGGTAACTCTGTTAGGAGCTAGGTCTTCCATAGAAATCAGGACACGTTCAGTACCGTTAATAATAAAATATCCACCAGGGTCCATCGGGTCTTCTCCGAACTTTCTTAGAAGCGTCTCATGATATTCAGCATCATCTGCTGAAGTATGAGGAGATAATTTTCTCGGAGATTCTTGAGAGCCAGCAATATTATCTGGGTGTAAATTACAACGAGCTGACCGAACCATTATTGGAAGATTTCCAATATGTACACTTGATTCTTCTATAGAACCGTGGGTTTGCCCCGGTTCAGGTGGAATATCGTCACGATAAATCACAAAATCCATATAAATTGGAGAGAAATATGTCAATTTACGGATTCTACATTCCAGAGGAGTTGCCGGGTGCTCAGCACCATTAGCCTCTCTTATAGTTGGATTTCCTAATCGCAAGCCTTTCAATCGAACATAGATTTCTTTCTCAAGAACGTCAAGCTTGATGGCTCCTCCGCCATCTTTTCCACCGGGTATCTGCTCAACGGGCTCATCAGTACCTACGCGAATATTTCGAACAATTTTTTCCATACGACTTTTGCGACCTTCGCCGCCTAAAATTGTATCATTATACGACATTAATTGATGATTGACTAAACTTCTTCTTTGAAAATAACTTTCTACAATTTCCTTCATATTATCAACTCCTCAAGTACTCTCCACAATTAGACGAAATGCAGTACTAGACCCTGCAGATCTACTATATCTGACTATTTTCACAACTCTGTTAGTTAACCAACCAGCAGGAAGTTCTGAATTATTTGATTCTTCAACTTCTTTAATTGCCTGAATGGCAGGATCTGTAATTAGAACTTTAGGAAGTAATTCCTTTGCCAATCTAGTGCTTCCATCGAAATCGGATTGGAGCATATCCCACGGAGCAAGTTGTGCTTCCTCTTGATCAACAGGTACTAATTCATGATGAGGCACTAAGAAATGATTCAGAACATTAAATCTATCTTCGCCTTGAGGTATGTCATCATCAAGAATTGACTTTCTAGAAATTGTAATTCTCCCACTCCGGCTCCTCTTTCTTGAGGCCATTTGTTCACGAATTATTCCCATGATATTTTCAAGTTCATCATCACCTGTTTCCAACCCTACTTTCTTGGCTACTTGATCGACAGTCATTCTCTTGATTGCATCCATGTTTGCATCGTCAGCAAGTCTGTGGGCATGTTCTTCCGAGACGCCCAGTTCCATTAATCTCTTTTTTGTCGAACTTTTTACTGCCAAATCAAACACCACCATCCAACAAAAAACATGGGCTTGCGAGCCAGAAATGGACTTTTAGACTGGAAAAAATTGTATTATTTCGAGATGTTCCTTAACTATGCCGCAGGCCCATAGCATATGCTGGGCTGTCGTCGGACTGAGGGGGTATTTATCAATCTGATGGTAGAGGCATGGCTACCACTGGACAGGGGGTGCAGGTTAGGAGTTCCCAATCGGCATGCCTAAAGCAGGGCAGTCAAACATAAACGTTTTGAAAAAATATGCAAAAAATGGAGGTTTAATTGTATGAACTTAGGTGAAGAAGAAAATCCAATCTTAGAAGTTCAAGTAATGGATTTCAAAATGGAAAATGGAGAGATTATATCCCTTGATATTCCTAAAACCGTTTATCCGCCTAGGGAAGATTCAGCATTGCTAATTGATGTGCTGACAAATCTAAAAGCTGATGGCGTAGCAATGGAAATTGGTTGCGGCTCAGGAATCATTAGCATTATAATGGCCAAAAATAATTGGATTGTAGAGGCATGCGACATTAATCCCTATGCAATCGCTGCGGCAAAGGAAAATTCTGTAAAGGCTTCAGTGGATGAGAAAATTAATTTCAAAGAAGGAGGGCTTGGAGATGAAAACTTCTCGATACCCCGCAATACTAAATTGATATTCTGGAATTTACCATATCTAAATCCCCCCTCGCCAGATCACCCAAGACTAGGGTGGATAGAAGAAGCATCGATGTCAGATTTAGAGGGGAAAGGTTGGGGGCATCATTTGGTAGATTTTTTAGAAGAAAATAAAGATAATTTAGAACCTGACTTGTTAGTAATTCTATTACAAAGAAAATATCCAGAGAGTCCCAGCAGTACTGATTATTGGATAAAACTTGGATGGTCACACAGAGTAATTAAATCATTATGGATTCATGAAGAAAAAATAGAGGTTGTAGCATATTGGAAGCCAGGGCAAGGAGTTCCCGCAACCACTCTGGATGAGTGTGATTCGACTATGGATGAGGCAAAAAAATTATCTAAAAATGGCTGGCAAAGAATACGGACTGAGAAGCAGATTGGAGGGAGAGGGCGAAGGAATTCAATCTGGTCCTCAGATAATAAAGATCTACTCGCCACATGGAATATTAATAAAACGATTTTAGATACTATTGAACCAGGAATTATGCAAATAATAGTTGGCACAAGAATTGCAAAGTTATTGCAACAATATAACAAATGGCCTAATGATATTTATGATAAAAATGGCAATAAAATAGGAGGAGTTTTGATTGAAATGGATAATCAAGATGACTTTCTAAGAATCGGGGTTGGAATCAATTACTCAAATAAAAAAATTGAGGGGAAAGAAACTTTTGGGTGGAGTGAAAAAATGCCTGAAACTTCTAAAATAATTCTTTTTAATATGATTGATGCTACTTTATCTACGTTATTTGAAGAGCATAAATTGTTAGAAAATAATTTGACCTCAAACAGTATTAAGATAGAATCTTGGAGAGGGATATCGAAATTATTATCCAGAGGATACTCGTTACAAATAAAGGATGAAAAAACTAGAGTTGTAGGTATGAATGAAAATGGAGAATTAATCACATTATCAGGAAAACGAAAAATCAATGCAGATAATCTTGATAAAATATATTGGCTATTTTAGACCCATCCTTTCACGAACTAATTTTATTTTTCCAGATGAAGTAATTGTATTGGATTTATTTTGCTGATTAATTATATTTTTGGCATCCATATACGATTCTAAAGAAATCTTAAGAATGCCATTAGGCACACCATCTACAACCTTGAAATCGAATAATCTCCAAGGAATATTGTCTAAAATTTTAGAAAAGAAATCTTCACATTTATCTCTTGAGTTATATTGAATATCTAAATGAAAACCTATCCATCGATGTTTCCCTCTAGCGGACTTGTTGACTTTAGGCACGACACATGGGATAAGTCATAGTTAACCAATGAAACGGTTCAAGGATTTCCCAAACCACTAACTACAGCTACTAACCTAATACGTCCAATCATTTCATCACTGGATCGAGCACCAAGAAGAACTTGGCAATCAGAATCTAGCAATGAAACAAATTCTTCTGTGACTTTATTCAGATGGAAAATAGTCATATCTGGGCCACCTTCAACTTGAATCCAGCAACCTTTGGCACCATCTACTTCTAGATTAGAAAGAGGCGATTGGAGAGCATTTTTCACTATTTCCGATAATGAATTTGTGGAGCCAGAGCCGACAAGGATAGTGGCTTCTCCTGAATGTTCTACAATGGTTTTAAAATCCATCAAATCGAGATTTATCTTACCTACCTTGGCAAGTGTTGATAGTAGTCCCTCAACTAATTCTTCTATCCAACCTGCACCCTTTTTCCAATCAAGTTTTCTTTCCTTGGACTGCCAAGATAACCTCTCAAGACTGACTTTTATACACACATTAGAATTATCGTATAATTCAGGGAAATATTCTTCGGCTAATTGATATCTAATTGGTTGTTCGGCGAAAGGGAAACCTACTATTGAAACAACCATACATCCGGACTCTTTAGCCAGCCGAGCAAATTCTGATGCTGCACCTGAACCAACTCCTCCACCCAAACAAGTCAAAACCACTACGAGTTCGGCTTTGTCTAACAAAGGCTGTATTTCTTTGACTCCTTCATTCAACCTATGTTTGGCTAACATTGGTAACGCTGCTGCACCTCTTGCCTCGCCGGAGGCATCTAGATGTAAGCAATGTGCTTCTGGACTTCCATTGAATGTATTTTCATCAGCATCTATCAATAAAAGATCAGAGAATTTAGAACATCGTAAATGTGATCTTTCAGCCCAAAGAGAACCCAAACCTCCAACACCAACAATTAACAGAGCCCCTTGATGCATAGTATTCAGAACGATAACTAGTGTTTAGACATACTTCAATCATAAGACAAATATCGGCTATATTTACGTCTTTCATCTCTTGCCCATGCATTATCTGGCTCAATCTCTAAAACTAGATTATAGAATTTTATTGCATTCTCAAAATCAGATAAATGTCTGCCATACATGTGAGCTAATACGTTCAACACAGGTACACAATTAGGATCTTCTCTATTCATCTCCAGAAGGAGATTTTCTGCTTTAGTTAAATCCATCATTTCTATCAAATCTTCAGCTTTGTCTAGATTGAGTAATTGTTCATCTGAAAGGTCATAAATATTCTCCCAGGAGTGCTTAGTCATATGCATATCCGAGTGCTACTTTTGGTTTGAGTGTTGTTAATGATTGATAGTCAAAAATCAATATTAAATCATGCTACTAAGAAGGCATCAAACTGGAAGGTTAATATCCCTCATTCAGGTGGAGAGGCATGTCCATAGGTGTGAGATATGAACAACATCAATCGCGTTAGCCGTCGGACCTTGGTTTTAGCAGTATTAGCGCTATTTTTAGCAACTTCAACTCAAGCTTACCATACAGGTATAGGAGGAGATTCTGATGGCGAAGGAGATGTTGCACTTGCAGGCTGCACATGCCATGCTGAAGAGCCAGATAATTCTGTCACTGTATTACTAGATGATGTCCCATTCCATTATGAAGCTGGGAAGTCTTACGCTATGACACTACAACTAATCGGAGGAGCGGAAATAGGCGGGGCACAGACTGGAGGGTTTTCAATGAGAGTTACTCAAGGAACACTTTCAGCAGGGATTGGTTCTGAATCACATGTAGAGAATTGGGAAGATGAAGAAAACACTTTGACCCATACGAATTCTGGATCTAAGACAGAAGATAGGACTTGGCATTTAATTTGGACAGCTCCTGAATCAGGGAATGGCCCAGTAAATTTCTGGATTGCTGGAAATACAGTTAATGGCGATGAAATTCCTTCGGCTTTAGACAGATGGAATAGGCTAACAGTAACATTGGATGAGGGAGTAGATAATGGCAAGACTCGGATGGTATTCTCAGGGAATGGAGAGATAGAACCTCCTGCACCTAAGGAAACTCATGTTGATTTACATCATATGGGAGCAGCACTTAGAGCACATTGGCTTGGACTCTTAGGATTCTTTGCAGTGATTATAGTAATCATCTTCTGTGGATTCTTCTTGAGATATGGTTTCTCACGAAACTACAAAGGTAGATCGAATCTGCTAAGGCTAAGAATCAAGCACGAAAGGAGAGGTGACCAAATATGAGAGAAGATGTAGTACTAGAATTGCTTAAGCAAGTCAAGTCAGGAAAAGTCTCCATAGAAGATGCACGTACAGCATTAGATGGTGTTGAGCTTTCAGAAGAAACTTATATTTCAGCAGTAGACCATGGTGTTTTCAATGAACCAACTCCTGGGACTATAGTCAGATCTAGTATTTCACCTGCAGGTGATTCAATTATCATCCTACTCCTAGGTTTATGGGGTATAGTGTGGACGCTGTTTTGGGCTGGTTCCCTGAGTTACGGACTATACAATCACTGGGATCAACAATTATTATCGTTGTTTTTAGCAATGACATTGACCACACTAATAATCATGGGAATAGTATACCTAAGATTTGTAATGCCGGATTTAGTAATTATAAAACATAGGAGAAATAAATACATTACTCCAAATGATTCAGAAGGATGGAAAAAATATGAGGTGTAATTATGAGTAGGAAATTTAGATTACGCCCCTTATCTGGATATGAGGTCCCCACTAAAGAAGAATCTAAATTAATTGACCGAAGAGAATTTCTGAGATATTCATTTAATACAGCAGCGGGAGGAATTACATTAGCTAGCCTTGGAAGCATAGGTTTTGCATCATTATTAATGGGACAAGCAGATTCAGGAGGCGGAGATACTGCTGTCAGATTTTGGGTCCCTACAGGTGCAGAAGATACTGTATGGTATGGGGACAGTCATCTTGAGGTAATGAGTTACGATGCCTTCGTACAAGCAGCAGCAAGCAGCAATACAGGAATGGCAGGGGCGCAAGGAGTTTGGTCAGGTATGCCCGTGAATGTAGTATATGTCCCACACGAAGAGAATAAAGATTCGGCAGCGTCATCAAACAAACCAAGATTCCAATATTTAGATGGATACAGTTCTGGAGGGAAATATATCGGTTCGGGATATGAAGTAGATGAAAAAGCAGAGTATTCTTCGCTATCAATTCATGATAATCTGATTATTGTATTCTCTAGATGTCCGCATCTATGTTGCATTCCCGGTTGGCAACTGGTAGCAAATGATTACACTAACGATAGTTGGGAGGCAGGAGGGACTGAGTCAGGAGGGAATAAGCTATTCTGCATTTGCCATTCCAGCAGATTTGATCCTACTGCCATAGAGAAAAATAGCATGGGTAGAGGAACCCCTTTCAATTACATAGGAATAAGGAAGGTAGGTGGCCCGTCTCCAAACGGAATGCCATTAATACCATTCGTTCTAAATGGAGATATGATTGAAGCATTGCCAGACTTTGTAGACTGGTATGCATATTGCGCGTGAGGTGAAAAATATGATACAATTCTGGTTTTTGTGGTTTTTTATAGCAATAGTAGTCGTTCTAGTAGCTTTCACTCTTCGTAAAGAAAGAGACGATATGCCTAGAAAAGATATTCTTAGAGCGGTGGAAACTAATGCCTCAGGTATGGGTTTGGCCGAAAAAGCGTTTTTATGGGCCTTTTCATGGTTAGATACAAGATTTAGAATTCAAGATTATTGGGGGATGAGTAAAAATGCCTACCACAGCATGCACAGACAGATGCCATTAACCCATGCTGAAAAATATAAATTGAGAATTATCTGGTATTGGTATCCACTTTACTGCTTAGGAGGGATTTCATTCCTTGCATTTGTAATATTAGTGATAACAGGGACAGTCCTTGGTCTATACTATGTCCCAGGAGGTGAAGGAGATCCTACACCAGCATACTCTTCAATGGAGTTTATCATGACTCAGTTACCATTTGGTTATATCATCAGATCAATTCATCATTGGACTACTCATTTTATGGTTGCTGCAGTTTTCTTGCATATGTGTAGAGTATACTTCACCGGAGCTTACAGGAACCCTAGAGAATTAAATTGGCTAATTGGCGTGGCACTAATGTTTTTCACAATTTTCTTTGGATATTCAGGCTACCTATTGCCATGGGATAGTCTAGCATTTGGAGCAGCCACTATCGGAATAAATATGGCTACATCGACACCACTCATTGGAGGTTGGGTTGCTAAGGCATTGTTTGCAGGGACATCATTATCCGGACAAACCGTAACAAGAATGTATTTCCTCCATGTATTTATTTTACCAGTAATCGTAACTACTCTAATTATTGCCCATCTGTTTATTGTTTGGGTTCAAGGAATTGCAGAGCCACATTAGGAGATTTTTTGAATGGGAATAATAGAAAGATTTGGTAGAATCGCAGACGTTTATGTCAGCGAAAGAGACAATTTAGTCGAAGCCGATCAAGAAAGAAGAAGGCCACATATGGGTCACCCTTTTTGGCCATCTGAAGTACTTAGAGACACAATTATTTTTGCTTCTATGATTGCAACGCTAGCCTACTATTGTTGGTTAATCCCACCACCACTTCACAGCGCAGCGGACCCTTTTGCTCAAGCCGGTTTCGTTTTCCCTGACTGGTATGTATTATTTTCTTATGGATATTTGAGATGGGGAGAGTATCTGCCATCTTACACCATACCAGCAGGCCCTATTGGAGCATTTTTTGGTGCAGAATATATATTCTGGAATGCTGCATGGTGGGGTGCTGCAATTACTGGAATACCTGTAGGGATTCTCGCATTACCTCCATTTTTACCGGGAAGAGAGAAAAGAGGCGTGGAAGACCCTTGGTTTGCAACAGCAGGTGCTGTATATCTTGCTCATGTTTGGTTTATTTCTGTATTTTCCATTAATATATTCTTAGAGTTATATGCGAAAGATCTGAAGAATTATTGTTGGTCCGATTCACATAGTTACCTATTTTGTGGTAGACAAGAACCATGGACTGCCGAGATATTCAATGCAATACCTTGGATTCTAACCGGAATTTTCATTTTTGCAGTAATATATTTCGCAGTTAGAAAATTTGGTTTGAATGCATTAGGAGCTAGATTAACCCCTATAATTGGTAGACAAATTGCAGTAGGTTCGGCTGTGGCGGCATTCCTAATTTGTGTAGTGACATGGCCTATCTATGAAGATGGCTTTTGGGACTATGGGGGCCTTGGGGCAATGGATGACATTAGTGAACTTGACAAATTAAGAACTCAACCATTGGATACATTAATCCATGTAGAAAAAGGAAATGTTTGGGCAGAATGGTCAGATGAGTGCCTACCTTATGAGGATTCACAAGATATTGTAGTGTGGCAAACATTAACTCATGGTGAAGACTTGGCAGATTATTGCATACTTCCTGCGGTTCACTGGGTAGATTGGGGTATTTACCAACCTACTAAACAAGTAATTTTTGATTATTCAGGTGCTAATCAGCACTCTGCACCAGAAACTGGTAGGAATGCCATATTTGGAGAAGAAACCTATACAGGAACTGAAGCTGGGGGAGAAGTTACTTTTACAGACACTCAAGTTTTCAATGTTGAAGATTTTGGAATAGAAAGTGTCCCAGCAGATATCGGATGTAACTTTAGAACTACTGTAAGAAATGCAGGTATACATTCTCAAACCCTTACTCTGACAGATTCTAACAGTAACATATTATGGAGTACAGAAGGAGGAGATTGTTCTTCTGAAAGTATTTACATAGATTCAGGAGAATCTTACAATTTGCACTTTACATCTATTAGTAATGAAGTTAATTCATCAGTTAGTATGATTATGGATTATTCAGTGAATGTCTATCAACCACTTATGATAGGCGATGATGGAACTGCTGTTTTAAGATCACAGACAACTTTAGATTCCACCGAATTAACAAAACTAATAGTAGATAATCCAACATATCATAAGAATCCAAAAAGTCTTGATGCGAAGTTGATTTATTCGATGTTTATTCCTTGTTTAGGTGTCGGAGCAATGGTATTCCTGTTAATGAGGAGTATGGCCAGAGGATATGAATGGGAAATGAACAAATGTTATGGTTGTGATTTGTGTGACGATGCGTGCCCTGTTAGATTATTTAATGCTGGAGATAAACTAAACATAATTTATAATTCTTGGAATAATGAAGATGATGGAGTCCCTCTATACTCTTGTCTTACCTGTACTGCCTGTACTAATGCTTGCCCACAACTTGTAGATTACGACTCCTATGTTGACATAAGAAGAAGTCTGATAGTCGGAGGACCTCCAGCAACAGAAATACCTCATACCTTGTTACAAGCAGTTCTGGCTGCAGAAGCGGAAGAAAGTGCTGATGAAGCTTTCATTAGTGTTGAAGAATATCCTATTGATTCTAATGTGGGTTACTATCCTGGTTGTGTCGACTATATTGACCAAGAAATGATTTTCAGCCATGTCAATGAAGGAACAATGGATCTAGGAGATACTACTACTGCTGCATTCACTCTGTTCGAGGACATGGGTTCGGAGGTGACCTACTTAGGTAGAGATTTCCTGAAATGTTGTGGTCACGACCAGAAATGGCAAGGTATGACAGAAGTCTTTGAAAAATTAAAATCGTACAATCAGAAAAAACTAGGAGAATCTGGAATTGATACTCTAGTTACATCTTGTGCAGAGTGCTTCAAGACTTTCGCAATTGACTATGAACTAGATGATATGAAAGTTATGCACACCACAGAATATCTAATTGAGAATGGTTTCGACATGAACCTACAAACGGAAGAAGACCTAACGGTAACATATCACGATCCATGCAGATTAGGAAGGCAAATGAACATCTATGAAGAACCAAGAGAATTGGTTAGAGCAGTAGAGGGTGTTGATTTAGTCGAAATGGAACATAACAAAGAAGATGGTTTGTGTTGTGGAGTCTCAAGTATGATGTCTTGTAATGAGAATAGTAGAGCTCTGAGAATACAACGATTCGACGAAGTAAAGGCTACTGGAGCAGACGTTATGTTGACATCCTGCCCTAAATGTGTAAGTCATTTCGAATGTTTGAAGTTTGAAGGTGATCCAAGGCATGATTTTGAGATATTAGATGTGGTGTCATTCTTAGCAAGGCAAGTAAATGCCAAGAATCAGTGATCAAAAAAATGCGAAGTATGCAGAAATTGATGCTAGTATCAAATTTATTATTACTCCAATAAAGGTTGCTTTAGCCATTCTAGGGTTTTCATAACCTAAAGCAATTAACCAGAGAAAGAAACCAACTAATACTCCGCAAGGAAATGATATCCAAGCAATTTTAAGAGAAAGAGAAAGATACATTACCAACCAAATTGAAGATGGAAGAAAAATACCAATCAGCACCATAGAATCTTTCCACCATTTTTCAGCACTGGTTGAATCATTCATACTACTGCGGAGAATAACCTCAGAAATTAATCTGACTAAAGAAAACATAGTATTGAGTAGAATGATGCTCTCGCGTAGTCCATGACGGGCGCATCTGATGTAGCGGAACGTCGTAAAAAACAGCAAACTAAGATACGAATAATGCTGAATTCGTTAAAGGCTGGAGAAATAGCATCGATGAAAGGTGGAGAAGATACCGTAGCTTGGGTAAAGGAAGAGTTATGCATAGGTTGTGATCAATGCACAATAGTTTGTGATGACGATGCAATAGAACTCTATGACAAACCTTTAGCAAGTCCAATAATGAATGTTTCAGTTAATAGAAAAGCAAGGATTCTTAGAGATCCATGTACAGGTTGTAAACTCTGTGTACTATCTTGCCCCACTGATGCAATAATAATGATAGATAGGTGAGCAAAATGGCGAAAGATGATCCGATAAGATTTGGAGCTGAGTTTGGACCAAAAAGAACTGGGACAAGTACCGGGGTCTCATTATCTACATTCAAGACATTGGTCTGGGTATCAAATTTAGGTGGTTTGTTATTAGTAGTAATTGGATTAGAATTAATGATGATTCAATCAAGATTCTACATGGCTCTTGGGTGCATCGTAGCAGGCGTTATTGTAGCAATGTTTCCATCGAATTATGAAATTGTCGGGATGGAAGGAATTGAAATAGAATCAGGAGAGGAAAAAAAGCAAAATTAGAAATGCTATTTATCATAGATTATTCCAATCACTGACATCATAAATCAAATCCATTACTGAACCTTTCCGAATGCCATTTTGATTGTCAGTAAGATGCATAGCATGAAACAATCTCATCCCAATGGCCATATCAGGTTGTCTCTTCAGCATTGGAGATAATTGCCCATAATCTCCCGACCAGTCTTGAGCATGAGGTGTTAATTCAGATAGTAAATTACTCATAATATTAGGAGTTGTAGCAGTCCCAGCAGGCATCTTTGGCCTCTTGACAATTTCTTTAGGTAGGTCGGTCAAATTCGCAGCAAATCTCAGAGCTAATTTTTCATCGACGTTACTGATTTTCCAATCAACAGGAATTTTATGAGATAGCATTCTATGTTCACTGGATAAGAAAGGAATTCTAGCTTCTACCCCGAAAGCCATACTGTGCCTATCCCCTAATCTAAGTTGGAAATTTGTCAATTGCCCTCTATCAAGTTCAAATTGTAAGGCATTATTGATGCTTGTAAAATTCTTTTGAGCCGAAAAATTGCTATTAATCCATGGTTGACCTAAACCCATAAACTCTTTTCCGATTGAGATTCCTCCGAAATCATTTAATCTATCATCTATTAATTTAGAATGCTTCTTTAGTTCCTTATATCTTGAATAACCTGCATGCAATTCATCAGCACCTTGACCACAAATACCAACTTTGACTTTTTTCGACATTTCTTCAAATAATGGTTGCCAGAATAATACAGAGATGTCTAAATCTTCACCGCTCCAAATGAAATTTGGAAGTGTGAGCCAAAACTTTTCAGGATCGATGATTTTTTTGTGATGATTTAAGTCATAATGTTCTGCAACCTGAACTGCTGCCTTCATATCAGGATTATTCTCGTCACCAGCGACAGTCCAAACATCAGGGGGTTGAACACCCTTAGAATCCGAAACTTGCTTAGATAAAGCTGCAACAAGGCTAGAATCTAAACCTCCAGACAATACAACACCTACAGGTACATCAGACATCAATCTTGATTCAACACCATTATACAAGGATTTTAACAGAATTTCTGCATCAGAATTAGGATTCCAATATTTATCAGGAGAAATTTTCTCATGGTTATATCTAGTAATTCCAGTCAATACTGCTTTTCCTTCTTTATCAACTGACCAAGTTTCAATTGTGCCCTGAGCTACAGATGCCACATTAGAGAATAAGGTGGTATAATCTAATGGGTATTCAAACGCTAACCTCACAGCTAATGCATTAATGTCAGGCTTGGCCTGGAAATCTGGATTTGCATAAAATGACTTGATCTCAGAACCAAACAAAAGTGTACCATCGGGCAATAATGTTCTGAAAAGAGGTTTCACACCCATTGGATCTCTACAAAGAATTAATTCTCTAATTTGTGGGACCCATAGTGCAAAACCCCAAACCCCATCTAATCGAGAAACCCATAACTTATGTTTCTCCGCATTATTTCCAGGTTTATCTGCATCTTTAGTCTTGAACAAAGAGCCTACCTTTTTACCTATGGGGGCTTGATAAGATTTTTTATTATCAAAAGCGTACTTACGATGAAGTGCGAGGATAGATTCACTATCTCCAGAAGTGAGCCAAGGATAATTTGGTATCTCGGATTTAATTTTTTGAAAGTTATATATCTCGCCATTCTGGACTAAAACACATTTATGCTCAGATTCTATAGGTTGTTTTGAACCATTAACATCAACTATTGCAAGTCTTGACTGAGCGAGGCAAACACTACCCACCACTATATCTGATTCAAAACTACCAGAACCATCCGGTCCTCGATGCGATAAATTATTCGACATTGTTCTAAGAACAGCAGAATTACCATTACCTAGAATACCAGTAATACCGCACATATTATATCGTAAAATAACAGGTATTTAATTCAGCGTTTAATGCCGAATCAAAAGTATTTCACGTATATTGCTAGAGATGCTAAAGACGCAATTACCCAAATCATAACATATGTATTTTGAGAGAGAGTTGATTCCATAATCTCATTTTCTTCACTATCGCCCATATTATCATGCCTTCGAAAGGTAAGAAGAATGTAAACATGACGCAAATGAATATTCAAAGAAACGGCTCTATGACCAACAAAACAGTTAACGGAAGAAGAATCATTGTAGCATTATCATCAATCCACTTTACAGTGGGCAACTCGCCAAGTACTGTCATCGGAGCTAAAATAATTGAGGCAATTAAAGGCGTCCCTAAGAAGTAAGTACTAGATAACCAAATAATATAAGAAGTTACTAAACCACCAATTATTGCAGCCTTTAAGCCTTTTTTTGAACGCTTGATTTCACCCATTATAGGGTCGACAAAAGTCAAGCCCCAGATTAATGGGGCTGCATAGATACCTGATTCCATACCATCAAAGTTTTTTGATTCGGGAGAAACAATCAATGCCAAACAAACAGCAAATGCACCCCATGCAAGTGCGGAGATTTGCTTTGCTTCGTATTCTCTCTGCCCGATAATGACGATTCCGAAATATAACCTTAATAATTCCAAAACAATCAGTAAAAGTAGACAAAACGTGACAAACTCATTAGGCTCCATAGAAAAGAAGCCGGAAAGTTGAGAACCTTTTGTATAATATAAAATTGGAATTAAGCACATTATAACGTGAGTAAATCTTCTAAAAATATGCCCCCCCATACCTCCAATAGAATGTTTTGCATGGTCTATATCTAATGGGATTGCCTCGCTGCTCAATTACTCACTTCCCAAAAAATCTCAAATATTCTCCAAAGCCTCGTCTAGGTTTATAGCCCCTGACTGCAAGTCTAATAATATTTCATCTAAAGAAGGATTTGATAATAACTTATGATCCCAAGCTGAAATTAGTCTTTCCTTTATTCTCAGAATATTTCTTTCCTTGTTAACTCTGAGATTGTCTAATTCTTCTATTAATTCAGTAATGCCGTCATTATTGATAGACGAGGTCTGCATAACAACGGTATCATTATTCTTATTTGAATATTCAAGTGATTTCCTAATTGAATTGGTAGCATTATCGGCATTAGGTAAATCTGATTTGTTAATGACAATAGCATCAGCTAATTCAATGATACCTGCTTTTTCTGCTTGAATTATATCTCCTCGGTCTGGGCCATCGACTAACATTATCCTATTTGCAAAAGCGACTATTCTTATTTCTGATTGACCACTTCCAACTGTTTCAATTATGATTTTTGTCCATCCGCAATAAGATAGTAAGTCAATCATAGAATCCAAAAAAGGCATTAATCCACCAGGGTGATTTCTTGTAGCTAAACTACGTATAAATACAGATTCCCCATTATCTGCAGATGCCATTCTCATTCTATCTCCTAGCAATGCCCCACCACTTTTGGGAGATGATGGATCTATTGCCAGAACAGCAATCTTTTCACCTCTCCTAACCCATTCTTCTATCATGACTCCTATCAAGGTAGATTTACCTACCCCAGGAGGCCCTGTAACTCCTAAAACCCATGATTTGGATTCTTCAATATTTAATTTTTCACCGGATTCGATTAATGTCAATAATCTTGCAAGTTCTCTCCTATTTCCTTGCTTAGCGAGAGAAATATTCTTTTCGAAACTCAAGACCATCTCCATCCTGTTTTTCCTCCGACACCTACATCGAGATCATTGTCTTTACGTTCGGAAATAGTTTCTAAAAAATCAATAATTGAACTTGTTTTTGTACCTGGACCAAATATCGCTCTGACACCTAATGAATACAAATATTCTCTATCAGATTCAGGTATAATTCCTCCTGCAAAAACAATTACATCCTCCATGTCATTGGAGATTAATTCTTCACACACCTTCGGAATTAGTACATTATGGGCACCGGACAATGTCGAAAGCCCTACTGCAACTGCGTCTTCATCCATAACGACACGAACAATTTCCGACGGTTTTCTCCTTAAACCCGTGTAAATTACTTCATGACCTGCGTCTCTTAGGGCTCTTGCAATAACCTTTGCACCCCTATCATGGCCGTCAAGACCCGGCTTAGCGATTACAATTCGCATGCTCATAACAAAGTTAGGGGAGGGGTCAAACGATTTCAAACAATCGATTTTTAAGAGTTTGACGAAGAGTAATGCTAATTGGCTGAGTCTCGCCATTCAATAACATCATATGTCTGGTGTGAAGGAACGTATCGACGAACTTCGTCGCAGAAAAGCCCAATCTGAAGCAGGTGGGGGACAAAAAAGAATTGCAGCACAGCATTCAAAAGGAAAGTTGACTGCTAGGGAAAGAATTGAACAATTATTAGATGCAGACTCATTTATGGAAGTTGATTCTCTTGTAGAACATAGATGTAGAGACTTTGATATGGATAAAAATGTAATACCTGGGGATGGAGTCATTTGTGGCCACGGTACTATCAATGGTAAAGTAGTATATTGCTTTGCTCAAGACTTCACAGTATATGGAGGATCATTAGGAGAAATGCACGGCCTAAAAATTTGTAAGATCCTAGATATGGCACTTAAGACAGGCGCACCGGTAATTGGATTGAATGACAGCGGAGGTGCAAGAATTCAGGAAGGAGTTGCAAGCCTAGGATCATATGCAGAAATATTTTTCAGAAACGTAAGAGCTAGTGGAGTAATACCACAAATCTCAGTAATAATGGGACCTTGTGCAGGAGGTGCTGTTTATTCACCTGCAATAACTGACTTCGTAATTATGGTTGACAAAACTTCGCACATGTTTATTACTGGCCCAGAAGTGATAAAAACTGTAACTAACGAAGAAGTATCTTTTGAAGAATTAGGAGGAGCTGGAACTCATGCTAGTAAATCAGGAGTCACTCACTTCACGGCAGAAAATGATGATGATGCGTTAGAAATAGTAAGAGAGCTTATTCAACTATTACCATCAAATAATCTAGAAAAACCACCAACGAAATCAACAAATGATTCTCTCTCAAGAAGTTGCGAAAAATTAGATGATTTAGTACCAGAAAATGCTTCGCAACCTTACGATATGGTCACAGTCATTGAAGAAATTGTTGACGATGGAGCTTTTCTAGAAGTACAAGCCGATTATGCTCCGAATATTATCGTAGGTTATTCACGATTAGGAGGGCATACAATAGGTATTGTTGCAAACCAACCGAAAATATTAGCAGGTTGTTTAGATATTGATGCATCAGTTAAGGCGGCGAGATTTGTTAGATTTTGTGATGCATTTAACATACCTATTTTGACTTTAGTAGATGTACCGGGTTTCTTACCCGGTGCCAATCAAGAGTGGGGGGGGATAATTAGGCACGGAGCAAAATTACTCTATGCTTATGCGGAAGCCACTGTCCCTAAAATTACAGTAATCACTAGGAAAGCATATGGTGGAGCATATGACGTAATGTCGTCAAAACATATTCGAGGCGATTATAACATTGCTTGGCCAAGTGCTCAACTTGCAGTAATGGGGGCAGAGGGTGCTGTTCAAATAATTCATAGAAGAAGAATTAACAGTGCCGGAAACCCAGAACAAGAAAGAGAAAGACTTGTTGAAGATTATAATGAAACTTTTGCTAATCCATATCAAGCAGCTGCCTTAGGATATTTAGATGATGTAATAAAACCAAGAGATTCGAGGAAAGTCCTAGTTAAGGCACTCGGCGCTCTACTCGATAAAGAAGAAACAAGGCCTGAAAGAAAACATGGGAATATACCGCTTTAGGGGTTTAAAAATGGAAAAGGAAAGAATTGATTTACTGAAGAAAGTTGCAATAGCAGCTGTAATGTTAAGAACTTCAGAAGGGGATTCAATTAGAATATCAGAATATAGATTAAGAGGGAATGAATGGATTACTGATCACAGAAGAATGTTGTTAGGAAAAAGGAATTTATCTTCTTTCAGAACAAAAAGAAGTATCACGAGGTGATTTTGTGAAAGAAAAGAGAAAAATCACAGTAGATGATGAAGATTTTGAAGTTACAATGGAAAGGAATGGAGATTCATGGATTGTTGAAATTGAGGGAGTTACATTTAATGTAAAAACAGAAGGAGGTTTACATAACTCTAAACAAACTAGGAAAAGAGGAAGTAGCAAAAGAAAACTTTCAGGGAAAATTTCTTCTTCGATACCTGGTAAAATCGTATCACTAAATGTTTCTTTAGACCAAATAGTCGAACAAGGTCAAGTAATTATGATCTTAGAAGCAATGAAAATGCAAAATGAGATTCAGGCACCAATTTCAGGCAAAGTAGTTGAAATTAATTGTAGTTCTGGTGAAAGTATTGAAGCAAACATGCCATTGGTAGTGATTGACCCTATAGATGGCAAGGACTAGATAATTTCAATTAATGAGTAATGAGTGGGTTGATTATGAAGAGTTGCGATTACGGAGATTGTTCAGAGAACGGAGTCAATATTAGCAGACTATCTCCTGAAGGTTTTCTAGTCGCAACTGGAAATAAAGCATATTCATTTAGAGAAGCTTACAAAAGATTTCATTATTGTGAATTACATCATGAATTATTAATGAAGAATGTGTGGAACAGAGTTAGAAAAAATGATGATAAAGACGATGATCATGTAGCGCCTACTGCGATATAATCAGATTAGACCTAATGCATCTTCAATACGATTTAATTCAGGCCCAGTTGAACCAGAACCAACAAGAGCATTATTCTCAGAAGTAACACATCCAGCACCAACATATGGAGAACCGAAGCAAACTGTACCCACCATTATTGGTACATTCATAACAGATTCGATCACCTTGACTTCAGAAGAGGTCACATCGGGATGTGAAAGAATTCCCTTGTTATTAGAAACTAACAAAGAACCAACAGTATCTTGTCCTGCAACTCTAGTTCTTGCTGTTTTAACACCTAGTACTTCACCTATCAGTTCAACTCCAGGAGTAGGGATAGATTTGCTAACTACCGCACCATAATCATTGCATTCTAATAAATTTCCTGCAGCATTAACTCCACTTTCCAAAATGACTATTTCACCGAAACTCGATAGAGTATCTAGATCTTCTTCTGTTGCAATATCTGCGACAGCTATTCCTTTGCTGTTCCCTACAATTAAACTACCTAGTAAAGATGAACCTCCGATTAATATTGGATTCATCTCTAAATCAAATGCCTGTTCTATTTCTTCTATTGCAGATTTATCAAGTGAAGAAGGATAAAACAAATTATTTCCTATAATGCTCAAGTAAACCCCTACTTGAGAATTACCTAGTATATCACCTGTTGAAATTGTCATATGAGTGTCTCCTTCATTTTATGGCTACGCCCATGAATGTTATAATTGTGCGGGGAGGAAAGAGAGTGTGGCACAACGACAATCGTTCCCGTGGGCTTTCGCACCACAGTACAGGAAATGACGCAGAAGGGCTTGACTTCCGGGTTCGAGATGGGACCGGGTAGTACACCTTCGCTATGGTCGTGCACAACTCTCTTTCGAATGTGATGAATTGATATGCCCATTGGACAGAGGCCCACAATAGAGCCCTGTGTTAATTTAACTAATATTAGTGTGTGTAAGAAATTGATGAATGCTCGGGGGGTTAGTGCAGCTGGGCTGAATACCTCGGGCGAACCCTCGGTACTTACACCCGCTGTCTATCAAACTCATCTTCTATGAGTCCCCTGAGATGCCTCGTCTTTCGGATGACTTCGAGCTTAGATGCTTTCAGCTCTTATCCACTGGAGCGTGGCTACCCAGCATTG
>DANB01000019.1 GCA_002497245.1 Euryarchaeota archaeon UBA439
CACAACCAATATGCCGTTGCAGCCATCGCTGCAACTTTGATTTTAGCAGGATTTTACACAATTATTGGGGCCGGTTTAGCCACAGTATCTGGATGGGAAGATGGTTCTGCCGATATAGAAACTTCAGATGATGAAAATCATATTGAAGGTAAAGATACAGATGGCGATGGATTGCCAGATAGGATGGAACAAACACTCTATGGTACTGATTGGAGACTTTCAGATACCGATAATGACGGTTTAGAAGATGGTTGGGAGATTGACAATGGGCTTGACCCATTAGATAGTGGTGAGGCTGCTGAGCCAGATCCACAAACTACTAATCCCGATGAGAATGATGAAAACACTGAGTTAAATGAAACATTCCCTAATCCTGACAATGGCCCATTTGGGGACCCCGATAGAGACGGATTGATTAATATGGACGAAGCAGCTCTTGGTACAAATCCTAATCTCCAAGATTCTGATGGAGATGGGTTAAACGATCGTTGGGAATCTCTTTACACGTACACAGTAGAGACTCCTCAAGGCTCAATTAAACTTCTTGACCCACTCGATGGCAATTGGGATTGTTATATTTTAACTCCAGAAGTCAAAGCACAAATTAAGGCAGACATCGGAGCTAGTACCTTTGATGAAATGGGCAATCAATTTGGTCATTCCTGTGACGCATTACTAGACTTAGAACAGCCAGAACCAGATAGTCTAAGGAATTACGTCGAGGAAAGATATGATACTAATCCTTTGGAAGAGGATAGTGACGGAGATTTGATTGCTGATAGATATGAAATAGCGTTTGGTAATATTGACCTATCTGTTCATTGTGGAGTAATTCAATTTGGTACCTTGACATTAAAAGCACCATATCATGAATATATGAGTGGCCCTGGAGATATGACCTGGTTCGAGGAAGATATGGATGGTGATGGGAGACTTAACGGACCCGGAGATTGGGATTCAGATGGTGATGGAATGCCTGACGGATACGAGTACTGTTATGCACTAGATGAGGAAAATAAGAGGTTTCTTAACCCTGCTAACGCAACTGATGCTTACGGCGATAGAGATGAAGACGGCCTTAACAATGTAGAAGAATATGAAGTTGCATATACCTGGGGTCCTGAAAATTTCACTAGTCCACTAAACTCAGATACTGATAACGATGGAATGCCAGATGGTTGGGAGCACTTGAATGGAATACATCCTAATGATGATGGCGCCAATGCTCTAGAAGACCCTGATTTTGATGGTTATGACTCTGATGGAGATGGTGGAGTTAGATATGACGAACTTGTGGGCGTCAGTACTGTCCACCTAATTTCAGTTGAATTAGGCGAATATGTTCCAGTGAATAAAACAATTCTTTGGGTTCGGACTGTACAAAATAGTGTTTATGTAAACATTCCAGTAAAAACTCAAACAGAAGGTTGGGTTTATGAGATAAATGTCGATGTTGGTGATGAAGTACTTACTAGGACTCAAGATTTAGCCATAGTTGTCGAGCAGCATGAAAGGTTCACTAACTTAGATGAGTATAATGCTAGGGACAGAGATGGAGATGGAATTACTGATGGCCGATCTACTAATCCGCTTGTAGCGGATACTGATAATGATGGTTTAATTGATGGTATAGAAGTTATTGGTTGGACAATTAGAGTAGTTGATAATGGAGTTAAAGATGTATTAGTCCGAAGTGACCCTGGTGTCTTTGATACTGATAGTGATGGTCTTTCTGATGCTGTTGAATATTATGAAACGTTCACAAACGCGACAGATAGAGATACTGACAGCGATGGTTTAGAAGATTTTACAGAAGCCATGGATGGGTTTTACTGGAATGTTACTGAAAAATATTTTACTAACGCATCTTCTTTTGATACAGATAATGATGGATTAGCAGATGGTGAAGAAGTAGTAGATGGGCAAGATCAGTACATTACTCATGGTAATAATGCCGATAGCGATGGAGATGGATTGAATGATGGTGGAGAAGTATTGTTTATTCCACGACCATGGCAAGCGGCTACAAATCCTCTAATTAACGATACAGATGAAGATGGGCAACCTGACGGTTGGGAAATGCAGGTATTTTCGATACAACAGAATACCAATAGTCACAGCTTGTGGATTAGTAGCACCAATTGGCTTCCTCCTGGGTGCGATAATATGTTTGAATGCGGACTAGGTCCTGGTGGATGGGTTTGGACAAATTATGTTCAAGGATTCTCTACATCTGGAGATAGAGATGGAGATGGAGTAATGGATCCAAAATATTTCTTACATGAGATGAACTTGTCTGGTTTTGTAATTCCTAATAATGGCAGATGGGCTTTAGATCCTGCTTATGGTTCTTTGACAGATAATATTTATGATATTGATAATGATACATTAATGAATCAACTAGAAGCACCAGATAGATGGAATACTAATCCTGTTAATGATGATACTGACGGAGATAAACTCCCAGACGGTTGGGAGGTATTTTATTCAGGAGAAGCTATTTCTTTAGGCATTGTAGACAATAATTCATTGAATGCATTAGGCGCTCGAGGGCCAATGGATCCAGCAATGAAAGACTCCGATTTAGATGGCATAGATGATGGCCAAGAGGACTTTGATAGCGACGGGCTCAATCGAACAAATCTTCTATATCGCTATTGCCCTGGTTGGGATGATCCTCAAAATGCAGAGTGTCACATCGATCCAATGAATGATTATGGTCAAAGGTTCTATGATGATCTTGAAAATTATACAAACTTTGAGGAAATGCAAAACGGAACGAGCCCAATATTGAATGATACTGACGGTGATCAGTGGTTTGATGGTTCTGAAGTCTTCCATCAAGATCAAGATGGAGATGGTATGTGGGCCGGATGGGAATATTTCTTTGACTTTGATCCGTTTGATGCAGCCGATGCCAATATCGATTCAGATGGAGATGGTTCTCTGAATAAGTGTGAGAATAAATGGAACACGAATCCAAAAGACCCTGTGAGTTTCCCCAGTCAGGGCGAATTATGTAATCAATTTGAGTGACGCTAAATATGTCTTGGTGGATTCTTCCAACTACTGCTGATATAGGAATTAGAGCATTTTCTTCCACTGCTGAGGGTGCTATTAATGAATGTGTTTTTGGGCTTCAATCTATACAATTAGAGGACAAGAGTCCTGAATCACTCAACCATTTGACGCGATCCAATGGAGTATGGACGGTAGGAATTAAGAATAATGATCTAGAAAGAGGACTTGTTAAATTTTTAGAAGAAATACTTTACAGAGGTTCGGTTGAAAATCAATGGCTAGTTGATTTAGCCATAAAAATTAATGATGAATCAATATCTGCACATGTATCTTGGGTCGATTCGGAATTTGTTGGGCGTGAGATTGAAATTAAAGCAGTGACATTACATGAACTAGTTTTCAGAGAAATAAAAATGGGTGAAATAGTAAAAGGTGTCAATCCAAATATTCCTACTTTCGAGGGTCCCGGTTGGATGGCCCAAGTGGTCTTGGACATTTGAATTCAGTCTTCTTCATTTTCTGTGGATTTATTATAATTCTCAAGAATCTCAGCAGTTTGTTCAGCATTCCTAGATAAATTGTGAACGAAGTAAACTCCTCCCGAAATCATAACAATTATTATGACGATAAGAATCGGTATCATATTGAAACTATCATCATTAATTTCTTCCCAGATAATTGACTGAGTAGACATATGACCTCCTCCGAATGCTTGTGAGTTTTCATAGTCTACTAATTGAGTAGGTGTTAAAACCTCACATGTCAAGCTAAAAGTACCTGGTTCACTATTTCTCCAACCAAAGAAAACTTCTACTTCTTCTCCTGCATCAATATTTACATTTTGATATCCCCCAATGTCAGCTGCCATTCCAGTCTCTGTGACATCACAATCAAAGAACAGATTAGCAGAGGCGCTCCCTCTGTTAGCCAATACAGCAGAAATCTGTTGAGTCACCCCGGTTCGGCTTTCATTCTCAGAGGCTGAATTATCTATGTTCGCTATAAGAGAAACCCACTCTATATACGGGACATTATTCGAGGTCAAATCTATTTCTTTTTCCCATGTTAATTCAATATCTCCACCCTGTGGTCCATAATTGATAATTCCACTAGACTCTGTATTCCAAGCAGTCCTATATTCTATAATAGAGATAACTGCATCTTCAGTAGTTATTTCTCCATTTGCCCATCCAATCTCAATTGTTCTAGAATCTCCTCCATCATTAATGACTGATTTCCCATCAGGACCACTATAATTAGTGATTTCTAGTACCCCATTAGGACCTGTTCCAGTTATGCTAAAATGAACTCCCACTGAATCAAAGATAATCATCTGATTAGAAATTATTCTTTCCCATCTATCAATTAAATCTCCCTTTATAGCAACAGCAGTACCTTCTTCTGAACTGCCCCATTCAATGTTAGATAATGGTTGTGCTTGAACATAATGATCTTCTTTACTACCTGAAATCTCACTATTTTCAATAACTATTGATGAACTATCACTTGTTAAAATCATTGGACAACTATCTCTGATAAAGCCTTCTTTGACTATCATTTCACCGCTTGAGATAATATTTACGCCATGTAAAGTAGAGTTTTCTATAACTTCAATCTTTCCTTCTGAGTTGATAGTGAGTCCATTTTCTCCATGAAGTAACATATTTTGATACGGTAATTCGTTAGCTTTGTATTCAAAATCTCCATTATCGGTTTCAAGAATTATTGATTTAATGATAGGGAATTGCCCATAACCTGTGAAACCCAGAATGGTATCTTCTTGTCCTTCAGGAATATTCAATGAGAAATTCATCCCACTCATCAATATTGGTTCCATATCTCCTACGTACACATTACTTCCGTCTAACAATGCTCCTTCTTCAGCATTAATTATAACATTTATATCTCCACTATGCATTGAACTTGGTATAATAATTTTCGATCTATTTCCTTCGTCAATCATTCCTAGAGTTTTTAGAGAAGTGGCTCTTTTCTCAGAGATTAATTCAGACGACCCTATTAATTTCATTTCACCTCCTTCATCGATAACTATTGTAGATGATGATGAGAAAGTAATTGATGAACTAATGGTCAACTTTCCATCACTAGTGATGTGAATATTTTTATTGATTTCTTGATCAGTAGTCCATTCTACAATTTCATCAATAATTATATCTCCTTGATGATTATCTGCGGCTGCAGGTACTGAGAAAAAAACTAGGATTAGTAATATAGAGGCTATTCCGGTATTCATCTTTGATATGTTATCCATAGTGCTGCGAATGGTCAATAGGAAATTAATACTTGGGCGTCGTGAGGGAATGTTTCATGTCCAGAAGTCTTTTCGACAGGCTGTGGATGTCTCCTCAACTCCTTTCGAAACAGATGGCTTCGGCTCTTTTTTTGTAAATGTACTATGTGTTTTATTGATGTATGGTTCTGCTTATCTAGCTAACACTGGAGCAATGTTATTCGGAAAATGGATTCCAGATAAAACAGGAATGCCAGTTCTAATTATCGATGGTGGAAAAAATTACTCTGATGGCCATAGAATACTCGGAGATGGTAAATCTTGGAATGGATTGATTGGTGGCGGTATTTTTAGCGGAATATTGTTTATTGTTGCTCATAATCTTTGGAATGATAATGGGACTGATGCACCGTTTATTGATCCATTAATTTATGCGAACTCAAGTGACTGGTTTTGGTTGTTTGGAGGTGAAATGGGCTCATCTTTCGCTGCTTTTACTATGGGCTTTATACTTGGTTTTTCTTGTATGGTAGGAGATATGTTCGGTTCATTTGTAAAGCGTAGAAGAGGATTGAAGAGAGAAGGCGATGAAAGTTCTGAAGCTCCACTTCTTGATACCGTTCCATTTGCAATTGCTATATTCATTACAGCCTTCTTACTATTCGATGGCCAAATTATAACTCACCCTAATTTAGTAGAAGAAATTGTATTTCTTATAATCCTCACTCCGGTTCTTCATCGTTCTTTCAATATTATAGGTTATAAATTTGGACTTAAAGAAGTTCCTTACTAGATTTTTTTATAATTCGGCATTCGAATTCATTAATTCCTATACTCTCTCGGGTGAGATGTGCAGGGTATGGAAGTTCTTGTTGTAGGTAGTGGTGGTAGAGAGCATGCACTAGCTCTCAGCCTATCGGAATGTGACTCTGTAAATCATGTTCATACATGTCCTGGTAATGCTGGTACGGCAATTTCTGGAACCAATCATAAGGTAGATTCAATGGATATTGAAGGTATTGTCAATCTTGCTAAAGTTTTGGAAATTGATTTGGTAGTCGTAGGCCCTGAAGCACCCCTAGTCGCAGGCTTATCCGACAGACTTTCTGAAGAAGGAATTCCTTGTTTCGGCCCCGATTCAAAAGGTGCTAGGTTAGAAGGTTCGAAATTGTATGCAAAGGAAATTATGCAATCAATGAAAGTGCCTACTGCTGGACTAATTTTAATCGAGAATATTGATCGAATTAATGAATCACTGGATACTTATTCTCCTCCTTGGGTTGTGAAAAGAGATGTTCTTGCAGGAGGTAAAGGAGTTGTTGTTACAACTGATCGTAATGAAGCATATAATGCTCTGAGTGATGGAATAGTTTTGGATGGCAAAGTACTTCTTGAAGAGTTTCTAAATGGTGAAGAAGCATCAGTTCTGGTAGTGATGGATGAGTCAGGTTATGTTTGTCTTCCAGCGAGTCAGGATCATAAACGTCTTCTGGATGGTGATAATGGCCCCAATACTGGTGGAATGGGTGCTTATGCACCTGCACCCGTTTATACTCCTGCAGTAGAGCAGAGGACAATTTCCGAAATTATTGAGCCCATGCATCATTTCCTTAGAAATCAGGATGTACCTTATCGTGGCTGTTTATATGTTGGATTAATGATTGATGAGAACGGTGCTCCTTTTGTAGTAGAATTCAATGTTCGTTTTGGCGATCCTGAAACACAAGTAACACTCCCATTAATTTCCAGTGACTTAGGAGAATTATTAATTTCTTGCGCTAATGGAAAAATTTCTGAATATGATTTTACAACATTTCCTTATTCTTCGGCAACCATTGTTCTGTCTTCGGAAGGTTATCCTTCCAATTCTATTACTGGAAGAGTCATACAAGGTTCGGAAATAACAATTGAAGAAGGTGAAATCAGTGCCCTGGTCCATTATGCTGGCGCAGTAATTTCTAATGATGGGAAATTAATTTCTAATGGTGGACGTGTGCTTGCAGCAACCGGAATAGCTCCTGATTTAGTTACCGCTGTTGAAGCAGCATATGAAGTGATTGAGAACATAAAATTGGAAGGTTCATATTTCAGGAAGGATATTGCCCATAGAGGGCTCTGAGAGCAATATTTATGCCTATTTTATTTTTATCTGAAAACTGTTAACCCACTAACGGTTATAACATCCTCGATTTTCGCCGGAACTCTGAGCCTGCAGGCTCGACAACATGGTGATGAATAATGAACGATGATAATGACGCGACAAAGGGAGGTTTTTCGAATAAGAATTTGCTCCCAGTCCCTGCTGTACTAGCAACTTTGATGGTACTGTTCCTTGGGACTGATTATGCCGCTAATGGTGGAATTGAGAATGACGGATATGCTGAAATCCTGATTCTACCGGTTATCGCTGCTTTTGCCGCGTTTATCGGTAGAATCGTAGTAGACCAATTCTCAAAAAGTGATTCACAAATAATTCTCAGCTCATTAGCAGCAATTATTTTGTCGATTTTGGCTCCAGAGTTTACTCCCATTACCTCTATGGAAGGTTTTACTTTTGCTTTTGTATTTGTATTCACTCTTTTCTTGTATAAAAATAACTGGAATGAGGAATCTTCAATTTTACTATCGATAGTGATTGGTTTCCATTTAGCAATTTCTTTTGCTACCCGATACACTTTGGATGATTCTTCATGGAGTGGTAGCCCTGACGAACTAATTGATGTGATTCGGGGTTCAATCGCTTCAGTGTTCTTCGCATTCTGGATTGCTTCAATCACACTTGGAGTACTTGTCACTTTAGTTATTAGAGGCAGGAGGGCACATCCAGGGCAAGGCCCATGGTTCCGTGATATTCCTTCAATTATGCCTAATGCGGGTTTGATAACTGCTGGAATAATATTCTTAGTTAATTTAATTCCATTAGTTTGGTTAAGCACTATAGACAATGTTAATTCATATAATGATCATCATTATCTAGGTTCTGTTTGGGCAATATTCGCATCAATAATTGTCCTCTTCGTTTCTTTCTGTAATTCTGAGAGGTGGCATGTTTTAGGTACAGTTGTTGGTCTAAACTGGTTAATGTACACTTTAGCGCATTTACAAGAAATTGGAAATGAATTGCCTCTTTCAACTTTGAATGGCGATGATAATGTCAGCCTCTTTACATGGTTCTTACTCGTTTTCTGGCTAAATGTTGGTGCAATGATGGTAGCTGGACGAGGCATGTTTGGAGATATCGCACCTCGCAGAGAACATTCTGATTTCCGAAAATGGTGGAATAAACACTCCTATGGAATCATGGTGGGTTCGGCACTAATTATTGGTTTAGCCGTTCGAACAGGTTGGAACGTCCTTCCTGCAATGAATGCATCGGGAACTGGATTATGGGATATGTCCGGAGGTTCTGATCCTTGGTACATGAAGAGAGTTGTAGATTATGTTGTACTTCAAAAAAGCCATCTGATTATTGATGCAGATAGGGCTTATCCAATGGTTGCAATTAATCCAAGACCTCCTCTATTCTCATGGTCATTAGCACTTGGAGGATTATTCCTATCGTGGTTATCTGGAATGACTTTAGAGACCTCTGTTTGGTGGAGTGTAGCTTCTTTACCAGCAATATTTGGAGCATTAATTGTATTACCAATTGCTGGTCTTGCAAGGAAATTACACAGTAATATGGCTGGAATTGTTGCCGCTTGGTTAATTGCATTAATGCCTGGTCATATTGGGCACTCGACATTTGGATTAGCAGATCACGATGCATTCGCGATGTTATTTCTAGCAATTGCATTCTACTATTGGGTCAAAGCTATGGATGAACTGAAGAACGAGAGATTATTTCAGACTCCAAGTTTAAGTCCACTTTACATCATAGCAGGAATAAGACAAATGTGGTCTTCTAATCCTGTTGTAATGTCTAATGCTACATTATCAGGTGTATCTTTCGCAGTAGTTGCTTTAGGATGGAAGGGTTTCGTATATGGTCCCGGAATTCTGTTTATTGCTTTTGCATTCCAGGTATTCTTCAATATGTTCCGTCGTAGAGATAGTCTTCCAATTACTGCAGCCTCTTTACAAATGATGCTTACAGCCTTTGTAATTCCATTACCTTTCTACTGCTGGCCTGGACTTAATCTACTGTTTGATCCTAGTGGATTCCAACCCATGTTTTACATTATTGGGTTTACTCTCGCTCTAGGTTGGGTTTCTTCTTCTTACAGAGATAAACCTTGGCTATTGGTACTTGGCAGTACTGCTGTATTAATGGGTTCAATTTTAGCTATATTATACGCTTTACAACAAGCAAATATTTACGATGGATGGGATGTTTTATTCACAGGCGGGTTCTACTTTTCAAAGAATAAAATATTCGGGACAATTGGGGAAGCTCAGGCACCTAGCAGAGGTGTTCTTTTCGCATCATACGGCCCAATAGTATCGTTAATAGCGATATTTGTGGCTGTGATGTTATTGTGGAGGGGCGCAAGAAAAGAAAAACAAAGCGACATACTTCTCGGATTATGGGTCTTAATTGCTATCTATATGGCCTGGTCTGCTGGAAGATTCATTTTCAATGCAACTCCTGCAATTTCAGTTGTTGGAGGTATTGGAATTGCTATGATGTGGAATTATGCTAATTTCTCAGGATTCCTCAAAGAATGGAGAAAATCAGGAATATCGACACCTAGGTCAAGGTTTTGGGCTAATTGGACTGCCTCAAGAAGGCACCCAGGAGTTCCTGCTTTGATTATTGTTTTGATGTTAGTTTGTTCTCAACACATGACATATGGTATTGACTCAGGGATACCTCGTGGTGAACAATCTGCTTCGGATGTAGATCAAACAATTCATGATATAACTCCAGATATTCTCAGGCAAGAAGTATTAGGTTTTTCACTATTAAATAGTGAGAATTACGATGCAAATAGCGACTTGTGGTACATGGGAACTTTCGGTCCTGGTTTTAATTCAGGGGCGTGGAATTTAGCATATGAATGGTTATCTGAACAAGATACTGAAGAAAGTTTTTCAGAACGTCCTGCTTTCGTATCATGGTGGGATTATGGTTTCCAAGCACTTGCTCAAGGTGACCACCCTACTGTAGCAGACAATTTCCAGTCAGGAATTCCTAATAGTGGAGCAATGTTACTTTCTGCTAGTCAAGAAGATACTGTTTCTTTATTCATTACCACTTTAGCACAGGGCGATAGAAGATCCAATGATCAATCTGGATTCACTAATGATTTCAGTAGTTTACTATTAGATGGGTACATGAATGAACCACAATTAAGTGAATTTGATAAAATTATGAGCCTAGGAATGGGTGATTCAAAAATTGTACTTGATAGATCAATGTCGGTAGTAGCAATAGATGGCGATTATGAATTGTTACGTGGTTACTCCTTGGAATCAAATGGTCTTCCTAGTGAATCTGAAGAGTGGATAGTCTTAGATGACGGGGAGGTAATTTTTGATAATCTAGATGACGAGGAATCAGCTATTACAAGTTTCAATGACGCTAGGAATTCAATTTCGGAATTAGATAGGTATAAAGATGGTGAAAGGAAGGGAGAATTAGTAATTCAGTATTATGACATTTCGGGTTACAGATATACTCCTGATTTAATCGAGGACTTTGATGATGTTTCTAGTGGTTTACACAGAGTCAATGCAAAGTTGGCATTAAGTCGTGCACTACTACTAGAGATTTTCAATTCTGAAGAGATTAATGATTTGTATCATGATATGTCTACTGAACTTGTGTACGAAGTCCAGGATTACGATGGAGTTCTTGGTGAAACAATTTCTAGAAATAATGAGATCAGATATTTTGCCGTAGATAATCGACTTTACCCCCTTGGAGGACAGTATTATGAGGATTATAGTTACCATCAAGGACAAACTACAGGAATCTTCCATGCTCCTACTTCATTATCTGGATTAGATACTGAAACCTATATTTCATCAGTTTATCAGACACAAAGAGGGGATGGACCAATTATTCCACGAACAGGTGAGGAATATGAGAATGAATATCTTAACGATGTAATTAGACAACAATCAGGTGCTTTAACAGACGTTAATGAGATGATCAGAATGGTTGATATTGACTATCAACATCAACCTGAGTTCTTCGATACAATGGTTGCTAGAATTTACGTAGGATATGGTAGTTCTACCTTAGGCCTACCTGGGGATGCAGAGCAACCAGCTCCTCATTTCTATACCTCGGGTGCGCCAGGTTCTTACTTAGAAAATGCCTATCCTCTTCCCGGTGCTATGATGAATCACCTTGTTCTTTCGAACTGGTATGCTCCTGATTGTGAGACAGATGAAGATGGTACCCAATTAGATCCTGAATGTGAAAATTTGGGTATTGGAAGTGCTAATACTCAAGTTAAAGTTATGAAATACTACAGTGGTGCTACTATTGAAGGTACAGTTGAATTAGAAGGAATAGGTCCAGTACCTAATGCTAGAATTCTAATTGAAAGAGATGCTTTCAGTGGTGATGAAGTAGAAATTGATGGCCAAGTCACGGATAGAGATCAAAGAACTTACTGGATACCAATAGGGACTACCGATGCTGATTCAAACGGCGATTTCAGTTTCTTGGCTCCTGCTGGTAAAATTCGCGTGTCTGCATTCTATGGTGAATCTAATCTCGAAGCCGCCAGAACTCAGATTATGACATCGAATGTAGGTCAAACTTTAGGAGATATTTTCGAGAGTGAAACTTCAGGCGTCCGTACTCTTAATCCAATTACAGGTATTTTGGGTAATGTATCCGGTTCAACCTGGCTTTCTGAGACTATTGTCAATATCTCAGGTGAAGATGGCCACAGTAATGGCGAAGAAATTATCTCAGTATCTATTTCAGTTAGCCCCGTATCTTCAACCGGAAGACTAGTTTGGTCTGGCTCAGAGATATTTTCTGGCAACTCTTTAGATGATGCTACAATTGAACTTTCGCCATCATGGGATAGCATAGAAACATCTCCATATTTGGTTTCAACTTCAAATGGTTCAATAATGGGCGATAATTTGAGATTTGAAGGGACTGGTGAAGTTACTTTTACTGGTGAAGGCAATGTAATTACATCATCCATAGCCACAGTATCTGATTTCACAGGAAATTACACTCAAACTGTATTCAATAATCATAGCGTTACTGGGGAAGGAGAGTTTGCAGGTAAAGGAATTATTGATGGTGAGATAAATGATGAACTCTCAGATATAGTTAATTGTGAATTAAATGAAACAATGCCAGAGAATAATAGTTTATGCATACGATCTGATGGGAACTATCTTCTCGATGGAATTGTTAATGCTAGTGGTCGTTTTACTGCTAATGGAGTAGCATCATTTACTCAGAAACTTGTTCAATCAACTCTAATAGGTTCAGGAGTGTTTTCTCCAGATACATCAGATAGTAGTTTAGAAAATTATGGTACAATAAATGCAACTGGTACATTCTCTGGAATGGGAATATTCAGTGGTGTGATGGTTCAACCAGGTACGTTCCATGTGGTAGATGCAATTCCAGGTTCTTATGATGTAGCAGTTATTTTTAGTGACGATACACGCATAGAAATTAATGATGGTTTTACAATCACTCAAGCGGTTTCAGTACTTCCGACGGAGATAGATATCAATGGCGGTTTGATTACAGGTACACTAATCGATGTTTCAGGAAATTATCTTGATTCACATGTTCTTCTTGAATCTGTAGATGATTCTTCAAATGTTCAGGAAATTGGCGACTGTGAAGTTGTAAAATATGCGCCATGTCATATTTATCCACAGTTAACTTATGAGAATGATATATTAGTTGGTTCTAAGATTGAGTTTGGCCCAATTATGCCAGGCTCATACATTGCAACTATAGATACGGATTCAGATAATTTCTCTGAATCTATATTGGAGTTTACTGTAGACTCTAACGAAGAGTCATCATTTGTTCTCCCTTCTCCAATACCTCAAACCACAGATTTAACTTTCCAACTGATTAAATCAGAAAATGGTGTTGAAACAGCTGTAGAGGGACTTGATTTAACCTTTAATCAGAAGAATGGTTCAGGATCTCCTGTAGATTCATTATATGATAACTCTTCAAGCCATTATTATGTTGAATTAACTCCTGGTACATGGATTTTAAATTATACCTTATCCGAAACCGAACAATTATGGGAAGAAATTGAAGTATCTGCAGATTCCGACTTTACAGATACATATAATTTCTATACAAGTCAGACGGTGAATGGTACTCTATATTATGATGAAAATATTGAATCGGATACCATTGATACAAGTAAGATACTAGAATTTGTACCTATCGTTTTCTACTGGGATGATTTCAGTACAACTGTTGAAACCTCATTTGATGGTACATTCAGCATTGTTTTACCTGTAGGTTCTGAAGTTGATGCTATTGCTCAATTAGGAGTAGATTTGAAACTAGTAAATGGCACAAAGTTCACAGTCGATGAAAATATGGACGATATTACCATGGTCGCTCGACCTGGTCAAGCAATCGATGGTGCAGTAAGTGTGAATCGAGAAAACAACTTATTCAATGCGGAGATAGGTGGTTGGGAGCCAGTAACAGTAGTAGCACAAAGTGAAGAATATGATGTTACATGGCGTTCAGAAACCAATGATGGTGGTTTCTTTAACATGGTTCTACCTAAAGGTACATGGGAATTCACAGTTTTATCCGATGAGCTTAATTCAGGAACTAATATTACAAATGTAGATAATAACAACAATACTGTTGAAGTCATTATTTATCCTGAAGACTCTTTATTGACTTTAGATTTCTTCCTCGATAATTCTGATGATAACAATGTATCTAATGGCACTCCAGTAACTTATGATTTCAGTCTCCTATCTTTAGTTAATGGTATTGATTACCATGTCAATTCTTCTTCAGATAATTGGATTGATAATGGTGTTGCACAGGTATCTGTGGAACCAGGAATTTATAGAATATCTGTAGATATTGCTGATCCATCTTTAGGTGATTTATTTGGAACTAGAATAATGAGCGGCGAAGTAGACGTTCAAGTAGGAATTGACTCAACCAATATTTCAAGAAGTATCGGTTTTGATCCTGAATGGAAAGTAGAAATGTCATTTACCAATGAAAGTGGAGGAGAGTTGTCAGAACAATTAGTAAGATTCACCAATGTTGAAAATGGTTGGGTATTATCTAAAACTACTGATTCCAATGGAAGCATTATTGATTTCTTCCCTCAAGGCAATTGGATAGCCACGACTGAGGTCTTAAACAACGAAGTCAGAGAAGGACTGCGAACTCTAATATCAGTTAATTCCGATATTTCTGATGATAGTTTGATGTTCTCAACTAGTCAACTCGCAGAGATTTCGTTTAATGTTTCAGTAGATTCCTCTAATTCTCCTCTATCAGGAGTTAGTCTATTAATGGAATCTGCTAATGACCTAGGTTCATTTAGTATTGAAGCAACAAATAGTAATGGAATTACAACTATTGACATAGTAGAAGGTGATTGGATAGTTTCTCTTAATTATACTGATGCTGGTAAGAGATGGGTTGTAGAAAACCATCCAATTACAATTACTGTGGGCGACAATCATGTTGACTTGCAAGCTAATCTTTATGTTGCCTTGACTGGAACGGTATTTTGGGATCTTAATGATAATAATGCCTCCAATGTTGGTGAAGGAATTTCCGACGTTCAGATGACTTTTACAGCGACATCAGATACAATTGAACATTCAGTTTCAACAGATGACGCTGGTGAATGGGAATTATTCGTACCTTACAATACAAGTTGGCAAATACAAACAATCTATGATGGTTTTGAAAATATTGATGAGAACGTAGAGGTTTCAGATTCTCCAAATGATGTAGATCTAGAATTAATTGCAGGTTTAGTTGATGTTTACGGAAATATTACTTATGATCTTGGTATTTCTAGTATTCCTGTCGAAGATATAGTATTGATGTTAATCCCTACTGAGGGGCTAGTTAGAGATACCGTTACTATCGAAATAGTAGATGATGATGACAGTACTGGTTGGTCAGGCAGTTGGTCTTCTGAATTAGAACCAGGATTATGGATTGTAAGTGCCAGTGTTCCAAGTCAGGATTTAGTAATCATGGGCCTTATGGATGTTGATGTAACTGGTAGTTCAAACAATTTAGATATGGAATTAACTAGAGGAGGTACTCTTGGCGTCCAAACAGAATGGTTAGATTATGATGGTAACTCGCGTAATTTAGGAGAAATTTCTGAAGCTAATGTATTGATAGATATTGGATTTGGCATGAAATGGTTAGAAAATGTTGATGAAAATGGAAGCCTAGATCTTTTACTACCTAATGGTAATGTTCAATTCTCAGGAAACTTCGATATAGAACAGAGAGGATTGATTATGGATTTCACGGCGGGAAGAGGTGTTGATGTTTATTCAGGTCAAGAGTCTCCAATCATGAATCTGTTATTCAACAGAGTTTCAAATCATGAAATAGAGATTAATACATTGAATGAAACTTCTGGTCATGAAAGCTACATTGGTTCATTAGGTGATGTTTCACTAGTTCTGAATGAAACGAATGGTTTTGTCCCAGTCGATTTCACTCTTGGTGTAGATTATCTAGGTCATGAATCGTTTGATGTATTTACTGTCGGAGGTATTGTTTCGGGAACAGATAGTTCAGATTGGACAGTTGAATTCAATAATGGTTCAGGTAACTGGACTAGTTCAACACAGTTTGAAGTTGGTCTAGATAACAGTCTTGATTTCAATAGTTTGAATGTTCGTGTGACTCCACCTAACCAATCTGTAGCACATTCTTTCGAGGATGGCCATAAGATTACAATCAGTATCTCAACTTTAGATGGTTATTTAGCAACACATGATTTGATTGTTCGGGTCCCTCAAATACACGGCTTCGAACTCACAAACCCAATGGCTGATTCATATGGGGTATCTCCTGGTGAATCGATTGTTATTCCAATTGATTTTACAAATTCTGGAAATGGTGACGAAAAATATGATTTTGAGTTTGACGACTCAGAGTTACCTGATGGATGGAGTCGAACAGGTCCGACTTCGCATACACTTGGTAGTTTCGTTAGTACTTCTCACAGCGTAACAGTAGTATCTCCAAGCGATGCAACATCCAATGAAGAATTCTCAATTTATGTTTCTGTGAAAGATAAAGTAGGCAACTCATACGAAGTTATTGAAATTAATATCCAGAGTTCCGAACCAGTATTGAAGATTGAGAGTTTACAAGCTCTTGGAGGAGGGGAACCAGAGGCAGGTGGACAAATAACATATATTGCTACAATATCTAATGATGGTTTGGTCGATGCGAAAAATGTAGAACTTAATTCAATTCTATGCGAGGACGCGCTTTGCGCTTCTCCTACATCTGTCGCTGCTACTACAACAATGGATATCTCTGCAAAAACTTCTACTCAATTTAGCTTCTTGTTTGATTTGTCAGATATTGATGTAGGACCTTATTTCATCATGCTTGATATAAACTCAACAGGGTTTAATGAAGAAAATATAGACGATAATTCATGGCATATCAGCGATGGAGTGGTGTTAGGGGTCATGAATGTAGATGTCAGATCTCCTGCAGTTACTGACGATGAGAATACAGATATTATTGCATATATCTTAGTCATTGCATTGGTGTTAATTGGGCTATACCTGACCAAGGGACGTTCTCGTCGCCCTGGTGCTCCGTTCTGATAAAGAGATGATTGCCGTACTTTAGGAACAGAGATTCTTATACTGAATCTTTTTCCTATGTATAGGTAGTGATTTCTTTGAGGTCTTTAGAGAATCTAGATTTGCTTCCAGAACCAGATGACCATCGTATTCTAACTGCGATTGATAGTAAAGCTCCCGGTTATCCGGGTTCTGATTACGGTCTAACTGATGAAGAGGCACAACAATTGCGCTGGCCAATGGGGCCAATCAAAAAATATCTATGGCCCAATGGAGCTATTCTATTCTCTTTATTTACACTCCTATTAATCGCCGGTTGGCCTTGGATTAATTCATACTTAATACCAATACTACCTGATTCGGAATGGGCTTACGAAGATTCTGGAATTAGGCAATTACAATCAGAAGGATATTTTGGTCAAGGAGTACATGTATGTGTTGTGGATACAGGAGTAGATATGGAACACCCTGATTTTTCTCATCAAAGATTGTTGGGATTTAGAGATTTTGTAAGTGGTAATCATGATTCAGTTAGAGATGTTGGTGAAAGTTCGCATGGGACATTAATGGCTGGAATATTAATATCTAATGGTACATCTAAGGGAGTTGCTCCAGAAGTAGACTTGTCGGTAGCTCTGGCTCTGGATTCAGAAGGCACTTCTGGTTCTACTGATCGAGTTGCACAAGCTATTAGGTGGTGTAGAATTACGCAGAAAGTTGACATTATTTCATTGAGTCTAGGTGGCTCGCCATCTCAATTTACTTCGGATGCTAGTTCACAAACTAATTCTGCGGTTCAAGAAGCATTGGATGCCGGTATTTTCGTTGTTGCTGCTGCAGGAAATACGGGGCTTGATTCTGGAATAAATGATGTTTCTCAACCTTCCAGTATACCTGGAGTAATTTCTGTTGGGGCTATTAGTAAATCCGGAAATGTATGGGGGAGTAGTGCCTTTGGCTCGTCAATCGATCCATTAACTGGGGAAGAAAGAGATTTCCCAAATCAAAAACCCGAGGTTTTAGCACCAGGTGTTAATATTTTCTCAACCGCATCAAGCACATTGTCATCACCATATGCTTATTCTTCTGGGACCAGTGACTCTACTGTTTTCGTATCAGGAGCTTTGGCGTTAATAATTCAACAATTTGGAAGTGATATTGAAGGGTCTGATGGAATTATTGATGAGAATGAAATGACTCTTGTTAAACAAGCATTAGCGACTTCCTCTGACAGAAGTAACTTCGAATCTGATACTCATAATTCACATTCAGGTTATGGTTCTTTAGATCTAGTAGAGTGGTCTAATGAAGTTGCCTTTTTATTTAATGTAGCATAATTTTTAAATTCCTGAAACGTGATACTAATTCGCTTTGTTGATACATAAACGCACATTGTAACTATATCGTTCATAAATGATTCATAACACGGTAAAACATGTCCAAGCGCCGAGCAAGAAGTTCCTTCCTAGTATTTCTGATGTTATCTAGTGTGTTAATCGCTTTAGTAGGGCCTGCAAGTCCTGTGATGGCAAATAATGAAACCACTTCTGGAACTATTACTACCTCGGAGACATGGTCTGGAACACATCAGTTAACCGGAGACGTTACTATTGCATCCGGTGCCAAGCTGATTATTCAACCAGGGACTACGGTAATTTTCCCTAACGGGACTCATCTCGACGTAAGAGGAAATCTTTGTGCGGGGGTCATGTCTTGTGGTTCTTCTGGAGATGCAAGTATAGCGAATAAAATTACTCTGCGATGGACCGATCCTTCCAATTCTAGTGAGATTGGAGAATGTAAAGGAATGAAACAAGGTTCTCAAGAAATACAAGTGGAAGATGCCTCATGCTTCGAAGGAATATTAATTCGTAGCTCTATTGATTTGTCCGAAACAGGTTTCAGGCACATTACAATCGACGATGCTTGGGGTATTCCGTACTATATTGATTCAATTAATCGATGGAGGTATGGGGCTATGGTGATTGATGGGGCATCTCCTACTTTGACTCAAATGAGATTTGAAAATATTAATACTAGCAGTGTCTTAACTACTAATCTAGCACAACCAATATTCGAGGGAGGAACTTATGTTGCAGGTAACGATGGGAAAAGTGGTGTAGGTGGTTCTGCGGTTCAGATATATGGTTCTGGAACACAAGTCACTCCTCTTGTGATGAATTCTCCGTTCTTTATTGGCACAGATAATGGTTGTGGGAATAATGACGGAGGCCGTCCAACATTATGGGCTCAAGAAACATTCATTGAGATTAATGATGCCACGGTCAATACCGGAGATTATGGTTTTGCATTTGTTAGTTCATCTGGTCTACTAACTAATTCCGATATAAATGTAAATTGTAATGGCGTTGATATCAATGGAGTCAAAGCGATACAGGGAGTTGCATATACGTTTGAGGTAGGTTATAATGAAATTAATACTGATGAAGGCTCAGGAATTACAGTTTATGATGGAGGAGATGCGGAATTACATAACAATGAGATTTCAGGAGTAGCAGATCGTTCAGGTATTACTGTGCAATCGAGCAAGGCATACATTCACAATAATGATATCGGGCCAATCGGTGGTTGGAATGGACTTTGGTTAACTGGTTCATTTGATGTCATTGCTGAATATAATACAATTATTGATACGGCCAAAACTCCTATTCAAGTCGGGGAATTGTCATCATCTGGACCCGCCCCTTCAGCATCCAGACTTCATTTTACAAATAACACAGTCAGTGTAAATACTCCTGGTACTTGCTCTAGTTTCAAGTATTGGGGTGGAGAATATACTTGTCCTGCAGTCAGTGTATTCCGTTCTGGAGTAACACTTTATGACAATGAATTTAGTTTAGGTGGAGATGCCGATGGTATTAGAGCAATCGGTGGATTAATGGATGTTCAAAGAAACCTATTCAATACCCCTGGAACAGGTGCTGTAATTAGAAATTATGATAGTGGATTTGCAAATACACAACAATATGGTTCTCTCGGTTTCTTCTCATTAAATACTTGGAACGGCATCGATACGGCTTACAATATTTCCAAATCTTCTGTAACTGTTCAATCAGAGTTCATACCTAGCTCACCACCTGGCGAATATCCTGTAATATTAGATTGGCCCGATCAAGAAGCTTGGCCAGCCAATGGATTCCAGGGTGCAATTATTCCTACGCCAATTTCTGAATGTGCTAGTTGCGATAATTTAACACCTAGAAATTTCCCTCTTGCAGTAAATATGGATAATAATTCTACAGTTTTTACATTTGCTAATCTCTCAAATGTTGACACATCGAAGATATTTATTAAATCTCAACCGACTCAATATGCTGTCCAAGTAAGGCGGGCAGAAATGGTAAGATTCCAAACGTTAGTCGACGGCATGAAAGTAGAAAATGCCAATGTGTTAATTGAAGACGCTTTAGGTAATGATCTCTATTCATTATATACAGATGATGATGGATATACGCCTTGGTTTGCTTTAGCTTCAGATTCACATCTTGATTTCCGAGGACTTGCTGGAGGAGATAATCCAGATGGTTTTGCAGATGATGAATATGAAGATTCATGCTCCGATGGAATAGATAATGATGGTGATTTAACGATTGATAATAATGATGATGATTGCGATTATAGCGCGGGAACTCGTGAACTTTCTCGTTATTACTACACTGCATACAAATTTGGTTTTGGTTATGATAGGGATGACTTTGTCATTGAAGACACAACATATCAAGATGTGATTAATTTAGTAAATACTGGGCCATCTATTTCTGTAACTCAAGAAACAGGTCATTCATTTAGAAAGATAGTCAACTTTACTGGTTCAGCGCATGATGGCCAGTTAGCTGGATTCTATGCTACAGACGAATTAGCACAATGGGACCAGAAAGGATATATTCATTCTATTGAAGTTAGAGACCCTTTCACCAGTGAATGGGCTTCTGCGGGGCATGCAGTTGATGATAGTGGGGCCGAACCCGGAACCGTTACTCGTTTCAATCATCCATTCAATTCTTGGTATTACTCATTTGATATGTCAGGTTATCAAGAAACTGACTACACCTTCGAGTTCAGGTCATTTGACGGAATTGACTACAGTCCAATTGTTACAAGGACAATTAAGTTGAATGCAGCACCTCCTGTAATTAGTGTAAATTCTCCTAGTGATGGATCAACTTGGTCTGATGGAACTGTGACATTTGAGGGTACTGCATATGATCAATATGGTTGCCCTATTGCTTGTAGCCAAGACGTTGGAGAAATTTATTTCTATATTAGTGGCCCTAATTTCGAAGGTACAACTCCAACTTCTGGGGGTGCAGATTGGTCATGGACATGGGATTTCAGTGGACAACCAAGAGTTATATCGGACTATACATTCACTATCTGGGCTTCTGATTCTGACTTTTGTTTGAGTGTAATTGATGAATGTCAACCAGTAACTATGACGTTGACAATCGATAACTCTAATTCAGCACCTTTTGTAAGTCTGCTGTCGCCTCAGGATGGAGAAAGACTCTCAGTTTCTGATAATACTATTGAGGGAGTAGCAAGGGATAATGACGGCTCAGTTTCTAGAGTAGATATCACTGTCAGAGACATTTACAATGGCGATATTATAGTACATCAGCAGTCAGTCTCTGATTTCGAACCTAATGGTGCTTGGTCTACCACTTGGGACCCTACAATACTTCAACACGACTTTGAATATGAGATTGATGTTCAATCATATGATGGATATGATTACAGCGATATGACTACAATTACAATAATTGCAGATAACCCATCTGATGCTGGAAACAATCAACCTGTATTCAATTCTGATGGCTGGTTACAAGAAATCACTCTTTATTGTGAGGAAGAGTCACAATCACAGGATAGATGTACTAAGGCCGAAATAGATCTAGGGCAATTTTTCACGGAAATAGATAATGGTCAAGAGCTCATATTATCAGTCTTTGAAGACTCTAGTCCTGATGCAACTTCGGATGATAATTTCGCATTAGTAATTAATGTAGGACAGGATGGAATTGCTACATATGACCCAATTTCAATGTTTTTCTATGACTCTGACATGGATTCATGGACATTAGAAAATGTAATCTTTGTTGCCACAGATCCATTTGGTTCTAAAGAAATATCATTACCAGTAACTTTTACTGTGATTGGAATAAATTTTGAAATTAATATACCCGATGTTACTGTTGTTAAAGATGGAGAAAGTGTCACATTTTCAGGCATAGGCCTTCCCGGTAAGACGGTTACCGCACTGATTGACAAGGTCCCTGCTAACAGTACGATTGTCAATAGTGATTCTACTTGGTCCCTCGATATCCCCTCGTCTCGATTTGATGATGGGCCAGTTACTCCTGATTTCAGATACGTTGGTTCTGATTATTCTAGTGGTGTTCAGATATCAGTAGGGACGCCTGATGAGGGGATGTCAACGTTAATGATAGCAATCATCTCAATAGTGATATTATCTCTATTAGGTGGTGCCTTTGTATACTTCTTCGTTGAGATAGAAGAAGATTCTTCAGTTGATGAAGAAGATTCAGAATCAGATTCTAATGCCGATGAAGAGTCTACTGAGGGATGGATTTGGGATGAAGAATCTAATGAATGGATAGAAGATCCTAATTATTAATTCTGATGACTTAACTCAGAGACTTCTCCACCGAAACTTCATGTATTGATTCAGATTGCTGTAACAATATGAGTAACATGGCCGTGCCTAGGCCCGGCGTTCAAGAGAGGATTCTACTACATCTTAGAGACTATGTCGAGCATGTCGGAAGAGTTGAAGTTCCTTTTGCGCTTTCACAGATGGGCATTGCTAATTCTGTTGCAATAGCTCGATCAAATGTTCCTAGAGCAATTTCCGGAATGAGGGAACAAGGTCTACTTATAGAAAGACAAGCTCATGTGACTGGAGTTTCCCGCAAGAGAAAGGCATATTTTCTTACAGATGATGGACTAAAAGTGGCTAATGGTATTTGGGAAAAAGTTAGTACTCAGAATGTCCGACTAAAATTTCCTGATGGGACTTCGAAAAGTGTGCCTCTTGTGAACGCTCTTGAGTTGACAGACTTACCATTAAGGCATGTAGATATTTTGAGATATATCGATGATAATGGTAGTTTAGATTTATCTGTACTGTCTGCAGAATTAATTGAGAGAGACTTGTCAAAACATATTGAAAAACAGTTAGTGACCTCTTTCAACGATCTTCCCAGAACTAGGAAATTTTTCGGTAGGGAGAAAGAAGTAGATGACATGGTTAATCTACTCGAAACAAGGTCTTCTTCGATTTTAGTTCCTGGAATTGCAGGTATTGGAAAAACTGCTCTTGCCGGTAAAATTCTTGAAAGATTTACTCATGAAAGAAACCTCTTATATCATCGATGTCAGGATTGGGAAGGTTCTAGAGCGTTCCTTGAAGCAACTGCAGAATGGCAAGCAACTATGGGGAATAATGGGCTTTCCGATTACTTAGCTGCCACTCCAATACCTCAGTCGAATGTCACCATTGATCTAATTATTGAAGGCCTCAGAAATTCTCCTAGTTTAATTGTAATTGATGATCTGCACAAAGTTGGTGATGAGACACTTATCACTATTTTGAGAGGCATAGCCACACGAATCCCTACTCTGAATCAAGTTGGCGTAATTATGTTTTCTAGGTCCTTTAGAATGGTAGTCCCGGAGAAAGACTCAGAAGGAAAAATTCTCACACTAGTGATGCCTCTCGAGGGGCTTGATAAAGAGTCAAGTAAACAGATTCTTTCAGCTATGCCTGACATGGATGCCTCGCAGTTCCTCCATATTTATTCACTTTCTCGAGGCCACCCTCTTGTTCTCGAGTTGATTAACAGAGGGAGTGTCGGAGGGACCTTCCACGCCACTTTAGAAACATTTGTAGAAAAGGAAATATTTAGCAGGTTGTCTGGTCCTCAAAAGAGACTTCTTGGCGCTATTGCAGTTTTCCGTGAACCAATGCCGCTCAGTGCTTTGAGCGATCTTGATGCAGCAGTCGATCTGTTAGATGATTTGGTTGAGAAAGGTCTAGCTAGACAAGCAGATAGTGAAAACTATGATGTTCATGACTTAGTTAGAGAATTTTTAGTTCTCTCAATGGAGCAAAATTTACGAAATGAATTACACAATAATGCAGTTAATTGGTACCGAAATCGTAAGTCAAGCCCTACAGATAGGATTGAATTTATTCATCATTTGAATAATTCTGATCAAATAGAAGAGTTGGCATCCGTATTATCTTCCGAGGGACCTAATTTAGTACAATCAGGTCATACAGAGCTTCTAGGAATTTTGAGATCTCTAGATAGAGAAGGTTTTGACTCAAAATCTTGGGGGATTGTTAGGGAATTAAGAGGAGATATCCTATCAATTCAAGGACAGTGGAATGATGCTGAGAAAGAATATGATGCAGCAATCCCTATAGCACGTAAAAATAAACAGAATAAGGAATTAGCTAGGCTGTTGTCATCAAGAGCTGATATAGCAGTCAAAAGAGGAGCAATGGATGATGCATTAGAGTTGCATAGGCAAGCATTAGAGATTCAAATCAAGACTAGAGATGCTGTCTCAGCAGCACGTTCTTACAATAATATGGGCTATATTTTCCGTCGTCGTAGGGATAATAGACATGCTTTGGAAGTATACGGTAACGTCGAGGAACTTCTTGAATCAGAAAATAATCCTGAGTTATGCGACTCAAGAATCCGTCTTGCTTCTGCATTTTTAGAAATGGGCGAATTAGATCGTGCACGAGATCATGCAATGCTGGCTCATGATGAGACTAAGAATAATGGTCAAGAAACTCTTCATGCTAGAGCTAGAGCGGTATTAGGGAGATATTATGCAAAAATTAAAGATAATGATTTAGCAATGCTGCATTACTCTGGTGCCTTAGAAATTCTTTCTGAACAGGCAGACCCTCATAGTGCTGTTGAAATTGAAATGCTATTAGGCCAAGTATTGAGTGACGCAGGTAGAAAAGAGGAAGCTTCAGACCATTATTTGGAAGGTTTAGCATTGGCTGAAGCTAATGATTTCCGTCATCTGAAAGGAGAAATACTTGCTCGTCTTGGAGAAGTTGAGACAGATCGTTCTCAAAGAATGGAATATCTTCAGAAAGCACTTTCAGTTTTCAGAGAACTTGGTGCTAATGATCGTATGAGAGAAGTACAGAATTCAGTTCACAGAGTGGTCATGGGTCACTAATTTCAGTCATAATTTTAGTCTCCAGATTTTTCTCACCAATTACGATTTTAAATTCTGGTCCTGACTGTTCAGATATGAATATCATTCCTTTGTATTCTTCACCTATCCTCATTAAAACTTCACTTTCTGCTAGATGTGGTGCATTGTTTTTATCAGATAAATGGCATAAAACTATTGTTTTGAGTTCTGGCGTCATAACTTCATTCAATATTTCTGCGGTTTGACTATTTGATAAGTGACCACCTCTACTCGTTATTCTCCTCTTTAGTGAATCAGGATATGGGCCCTGCATTAATTTACTGTGATCATAATTTGCTTCAATTGAGATATGTGCACATCCTTTCAAATGTCGCTTCAATTCTACGGTTGCCTCACCTAAGTCGGTGACGAAACCGGCTCTATTACCATCACCATTACTTACAATCAAAGCTATATTCTCTGCATCATCATGTGGTATAGGTATTGGAAGAACGCTAATCTCTTCATTGATATTGATTCGTTCTAAATTACCAAATGTTCTACAATCTAAAATCGGATTCCATCCCATTTTAATAGCAGTTTCAATATTACAATAGAGTTTCGCATCCCATTTTTGAGAGGCTTTGAGGGCGGATCTAGAATGATCTCCGTGGTGATGAGTAATTAAAATTGCATCAATCGAACTCGGTTCTATTTCTATTCTAGATAGTCTTTTTTCAGTTTGTTTAAGTGAGAAACCACAATCAATTAGTACTTTACAATTATCGGATTCTAGCAAGGTGCAGTTGCCTCTGCTACCTGAACCTAGATGAGTAATCTGTAACCCCACACCAATCATCTCTTGAGGGAACGTTTAGTCCTTCAATGAATCTGTTTTGCATTACAAAAAAATCAAATTTTCACACCATTCTGACATCGCCATAATGTACTAATCATATACATTTGTCCGAACGACGCTCCATCATGGTCATAAATACATGAAAGTCGCTAAGGGTAGTTAAGCAGAGGTGATAGCATGAGGCGTAAACAAACAGCACTTCTTATGACAGTCCTAATTCTGTCAAGTTTAGCCTTTGTTTCTCAAACTAGGCCTCAGGCACCAGTAGAAAATGTCGACCCTGGAGAAGCTGCTGGAGGCGGCCCTCCAGTGACTGATGAAGATGGAGACAAGATTCCTGATTTCCATGAAGAAATATTATTCGGAGAAGATATCATTCTTAATTTAGGCAACGAAATAATTAGTATATCTGGACTTGACTCAAGGAATGGTACAGATAATATGTCTGATTATGACCGTGATGGAGCAAGTGCTCTTCTTGAGTATTGTTGGCCTTATACATTAGATAGATGTTTTACAGATAGAGTCTCATTAACTGGCAAGCCGGGAGAATTAACAGATTCAGGTATGAGAGAATGGCTCGATCCGAGAGTAGCAGATACTGATGGAGATGGCCTCCCTGACGGTTATGAAATTTATATGTGTACTGAAGGAGGTCTTGGTTATCTCAATACAACAAATGCATGGACTTGTCTTTGGTTTGATCCATTAGATCCCAGCGATATGTGGGAGGATATTGATAGGTGTGCAGATTTTACATTTGGGTGCGGAGATGGTTTTGATGTGGATCGAAACGGAATTATAGATGATACGGAGAAATATACTAATTCTGAAGAATATCTCTTCGGCACTCCCGAAGACTGGGTGACTGAGAGAGATGGTTTGTGGTGTTTCGGTGAGATTAATATGTTAAATTCAGAATCATGCCAAAAATCTGTAGAAAGACAAACTGGCGATGGATGGTTAGGTAGTGATCCAACTGAATCAGATTCAGACTATTATTCATGGGCAGAAATTATTTCTGTTGGTTTAGCAGTTCCTGGAGATGGGATTCCAGATGGTTGGGAAGTGCATTATGGACTTGATCCAAGAAATGCTAGTGATGCAATCATAGATTCAGATTCAGATGGCTGGGATCTGGATAGGGATGGATATATTATTCCTGACACTTCTGTAGCTACATCTAGTTGGGGTGAATCCTTTAGTAACTATGAAGAATATATGATATTTTATGACCAAGGAGTTTCAGTAACTCCCGGACTCCGGAGTATCGATTTGTCTAATACCGATGATAGTTTCTTGACATATGATCAGTCAACATCTCCACAATTAGTCGATGCTAGTGTTCATACTATTATTTCTGATAATCAGAGAGATAGACTAATGGTAGGTTCAGAATATGGAATAACCATATTGGATCCATTTAATCAGGTATCTACAATGATAGAACTCCCTTCTGGTTTAGTTTTAAATTCAATGATGGATTGGTCGGATGATGATGGAGAATATCTAATTTTATTAACAAATCAAGGGATATCAATAGTCGAAATAATTAATGGTATTCCGCAAATTGATTCATCAACCTTTGAGCCATCGGATTCCAGTATCTCTGTGGGTTCAATCGATGAGATGGTTGTGCTTAAGACTGGTAGTGGAAGTCTAGACTTAATGCTCTTTTCAGGACAAGAGGCATGGACAACCTCAATATCTGGGACGACTATGGATTCTCTAATTTATCTTGATTCAATCTCGGAGATATTATCTGTTAATGCGGCCAATGTAAACACTGCATTGCATATGGAAATGGATGGCCGTGGACCTTTACTTTTGATAGGCACTGACGGCGGATTAATGGCTTGGAATACTACGGATGGTTCTGACTCTGTAGGTACTCCTTGGTGGGTTTTCAATAGAGAAAATGCGGAAGATTTTGTACAAAAAGCGGATTTACTTAATGTTTCAAAATCGGCGATAGTGAACATTTTGCAACCTGCTGGACCAAAAGATTCTTCGGGAAATTTTGAATTAATTACTGGTGCATGGATTGGTACATCTGGTGGCTTACATTTGATTGACATTGGCAAATTGATATCAATGCCTGTAACTGCCTTTAATTCTGAGAGAATGTGGAATCAAGAGAATTGGTTATCAGGTTCAAATGATGTCCATTCAGTTCATACATTTGAAAACCAAGTAATAGTAGGTTCCAAAGATGGTACTTGGGTTCTCGAGGGAGGGTATCAAGGAGTAACGGGAATGTCAGAAAATCAAACATTCCTTCCTGGATTAGTAACTTCGTTAACGACATTAGAATCATCTGAATCAATCATAATGTTCGCCGGTATTTCTCCTGGGAATTATATGAATATAATGCCAATTGACCCACAATCAACTGATTCAGACCTTGATGGAATGCCCGATGGTTGGGAATTTATTCACGGACTTGATCCAACCGATCCATATGATAGAGATAGAGATGCAGATGCTGATGGTGTTCTATACAATCCTGAATTCGGCGAAGGTATAGATAGGAGTTGGACTAATCTAGACGAATTCCGATTCATCACTAATTCAGAAAATGGCTTTAATGGAACAGATCCAAGAAATATAGATACTGATGGAGATGGACTAACTGATGGCGAAGAATATTGGGGTTGGTTCACCGAATCTACTAATTTCGATTGTCATTATTTGAATCAAGAGTATATTTGTGATGAACTAACTGGTTCAGAAGCGTTGTCAGTCCATCTTGAAGGATGGTTAGGTTCCGGTGCAGGTGGAGGTACTGATGGCCCTACAGACCCTACTGATACAGACTCAGATGGAGATGGAATGCCCGATGGTTGGGAAATTGAAAATCGAAGATGGATTGGAGACGTATATAATGGAGGTAATCTATGGACATTAGACCCTAGAAATCCTAATGACGCCCAAGATGACGCTGATAATGATGGACTTTCCAATCTCTGTGAGTACAAATGGTCTAATCTACTTCAAACTGTGATTAATGAAGGTCTTCCTTCGCATGGCGAAAGCTCCGATGCTGCCTTAAATTGGACTGCAACTGATCCAAATAATATTGATTCAGATGGAGATACATTACCAGATGGATGGGAGGCAAGATATTCTTGTTCATGGTCTGCAGATGCTGCTGGATTAAATCCTTTGAATGGTTCTGATGCATTGAATAATCCGGACGGTGACGGATACGATATTAATCATAATGGTATTTTAGAATTAGAAGAGAGCCTAGTTAACTGGATGGAATTCCATTGGAAATCTGAGATTATTTTTTCTGACAGTACAGATAATGATATTCCATTCCCTGACAATTTTACTACATTTTTATTCAATGATACTTGGGAAGATTTTGCCGGAGGCTCATTCGGTAAGTATGCTAGTAATAATTACAACAGTCTAATCAATGCAACCTCTGAAATAGATGTAGGCTCAGGAAATCCACTAAGTTCCGATTCAGATCTAGATGGAATGCCAGATGGTTGGGAGTTTTATCATGCTAGATGGAGTCTTTTTGATAGCTCATGGACCCTTAATCCGGTTAATGAAAATGACCGTATAGGCGATCCTGATGGGGATGGAATGAATAACTGGGAAGAATATAATGTAATATCTAGTAATCTTTCAGAGATAGATTCTCTAATTACGGTTCCTCAATTTTATCTTCTCTACTTTGGCGGCGAATATCTTCCTAATCCCTGGTTATCCGCGCAGTCATCCAGTTCTTTCGGTTCATTTTTAACACCTGAACAAATTAATCTTACAGGTTTAACAGCAGATCCTAATAATCCTGATACAGATTCAGATGGGTTACTAGATGGTATGGAATTAATCTTCACAAGATGGAACTCAACTGATGAGGTTTGGACTCTCAATCCTCTTGTCCCTAATGACGGAAATTATGACTCAGATAATGATGGTATTTCTGATCAGATTGAGCTCAATCTGACACTCAATAATCCATTTAATGGAGGCTTATCTCCTCCGGATGCCCCTAGACTTTGGGAAGAGGCAGAGTATCTTGATCCTTCTGAGGCAGAAAATAGAGTATATAGAATTCTTTTCAATAAAGAAGGAAGAGCCCAACTCGCCCTTCAGCAATTTGCGGATTGGCAAGGAGGAGCCACAGCAAAACCTCTTCTTAAAGCCCTATTTGGTGTCTCTGATCCAACAACAGATGATACAGATAGAGACGGTATGAGTGATGGTTATGAATATTGGTTCACTGAATGGAATCTTGAAGATAATCGCTGGGAGATGAATCTTCTTACGGGAACTGATATTTCTGTTGATAGTGATGGTGACTCATATGATTGTAATGGTGATGGAATAATTTCTCCATCCGAATCTTATGACAATTTAGCAGAGTTTGAATCAAGAATATATGGTAAAAAATTAGCAATAGATAGCATTCCAAACGGAACAGGTCTCGTTTCATATGGTGCAGATACTGTAAACGCATACATGGATGAGAAATCTATGACCTATTCCTTGGCATTGAGTCAATTATATGTCACTTTTTCTTCGAAATCAATATCCTCATTCGAGAAATCGGGATTAATTAATCAGATAAATCCTGATAATTTCAATATTAGTTTAGCGGGAATTAGTGACCCCACAGATTCTGACTCAGACAGGGACGGAATGCCTGATGGTTGGGAATATTGTTTCTCGATATATGGTCAATACTTACCAGTTAATGACTATCGATGGTCCATGAACCCCATTAATCCACTTGATGTAAATTACGACCCTGATGAAGATGGTTGGTATGACAGACAGTGGGAAGATGATCCAGCGACCCAAGGAAAATGGGAGAATAGACAATTTACATCAGCAAATATGGAAAACCAAATTAGTAATGGAGTACTTCCTTTATTCTTTAGCAATATTATGGAATATGAAAACGGGACATTGCCATTGGATTCAGACTCAGATGATGACTCCATGGTCATGAAGCCGGTGTTTACTAACGGTGAAGTTACAGATTACATTCAAGATATGAATCTAAGCGATGGTCGAGAAATTTTCAAGTATGGTACAAATCCTTTAGATAATGATACTGATGGAGATATGATGCCTGACTTCTATGAATACTATAGAGGGTGGAATGAAACTAATGATAATTGGTCATCTTATCTTAAAATAGAAGTACAATGGGAGCAAATATCTGCAAATAATCTCAAACCAGTTCAAATTTCTAATAATGTTATTTCACGTCCGATTTTAAACTGGGTTTGGTTTACTCATGATGCAACTGATCCTAATGATGCTGGCCAAGATGCTGATAATGATGGGGGATGGGACTGTTCAGGAGGAAATTGTGAATATCAACCTTACAATAATTTCCAAGAATATTATGGTGTGGTAAATGCATCTCTATCTTCTCCAACATTAGTCCGTCAGTCTTTATTGAATGATTGTTCTGGTAATTATGTTGAAGAATGGTGGCAGCTAAGAGAGTCATTATTAGGAACATGCTCAGGTTCATCAGCTCTAACATCAAATTATTTTAGAATGTATAAAATCAATAATAATGACCAACTATTTGCATTAATTGTCGATGATAATGATTTGGATTATCAATACTTAGATACCACCGACGACGAGACATTGTGTAACGGGGAATGGGCTGATTCTTACCAGAGATTCGCTGGAGACCAGTATCATTTCCCTAATATCGGCCTTGGAGAGTATGTATTTGGTTGGTGGGTTTTAGATATTGACGGAGATCAGATTGCTGATGGAACAGATCCGACAAAATGGGATACCGATGGAGACTGGTTAAATGACTTCTTTGAAATAGAAGATGACATGTTGGATGGAGTGCGTGGAAATAGTGCTTCACCAATAAGATATGATGATAGAACTACTACCTGATATTCATTGCATTAATTTGCTCATGTCTTCTCGGTTAGTTTATGGATAGTCAAGGGGAGATGCCATCCCCTACAGATTCTATGGAAGAAAAATTACTTTTTCTTCAGGAAAATTTATCCAATTTTGTCAAGCAGTATAGTTTACCAATTATTGAATCTGCATTGGTAATATCAAAATATATCAATATTCTATTAAATGAATTAGAAAAGAAAGCAACTATGGAGAATGAAATCTTACCTTTAGAAATAACTGAACCAAGAGCAATAATAGAGGGTGTTAAGGCACCCAAGATAGAGGATTTCCCACTCGACAAATTAATGCAAAATATAGACCAGGATAGAATGGATATTTTTGATACAATAATTAGAACTATAATCAATGGCTCAGAGATACCCTTTGTTAATGCAATTATGTTGTTGAGAGACTGGGAAGGAATTATACGAACTCAACTTGCCAAATCTACAAGTCCCGGCCATCTTTTCAGTCCATTAGAGTTAGATGATGGCTTTTGATTATTCATTTTCTGCTTTTGCTACAATTCTACTTGACACAAAAAACGCATCTCCAATTGACCAGACATATAGCAGAAACCATAAAATTACTGTGAAAAGTAACGGCAATTGTATCAAAAACCAACCATTTGCCTTTTCGTGCTGCCGATTAAAATGTTGACCTAAGAAAAGGAAAGGAATCAGAGCTAGTATAATTGTGAACAATGGCCTTAAAGTCCCCCATGGTCCTATTCCTCCATTAAGTTCACTCCAAATTACTCCTATAACTCCTAATCTGCTTACTTTTTCTTGCTCTTCGTCTTCACTTATATTGACGACAAGCTCTTCAGTCATGCATGTGCTAATAATACCTGAATGATGAAGATAGCGATTATTTGTATGGAAAACACCAACTATCTCCTACTTATGCAAATTACCATGGGTACTCCAAGTGTGTTAATTACGGGTTATCCAAAGTTCTCAGATTTTAGCAATAATATCTCTGAAAAGATATTATCAATTTTCAAAGAAATAGATATTTTAGATATAGATATCTCTACTGAATTACTATCTGTTGACGAAGATGGTAGTGATTTAGTTGCAAAAAAAATCAACCTTGGAGATAACTTTGACGCAATAATTCATTTGGGATTTTCATCTAAATCAGAAAAAATTCGTTTTGAAAAATATGCATATAATGAGTATAGTATGTCCCTATCTGACAATTCTGGTCGTTGTATTTCTTCTGGCGAAATAATTCAGAATAAAATAACCCGGCATCGTACAAATGTCAATGAAATTGTAATCAATGAAGTCTTTCAAGATGATTCTCGTGTAGAATGGAGTATTAATCCTGGTCGTTTTGTTTGCAATGAAACTTACTTCAAGACTCTAAATATGATCTATAATAAAAATAATAAAACAAAGGTCCTTTTTGTTCATTTACCTCCTGAGAATATTCTTAATATCATTGACCAGACAGAAATTATTGAGCGTTTAATTAGATGTATTACTAAACCATATATTGAGGTAGTAGGGGCGTTAATATTTGATGAAAATGATAGAATCCTATCTTGCAGACGTCCTAAGGAAAAGTCTTGGCCGTCGTGGTGGGAGTTCCCTGGAGGGAAGGTAGAATTTGGGGAAAATCCCTTTCAGGCCTTATCTAGAGAATTAAAAGAAGAACTTTCATTAAATGTTTCACCATCAAAAATTATTGCAGAGCAATTTTTTGATTATGAAGATAAATACGTGAGATTAATGGTTCTGAATTGTGGGATAATTGAAGAAGATCAAATCGAGTTAGTTGAACATGATCAAATGAGGTGGCTGCATAAACATGAATTATTTGAAGTTAATTGGTTACCTGCAGATTTACCAATTATTGAAAAATGGTTTGTTGAAGGTATTCCTAGTCCTCATCAATATTAATAGTTGGATTCCCTCTTTTGTCAAACCATTCAGTCGGCTCACCGTCGCCCCTCATTGCTAACTCATCTCCTGAGAATCGGGGTATCTCATTTCTTCCTTCATGCCAAGTTTGTTGTTCCAGCCATATATCTATATCCTCTCCTGAAATATTAATTTTAATCATTCCACCGAGTGTCTTATCATCTAAAACAAAAGAGACTTTCCCTGCAATAGCGGCCTGCCTTGAGATGTAAAAGTGGGTTGAATCAGAATCACAATTCAGAGTCATTACGTCCAGTGCTGTATCTAATATTCTTTGTATTCTAATCTGATTTAATAGATATTCTAGACTGCAAGATTCACCATGGATTTCTTCTTCTACATTTTCCGTTGGAAATTCTCTTTTTTCAAGATTTTTTTTAATTTCACAATCGGGGAAAAATATTTTTATTGATTGAATAATCTTTTCCAGATCTTCATATGGTTGGACTATTGAAGAGATTGTAATAACAGGCTCCATGATTGTCCGCAGTATTCCCCAGTCATGAGTTCTCTGTTTGAATAATCTCTCAAATACACGAATGGTTGAAATTGAATAGTTGCTGAGAAGTGTTATGACAGAGCGCTCTAGTACCATCTCCGGAGCATTGTTATTGACCCCTACTCTTTGTATAGTTGCATTAAGATATGGTTTACCAGCAATTAACGAAGTAATATCCAACGACATAATAATTGAAGGCTCTATTCATATTTTTGCAATTATTATTGGAATTATTATGTTTTCAAGATATAGGGTTATTGAAGACCATGAATATCATCGCTCTGCAGCAATAAAAAGACTTCGTAAATCATATACTCAAGAAGATAAGGGATTATGGGAGAAATCTGATGGCGCTATCAAAAAACTTGAAGATCAAGCTTCTGAACAAGTAAAAGGCCGTAAAGGGGCCCTAATTCAAGCTAAGATGTCAGGAACCATTGGATCGTTGAATGCTGAATCATTAGAAAAAGAAGTAGACGAAGATAAAGAAATTGAAGTAGTTACGCACCATAGAAATATTGGCACAATAATCGATGAAGAAATAATTAATAATAAAACAGAATCATCAAAATCATTCTTTTCAAAGAGGCTGGAAAGATCTGCTCTTAAGAGACTAGAGAAAAAAAGACTCAAGGCGGAAAAGAGAGAAATGAAGCAAATAAAAAATAAAAATAAGGTAAAGGGATATACGCAAAATGATGATAATCAATGGGATGTATCTCCAAAAACTAAAACCACTCCAAAAGTTATTTCATGTAAGGAATGCGGAACTCTAAATAATTCTCAAAATCCTTACTGTACATCATGTGGGACATACTTATCATGAAAAGAGAATACTTCATAGAGGACCGATAAAAAAATATATTCAGGTGAGATAATGTCAGTAAAGAAGGATTATTATGAGATTCTCGGAATTAATAGGGATGCTAGTCAATCTGAAATCAAGAAATCATTTCGTAGTTTAGCCCGAAAATATCACCCGGATAAGAATCCTGATGACCCCGAGTCCGAATTAAAATTTAAGGAAGTTCAGGAAGCTTATGCAATCCTTTCGAATCCAACTGAGAAGAGAAAATATGATACTTATGGCCATAATGGTCCCGGGGGCTCACCTTTTGGACCAGGAGGATTCCAAGGAGTAAATATTAGTGTTGAAGATTTATTTGGCGGAGGTTTTGAAAGTGTTTTTAGTTCTATTTTTGGTTCTTCAAGTCCTAGAAGAAATAAGAGACAACGAGGTTCGGATTTACTTGTTAGACACACAATACCATTTGAGGCTTTAATGAATGGTTGTGAAGAATCATTAGAATTTGATGTTTTAAAAACATGTAAAGATTGTAATGGTGTTGGAGCAAAAAACATCGAAGAAGTCCGAGAATGTCCTGCTTGTGATGGCCGTGGACGTATACAGAGAGTTGAGAGATTGGGGCCATTTACTCAACAAGTTGTAAGCGATTGCCCATCATGTAAAGGTGAAGGTAGAATTATTCAGAATCCTTGTCCCAGTTGTAGAGGTGAAGGACGTGCCAATCAAACAAAAAAAGTCCAATTCACAGTCCCTCCTGGTATTGAAAATGGCCAAAGACTTAGAATGTCTGGTTATGGAGAGTCATCTAAATCAGAAAATGGAGATCCAGGGCACTTGTATATTGAGATAGATGTTGAAGAACATGAATGGTTTGAAAGAGATGGTGCAGATTTACTAATGGCACTTCCATTAACTTTTACTGATTTGGTACTAGGTACTACTGTGGAGATACCTCATTTAGACGGTGAAATCTTGAAAATTAAGATTCCTCCTGGTTCAAAACCCAGTCAAACAATTTCCGTTAAAGGGCGTGGTCTACCGAGCAATAGATCGCGAAATAGTCGTGGCTCGATAATGGTGCTTCTTAAATTAGATATTCCGAAAAAGATATCTAGATCCTTCAAGAAAAAATTGATAGATATCAAAGATGAAATGAGCTACTCAAATGAAGAACTAGAAGATAAAATTCGTAAAGAAGCAAGGTCAAGACGTAATGGTTAGCCCCATTCGATTATTTTATTTGGTGTTGCAGCCAACGGTATTTCTTCAACTAATCCGGATAATTCTAGAGCAAGATTAGCAGATTTCCCATCTAACATAATTCTTAGAAATATTTGTGAGTTTTTAGATAATTTATCTAAGAATATTTCGTCTTCTTTTGAGATATATTTCGGAGAAACATCAATTATCGATAGTTTATTCCCTTCAGGATAATTGAGTCTAATTGATGCAATTTCCCAATCCCAATCCGATGTTTTCAAACCAATTAGAAGATTTTTCTTCTTCTCAGATATCTTCCAAGCACAGATTTCAATTTCTTCTGTCATATGTCTTAATTCTGGTTGCCCCCATATTTCATTTATTGAATTCCAAGGACTTTCTCCTAGTTGCATCAAAGCAGCATCAATAATTTCGTCGTTGTTATCATTTTCATTTATTTGTTTTGAAATTCTTTCCCTAATTCGAATCAATTTCTTCCTTTCGTGTAATTGCATTTGTATTGAAGCTTCTCCACGTCGTAAAATAACACCTCTATTCCAGAATAAAACAATCATAAGAGGGCTTAACATCAAAACTCCAATCAGGACATAGAAATCATTGAACATCCAAGAAAGGTCCTCATAATCATCAATTTGAGGTTCTTGATATTCTCCAAGATATTCTAATTTGAATGTATAATCAATTTCAACTTCTGCAGATGCTCTTCTTTCTATTCTTAGTGAATGATTGCCATAGGGCAATACAATCACTTCTCCATTAGATGTATTTACAAGCGCCCCAGTATTCTGATTTATCTCTTGTATTGTATAGTTTACTTCAGATTTAATTATCTCATTTAGGAAGACTCTAGAACCATTATTATCAGATATTTTTAATAAAAATATATCTATATTATCTCCGCTATGAAGACTTCCAGATGTCTCTGTATCTAACTGTAATTGATACCATCTTTCATCAGGCGTATCTATCCATTTAGACTCTGGAGCGTCAGAAAATATCATTCCATCTAAAGGCCTTAATGGTGTGAATGAAAGATTCCACCTAGTGGTTTCAGTAGATTTTATCCAAATCTCTAATGCCGCTGTATCTCCATTTGTTTCTATTATTTCTGGGCATAATCCGTCATCAGAGGATATATTCTCTTTATTTCCAAAATAGTCTAATAAATAGAACTCAAAAATAACACCTTCATTACTTGTTGAACAATGCATTGCTAACTTCATATCTGCTCCAATCCCAAATAGAATAGAGTCACCATTTTGATCAGATTTAGCTATATATGATTCATAATTCCATGAAGTTTCATAAGATAATGCTTCACCATGATTCCAAGGGACTTGTAATTCTCCTCCATTTCCAGATTCTTTTGACTGATTATTTCGGTACAAATCAAATTTATAAGGATGTATTCCTTCACTAGATGATGAAATAATTCGAATCCATAATTCACTTTCTTCTGGATATTCAAATAAATTTTCAGGCTCATTTAGATCATTTGTCACCAATTCTTTGATACTATTATTTCGATACCATAATTCAATTTTCAAATCATTATTGCCTATAATATTAGAGATTACAATCACATCACCGGGTTCTCCAAAGATTTGTATGGAATCTTTATCTGAATGATTTTCTAAGATTCCTATAAATTCAATATATCTTTGATCTTGTATTGAGTTATCACAATTTCCTAGGAAACAATAATCTTCTGTAATTATTGTATGATATTCCTCTTGATTTCCTGGGGAAGGAATTGAATCAATTAAATCACTATCTTCAATATTAGACAAATTATTAGACATTATCACATTAATTTCAACGTCATCAATTGTCACTTCAGAACTAGAAAATAAACTTACAACTGCTCCTTCATGAAGAAATCCTCCCCATTCTAATTTATGACTATCTTCTAAGTAATATATTTCTCCATCATTATTAATCTCTAGATTTAATCCCGGACAACTAATTTTCAGGCATGAAACACTGTACCAGAAGGGTCCTTCTAGGACTATATTTTCTTCTATGAGTAAGGTTTCTTCTTCATTTTGTCCACTAACATTCATGATTCCTGAAATGACAAATAATACTGTCATCAACAGTGCAGCGGTACGTCTCACGTCTCTTCGGACACGGCCTCCTCTTAGAATCCTTCAAGCGAAATGCTTCGTCCGCAGTATGTATGGAAGAGAGGCCATTAGCCCGGAGCGTAGTCGCTAGACAACGTTTTGGACGTTTATTTAGTCTAGGTGACCGTAATTCTCCTAGTTCTTGGACTCCTGCAATTATTTTAGGCGAGGATGATGAAGAATTACCATATTCGATCGCTCCATTCGAGTATTCTAGAGACTCCAGCAATTTACCTGCTAAAATTTCTATTAAGACTAGAACAAATCTTACTTTACCTTTCGATCAGTTAGATATTTGGCTAGCTAGTGAAGGATTAGTTCTCCCTCCTAGTTTGGTAGAATCTAATTCTGGAGAGTTTGGTATTGGAAAAGAAGTATTACCTGTTTCTTGGCAATCCTTACATCATGATTTAAGATTGAATGATGATGATTTACTTCCATCAATAATTATTCTAACCGATGCTCCTCAATTAGCTAATCAAAAAGGATTGCTATCTGAGGCATTGTATATCATTAGGACAAGGTTCCCCTCATCATTAATTTGGACTCCTGGTATTGGAGGTCCAGATAATTGTGCAATTCTAACTTGGATGGGGGTTGATATCTTTGATTTAGCGAGGTCTAAACATGCTAGTTCTCTCGGAGTTATTTTATCAGAAAATGGGCCTAGAGAAGTTGAGGAATCAATAGATGAAGATTCCTCAATGAAACATCAAATACAATGTTGGAAGAACTCATTAGCAGCTACTAGAGTTGCTATTAGAGAGGGCAATTTACGTGAATTGGTAGAGAAGCAATCTCTCTCTAGCCCTAGATCAGTAGAAAGATTGAGAATTCATGATGCTAAAATGTCTTCTTTAGATGGCGGTAAATCTGGGTTAGCAAGGATAAAAGGACAATTCCATGAACTTAGATGCCATAGTTTTTCAAGCAGAAATGACCCATTAATTCAAGACTGGCGTAGACGAGTTTCTAGTAATCATGAACCTCCTTCTCATCAATCTAAGGTGATGGTTCTATTGCCCTGTTCAGCAACCAAACCTTACCGACTTTCCGCATCTCACAAGAGATTCAGCAGATCAATTACATCTAATACAATTCACGAAGTCATAGTCACTGCACCGCTTGGTTTAGTCCCAAGAGAACTTGAAGATATCTGGCCGGCTGCTAACTACGATATTCCAGTAACTGGTGATTGGGACATTGATGAACTCAAAACAATCCGTGAGATGACATTTGAATATATTTCTAGAAATAACTTTTCAAGAGTTTTAAATCATAGTGGAATAGATTTAGAATATGACTCTGTAGAAATTATTGATACTAGAAGAGGAATGACTGCGGGATCATCCGAAGCACTTGAGTATCTCCAACAAATGGTTGAAAAATCTGTAAAAGATTTCGATTTAGAAGATCCCAAGGAAAGTAAACATAGATTAGGTAAACTCAGATCATTATCAAAATTTCAGCATGGTACTGATGATTGGTTAGATGGTACAGGGATACAGGGTAGGCCTCCAATTTTTACAATTCGTAAAGAGGGCAAGCAACTAGCATTATGGAATCCTCGTCTAGGTCGTTTTTCTTTCACCAAAGCCTGTCTCCCACTTTTAGCCGATAGCAAAAAGTTTCCAATTGCTCATATCACACCCGGAATCGATTGGAGGGGAGATTTATTTGCCTCAAATGTAATCGACTTCCAAGGAAGTATTAGGATAGGGGATGAGGTTTTAGTTTACCAAAATAACGAATTAATAGGATCTGCTCGAGCAGAAGCTGCTGGTTGGGAATGGCCAAATGGGCCTAGTAGGTTGGCTCGCGCTCAACATAGATTATAATCAAAATCGGTTGTTTGAGTTTGCGTAGCGATTAAAGAGGGGCAGCAAGTCGGCCGGCTACCTGAGGTCTTCACATGGCACGCATGCACAGCAAAGGAAAAGGAACTAGCGGGTCCTCTAAGCCCAACAATGATACAGCACCTTCATGGTCTGAATCAGATAAAGGAAAGGTTGAGGAATTAATCATAAAATACGCGAATGAAGGTCATTCGTCTGCAAAAATCGGAACTTTGCTAAGAGATATGCATGCGATTCCAGATGTAAGATTAGTAATGGGAGAAAGAATATCCAAGACATTATCTCGTAATAATCTAGAATCAACATATCCTGAAGATATGATGAATTTAATGCGTAAAGCACTTAGTTTAATTGATCATCTTTCAAGTAATAAGAAAGATTTACACAATCGTCGTCAATTAGAACTTTGTGAATCACGATTACGCCGTTTGGCTAGGTACTATGTAGGCACTGGACGAATATCATCAACATGGACATACAAACGCGACCAATTGCGATTAATGGTTGAATGATTTCTGCGTATAAGATTTGTAGTACCCCCTCCTCGGCGAATTATGAGGCTACTAGTCAACGAGACTCAGTTTTCTTCTGTTTCTGAAATTTTGTTATCCGCCTCTAAAGAAATTGAAAGACTAAATGAGCCATTGTTATTACTTTGCTTACCCACACTTTCTTCTTCTTTTTCAATGGCAGCCATAGAGTCTTCTTTAGTAGATAATGGTATAACTTATCGAAGAAAATTTTCTATTGAAAATTCTGATAATTCGCCTTGGATAAAGATAATTGATGATAATTCAGAGTTTACCTCGCTTGAAACCAATCCTTTCAGATTAACAATCTCTACAGTGATTGTTGATGGATTAATAAGTCATAAGGGAGAGCCTAGAAAAGGTCCTCTAACTTCAGTATCTCAAGCTCATGCTCTTTCTCAATTGATTTCACCAAATGGTCTGAGGACACGTAGATTACGTCCATGGTTAATTTCTGGAAATTGGATTAATTCTGCTATGGATAATACTTATGACCCTATTTATTCTGCATTAAGGGATTTTCTTTTAGATGATGGATTAATCAAAGTAGTACCTTTACCTGAAGTTCCAGAACCTAATATCTCTGAATATGAATGGATTGATGAAAATACATTAAATGCTATTTCTTCCAGATGGGTCAGTCTTGATTTGGAAGGGAAGGCACGTGTATTATCCAACTTAGTTAGAGGTTCTTTGATTAGATCAAAACCTTCAACATCTAGATTAGAAGAAATAGTCTGGCATTGTGTTCTGGCACCAGGTTGGTCCACTGATTTAGCAGGACAAATTTCCTCTGCTAGATTATATTGGGACGACAATAATTCGAATATTGCTTCTAGTAAGGTGATTGATAAATTAATTAGAGATGGAATGATATAATTATTCTTCAATTCGGAGCATTACTTCACATTCTGAACATTGTATTCTTAGTGGCCTAACATCTGATTCGACGGGATTACTTGTTCCGCAAGCAGGACATTCAATCCTAGGGGATTTATTCTTCCTCCCTCTCTCCTTGTTTGATCTAGGAGATACAAGTGAAATTGGAAATACCAATAATATACTGGAGGCTACAATTGCAAGAACTATTTGCATTGGCATACCTAATACATAAATTACCAAAGACAATCCTCCTAAGGATGTAACAGAAATTAAAGCAGGTGCACTACTTCTATTTCTAGTCAAGAATAATCCCATTCCTATTGCTATACATAACGCGAAAACACATAGCATTGCAGAAATTAAAGGACTAAAAGCCATATTTCCCGAAGGAAGAAATTCGATTCTAAAATTTTCACCCTTATCCAAACTCTCTTGATTAATATTTATTGATTCTAAGAATATCCATCTTCGATGCTCGAAATCAATATTCTCCGCAGATACAGGTCCCAATCCTGCCAGCATGGATGTTTTAATCTCTAAATCGACATTAACCTCATCCCAGTAATTATTTGAAGGATTACGAATAAAATTCTCAATTAATAGTTGTCTTTCATTCTCAATCACAGAATATGAAGTTTCAATTTTAATAGTTATTTCTTCAGCAGCAAAAGATCTCGTCCCCCCCATGTCTATTTGATACTCGGTAGGTCCTAAATCAACAGGATTTATTCCTATAATTGATTCAATATCTAAGGATAATCCATTTTGCATAAATGATCGCATGTCAGAAGAAGAGCCAGTAATATGGGACGTCAGTGCTAGTAATTCATCATCATCTACTTTTCCATTATTTCTATGAGATGTTGCAACTGAATCGGAATAAGAGTTCAAGTTCTTCCACCAACTATTCGAATCTAAACTAGAATTGCCAATATTATCCATCCCCCACCTCATCCATTGAGACATAGCACTGTCAAAAGAAATCTCAATATTTTTTTCTATCGAGTCACCTTCAAATTTAATATCGATTTCAACACTTATTTCTGAACCACTGTCTCTTAGAGGTTCAGATGAGGGGTAATAACTACCTCCACCTCCATTTTCATCGTCGACATCTATATCGTGGTTCTTCGATGCAGAAATTTCTAAACCAGATTGAGGTGATAGAATAAACTCAGTAGAATAAGTTCCACTATCAGTCCCTTCAGGTATCTCCCAGACAAAAGTCACTTCAACTCCTGATTCTAGAGGTGTTGCAATTGGGCTAAGAGTTAGTGGCGATCCTTGTAGATTGAAACTACCACTAGATAGAGACCACATTTCACCTCCAAATCCTGAATTCAGAACGATTGGGAAATATACAAGTCCTGAAGTTACACTCGCCTCTTTTATTTTGATATCTACCAACGGCATCTTCCCTGTCACCTTCCCTACCGAATCTTCAGAACCCCATTTGAAAGTCAATCCTGCTTCTTGAGTAGGATTCGAGAAAAGTAGACTATTTACAGAAAGTGAGACTTCTAATTTATCTCCGTCATTTACTGAACCTGAAGAAACTTGTACAGTAATTTCTAGATTTCCTTCAGCGTTTAGAAAAGGCTCTACGCCGTTAAGTCCAGAGTCGCCCGAATAAAATGAGCCACCTATCCTAATATCTAATGTGGCATTAATTGTAACTCCAGCTGCTCCTTCAACCAAGTAAGGTATTGTGAAAGTCCAAGTTTCCGCTGGATAATCTCCCTCTGTGCCCCAAATTGTTTCCCATGCTCCAACTTCTACTTCTCCTTGTTGCCAAGCTGTGACGGTTGATTCTTGTTCATCTGAAAGTTCATTTTCAAATGGAGAAAGTTTTCCGTTAGAAGATTCATCCAATAAAAACAGGTCAAAACCCGTGTCACTACAGCAAGATGTATTTCCATTACCAGTGTCTTGAGCGTATGTAGGTATGGCGAAAAAAGAAACCATCAATAGGCCTACTATGGCCAAGGACCTAACGGCCAAGTGCCCGTTCATGAACTACCGTGGTTAACTTATTAGACTTCAATGCGACGCTTAATAGATGCAAATTACATCACTTTGACCTTATTAATTACTTATCCGTGCAACCAAAGTAGTTTGATTACATCATCATCATTCGATTCAATTTTGGCATAACCCACTCTTTCTAATTGCACAACATTATTTTTAATTATTTGAATATCTTCCATCATACCTTCTTGTATAACTATTTCATTATCTTTTGGAATAGTAAGAATTGCCTTTTTTGCTATTGACTTTGGAAGCCAATGTACAATTTGTCTTTTATCCGTTCGTTCAATTGATTGAATGATGCCATTAGAATCTTGTATTTCAATATCTGCAAAATCCTTCAAACGAATTTCACTATGTTCTAAATCTCTAGCTTCTATGTATATTTCTAAATCTTCCAAATCCCATTCTCTATGTCCTTTAATTTCGTTCAATGGATGTTTATTAAGAGTTAATTTTCTTTCAATTTGAGTATTATTGTCGTCTAACCTAATTCTCTGCGGGTTTCTGACAAAAACTCTTCTTTCACAACTTGAATCAATCTTACTTGAATTGAAAGACTCTATTGTTTGTAGAGATACTGAAATATCCTTTTGCGTCAAACCAAGATCTATCCAGAAATCTCTCATGGCATCGGAATCAAAACCTCTTCTGCGAAGAGCTCTAAGTGTGGGCAATCTTGGGTCATCCCAACCTGAGTATTTTTCATTTTCTATTTCTTGTCTCATACCCGATGTAGAAAAACTTCCAAATTCATGAATTTTAACTCTACCCCAATATAATGTTTCAGGATATTTCCAACCAAAATGCTCGTAAAGTAAAGTTTGTTTTCTAGTAGAATCCATTAAATCTTTACCTCTTATTATGTGGGTGACTCCTTGCTCGTAGTCTTCTATTGCACTTTGAAAATCTAACAACGGCCAAACTTTGTATTTGTCACCCACCATTGGATGAGTTGTATGTTGTATTCTTAACGCTGGCCAATCTCTAAGGGCAGGATTAGGAAGATTCATTTCTGTTTTCACTCTTACAACTGCCATTCCTTCACCAATTAGCCCATTATTCATTTCATCCCAATCTGAAAGATTTTCTTTAGGATCTTTTATTCTACAGGGGCATTCTTTGGAACTATCTCTTAATTTCTTGAAGTTCTCTGCAGAGCATTTACAGACGTAACCAAAATCGTCACTCAACATTTTTTTAGCATATTTCATGTAGATATCCATTCTCTCAGATGCTCTTACTATTATGTCTGGCTCTTTTCCAGTTAACCATTTGTAATCTTCTTCAATCCAGGCATATGCTTCTTTTAGTGGCGGTTTAACTTTAGAATCTGTATCGTCAAACCTTAGTACGACTTTCCCTTCATAATTCTTAGCATATTCTGAATTAATTGTCACGCCCCTAGCATGACCTAATGTCAGAGGCCCGTTAGGATTTGGAGCAAATCTCAAAATCACGTTCCCCTGAACCGCATTTGGCAGATCTTTCAAACCTGTCCTTTTCACTTGTTTTTGCCTATTTAATGCCTCAGGATTAATGGTTTCTAATAGTTGACGAACTACTATAATTCCTTCATTCTGAGCCATATCATTTGCATTTTTGACTTCAATATCTACTAATTGTTTAAGTTCTCTAGCTTTACTTCTTAGATCAGGTCTTTCTCCAAGTATTCTCCCTAATACTGAACCTGATTGTCCAGCGCCATCATATTCAACAGCATTTTGCAAAGCATATTTTCTGACAATATTTGTGATTTCAAAATCCCAATCTGCCGCATCAGCCATAATATCGTCCTCACCACTAGACTTCTCCATTTCACTATTTACCAATCACTAATTGAGGATTGTCTACTATTTCGCTCTTCCCCGCCTCTTTTTGGAATAGTTTCCTCATTCTCCTTTTCCCAAATATTCTCTATTGTTGCCCAGGACCATCTCAAATATTTATTTGGTAAATCTCCCTTTATCAATTCCCGAATTGCGACTTTAGTTTTTGGGTCAGATGGATAACCACTTCCTATATCCAGATTAAGTAATTGGGCTATCTTCTCTATCTCATTATCTCTATGAACTTTAGCAAGAATACTTGCAGCACCAACCAATACATTTTCTAGATCCATTTTATGTTTCGATTCAATAGTCCATTGTCCCCAACCGTGACCTAATGATTCTCTTACCCGATTACCAAATCGTTGCTCATTTATGTCACATGCATCCAAGTATATTTTCCCATATTTTTCCTCAATTTTTGTATTATTAATTGCTTCTTTGAATAATTCTACTTCCAAATCATTCAGATTAGTTCGGTCTCTTTCCTTATCTATTCTATAAGCACTGCAAGTAATCATTCCCACTTTCCAATTTCTTTTTTCTACCTCTGAATAAATTTTCTTAGCCAATTCAATTCTTTTTTTTCTAGTTAAAGATTTAGAATCTTTAGCTCCAATATTTGTTAAAATTTCTATGTCCACGGTTGGAACGGCTAATGCACAAACAACAAGAGGTCCTATAGCAGGACCCCTTCCTGCTTCATCAACTCCTAATTCGTACATTTATTCCTCTTTATCCCTTTTTCTTAATTTCGAGAATCTTGATTCAAAATCATCGTTATCAAGATGTGAATTTTGTGGATGTACTTCTTTATCAATAGTAATATCGTCTGCTAACTCTACTATGTCCTCTAGTGCATCCTCTGTCATTGCCTTATCTAGTGAATTACTAGCAATTTTGATATCATACTTGGACGGGGCCTCTTTTATTTTTGTTTCTTTTTGTTTTGATTTACTCAAAAAATCTGATTCAAATCCCTTAGAATCTATAGTTTCACTTTCAACAAAAATCTTTGGCTCTGATTTCTTAATGAATTTTGACATCCATTCTCCTGCTGTTTCTTGATCCATCTCTGAAGGAGGTAGCCCCAGTCTTTTCCTGTCTTGTTCTATTCTGTATTGTATTGCCTTCACTACCCCTATACTTCCGAACATTATTACAACTAGGCTAATAATAACTGTCTGCCAGACTCTGAAGAATTCAACAATTACTGATTCTCCATCTTCATTATTTACATCATCCGCTTTTTGTTTAAACAAGTCTTCTTGTTCTGTAACGCTATTTTCAAAGATTATTCTAGGATCTCTGATTGATCTTGCTTCGATCGAGAGTGTAGGTCCTTCAACATAAAACATAGTCTGAGAGATTTCATCATAAGAAATATTCATCCAAGCTGTGAAATTAATCATCTGACCTATTTCTACATCTAATACTTCAAATGAACGTGGATTGGGTGAATTCTGTTCTTCTGCTTCTAGAGGTAATTCAAGCTCAAAATCAGTAAAAATATTGCAATCTAAATTAACCACTAACCCATCATTGATATTTCCAATATTTTCCATCGTCCATCGTGCGGAAACATTCACAGTTCTTTCTTGATAATTATAATCATGAATATACACCTCGTTAATCAAATCCCAATTAAAATAGTCTCCAACCACAACTTCAAAAGAAATAGTTTCAGGATTCCATCCATCTACCCATAATTCAACAAATATTTCTGCAGACTCTCCTGAAAGAATACCGTCATCTACAGAAATATTTAGGTAAATCTGGTTTTTAATTTGCCCTGCATCTAAATTAATATTATTTTCACTGATTTCAAGATCTATCCAATCAGGTGTTTCTTTTATTCTTAATTCAAAATTATATGGTATGTCTCCAGTATTTTCTACAATTAATTCTGTTCGACAACTATCGCCTGGTTTAGTTTCAAATTGACAGTCTATATTATTCAGTTCTAAGTTCCCACCAGACCTCGGAACAATGTTTACTCTCTGTGTGACATTAACTGCTTCATCGGGGATAGCAGTACTCCATACTTTAATCTCAAAGAATATTGTTCCAGTTATTAGGTATGGCGATTGAATTTGAAATCTTATTTTTCCGGTTTCATTCGGCCACATTGCATTAAGTTCCATTTTATCTTGTATGAAAACATTCCAATCGTCTAATGCAAATGCTTGCGAGAAATCTCCTAATGCAGTTCCATTTTCATTGACCGGTCTTACACTTACTGCAATATCTCTCTGAGTATTGCCCAAGTTCCTAGCAGTCATTTCAATTGTCGCAACATCATATGGGGAAATAGAATACGTCCCTCCTCCATTTACGATTTCAACTCCATGAAAGTAACCATACCTCATTGAAAAATTATACCAGTCATTACTTCCTGTAACGTTAGAATTGATTTCCATTGAGAATTGATGCAAAGAATTAGCTAAAGGCATCCCATTTTCAGTCATAGGAGCCGTAATTGAGAATTCAGTCCATCCCGTGGCGTCTGATAGAATCTCGAAATCAAATCCATTTGATGTATCTGACGAGTATTCCCATTCAATTATCCAACTATCGGGCCCATGAATCTTAATGTTCACTACGTCATTAAATTCCGCTAAATTTGTATAATTCACATTCAAATTTATTAGATTCCCTGGATCAATAGCAAAGACGGATCCTGAATCTGGCCCAAATTCTACACCTGGACCCTCTTCAATTTCAAATGGATATAGATAATCTGGAGTATTATTGAAAACAGTATCGGCTGCAGCTTCTTGTAATTCTAAAGCCCTTTCCTGCGATATCCCTGATGGGAAGTTTTCCCCCACCGGCGAGTTTCCAGTGATTACTGCATAAATTACACAAGATGTAAGATATGTTCCATCTATTGATGGATGTGAACCATCTGAGTAAAGACTTGAAAACGAATTTTCTCCTTGCGAAGGATCAATTCCTGTTTCATTAACTTGATTATAGATGTTTTTGAATGCAAGTCCTGCGGGTGCCAAGAATACAGGTTTTTCGGCATTAGTTGTATTTTCAAGATACATTTCATAGCCTTGTTGAAGATGAAGTTGCATTGTCAAATAATCAGGATTTCTAATTGGGTTATTCGCATCACCATCTTTTCGGCCCCACGTCATTAGTAGAATTGTTTCTCCTCCTTCTGATTTTATTCTTTCATTTAGGTCTTCGACAGCATTTTTACTATCGCTCCAGAACTCAGAACTAGTTGGAAATGATGGGACTTGACTTTGGTCTTGTAGAATTACGTAGTCATGGCCTTCAGAAAGTTTTAGATTCAATTCACTATTTTGTTGGTTCAAATCCTCGGAATGATCAGATAATTTCATACCTCCTCCTGTTACAGATTGTACATTCGAATTTTCTCCTGAAATATCTAATATATTTTCTAGTCGCTGGTCTAAGTCATTAAAACTTGTATAAGAATTTCCAACTAATAATATGTCTAAACTTATTGTATCTTCATGACCCTGCTCGTGTTCTTTCGAGATAGTGTTCATTTGGTAATTTAATTCATCAGTATCGGTAAAACTACCTACTTGTATTAAGATTAAGGATGTAATAAACACTGCCGCGAAACCTCTCTCCATGCCACATCCTGAGTGTTCTACTCTTTGATTATCTCCCTGTTTTGTTCAGAAATTAGGGAAGTGTTGAAGTCCTTAGTCGCTGCTGTCAGTATATGGCACCGATATGGCCGTTCAGAAAGAAATCTTCCGGGAGCAAGAAATCTTCTAAAATTGAAGATAACATAGTAGTTGAATATGAAAGGGAAGTTAGGAGCGATAAAAAGGAAGAAAAAAATCGTTCCCACCTTACAAATAAGACTTTTATTGACGCTATGGCCTTACTCTCAGATGACAGTGAATAAATGTAAATTAAAGTATAGGGTCAGGTATTGTCCTGCCTAGTGCATCTACATCAAATTCGCCAGCTTGAATTGGAACTTTTAAGCCAAACTCGAATGATACCTTTGGATCGATTTCTCCTATTTGTCCAACTTCAATCTCACTAATTATTACTTTAGCTCCTCTACCTTTTATCCAAGGCCCTTCTTCATGATTAATTTCTTCCCATTTTATCTCTGAGAGGTTTGCTCCTAAGTCTCTAAGCAGTGCACTAGCAATGCCCTTAGCGGCAGAAAATCCTCCTCCAACTTCTGCACAAGCCCATGAAAGACGGGTTTTATTTTCTGAATCTCTAACTACTTCTCCTAACTCATGTACTCTTTGGGGTAGTTCATGATGCCTATTCGCTGCTAAAAGATTTAGCAGTGAAGGCAAAATGTTTTGTCTTAACATTGTATGTTCGTTAGTTATAGGATTCGAAATTATTGTACTTTTAGTTTCTTCACTCCATCTAACTCTTTCAAATTGATCACGTTTATTTGATAGTGTTAAACTTTGAGTTTCTTGTAATCCTAATGAGCAAAGACTCGAACTAATTCTTCTATGTAGGTTAGACGAAGGTAGAGGAATTGCATCTAGATGTACAGTGGATAACTGGTCAGGTAAGTTGTCATAACCATATCCTATTGCAATATCTTCTACGATATCAACAGGGTGCATAATATCATTCCTCCATCTTGGCATTGAAATAATATGTTCCTTTTCACCGACAATACAATCTGCCCATCTCTCAATTTTATCTGGTCCATCAGTTACAGTTCTAGTGTCTACTAACTCTCCCCCCATTTTTTTAATTGAGTTAGCAATTTCTGTTTTGCTTAATTCGACACCAAGAATATTTCTAATCAATCTATCTGGGACTTTATGATTTTTCGGATCACCTCTTGGTACAGTCAATAATTCTTGATCCCAATTCTTTATCTGGATTGATTCGATTTCTCCTCCTCTTTCTGCAAGTGATAAGCATACCAATAGTAAACATGCTTCACAAGATCTTTCATCCCAACCTGTGACGTCAATGAAAAAATCTCTAGTCTGCTCATTTACAGTAGTATGATCTCCATTGATAATCGGGGGGAATGAAAGAACCTTGTCTTCAGAGTCTATTATTACGGGGTAAGTCTCCATATCTGACATAAGATGTGCATATTCCTTACCTTTAGGATGTAATTCCAATATGTCCTCAATACTCATTTCTTTTTCTTCAGCCAATGGGATAAATTTGTATTTTTTGTCAACAGAAATCACTCTGAATGGAGGACTTAATTGAGACAAATCATGAACTCCAATTGAAGCAAATTTCCTTTTCCTGCCCAAAGTCAAATGTAACTTTTCTTGATGATCCATCAATGACTGAATAAATTCGTCTTTTTCTTTTAGACTTGTTCCATTATCTACTCCTCTGACAACAGCTCCCAAAATTACTGGGCGTATTTTTTCAAGAGTTTTATCAACATCGACATTTATTTCTCCTTGGCCTATTTCGAGTTCAGGCGAATCGCTAACAGAATTTAGAAAAGCTCTAGCTGCTCTAGAAATAGTTTCATGACTGAGCAAGTCTGTCCTATCTGGAAAAATTTCTATTTCAATTCCTTTACTATCATTTTCTTCTACTACGCACCCTATTGATGGCATTCTTTCTTCCCAATCTTTTGAGTCATATTTTACATCCTTTATTTTGTGAAGATATTCTAATATGCTGTGATTAAATTTCAATGTCGGCATAGTATCACCTAGTTTCCAAGCCACATTGGAAGAGGGCGGTCATATCCTATTAATCTCAAGCCTGAAATAGCAGCAGTATCATAATCTATCGCCCTTAAATTTCTTCGAGTAATTTCTTCTAGACTTTGAACACCTAAATCGGTCATCCAACCATTTATGGTTGATTTCAGCCAAAGAAGATTTTCTTCTATTTTTTCGTCATTATTCGGAGCGACAATTAATGAACAGCCAGCACCTTTAGCTACGATGAAATCCTCAGCACTAGGGCTTTCATCTAATTTAATTAACAAATATTTCCCTTGTTCTTTGATATTCATTGCTCTTGATGCCAAACCAATCCTAGGTAATGCAGCCGCAGCTCTACTCCCGCCAGGAGTCGCAGCGTTGATAATTGCTCCATCTAAATTCAAATCAATAATCATTCTAAGTAAATTCTCTACTCTATCTACTCTGTCTCTTAACATCACAAGAGATTTATTATTCATTTTACTTCTTAAAGAAACAATTAAAGCCTCTATTTCAGCATCATTCATCTTAGGCAAAGCCTCTAAATTTAGAACTATTCCTGAACATGCATTCAGATAATCTGAGACTTGAACTATATTATCTTGATCAATATCTAGCAAATCGATTTCTCTTGGCGATTCCCTCACTAAAAATGGTTGCCTAGAGGTCATCAAATTATTAGAAGTTGCAACTTTCTCTCTTTCAACAAGCCAGGGAATTGGAAAAACGACTCCTTCATCTTCATCATTTTTTTTCAGTAATGTCTCGCAATCTAATTTTTCGTACAGTGACTGTTTATTTTTTCCAGATGGTACTAGTAATATGTTTTCTAAACCTTCCATAATACTAATTTCAGGGTGCTCAAAAACATTGGTATCTTTTTCTGAAGGTATAATTACTAGAGCATCTTTATTTATTGACAAACCTAGAGGTTCTAAATGTTCAGAAACTTCTGAAATTTCTTTCGATTTAATTTCTCTAATTTCTGCACCCGCTCCAGCAGGTGGACAATTGCCTGAGACAATTATTTTCCCTCCAATCATCCCTATTCCCGGTTCCTTTCCTACAGAGCCTAAAACAATCATTGTCCCTCCAGACATTCCCGCGCCCACTCTTTCTCCAGCATGCCCGCGAATTAGAATCGTACCTTCTTTCATAGATTCACCTGCAAAATCAGATACCGATCCTTGGACATTGATTATCCCTCCTCTCATGTTGGAGCCGATTCTATCTCCGGCATCCTTTTCGATAATTAATCTACCATCTTCCTGAAAAGCACCGGCCATTGAAGAGCATCCTCCTTGAATAGTTAGATTTCCTCCTCTATTCATAGCTCCGCAGCATTCTCCTAAGTTGCCTAGAAGTAAAACTCTAGATTTCTTTGGGAGATGAGTTATTACACCTATTTCTCCATCTTTTGGTTTTTCATCACCGTTTCTACCCCATCCAATTCGGACTAATAGGTCACGTTCCAATGCTTCTACAAGCATTTTTTCAAGGTCACGATTTAATTTAACGCTCTTATCGGTGACCTCGCGCATAGACTATCATGACTCTGAGGGTGTATTTAGTCTTGATTCTGACGGTTTGAAGGGTAATTAATGTACTAAAAATTAAATTAAGTTTGTAGTTTAAAAAGGGTATATTGATAGAGTTTCTACTCGGGCATGATATTGTCAAAGGGTAGTTAGTGAGATTATGAATACAATTAAAGTCGCAATAAATGGTTTTGGTACAATAGGTAAGAGAGTAGCTGATGCTATAGATGCACAAGAGGATATGGAAGTCATAGGAGTGACCAAAACAGGCCCCTCCTTTGGTTGTGGACTTGCCAAAAAACGTGGATTTCCATTATATTGTACTTTTGATGATAAAGAAAAAATAGATTCATTTTCTGAACAAGGATATACTTGTGAAGGTGGATTAACAGATTTATTATCCATTGCGGATGTTGTTATTGATTGTGCACCTGGCAAAATGGGAGCGGCCAATCTAGAAAAATATCAATCAGCAGGTGTGAAATATATGTTTCAAGGAGGTGAAAAACATTCTCTTACTGGTTTATCATACACTTCTTGCGCTAATCATTCGGAAAATCTCAATGCTCAAGGTACACGTGTTGTTTCATGTAATACTACTGGCCTCTCAAGAACTTTGGTCCCATTGTATGATCATTGCGGTTCTCTCAAAGTTGAGTGTACAATGATTAGAAGAGCAGCCGATCCTGGTGATTCAGATAGGGGGCCAATTAATGCAATTAAACCGGTTCTGAAAGTACCAAGTCATCACGGCCCCGATGTTATGACAGTTAAGCCGGAAATTGATATAAATTCTCTAGCGGTAGCAGTCCCTACAACTTTAATGCATGTCCATTCGATTATTGCTGATTTGCCAGAGGGGCATGGCCTGAATACAGATTCGATTATTGAGATGTGGAGAGAATCTCCTCGCGTTATTGTTATGAGTGGCAAAGATGACCGAATTCCGACAACCGCAGAAGTAATGGAAATGGCTAGAGATATAGGTAGGAAGTGGGGTGATTTACACGAAATTTTTGTCTGGGAAGATGGTGTGAAGTTAGTTGAGAATAGGTTGTATTACTTTCAAGCTATACATCAAGAAAGCGATGTAATCCCCGAAAATGTAGATTGTGTAAGAGCTTTAATGGGTACTGAAGAAGATTGGAAAGTTAGCGTTGCAAAAACTGATTTAGCAATATCTGAATACTACGGTATCTAGAATCTTTGACGGATTTTCGATTCACCAAACGTTAACGGTCAAAAGGGCTTAATGTGTCGCAGGCTTGCTATGACTGCTGTGAAATCGATTTTCCCTATTCTCTTGATTCTAATTCTTTCATCCTGGTCAGGTGCTGTTTCGGCTCTTAGTGAAACTACAGATTCTACTGAAATCTCAAATTTTCAAGAATCATCTGAAATTAGTAAATGGGGTAAATTATCGGTCGTTTCTGAATCTAATTATGAATTAAACCATTTCACTGGAATAATCCATTCACCATTCGGCAATTTTGATCCTTTAGTTGATCCAATGCCTCTTGGTCCAGAGAGTTTGTATGATTCATCAGCACTTTCACGTACAGGATTAGCAATAATACAATCTAATAGTGTTGATATGACTGAATTAATTAATTTATTAGATTTCAAAGGCTACCCTATCATAGATTATCTCCCCGATTCTGCTTTAATTATTAGGATTCCAGTTGAGGATATTATGAGTTCTAAATACGAATTAGAAAAATCCTCTTCTGTAAGGTGGATTGAAGGGCTGCCAATTGCTTGGCGTGTATCTCCAAATTTAGTTGATTTTTCTGGAAGAGGAGGTTTTTTGCTTGATTTAGATCTAACAATTGCTTCTGACTTGAAAACCAGTGAATTATCTGAACTTGAATCAGACATGAATCGTATTTCAGATAGTTCGATATCAAGGAATGTTTGCGATATTCATTTATGTCAAGTTAAAGGAATAGATGCCTCATGGTTGCCTGTTTTAGCCATGGATGGAAGAATACTTAGTATTCATGAATCTTCAACTATTTCTATTCATAATAGTAATGCTAGTCAACTAATTGGTAGCAATCTTGCGTCAACAATGTCGAATTTCAGTCTGAATGGTAGTGGGGAGATTCTAGCGATTTCAGATACCGGGATTGATGCTGATCATGGTGACTTTAATGGCAGAGTTAGAGCGATATATGATTTATTTGGCCCCGACAATTCATATCAGGATAGGAATAGTGGCCACGGAACACATGTCACTTCTACGATATTAGGAGATGGTTCTGGTGACTCAAACTCCACAGGAATCGTTCCCGCAGCAACATTTCATTTCTATCAATTGGAAGCAGATAGTTCAGGAATATTAGCCCGATGGGGTTCTCTCTACGAAATGTTTGCACATTCATATCAACAGAGTGCGCGTATTCAAACTAATAGTTGGGGTAATATCAATCTTGTAGGGGAGTATAGTTCAGATTCACGTTCCGCAGATTCATATTTAGTTGACGAGCCTAGTTTCCTAGCGTTATTTTCAGCTGGAGATTTGGGGATGAATGGTTATCAGAGCATTACTCCACCTGGAACTGCGAAGAATGTTCTCACTATTGGCACATCTACTACTGGGTCATTTGGTAGTCAACCTGCGGGTGAGGTTTATTCATCATCGTCAAAAGGGACGACTTTAGATGGTAGAATAAAACCTGATTTAGTTGCTCCAGGCGTGATGATATGCTCTGCTCGAGCAGAGGAAGCACAATTTGTAGAGGGAGATAGTTGTTCTTCATCTGAACATGCAGATACAGATATTCCACTATATATGACTCTAAACGGTTCTTCAATGTCAACTGCAGTAGCCGCAGGTGCTACTACCATGGCTAGACAATTTCTCAGAGTGAATCAAGGCATAGTTGAACCAAGGTCTGACTTAATTAGGTCCGTTCTGATTAATGGAGCAGATGATTTAGGAGCCCCCGACATCCCTAATGCGTTCGAAGGTTGGGGTCAAATAAATATCTCAAATAGTCTATTTCCTGAAGATTCTGGCGATATGCTAGAACTATTATATGATGACTCTAGAGAATTGAAACCAGGGCATTCTTTTGTATATACAATACAATCTAATGCGGATTCTAGGTTTGATGTAACACTTGTTTGGAACGATCCCGAAGGTTCTGCAGTAGCCAACCAATCATCTCCTAAGTTATTGAATGATTTAGATTTAAAAATTACATCTCCAAGTGGAATAGTATACTATGGTAATAATTTCGTTAATGGCAATAGTGTAACAGGTGGAGTAGAAGACTCTCTAAACAATGTGGAGAGATTTAGGCTAGATTCTCCTGAAATAGGAACTTGGTCAGTTGAAGTAGGACATGCTGGTGGGAGTTTACAAGATTATGCAATAGTAATGTCTGGTCAGATTATTGAGTCTATATTTCCCGACCTTACAGTTTTTACTAATTCACTATCGACTTCTGTAGAAAGTCCTTTACAGGGAGATACATTTTTGATTGAGGCTCAGTGGAAAAATCAAGCTGCTGGACCTACTGGAAGCTATTCTGTTTTGATTGAAGACATTACTGAAAACACAATAATTCTTGAACAATCAAAAACTTCACTTCCTGGAGGTTCATTGGCCTCTCTTTCATACCCACACGTTTTCTCGACAACTGGGCTACATACAATAATGTTAACATTGGATTCTAACTCAGAAGTTACAGAATTAAATGATGAAATATCTGGATTGGATAATAACAAAATACAAATTGATGTTTATGTTTCTCAAGTAGGGGTCCGACTAACTCCTTTATTATCCGATGGGAGTTATCCATCTACTCCCTCCGAATTAGATCAATCCAAGGTTCGTCATCTGGATCCTAGTGTATCAAATGCAGTTACTTTTGATTTAGAATTAAAGAACGAAGGAACATCGGAAGTTACTGTAGATATCTCTGCTTCACCTGTCCAATTGTCTGATGTGGGTGGACTTCTATTAGCTCCAATAGATGAGTGGTGGAAATTATTCAATGAGTCAGGGCCATGGACTTTGTCTCCATCGGGTCAAGATGGCGATAGTGTAATTATCAGTTTAGAATTTTCTGATGTCGATGCAGATGTTTCTAATGATATATATGCACTTCCTGGTGAATTTGTATCACAAGTCACTTTATGGGATAAGAATGCACCTACAGTATATCACTCGATGCAACTTAAGACAGTTGTAGAGAGGGTTGAAGGTTTAGTTACTGTAGTGGCGGGTGCTGATGATTTAGGGGCAATCCCTGGCCAATTTGCTCAATTCTCTCTCTCAATACTAAATACTGGAAATGGCCCCACTCAATACACAATTTCTTGTGAGACCGATAACCATTGGATAATTAGAGTAGGAGATAGTGGAACATCAGTTCTAAATCTCGAACCACTTTCTAGATTACAATTCCTGCCTGTTCCAATTAAAGTTCGAGTTCCTAATGATGTGTTAGGATCTCCTGCTTCAGGTACAGTTGAAGGAGTTAGTTGCACTACACAATCAGTAAACGATCCAAGTTTATTTTCTATAGACTCAGCAACGGTTGAGGTTTTCGAGAATCGTGATTTCACTACTGAAATATTTTCAGAAGATGGTGTGTCCTTAGGGCCATTAGGGCTTTCAGCAAACCGTCCTGTATTAAATGGAGACCTAGTGACTACAAATTTAGTAATAACTAATCAAGGGAATGTGCCTTCAGAATATACTGTAAAAGTACAAAATAGTTGGCAAACTCAAATTATTATTGGAACCGATGATTTCGTTAACCAAGATGTAGTTGTAGACGTCCTCGCGGGCCAAAATATTAGTATTATAATCAACACAATCGTGCCACTCTCATCTAACATGGGAGACTCAAACATTATCACAATTCGGACTACAATTTCTGATGGTGAAACTCTAATTAATGGGACGAAATTAGTTCTAGAAGAATTCGCTTCATTAGATATTGAGAATCCTTCTGAAATATTGGTGGCCTTAGGTAAATCTTCTGTAACTCCTTTCAAGCTTCATAATATTGGGAATGTACCTCTTGAGATCTCTCTGACAATGGGCACTCTACCTGAAGGTTGGTCTGGTGGTTTCCTCTCAGGAAATGTTTTCCAGATGGAAATGAATCGTGAAGCATTTGTTTCGGTTGGTTTAGAATTGCCAGGTGCTCTACCAATTGGTTCACTCGAGCAAACTGTATCTGTAATTATTGAATCAGAAACCCCTAGCGGAGAAATTTATTTCCAGACTGTAGAGTTCGAAGTAGAGATACTCCCATCTGTTTGGCTTTCACTTTCTTCCGAAGAGACTCTAATTGAAGATATTCCTTCTGGAAATAATGCTATTTTTCAAATCAATTTAACTAATCAAGGAAATATAATCACTGATGCTGAGTTTTCAGCATCTTTAGCAGATGGTTTCGAGATACAATTCCCCGATTGTTCATCTGATATTGATTGTAAATTATCTCCTGGTGAATCTCGATTTTTTACAGTATCAGTAAAACCTAATTCGAATGCAGGATTTGGTTTATCTAGTTTTGAACTGTATGTGAATAGCACAAACTTTGATCCTGAAGATGCTGAAGTAACCGATACAAAAATGACTTTAGAAATGAGTAGAGAAAGAACTACGAATACAGGGGGAATATCCGGAATTCTAGATACTTTGGGATTGCCTCAGTGGATACTGCCATTATTATTTTTGATATCTCTGGCAGGTGCAATATTCTTGGGATTAAAGATGAGAAAAGAATCACAAAAATTCATGTCACCGGAAGAAGAACTGATACCTGAGGGTTCAGCTTTATTGTCGGGTAGTTCAAATGAACGCCGTGCTGCAGCATTAGATACATCTTTAGGTTCAGGAGATACATTGACCGGAGGAGTTAGTGATGATGAGATTCAGGCTGCTATTGCTGCATCTGGACCGGGTAAATTGTTACCAACGCCTGATGGAGTTGCTCCTTTACCTCTAGGAGGTTTACCTGATGGATGGTCAATGGAACAATGGAACTCATATGGCCACTTATGGTGGGAACAAAACCAACCTTAAACAGGGTTTGACTTATGACTGAGTCTTTACCGCGTAATACATATGAAAGGCTCGATTGTATTATTTGGACCACCCGGCGCAGGTAAGGGAACACAAGCTGCCAGAATCGTCGATTTAACATCTAAGCCGCAGGTATCAACAGGAGATATGTTGAGGGCTGCGTTATCTGAAGGCAGTAAATTGGGCATAGAAGCTAAATCTTTTATGGAGGCCGGAGAATTAGTTCCTGACGAAGTCATTATAGGATTGATTTCTGAAAGATTGAAGATGGATGATGCTAAAAATGGAGTACTCTTTGATGGTTTTCCTCGTACGATTGCTCAGGCTGAAGAACTTGCCAAAATTGAAGAAGTTAGTGCAGTAATCTCAATAGAAGTTCCTGATGAATCAATAGTCAGAAGAATAGTTGGAAGACGTATGGATCCAGAAACCGGTGAAATTTTCCACATAGATTTTAAACCAGCACCTGAATCTATTAGTGGCCGATTAATTCAGAGAAAAGATGACAATGAAACCACTGTACGTAACAGGCTAAAGGCATATCATGAGCAGACTTCTCCTCTAGCTATTTGGTATGAGAGTCAAGGGCTTTTAATCAAAGTAAATGGTGAGCAGACAATAAAAGAAGTTGGTGATGAAATAATTTCCAAACTATCTAATAGATGAGGTCATTATGTCAGGGAGAAGAAGATCTAAGGATTCTTTGAGAAGAAAAAATCGTTCGAAAAAGGCGATTTCTCAACTTTCTAATATAATTGAATCTCCTAATTTCTCTTTGAAAGTTAGAAATATTGCCGTCAGAGACTCATTAAAAATATCAAAAAGGCATGGTCAAGGTTGTGAACCTAACGTTCGAATAATATTTTGTAAGGTTTGTAAATCTGTTATGAATTTTGGTTCTGATTCAAGAATAAGGATTAGAAAGAGTTCCGTGATAACTACTTGTGAACGTTGTAATAGTAAAGTTCGTAGACCGATTAGAAGGTGATTTAATGAATATACCAAATTCAATAAAAAGAAAAGCATTAGATAATTCATTAGAAATAACAATTAGGGTAGGAAAGCAAGGAGTAAATGAATCGGTAATTGATGAATTAAAACAACAGCTTTTGAAACGGAAATTAGTTAAAATGAAAATCAATCAAGGTATTGCATCAAATAATCAGGAAAGAAAATCACTTTTCGAATCAGTTTCCAATTCGTCAGAATCTTATTTAGTCCTTCAGAGAGGAAATATAGCTGTATTTTGGTCTGGAGAATGATGGTTACAAAATTACATAATTACTAATTTTCATATCGAGAGATATTTAGAGGTAATCTGTTACGGAAGCACATGGGTGAACTTTCCGGCCATCAATACAATAGAATAGTCTACAAGATTTTCCTATCTATGTGTTTCATTTTTTCATTTTTCCCTCCATCCGTTTCAGCGGCAGGAGGGTCCTCAGGGGGCTCTTGGAAGGCTGCTGAGATGCCCAGTTGGGCCGTTACTGTAGCCATCATCATTTTAGTGGCAGTTTATGCATTAATTGTCTTTGAATGGATGCATAGAGCACTAGCAGCAGCATTAGGAGGTATTGCAGCAGTTGCCGCGCTTCATGTTGCCACATACTATTCTCCTGAGAAAAATACGTTATTAGATGGTGAAAAATTACTAGGTCCAGATTTAATGACTATTATGACATGGATAGATTGGGAAACAATCGGTCTTCTAATTGGTATGATGGTCATGGTAGATATTCTCTCGAAAACAGGCCTATTTGAATGGGCTGCTGTTCAAGCATATGCGCGTAGTGGAGGTTCAATATGGAGGTTGACATTTATCTTATGTATTATCACAGCAGTTTTCTCTGCATTACTTGATAATGTAACTACTATTTTGTTGATAGTGCCAGTGACAATACAAATTTGTAAGGTATTAGATTTAGAACCTGTCCCCTTAATCATCGCTGAAGTCATGTTCTCTAATATTGGAGGGGCAGCAACTCAAATCGGAGACCCACCAAATATTATTATTGGTGCACAATTATCCAGTCAAAGCCTTAGCGGGACTGTTTTAGAGGCAGAAAGTATTGGTTTTACAGATTTCATAATTCATGTTGCTCCAGCAGTGTTGATAGCGATGGTTCCTGCATTCTGGTTGTTGAGAATTATAGAAAAGCCAGGATTATCCGGATACAGGAGAAGGAATGTTGATTTACTAAAAATTCAGTATGGTATTAAGGACGCTGAACTACTAAAGAAATCAGGTGCTATTTTGATAGTAGTAATTTTACTCTTCTTCGCCCATTCCCAGATTTCTCATCCATTATCTTCAGTTGCAGTAATCGCCCTAGTTGGAGCCGTTGTAATGCTTCTAGTTACATCTCCACATCATGTCGAAGAGCAATTAGATTCTGTTGAATGGACTACAATAATTTTCTTTGCTGGTTTATTTATTATGATTCATGGACTTGAATTCATGGGGTTGATAGAGATGATTGCTGATCTAATTTCGGATACGGTGTCGAAAGCCTCTGAGGAAAATAGATTGATGGTAGCAGTTCTGTTATTACTATGGGTTTCAGCAATTGCATCTGCCTTTATAGATAATATTCCTTACACCGCAACTATGGTTCCTGTGGTAATTGAACTGGCCTCTGATGACACATTAGGTCTAGAATTAGGACCTCTTGCATGGGCTTTAGCACTTGGTGCCTGTCTTGGAGGAAATGGTACAATTATTGGTGCTTCTGCAAACGTTGTTGCTGCAGGATTAGCTGAAGAATCTGGAAATGATATTTCATTTAATCGATTCTTCCGTACAGGTTTCCCGATTATGATATTGACATTGTTGCTATCTACAGTGTATTGTGTAGTGAGATATGCTATTGTGTGGTCCAACCCAATTATTCCATTTGTAATTATTACTTTGTTAATTATCGGTAGTCTAAGTTTGACTCCAATGGTTTACAAAGATTTAGAGAATTTAGATAACTTAGATTTGAAAGATTTAGATTTAGAGTCCGAATAAATTGATACATTTAGTTAAATTTAAAACTGATTTCCTGATAGTGAAATATAGTGTTATTTTCTGCAAAAAAATATTTTTCCAATAATATCAGATTCGCAACACTCAGACCCCTTAGAGAGGGGGTCCCGACCCTTGACTTCATATACCAAAGGTAGGTCGCGAGGCTGCTTATAGTGCGCTTTGGTACTGCTATGTATCAAGGTTAGTGGTTGAGACTGCTTCGCCCTGCGGGGAGACGGAGTGGTCTGAGACACCAGAATTGATATGCCTGGACACCAGAGGACTCACAATGAGTCCCTGTGTTAAGATAATAAAATAGAAGTGGGAATGTAGAAATTAATAAAATGCTACAACCCGACTGGGGGATGGCTCGGCTCGAGAGCCGAAGAAGGTCGTGACAAGCTGCGATAAGTTGCGGGGAGAGGCATGAATCTCTTGGATCCGCAAATTGCTGAATGGGACCTCCTGGCACTCTGTGCCATTCCTAAATGGAAAGGGAACCTCCTGAACTGAAGCATCTCAGTAGGGAGAGGAAAAGAAATCAAACGAGATACCGCTAGTAGTGGCGAATGAAAACGGTATAGGACAAACCGAATCTTTATGAGAAATCATGAAGAGATGTGGGGTATGGACCATCTGTAGTCTAAGTCATGGAAGTAGAAGTCGCCTGGAACGGCGCACCATAGAGGGTGAAAGACCCGTATATGTACATGATATGACCATGTGATGATTCCTGAGTATCGTGCGTTGGATATCGCGCGTGAA
>DANB01000039.1 GCA_002497245.1 Euryarchaeota archaeon UBA439
GCAGTCTTAGTATGTTCAGAAGAGTTTGCGAGAAAAAAAGGATTACCAATTCTTGCTGAAATTGTTGATTATACTACCTCAGGAGTTGAACCGAAAAGAGTGATGGTTGCCCCTATTACAGCTGTTGAGACACTTTTGGAAAGAAATAACCTAGATATTATGCAAATTGATATTGTTGAACATAATGAAGCCTTTGCTGCGGCATCTGTAGCAGTACAAATGGCCCTGAAAATTCCAGAAGATCGATTCAATATTCATGGAGGAGCTGTAGCAATTGGACACCCACTGGGAGCAACGGGGACACGCTGTTTAATGACTACAATCAACGCACTAAATAGGACCGGTGGAAAGAAAGGAATTGTTACAATTTGTCTAGGTGGCGGCAATGCTGTAGCCATGTTAATCAAAGTTAAATAAAGTGAAAAATTGTCTAAAAATTGATTTCTATGAGTGATTAAGACAGTCAATGCCCTTATGTGGGGGTCGCTGGCCGTTCTGCATCATGGTCAAGCCTGCAAGAGCACATACCCGCTTCGAAAAAGCAAGAATTATTGGCGCACGCGCGCTTCAAATTAGTATGGGAGCGCCTTTATTCGTCTCAGAAGATGAATTAAGAGAAGAATTCTCTGGAGAATTAATTCAGCTTTATGGAGTAGATGAAGCGAAAGAAAGGGTTGTTTTAGATCCGATGAAAATTGCAACTCTAGAATATCTAAAACATAGAATACCGATTGATGTTGAACCACATCTTGAAGAATAATACACAATTATATCTATGACTAAAAGGTCGTGAGATAATGGGATTCGAAAGAGTCAGTGTAGAAAAACTGACTGCTGTCATTATTGGCATTACAATCCTAGTTATCGCTGCAGGGGGTGTGATTAGAATCTATGATGCAGGAGAATCCTGCCCAGATTGGCCTACATGTTTCGGAACTTGGGGTTTTGATATATCAGAAGAAGAGCAAAAAGAATGGTTTGATGAAAATCCAAGTGAAATAGACTCTAGAGGTTCGAGTCACACATATACTTCTTTCCAGATATTTACAGAGTGGATTCATAGATTACTGGCGGGAGTAGTTTTAGGACCATTAGTAATTTTAAATTGGTTGGTGATTAGAAAAGATGATGAATTGACTAATGAAGTTAAATTGGCTTCATTAATTTCTGTTTTGTTAATTGGGTGGCAGGGTTTCCTAGGATACGTGACTGTGAAGTTGGATAATTTACATTGGAGTGTTGCTCTACATCTAGCATCTGCACTTCTATTCTTGATGTCATTAGTCTGGATATGGTTAGCTACTGTAAGAGACAAAGAAGAAATTCCTAGATGGATAGAGTTTGATCCAATTCTGGCTAAAAGATGGACTAATCGTATTGCATTCTTGTCATTTGGCACTTTTTTGACTCTCTTTCTAGGAGTTTTTGTGTCAACAACTCCGGGAGCTAATCAAGGATGTGGAGTGTCAGGTTTCCCAGAATCTTGGCCATTATGCAATGACTCAATATATGAAAAAATAGTTGATTTTGAGGCTCAATCACAAATCTTACATAGATTATTAGTTAGTATAGTTGGAATAATATTAGCAATCACATGCTACATAATTTGGAAGGAAAACAAAGAAGGCGAATATGGAACATTGTTATGTAAATGGATTTGGATGTCATCGATATTATATCTAATAAATATGGGATTAGGTGGGATGTATGTACTTTCTGCAAAATTAGACAATTTTGAAATTGTTTATTTCGAGCTATTGTCATTAGTCCATCTGATGCTAGGGTCACTAGTTTTTGTAATGATTACAAGCATAATGGTAACTATAAGAGTTGTAACTCTCTATGAGAAAAGACATGTCGTGAATGATACTATGACTCAATGACTTTCAAAGACTATTAGCAATAGGAGTTAATATGACGGAGACGAGGGGGCTTGGCAAGTCACTCTTTTCTTTAACGAAACCGAGAGTAGTTGTACTATTACAAATTACAGCAATGTGTGCAATTCTGAGTCATAATTTAATTGTAAACAATAAAATTAATCGGGACACCTTAGAAATAATGATGATTGTATTTATCGGAGGATATCTAACGGCAGGAGGTGCAAATTGCATCAACATGTGGTATGACAGAGATATTGATCCAATTATGACTAGAACATCGAAAAGACCTTTGTCTGTTGGAGATATTACTCCAAAAGCAGCGCTCATATTTGGAATTTCAATTTCAATTATTGGAACCATCTGGCTGTTAGAAATGGCAAATGAAGTTGCTGCATTCTGGGCATTATTCAGTATTCTTTTCTATGTATTTATTTATACAATTTGGCTAAAAAGAACAAGTGTTCAGAATATTGTCATTGGAGGGATTGCTGGTTCAACTCCTCCAGTTATTGGTTGGGCAGCAGCAGAAGGAGAACTTGAATTAGCATCTAGTTCAATTCTTGACTTTATGAATTCGATTCTAAATATTGGAGGTTACATGCCTTGGTTCATGTTCCTACTAATATTTTTCTGGACACCACCACATTTCTGGGCTTTAGCATTATATAGGTCTGAAGAATATGAAAAAGTTGGTGTACCAATGATGCCCAATGTTAAAGGTAAAGAAAGAACATTATTTGAAATGAAAATATATTCTATATTTTTGGTCCTATTATCATTGACAACACCTCTAGCATTCCAGGAAAAAAATTATTTAGATTTAGATTTCAATATGTATCTAGCAATAATTAATAGTTTAATTTTGAGTATTTGGTATGGAGTAACAATATGGGAAATAAATATCAATAAAAATAATGATATAATGCCTACTGCATCACATTCATTTTTTGTGTCATTAACATATCTAGCTGTAATGTTCATTATACTAGTATTAACAAGTAGTACATTTTACCAACCACCTGGTTTTCCTATAAACGGAGCTGTCTTAAGTACTGTATTAATTGTATATATTATTTTAAGAAAAAGAGGTAGAAAGGAATAATTAGGTACTCTGGCCCGATGGATTCAAGCACTTGGCAGGTAGTTGAAGAATAGAAAAGGTGGTGACCAGATGGATGAGAAGGACCTGATTTTTGATTGGAACACTATTGACTATGATCTCAAAAGAGATTCTTCAAATCATCCACATGAAGTATGGTTTGATGATGAAACTCTAAGAGATGGTTTACAAAGTCCAAGTGCAAGAAATCCTACCATTGATGAAAAAATTGAATTAATTGATTTTATGGAAAAATTGGGAATTCAGAAAGTTGATTTAGGACTACCTGGAGCTGGTCCTTTTCATATCAAACACATAGATTCAATGTTAACTCATATGAATGAGAAATCATATGAATTGAGACCTGGTTGTGCCGTTAGAACTGTTGTTGATGACATAAAACCATTAGTTGATTTACAAGCTAAACATGAAAGACAAATCCAAGCAAGTGCATTCCTAGGAACTAGTCCAATTAGACAATATACTGAAGGTTGGGATATGGATAAGATATTGTCAACTGCTGAAAAGGCTGTTACATTCGCAATCGATAACGACATACCAGTAATGTTTGTCACCGAAGACACAACTAGAAGCAAACCTGAAGAAATAAAACAAGTATATACCAGAGCAATAGAACTAGGTGCTGATAGAATATGCGTATGTGATACATGTGGGCATGTGACTCCTAACGGAGTTAGGAAATTACTAGGATTCATTCAAAATGAGGTTATCCCAGACTCAGGAGTAAAACGTAGAGATATAGAAGTAAACTGGCATGGCCATCAAGATAGAGGACTTGGAGTTGCAAATAACTTAGCAGCTGTTGAAGCAGGTGCAGACGTAATACATGGAACTGCCCTAGGAGTCGGAGAAAGAGCAGGTAATGCTCCTTTGGATCAAACCTTGGTTAATCTCAGTTTAATGGGAATAATCAAAAATGATTTAACATCATTGAATGATTATATGCGTAAAGCACATCAATACATCGAAGTTGCTTTACCTAGAAACTATCCAGTATTTGGAAAAGATGCATTTGAAACAGGTACAGGAGTACATGCAAGTGCTGTTGTCAAAGCTATGAAAAAAGGAGAACATTGGCTTGCAGATAGAATCTATTCAGGAGTACCTGCTCAAGATTATGGTTTAGAACAGGTAATCAGAATTGGGCATATGAGTGGTCGTTCGAATATAACATGGTGGCTAAACAAAAATAATTATGAAATAACTGATGAACTAGTTGCTTATCTTTTTTCTGTCGCCAAAAAGCAACGTAGATTAATGGATGATGATGAGGTTCATTTAGCAATAAAAAATTGGAAAGAATAATGACTTGTTGTTAATGCAAGATTAACGAATACCTAAAACCTCTACTGACATGACAGGGGTATGCGTTCAGTATTAATTGCAGTTTTTATTTTACTTTCGGCGCCAATTTCAGGATTAGTTACGGCTGAAAATGAAAATATAAAAGAATCATTAGAAAGTGAACAAAACTTGATTCTTCCAACCTATTCTATTGCTGTACAATTAGCATTTGAAAGAGTAGCAGACTTAGAACAATATTCTACAGAAGAATTAGAAAATACCAAACAATGGTTAGTTGTAACCACCAATAATATTAATGAACAAATCAAAATGATCCCTGGAACAGTTTCAATAGAGAATGCACATCAATTACAAGGAGCATATATTTGGAATTTTGATTCGACATTAGAGATAATAGAAAAATTCGATAAACTAATTGAAAATGGGGATATTGAGTCTTTCTCGCCATTAATTAAGAAACAACAAGTAACCCGTTCAATTCCAAATGATGAGGTGTTTAATGACCAATGGCATCTGCAAAACACAGGTCAAACCTCGGGAACTTTTGGAGAAGATGCAAATGTAACTTCAGTTTGGAATTCTTACACAGGTAATGGAATTATTATCAGTGTAGTTGATGATGGTTTAGATAAAGATCATCCCGATATTTCACCTAATTACTCACCCAATCATTCCTATGACTGGTGCAATAATGATGCGGACCCTACCCCTACTAGTAATAATGGACATGGAACAGCGGCCGGAGGAGTTGCTGCTGCAGCGGGAAATAATTCAATCCATGTAGCAGGTGCAGCCTATGATGCGACTCTGGCGGGTTCAACTCTAATTGCATGTTGGGCAGGAGATTCTACGGAAGCAAATGCATTATCTTTCATGAACAATGAAACTCATATTTACACTAACTCATGGGGGCCTAGTGATAATGGTCAGACATTGGATGCTCCAGGACCATTAATGCTGGCAGCATTTGAGAATGATGCTTATGACGGAAGAAATGGATTAGGAAATATAATCACATGGGCAGCAGGTAATGGACTTACAAGTAATGATAATGCAAATTACGATGGATGGGCAAATAGCAGATTCACTATAGCTGTCTCAGCAATTACTCATTATGGTGAACAATCATATTATTCCGAACCGGGGGCTAGTATCTTAGTAGCAGCACATTCTAATGGAGATGGTGAAGGAATAACAACTACTGATATTCATGATGATCCTGATACGACATCTGATGATGCTGGCTATGATAATGGAAATGTAACAAATAGTTTTGGAGGAACTTCTAGTGCGACGCCTTTGGCTGCAGGAGTAATTGCTTTGATGCTGGATGCTAATGAAAACCTAACTTGGAGAGATGTGCAGCACATATTAGTCAATAGCGCAAGAATGAATGATCCAAATGATTCAAGTTGGACAATTAATGATGCGGGACATGATGTATCACATAAATATGGATTTGGAGCAATAGATGCCGGTAGTGCCGTATCATTGGCAGAAAATTGGACTAATGTGGATGAAGAATTGAATCTAACATTCGGTCCCTATTCGCCATCATTCACAATTCCTACATCAACAAACTCATGGAGTGAATTTGATGTTCAAATTACAGATGATATTAGTCTTGAGAGTATAGATGTAATAGTAGATATTGATCACTCTAGTAGAGGAGATTTAGACATAGTATTAGAATCTCCAAATGGTACTGAATCATGGCTAGCTGAAGAACATAATGATGCAGGTAATGATTATTCTAATTGGATGTTTAATACAGTCCATCATTGGGATGAAAGCAGTTTAGGAACTTGGAAATTGAAGATAAGAGATACTACTTCAGGTACATCAGGAACACTAAATTCGTGGCAAATGATAATTCATGGAATGGACATAGATCTGGACTATGATGATGATGGAATCTCAAATGAAAATGAAACACTAATTTGGGGAACAGATCCTTACAATGAAGATACGGATTCTGATGGAATAAATGATTATGATGAAATATTTGTATATTTTACAAATGCAACAATGTCTGACACAGATTTAGATGGATTATCAGATTTAATAGAGATTTCAGTTTATCAAACAGATCCAAATAATGAAGATACTGATTCTGACGGATTAAATGATGGTGCTGAGATCAACCTTTGGCAGAGTAATCCACTAATTTTCGATGCAGATGAAGACTCAGATTTATATTATCATTTCAATGATTGTAACGATCAGGATGCAGAAATAAACCCTGGAAAACCAGAAAAATTGAATGGTTTCGATGATAATTGCGATGATTTTATTGATGAAGGATTTAATTTTACAGATAGAGACAATGACGGACTGAAAGATTGGCCAGAATATCACATACATAATACAGATTACAGAAATGCAGACACTGACGGTGATGGACTGAATGACGGTTCGGAAGTAAATCTATATTCTGATTTAGGAGCAGATCCATTAATTTTTGATGAAGATATGGATGGAGACACATGGTATTGGTTTGAGGATTGTGACGATAATAATATTCTTAGATCACCGGGATTGTCTGAAGCCTTAGACTCAATTGACAATGATTGTGATGAAGAAGTTGATGAAGATTTCATAGATTTAGATACAGATTCTGATGGACTGTCTGATTATGATGAATATTATTTCATTTCTACAAATCCTAATGATGGCGATACCGACAATGATGGCTTGCCTGATGGAATTGAAGTTAATACATATGCTGAATTAGGAGCTGACCCTCTAGTATATGACGAAGATAGTGATGGTGATGGTTGGTACTGGTTCCAGGATTGTGATGATGATGATATTGAGGTTTCACCATCATTAATTGAAATGCTAGATAAGAAAGACAATGATTGTGATGGAGAAATTGATGAAGACTTCTATACAATTGATTCCGATAATGATGGTCTTTCAGACTTCGAAGAGTATCATAACATTACTTCTGATTATAATGATGAGGATACTGATGGAGATGGAATTAATGATGGATTAGAAGTCCTAACTAAAATGTCGGACCCTCTAACATTTAATTTTGATAACGATAATGATGATTATTATGATTTTGAAGATTGTAACGATCTAAATGCAGAAATTAATCCTAGCTCAATTGAAGTATGGAATGGTTTAGATGATGATTGTAATGAATTAATTGATGATAATCTAAGAAGAGAAAATCTTGTTCTTGTAGTGCCTCGTAATCAAGTATTATACAATTGGGATGCAGTTAATGAGACTCTAATATTTGGATTAAATAATATCCCTTCACAAGTAAATACAGAAATAACTTGGTATATAGGCGATTATAATTTAGCTCAAAATATCTCAAATGAAGGTACAAGGTTAGTAATAAATGAATTAGAATGTGGTAAGAATAAAGATAATTTAACTATATTACTATGTACAAATGGAACAAGTACACAACAAATTACAGCCACTATTATTGATTCTGGAGTAACCACTGAATTTATCTGGCAAATAGACATGGTTGTTTGGATTCCACCGCCAACATTCTTTGATAATTTAATTTCGTTTTTTACTAGCGGTTTAGGAATCTTATTCATATCAATTATGATGATTTCAATTCTTATAGCAGGCGTATTTGTTAATTTCAGAATTAAGCAGAAGAGAAGTCTCGAAGAAGCCTATACGGCGTATAGTATTCCTTCAAATAAAATTGAATATGATTATTCATTTACAAAAACAGAATTACCTTCAGCTCCTGATTTGTCATTATTAGAAACAAAGAATAATGCTTATGAGGACTCATTACCGAGTCTTCCTTCAACCATACCAATGGTTACTATTCCAAGTAAGAAGATAGAGGAAGAAGTAGAATTATTAGATCTACCTTCAAGAATCATAGAAGAGTAGAATCATGACTCTTCTTCGGGAGCTGGTAGTTCATCTTGCCCCCATTCAGCGTCCGGGGTTCCACCAGACCATTCTCCCTCAATTGAAATGTCTTCCACGTCATCATCTTCTCTCCATGGAGGTTCTCCATCAGAACCACTGATAATCAAACAACCTTCCTCATCAAGTCTTTTTTGAAGAGTTTTTATGCCAGATTTCATTGGCAATAAATGACCTATAGGAGTTCCTGCGGTGACGAATGGATGAGTGGCAGTGCAAATCATTAAACCTCTATTTGGCGAATAAACATCATGACTAATACCGGGTCTTTCAGGATCTGTAATTGTGGCTACAACTTCTCCATCATCTACGAAGCTCCCAGCAGGAGCTAATATGTCCAATAGACCTCCCTGATCAGACCTAATCCAAACAGAACCTGATGCTAGAATTCTAAAATGCGGGCGATTTGGATATCCTGGAATCATTCTCAAACTTCTAAGGACATTTAGGATACCATAGATTGCTACTTGAACAGATTCGGGATCTGCTTCATTAGAACCACCTCCCTCATAAGTAATACATCCAATACCTGATTTATTTGCAGCTCTTCTCAAAGATCCTTTTGGCCCTTCATTATCTAGAATGGTTTCTATACCAAAAGCCCTAGCTATTCTATTACTCTCAGGATGTGCTAAATTAGCTCTAATTTGAGGCATATTTGTCCTTCCGGATGCTGCTGTATGTAGATCAATTATATGATCAGAAGTCTGAATAATAGATTTCCATACACGATTCGCAATTCGAGAAGTTGTATTACTTTCACTATTACCTGGGAAATTCCTATTCAGATCTCGGCCGTCAGGGAATTTCCTACTTTGACGGCGATATCCTGGGAGATTAATTATTGGAATTATTCGAATTGTTCCCGATAACATGGAAGGATCTATGTCTTCTCTAGAGCCAATAAAGTTAGGGCCACAAAGATATGTCAAAGCGAGAGGCCCCACAAGTTCATTTCCATGAACTGCACCCAATATTGTAACAACTGGCCCCGGCCTTGAACCGTGAATAATTGTTATTGGAATAGGCCAAGAATCTCCAATTTCTACATCTAAAAGATTGAAATCAATTTTCCTAATACTCCCAGGTTTTATTCTTTTTCTATCAAATAAATGAGTCTTTGGTCCGCTCTCTCTAGACCATTTCTTGGGTGAAGGTGATTTACGCTCGAATGCATCTTCAATCTCTTTACGGCGTTTTTGAGATAACTGATTAGCTACTTTTAGTGGTTTATGCCGACGCCTATTTTTACGTGGCGCAGGAGATTTTTTCCTAGCCGTGGACGGCGATTTATCTTCATCATCGGTAGCAGACAACGACTCTCGGAAGAGGTTCTTAAATTAAGATAGTCTGATGATGGGCTTATGGAATAATTCAATTCCCTATACCCTATGTGAGGGAACATGGAACAACAACATGACATATCTGTACAGGACAAATATGCACCGAATAGTATCTGTTTTGGTTGTGGTCCTGCTAATGAAAAAGGACTACAAATTAAGTCATTTAGAACAGAAAATGGACTCAAGATGGAGTTTGAAACTAGAAACGAACATCAAGCATTTCCAGGAATTATAAACGGAGGGATAATCAGCACACTACTCGACTGTCACGGCAATTGGGCAGCAACTATGGCTTTGATGGATAAGAACCAAGATGATGTCCCGCCATGTACCGTAACTGCAACATTTAGTTTGAAACTTAAGAGACCTACTCCACTAGATTCAAAATTAGAAATTACGGCAATTATAAGTGAATTAAATGATGATAGAGCAAATGTCAAAATGACTTTAGAAGCAAATGGGAAGATCTGTGCTACAGGAGAAGGCCTATTTGTTGCAGTAAAGGAAGGCCATCCTGCTTATCATAGATGGAATTAACGACACGGCATCCTTTAGAACGGCCGATTATGAGAATGTTTGTGGCACACTCTAGCGGAGGCTCGGAAAAGACTATCCAACATCTAGGATTGTCTCCAGATATAGTCAAATTTTTAAGAGAAAAATGGGGGATTAAAGAGCTATATCCGCCTCAACAGGAAGCTTTGCCTCATGCACTAGATGGAAAAAATCTAATGTTAACTATCCCAACTGCTAGTGGGAAATCACTTGTTGCACATTTGACTATAGCTCACAGATTGAAGAATGATTTGATTAATCAAAAAGCCATTTATGTAGTTCCTCTAAAGGCATTGGCTAGTGAGAAATATGATGAATTGAAAGAAATTGCAAATGTTGTAGGACTAAAAGTAGCACTAGCCATAGGAGATAGGTCTGGAGAAATTAATTCAATAGAAGATTCAGACATTTTAGTCTGTACAAGTGAGAGACTGGATTCTTTATTTAGAAATAGATCAAATTTAATTTCAAATATTGGAATTATTGTAACTGATGAATTTCATTTATTACATGATCATTCTAGAGGACCAACATTAGAAGTATTAATCTCTAGAATAAGGCATAAAAAACCAGATGCACAAATTATTGCTCTTTCTGCAACGGTAGGTAACTGTGAAGATTTAGCAAAATGGTTAGGGGCAGAATTAATTCAATCAGAGTGGAGACCAGTTAGCCTTCATTCGGGAACTTTGACAGATTTACAAGTAAAAGTACACAGAATAGATGGTAAGGGCAATGAAAAATGGCCCGAACCAAGAAATATAAACGGGGCAAAAGAAAAAATCTTACAAGCAGCACTAGACGATACAATCGCTGAAAATGGCCAATTATTAGTTTTTGTTAATTCAAGAAAAAGTTCTCAGAAAGAAGCTAGAGAATTATCAAAACATGTGCTAAATCGTGTTAAAAATGAACCAAATTTTGATAATGGAGATAGATTTGTTAAGCTAAATAAGTTTGCAGAATTGATTAATCAAAATGAAAACTCTTCTCCTTTAGGGAAGAAATTATCTAACTCAATTAAGGGAGGAATAGCTTTCCATCACGCAGGTTTGGGCACAGAACAGAGAAAAAAGGTAGAAGAATTGTTCAAAAATGGTGATATTTTTTGTATAGTAGCAACACCAACTCTAGCTCAGGGAGTTAATTTACCAGCTAGAAGAGTGATAATTAGAGATGTTAAGAGATGGAGCTCAGCTGCAAGTAGGAATATGCCTATGCCAATTATGGAAATAAAACAAATGTTAGGAAGGGCGGGTAGGCCAAAATATGACAAAAAAGGCGATGCGTGGATTGTCTCAAAGAGTAAGGAAGAAGAAATAAGAAATGTCGAACACTTTCTTCTAAGCGATCCTGAAGATGTTACTTCGAAATTAGCTAATCCAAATGCCCTAACTGCTGAAGAGGATCCTGCATTGTTAACCCATATTCTTTCATTAATTGCAACAACTGATATGAATGATAGAGATGCTTTAGGAAAATTTTTCAGTAAAACATTCTTATCGACACATTTAGAATCCGAATACCTTGAAAATCAGATTGATAAAGTAATTGAATGGCTTTCTGAGAATGATATGATAAAGAAAGAAGGAGAATCTGACAAAGTAAAAGAAAGAATCCTAAAAGAAAAAAATGGTAAAGAATCAAAAGAAAATTGGGATGATAGTGTTCCATCTTGGGCAGAATCTGCAACGAAAATATCGGGAGTAAGCCTTAGTGATAATCATCAAAGAAAAATCCCAGATATTGCTCCAAGAAAGGGGCCAGCAATCTTTGGATTCAAGAAAGCCAGTAATTATGAAGTTGAGGAAAATCATGTTCCAGACTCGCCCACAATGGTATATTCAGCTACTCCTTTGGGATTAAGAGTCTCAAGATTATATCTAAATCCAGTTTCAGGTAAAATACTAAAAAAAGGGCTAACTAATGCAATGGAAATTTTAACAGGGATTGATGTGGAAAGACAAATTTCTCCATTTAGTCTATTGCATTTAGTCACATGCACTCCAGATTTCATGCCATTATGGCCTCAAAAGAAAGATCTTGAGAAAATACAAGATGCTCTTTTTGGACATGAAAGAGAATTACTAACACAAAGTGTAGATTTAGATGATGAAAGGAGAATGAAGGGGGCTTTGGTTTTACAATCTTGGATAGAAGAAGAAAGTATAAATGATTTAGAAACTGAATGGAATGTTCAACCAGGAGATTTGAGAAGTAGGGTTGATTTAGCAGAATGGCTACTTTACTCTACCAGAATAATTCTAATGGAGGATGAAGAATTATCAAGAATGGATAAAGAATCACATCGAGTACTATTTGAGGCAATAGATGAAACTCATAGAAGAATGAGATATGGTTGTAAATCAGATCTAATTTCATTGGTATCTTTGAGAGGGATTGGTAGAGTTAGAGCGAGAGAGATGGTTGAGAAATTGGGAGTCTCAAATGTTAAAGATGTTGCATTATTGACAGAAAATGATAAGATTAAACTTTCAGAGATGAGAGGATGGAGTAGAAAATTAGTAGATAAGGTAGTCAAAAATGCTACAGAAACTAAACGACGTACATAATTATTAGAATCATTATTGAATTAAAGCCCATCCCGAATACAGTGAACCGAGACCAGATGCCATGGTTCCCAGCATGGGGAATCAAATTTAATGCAGAAATAAAAGATTTCAAAGAAATTTTATCGTCTTTTAATGAGCTAAGACCAGATGATAATTGGTTACTACTAGCTTTTGAAGTTGCAGCAAGTGAAAAACATCTTTGGACTGCTTGGTATTCGATGAAAAGAAATCAAATGAAAGGAAAAATGGTTGCAAATAGTCCTGATGCCGAATTTCTAAGAATTATTTCAGGAACTCATCAAGTTAGAATAGCATTTGAAAATGCAGGAATTAGGAATCAAGACCCTTCTGCATGGATTGTAAGGCTTCCTGAAATCCAAGTAAGTAAAAATATTGATGAAAATACTGTCAATCGTGAAATATATAATCTACATGATTTAGAAGCCAATAATCTAATTGAACGCATGAATGGATCTTTGATTACACAAAGACCAAGCCCCACATTAGAAGGACTAAAAAGAATAAAATATGAAAATGATATTAACAAAAAAAAATCATTAGAAGAATGTTTTCTTTTACATCTGATTTCATCGAATGTATAATCTAAAGGAAGTATTTACAGGGACAAACTGATATGTAAAATACCTGAGCACGGAATAGAGATATTATGGCGAAGTACTATGGCTACAGAAATTGCTCATATTGTGGAATAGTTTGTACTCCAGGAAACTATCTTGATTATAAACGGAAAAGATACTGTACTTCTTGTTGGATTCAACAGGAAAATCCTGATCATCCAGATTTGGAAGCAATAAGAGAAAAGGTACAAAATGCTGTTACTGTCTGGAAACTTGCTAAATATTCTCGTAATGAATACCACTTACCTGTTGGCCCTAAATCTATCAATAAGAGGTGAGTAATTGTCATTTGTTCCAGTTGATTTTGATGCTTCTAAATGGGAAAATATTGAACCTTATGTCAATGACTTACTCGAAAGAAAATTAACTTGTTCAAATTGTCTAGAGAAGGTAATAGCAGATTCTTCAAATCTTGCAGAACATATTTCTGAGACCGGCGCTTTACTTTATATTGGCATGACTTGTGACACTGAAAATGAAAAGAAGAAGAATGATTTTTTACATTTCGTAGAAAATATTAGACCGAAGCTTTCTAAATTTTCTGATTCTCTAAATAGAAGAATTGCTGAACATCCAGCACTTGAAGATTTACCTGAAAGATATAATTTAATGATTAGAGGAATAATTTCAGATATTGAAATATTTAGAACAGAAAACATACCACTTGGCGTTGAACAAACTAAACTTGTGACGAAGGCTCAAGGGATTACTGGAGCAATGACTGTTGAATTTGAAGGTAAAGAAAGAACCTTCCCCGAAATGAAGGCTTTCTTAGAATCAAATGACAGAGAAAAAAGAGAAAAGGCTTGGAAGTCGATGGTAAATAGATGGATGGATGATTCAGAAGAACTATCTGAAATATTTGATGAATTAGTAAAAATACGGCATCAAATTGCTCTTAACGCGGAATTTGAGTCCTATACCGATTATATGTTCAGAGCCATGCATCGGTTTGACTACTCAGTAGAAGATTGTTTGACATTCCATGATTCAATTGAAAAAGTTTGTATGCCAATTATTAAAGACATAAATGAGAAAAGACGCGCCGCTTTTGGTTTAGATAGACTATCACCTTGGGATGTGAATGAGAAGTCAGGAAGTGGCCCAGATATTAATGGGAAAAGCCCTCTGAAACCATTTGATTCGGTACAAGAGATGGTGACAAAATTGTCTCAGTTATTTCATAATATGTCAGAAGATTTAGGAAATAAATTTGACAAATTAGTAGACATGGATACATTAGATTTAGAGACTAGAAAGGGCAAAGCACCTGGAGGATATCAGTATTACTTAGAGAAAAGCCGAGTTCCATTTATATTCATGAATGCAGCAGGTTTACAAGGAGATTTGGAAACTATGATCCATGAATCAGGACATGCATTCCATTCACTTTACTGCGGTCATTTAGATTTAATTGATGAAAGAAACTATCCAATAGAGTTCGCAGAAGTTGCATCAATGTCAATGGAATTATTGACTCAGGACGAATGGGGAATTTTCTATGAAAATAGTAACGAAATGAACAGAGCAAAAATCTCTCATTTAGAAGGAGTAGTATACTTACTACCATGGATTGCTACAATAGATGCATTCCAGCATTGGATATATGCTAATCCAAATCATACGAGAGATGAAAGAAAAGAATATTGGTTATCACTCAGAGATAAATTTGGTTCAAATATGAATTGGTCAGGTAATGAAAAATTCCGTGAATTATCTTGGCAACAACAAGGACATTTGTATGGAGTACCGTTCTATTATGTTGAATATGGTATAGCACAATTAGGTGCATTACAACTTTGGCAAACCCATAGAAAGAATCCTGAAAAGGCATTGAAAGATTATTCTAATGCAATGGAATTAGGAAATACAAAGACTTTGCCAGATTTGTTTGCAGCAGCTGAATTAAAACTTGGTTTCGATGAGAAACATCTCAATTCATTGATTAAAGAAGTCAAAGTTGCAATGTCTGAAATAAAATAAATAGTCGGACAAGCCGAGGTCTAAAATCAATCTTTCAGACCTTCGGCTGTCACGGTAAAGACCGCTTCTCCTTCTGGAAGATTAGGGCTGTCGATAAGACGTGCAATACGTCGACCACCCTTTGATTTTCTCAGATAGAGACGGAATGTGCTTGCATGGCCTACAATGTGGCCTCCAATTGCTTTAGTGGGATCACCCCATAATGCTGCAGGATTTGACATTACTTGATTTGTTACAAGTACTAGAGCATTTTGAACATCTGATAATTGTTTTAGTTCCTTGAGGTGTTTGTTTAATTTCTGTTGTCTTGAAGCTAACATTCCTCTACCTACAAATTCTGCACGGAAATGGCTAGTTAGAGAATCTACAATTACTAACTTTACATCAATTGATTTTGCCATTCTTTTAATCTCATCGACGAGTAACATCTGATGAGCTGAATTGTATGCACGGGCAACATGAATTCTATCTAAAGCATCTTGAGGATCCATGCCAACTGCTTCTGCCATTTGTGCTATTCTTTCAGGCCTAAATGTATCTTCAGTATCAATATAAAACACTTCACCATTTAATCCTCCTTGAGATGTAGGGAGTATTGTATTCACTGCTAACTGGTGCCCAATTTGTGTTTTACCACTTCCAAACTCACCAAATACCTCGCAAATTGATTGTGTTTCAAAACCACCCCCTAATAATTCATCCATTGCTGAAGTACCAGAAGTTAATTTTTGTACTGTTTTACGGCGATCTAATAATGCATTTCCACTAATAAAGCCACCTATATTTGCTAATTTCTTAGCCGCTTGAATTATTTTTGAAGATACCGCTTCACCTAACTCTGCCTGTTCGGCTAATTCCATAGGACTCATGACTGCAATTGCCAGTAACTCTTCAAAACCTGCTTCTCTGAGTTTTTCGGCTGTAGCTGGACCAACACCTGGAAGATCTTCTATAGTCATCTCTGGTTCGTCCACATCTATTGTAATTTCATTTTCATCAACATTTTCACTAGCCGTTTTCTTCGTCATCTTATCACCTGTTTACATAACTTGGGAATGTTAGAAGGTATATGAATAAATGAAAGACCCCTTTGATAAAATAAAAGTGAAAAAAACTACATTAGCCTATCAGTTGGCCTTTTTTTCACTTTCACTTTATTTTTAATTTTGGTATCGAGTGGTGGATTTGAACCACCGGTCCCGAGGTTATGAGCCTCGTGAGATAACCTGACTACTCCAACTCGATAGCCTGCCCTGAGGCCTTACTTATTTGAAGACGTCTAGAAAGATTTTTGCACATTTACATATGATAACAGTCATGTGGTGTCAGTTAACCCGGGAATATGGAGAGCACTATGACCGGCAGATTACTAGTACGAAATGCGATGATGGTACTTCCTAACAGGATTGTTGAAGGTGACCTTCGGGTTAGTAATGGTTTAATCAAAACTATAGCACCTTTAGGGGGCCTGAATGCAGAGGCAGGAGAATTAGTGATAGATGCTACCGGATTGCACTTGTTGCCTGGCGCAATAGATCCACATGTACACTTCAGAGATCCAGGAAATCCTGAAAAAGAAGATCTAGAAAGTGGAAGTAGGGCAGCAGCGGCAGGAGGAATTACCTCATTTTTAGATATGCCAAATACGTTCCCTAATGCTACCAATCGTTTAGCTCTGGAAGCAAAAATTTCTTCGGCTGCAAAAAAGACAGTTACGCATCATGGATTCTTCATTGGAGCCACAAAAAACAATGTTTCTGACTTACAAAGTGTACAGGGAATGGATGGAGTCTGTGGAATAAAAATATTCATGGGAAGTAGTACAGGAGATTTACTAGTTCATGAGCAAAAGCATTTGGAAGAAATTTTTGCGAATACAGGGGGGATTATTGCTACACATGCAGAGGATGAAGAAAGATTACAATCAAGAATTTCTAAATTCAAAAATCGCACAGATATTGCTGCACATGCAGAATGTAGAGATATTGAATGTGCTCTAATTGCTACAAAAAGAGCCGCTGCTTTAGCAAAGGATCATTCCCATCGTTTACATATTGTTCATTTAACAAGTGGAAAAGAAGCGGATTGGTTAGCATCAAGTAAAGGAGACCTAATCACAACAGAAGTTTGCACACAACATCTTACTTTCGATCAAGATGATGTCGAAAGGCTAGGAGTTCGTGCCTTGATGAATCCTCCAATCCGATATACAGAAGATAAAGAAAAGCTATGGAGTAGACTCAAAGATGGAACAATTGACTGTGTAGTTACCGATCATGCCCCGCACACTCTAGATGCAAAATCAGTTGGATTCCCAAATGCACCCGCTGGAATGCCAGGTGTAGAAACATCACTTCCTCTAATGCTTACACATGCTAAAGAGGGAAGGTGTTCTATTTCTGATGTTGTAAAATGGATGTGTGCTGGGCCTGCAAAAGTCTATGGAATACAAAACAAAGGGTCCTTAATCGAAGGATTTGATGGTGACTTGACCTTAGTTGACTTGGAAAATCATAGAATCATTCAAGATTCAGATACATGGACAAGAGTCGGTTGGACGCCATATGCAGGTATGGAACTAACAGGCTGGCCTATGTACACAATTGTCGATGGGAATATTGTCCACAAACGTGAGTTAGGAGGGAGCCTGAGAGGCAATCCTGTGGCACTTCCAGGAAGTACTGGTAGAGTTTTGAAATTCAAATGATTCTAATCTTGACCTGGGATTAGTAATTCATCAGTCAGAGACATTTCAGAGGTATTATGAACTGTAACTCCAAGAGAAGAGAATGCATAGATATAATCGCCCATAAATATTGAACGACGAATGCTAGTTGAACCATAATACCACCAATCATCCTCAGCATTATAGAATTCTGAATGATCAACTTCTCCATGATTAGAAAGACTCAAATTATCAATATCGACATTGATTAATTTGAGCAACGATATATATTCATAATTATAATATGGTGATTCATCATTCTGAATATATCGGTATGTAGAAAGTGGAATCGCAAGCAAATCTTCAGGAGCCCAATATGTGAATGCTTTGTGTTCATATGTGGCTTCAGACCATGACCATGACCAGCCACAATTACGAATATCAGCACAATTCTCATCAGTGTAAGCAGGAGATATTGGCATTGAATCGGCTAGAGTAGGATTGGTTGGATCACTTACATCGAAAAGAGAAATCTGTGTAGTAGACCAATCTAGTCCTAAACCATCTTCACCTGGTCCAATCCCAATAGTCAACAATGTGTTTTCGTTTACTGGGTGAATATAAGTAGATACTCCGGGAACTTCCAACTCTCCAAGAATAATAGGTTCAAATGGGTTTGATAAATCAATAACCCATAGTGGATCGATGTTCTCAAATGTTACAAGATATCCTCTGTCTCCAATAAATCTAGCACTCCAGATTGTTTCATTAGGAGCAATATTTTCCACTATTCCAACCTGAATTAAAGAATTACAAGGTGAAATTAAACAGTCATCTCCTTCATGATGAAGAATTGTCACTTGGTTGGAAGGACCTGTAAAAATAGGCTCCCCATTCTCATCCAATTCACCATCTAACCACCATCTTCCCCAGGCATCAGAAGTTGAAGCGATTCTTATCGAACCTTGAAACTCACTCATCGAGAATTGGTCTTGAACGGTCCCCGAAACCCTTCCCGAACCTAAATAAGATGTTGAATTACTATCTGAAATATCAAATGCATGGATGTTTGTAGCATCTTCAAAATCATTATTTCTCCAAAACCACCACCAGTCTGCAACTGGCTCAGCTAATAATAGAGTATTTCCCGAAGAATAGACATGAGCCCAACGAGATGTAATATGATCTATCTCAAACTCTGTTTCTTCACCTAATAATTTCATAGTCATTATTGTTGTTAATCCACGCACTGATGAATTCTGGCTAGCAGAAAACTCGTTACAATCATCAGAGTATGTTGGAATTGTAGAATAAGTACCATCAGAACCTAATACATACATTTGAGGAACAAAATCTTCCAATGTTAACGAATTAATCACTTCTTGATTCGAACTAATGGTATCCCTTAATGATCTGTTCCATAAATCCATTCTATCTTGAGTATCTTCTATTTCATAATAATATTCAGGAAGATTTACCCATGTATTAATTCCTTGAAAATACGTGTAAAGGTGAGTTACAGAACGAACTGTACCATCTACCAATCTAGCTGTGTGATAATTCCCCTCAATAAACAATTCTTCCTCTATAACTGGATTATTTCTATCACTTATATCGACAACAGAATACATTACGAGGCTTTCATATCTTGTGTAAGTATAAGTGTGCAAAATACTATCAGAGTCATAATATGAATAGCTTTCTTCGTGCCCCATTAATTCCAGTAATGGATGATTTGATTCAAGGTTCCAGTAATTAATACGGGATGTAATAACTACACGATCGCCTTCAAGCATCATCTGCATAGGAGTACCCAGCATCGACAAATTAGATACCAAATCTATTTCGCCAAATTCTGGAACACCCATAATCAAGAATTTATTGCCATTTAACATGTACACATAATGTCCATCCGTTTTTATGAAATCAGCTTCATCAACTCCTGATTCTTGATTATTCGTACCAGAAAACTCACCATCTCGATTATCAGATGATGTTGACGTGTCAACAGATACTTCAGCAATTCCATCTCCCTCTGCAAGCATTACATCATCAAACCATAATCCTCCTGGGCTAGGAGACCAGTAGTAGTATGATTGTTGATCTAATTGAACCATCATTTCATCATGTACAGATTTCCTTAGATCAGCCAATAAATTATCACATTCATCATAATTAACTAACTCTGGAGAACCATAAATACGTTCAGAGAGGTTTAATTGGGGATACTCGCCATCAATTAAAGTTATTTTTTTATCAATATCATTATTAATATCATCAATAATACCCAAGCATCCTGAAGAAATAAGGGTAAACAATACAATGATACTAGTTAATGGCTTAGTATTCATGAAATCGCCCACTTAGCTATTTATTAAGAATGAGTTGGTATATTGACTCTAACACATATTAGACGGATTAGGAATAATGGTAATTGTTATCGGATCGACCTCTTCAGATTCTTCATCATCCATGGCAGTCGATGTTTCAACGGCTACATCGCTTTCAGCGGAGCCGAGGCTTTGAGTGCCGGCTAAAAAAATCAGCGCAGCAAGTTGTATGTTCAATTCCTGATCCATCGATATTCAATTTGGTGATTAATACTTAATATAAATCATTAATTGAGTCATACGTGCATCAAACTAGAAAATACTCTAAATCTAGCAAATATTCGGTTATTTCTAAAGAATAAGAAGATTTTACATTTGACGTCATCAATCGTCGTGTTGAAGAAGTGAGGCTCTTGTGTAGGGGCGAAAACTGATGAGCGAGAACCGAGAAAACGATATTGAAAGTTCGGAAGAATTTGTTGAATCTATGTTGACTTCTGCCCGTTCTATAATACGTACTTGTCTACAAATAAGGTCATTTGAGACCACGCTAATAGTCACAGACCCTGAAAGTTCTGTTATTGGAAGAGCTTTGTATGAAGCCTCAGCAGAAGTAACTGATAGAACTCTGATGATGATGATGCCAACATCTCACAAAAAAGGAAGCGAGCCCCCAGATTATGTTGCTGAATTAATGAGGAAACAAGATGTTGTTATTTTAGCTACAAAAAGTTCGATGACACATACTAAAGCAAGAATAAATGCCTCTAGAACCGGTAGAACAAGAATTATTTCTATGCCAGGAATTAGTGAACAAATGTTCTCAACCGGTGGAATGACTGCTGATTATAACGCTCTTCAGAAAGAATTATCAGGATTAACATCATTATTTAGGAGAAAAAGAGATGTGAAAGTGACTTCTCCAGCAGGCACTGATATTACATTTAGCATAGGAGCAAAATGGAGAACTGATGATAATGGGATTTGCAACAGACCGGGACAGGTAATGAATTTACCATCAGGAAGAGTATTTGTATTTCCAAAGGAAGAAACAATGAATGGCCAAATAGTAATTGATGGTTCTTGGGAAGGAGAAATAATTGATGAACCAATTATCATGAAAATCGAGAATGGAGTTGTTACTGATATTTCAGAAAGTAGTTTTACTGAAAAAATAAACTCAACTTTTGATGAAGTTAGTAAATCTCTAAATAAAAATAAAGCAGCAATTGTAAAAACCGTTGCAGAATTCGGATTTGGAATGAATTCGAGGGCTAAAGTAATAGGAAATCTACTTGAAGATCAGGTAGTTCGTGGTGCTGCTCATTTTATCTTAGGCGATAACTCTGCATACGGTGGTAAAAATAATATCGGATTACAGATGAGAGGAGTCATATTGAAACCCACAATTGAATTGAAAGATATAGATTTAGTAAAGGATGGAAAAATAATTGCTCGAAGGAATTGATAGAAATGAGAGCTTTTCTTTGGTGTAATGGTGAATTACCAAGTCAAGAAATTATTGATAATTTAGGAGAAATTTCTCCGCTATTCGGAGTTGATGGGGGAGGGAATAAGGCAAACTCATTGGGGTTTGAAGTTAAAGAAATATTGGGGGACTTAGATTCAATCGATAATAATGATTCTCAAACCAAAAGAACTCTATTAGAAAATCAAAATTTCAGTGATTTAACTAAAACAATTAATGAATTAGTAAAAAGAGGTTTTTCAGAATTTGAAATCTTAGGAGTTGATGGAGGAGATACTGGACACATGCTAGGGGTATGGGGTTCTCTGGCAGAGTTACCTGATGATTTAGTGATTAGGTTATATCATCAAAACTCTACCACTCATAGAATTACTTCTAAATTAGGCAGTTTCGAGTTTGAAATGGGTAAGGATAAAGTGTTTTCAGTTTTTGCTCTCTCAAAATGTCAAAATTTATACATTAAAGGTGCTGAATGGGAAATCTTCAACGAAGAATTGGATTTGTCAACCAAAGGACTCCATAACAAAGGATTAGGTGATCCAATAACAATTAGTGGAGATGGAATCCTAGCACTAATTATTGAGAATTAATCACTCCTCTTCATAGGGAGTTGGGTTTTGAGAAAGTAACATTGCAATAGGTCTTGTACGAGGATCACTTTCTAAAGCAATTTTCATAATTACTGCGAGTGGCACTCCAAGTACTGCACCCATCAGACCCCAAGCCCATCCCCAAAATGAAACCAAAATCAATAGAACAATTGGAGACATATCAAGTCTCTGACCGGCTAATTGAGGTTCGACAAATGCACCCCAAGCCTGCTGATTAGCAATTAGTAGACCTATCATAATCAGAGCGGTCGTTGGTTCTAACAAGATTAAAGCTAATATTCCAGGAGGAATCATAGAAATTAATGCCCCAATGTAAGGTATAAAATCTAAAAAGAAAGTTATGGAAGCCCAAAGAAACCATCCAGGAATTGAAAGATAATTTAGAATTATGGCAGCAATTACGGCTTGGCCAAACGCTACTGTAGCTCTAGTAATGACATAAGTATTAATTCCCTGTCCAGAATTAGAAGCAATTTTCTTGAAACGACTAACTTCCTCAGGATAGGCAGCCTTTATTCTGTTAGGTAGAGTCTCAGCTTCAAGAATAATAAATAACAGGAAAATGAATACTGTAGCGGCGCTAGCCGTGAATCCTGCAATTGAACCTACGAAATCTGTCGCAAATGTTGTAATTACGTCGATACTAATTAACTCCGTTAATCCAGAGGTGTCAATTTGGTAACCAAATATTTCTTGATTCTCAAGACGTGACATTTTCTCAGCGAATGCGTCTGTGATTCTTTGTTGGGTGGAGGCTTCTGTAAATTCAGTTAGATTAGAATAAAGAATCTGGGATGCAAAGAATATCACTAGACCAACTATACTTAATAGGCCGCCATATGCTAACAGAGGGTGTCCAAATCTTTTCTCTAACCAATTAGCGGGAGGCCTGATTAATAAGAAAAGTAAGGTTGCTATTACTAGTGGTTGAATAACGGCTTTAAGATGGATAATTGCGAGTATAGAAATAAACAGAATTACAAGAATATCTGAAACTGTACTTACTGGAATACCTCTAAATGCCTTCGTGGATGTCATGCGCGTCCCCAACCCTCCGAGCACTTCTGACTGATGAAGGATTTCCCGGTAATTACTGAATTCGCTCATAAATTTCTATGAAATTATCTGCATCGATCTCATATGTGAAATTCTGAAGTACCCTTTTACGGCCAGCAACTCCCTTCTTTTGTAACGATTTCTTGTCACTAATTTCTTTCAAAATTGTTTCAGACATTGAATTAATATCTCCCATGTCAAAAAGTGCACCTACTTCTGAATCCACCATTTCGGGTAATGGACCATGATTGACAGTTACAACGGGTGTACCTGAAGACATTGATTCGAGAGGTATCAGACCTTGACCCTCATAATAAGAAGGATACACGGTTAGATCGGCATTTCTGAATAATTCTGCTAGTTCTTCAAATGACATACTAGATTCAATGTAAACAGATGAAGATATACCGAGACTATGTGCTTGATTGAGAAGACGTTTTCTGAGATGTCCTCGACCAACAATTACTAATTTACAATTAGAAAAATTAGATTTAACATTAGCAAAAGCTTGCAATAGTGAACCATAGCCTTTTCTAGCTGCTAAACGTCCTACTGCGAGCAATAATATATCATCATCTGAACAACCAAAACGACTTCTGAAATCTTTATTCCGATTTTCGCTAGGAGTGAACATTTCTGTATCAACACCCCAATAAATTACTTCACAATCCCAATCATTAGGAGGAGAGTATCGAGAAAGAAAATCTCTCTTAGTAGCCTCGGAATTTGCTACACAAACATCTGAGCCCGATAATGCCTGATTCTCAAACTTAGCGTATCTATTAGATGTCAATAATATCGCTAAATCATTTGGGTTAGCCCATACTGCAGTTTCTTTTTGTTCTTTAGCAGTTAAAAGACCGTCCTTTTCACCTAACCAAGATCCGTGTAATGAAGAGACTATGGGAGCTACATTCATTTTACAATCCCGAAACTGTTTTGCACTCCATGAAATCATGGGACAATGTAAATGAACAACATCTACGGGATTTAATTTATTCAATTTCTTGAGCGCTCGAAGAGCAGAACGACCATAGGAACGGGTAAATTCCATTGGTATCCTAAGCCATCCAACTGAGATTACTTCAACTCCTGATATGGATGGTGTATTTTTTCCTCCGCCATTTCTTGTGATTATAGTGACTTGATGACCTCTTGAAGCTAAGGCAGATGAAAGATGAAAAACAGTTGACCCCATGCCTCCCCAGCGAGGTGGATATTCAGCAGACAACATGGCGATGTGCATACACTATCGTACCTGCGTTGAGTTCACCTGTTTTCAAGAGATTGGATACAGGACTGGTAACAGTTTGATTCAAATCATGTATTAGTGTCGCAGATATGAGAATATGTCTGACACACTACCCGTCCATGTTACAGTAGTAATACCTACAAGAAATGAAGAGGCTGCAATAGTAGATACTATTCGTTCGATACCTAAAGGAGATTGGTGTGAAAAAATTGACTTCTTAATCATAGATGGGAACTCAACAGATAGGACAAGAGAATTAGCTGAAGAAGAAGGAGCTAATGTCTATTTAGAGCCACGAAAAGGATACGGGAGAGCATACAAAACCGGATTTGCAATGGCACCCGGAGATATTATTGTAACAATGGATGCAGATTGTACATATCCTGGAGAAGAAGTTCCTGCTCTTGTAAAAAAATTAATTGATGAGGACTTAAAATGGATTACTTGTGATAGATTAAAGCGAGCGGAGGAAGGTTCGATGCCAGGACTTCATGGATTTGGAAACTGGGTTTTATCTAAAACCGCGGCAATTCTCTATTGGTACGGAATACATGACTCTCAAAGTGGAATGTGGGTTTTTAGAAAGTCAATCTTTGAAGATGAAAGAGTAAGGCCAAAACATGATGGAATGCCACTATCTCAAGAATTTAAAATTAGAGCAAGGAGATATCTAGGTAAGAAGAATACAGCTGAAGTTAGCGTACCATATCGGCCACGTGTTGGAGAGGCTGAAATTAACACATGGGGTGATGGATTACTAAATCTAAGATTCTTATTTACACATAGGCTAGGTTTAACTCAACAAAAAACACCTTGGGGACCTGAATAATTATTCATTAAACTCGTCATCCAGTTCTCTAGGATCAAATGTTGACCATGATTCTATCATTTCTAAATCCTTGGCTAATTCTTTACGGCGTCGTATTGAGTATAAAATTCCTAAAATTATCGAAATAGTTAGCATTACTAACAATAGTGGAAGACCTCCTGAGAATAACCAGGAAACAAGATTTCTCTCTTCTTCATTTTCAATCGGCAACAATTCAATTAGGACCGGACTAACAATTTCTCCATCAATAGCCCAAACTTCTACTTTTGCTGTACCTCCATCATCAATCAGCAAAGCGGTCTGCAAAGTCCATATATTATCCCCAGCAATTAAATCACCTTCTGCACCGTCATCCCTTAATTGAAACTCTCGATCAATTTCACCGGATTTAAATTTACAAAATAATGTTCCAGTTGTTCCATCAAGATCATCTAACTTGACTGTAACAAATATAGAATTTACCTCATTAAATATCAATGAATTGGGAGTAATTTTCAATTCCGAGAGGATGGGAGAGCTAGCACCTATAGTCAGATTGATTGATATAGAGTCAGATGCCCCTCTAGAATCAGTAACAATTAGATTAATTCTCACTGGACCAGGGGGGAAATATACCGAAATTTGTTCCTTATCTCCGATTGATGTGCCGTCACCAAGACTCCACTCATACAATATAATATCATCATCATAATCGTAAGATGGAGAAGCATTGAGAATAATTTCTCTACCAGGAGGAATATATTGACCATCAGAGAAGTCTCTAATTCCTGCAACAGGAGATGTTTCGAAAACATTCAGGTTTTGGTAATGAACAGATTCCTTGCCCGTTGAATCGGTTAGTATAAATGAAAGCATATGATTACCAGCTGGTATGTAGTCATTGTACCAATAATCATTAGTTTTATTCTCAAGGATTGGAGATTCCATCAAATCTGAAAAGACAGATACGGTGAAATCATTACCATCAGGATCGAAAGAATCTCGGAAATCAAATAATACAGGTAAATTTGAATAAACATCAATATTCTCTTGTGGCGATGTCAAGACAAGTACAGGAGCAGCCTCTTCAACAGTAATTGTAATTGAATACTCAGCATTTCCTCCATCACCATCGTCTATGATTAATGAGATTTCATGTTCTCCTGCCGGCAGTCTTGCCTCAAACTTCCATTCACTACCTATTGGTTCAGAAATTAAGTTACTTTGCCATAAAACACTTACTAAATCCTTACTAGAATCAGAAAAATGATTGCAAATCAAACCAGTACTATTTTCTAGATCTACACATGCAATGTCCCAATCACCCGAACCGGAAGCATCGAATGGTATTAGGTATCCTGAATCAGTTGAATAATCATTATACGGGAAAGAAATTAACGCTACTGGAGGAGAATTATCAATTGATAAAGTTGATTCCGATGATGTCCATCTTCCAGCATGATTGGGGATATCATCACTAGCATACATAGTAATCAAATGATTTCCCTTTGATAATGTTCCAGACCATTCAATTGAATCGGAAGGAGTGATTCCTGAATGTATTAAACCGTCAATATCGCTCCAAAACTCGAATTTTATCTCATCACCTTCAGGATCAAACGTACTGGTTCCATCCAAACTAAGAATATCTTGAGACTTGAGACCTGTCCTACTTATCTCAAAGGAAGCTGTAGGAAGTTCATTGAATAATTCTACATTGAAGGTCCAAGTAACCGGTGAATGAATCCCATCAGTTGCATAAACTGTTACTGTAAACTGATTGGGGGCAAGGGGGAAAGTTTTGTTAATTTGACCAGGACAATCAGAGAGATAGGTACCATTTTGTTCATGGGATGCCTGAACCCAACAACTTAACTCATCATTTTCAGGGTCAGAGGTCCCTGTCAGATCGATATTTACAGAAGCTGTTTTTCCAAGATAAAGCGTTCCCCATGCAGAAATATCAGGAGTTGTATCTACAGTTAGTAAAGGAGGACTATTTGTTAATTCAATTGTACGCGCCTCGATTGCACAATTATTAGATGTATCACATACTTCCAAAGTAATCTGATGTATCCCATCAGAGAGACATTGAATATTTCCATTGGCTATTATTACAGAATCATTAGAGTTAACTGACTCACAGGATCCAGTTATTTCACCATCAATACTACTGGACCATGTAAATGTAATTAATTCATTATCTAGATCCCATGAATCGCTAGCATCAAAAATAACTTCTGAACCACTTGCAAACTCTTCATCATCAAAGGGTTGGTTCCAAACAATAATCGGTGCCTGATTAGAAATTTCTAAGATACATGTTACCGAGATATCAGTATTCAATTCAAATGAGTTGGAATCATTATGTACAGAATCATAGTCACATCCCGTGTATACATCATTCACATTTGACCAATTGTTAACTGGAGTCCATCTTTTACCAATGAATGGCCCCAAAACATCAATTCCTTCATATGGCAAGGTGACGGAATAATCTGATTCAAATTGATCAAAAGATAAATTTACAGATGAATATGGAATATGATTCAAGTATTGATTCAATACATGTACCTCGACATTCCACATTAGATCCAGTATACTGTCACTTGTTTCGAATTCAATATCATCAATTTCTTCACTAATTATTGAAGGGGAAATCCATCTAAGGTGACTACTTGTATCAAATTCAAATTGAGGATGAGGAGTGGACACTACTGGAGCTATGCTGTTGGAAATATTCACCATGCTATTCTTAAGACTGGTTGGAGCATTTGATAAATCTAAATTAATACCCTCTAATTGTGTATGATCTACTAATCGCCAAGCGAATGTACCTCCAATCATACATTCTGGATCTTGGGAGATATAGGAATCGTTAATGTAAGAAATTAAATCACCTTTTGCTGACCAATAAAAACCACAACCTCCAGTAGAAAGATACAAAGAATTAATTTCTGCATCAACATTAGTTAATTCCATAGTAATCCAACTATCATCACCATCGCATCCAGCGATACCAGCTGCAGGTGTAATATTACATGCCTGTTCAATCGAAATATTATTCAAAATTACTTTCCCCTGATGAGAAACTCCTTGATTATCAATATCTAATGAGGGAAATTGTGTCGAATTCCGTATTGTTATATCTATTAGTTGTAAATCAATACTATCTCTGACTGTAACGCCCCATTCATCATTGAAACTAGAACACATATAGCAAGAAACATTCTTACCTCCACTTACTACATCATTAGATTCCTCGAAATAGAATCCTGAACCTAGACTTGATGATAGGCTATTAATTCCATTACCCGAAGTAACAATATATTCCAGCTCAACATTACTAGAATCTTTAACAGATATTCCATGACCAGTATTATTGAAACTATGAACAGCATTTACATCAGGATGAAATTCTCTGAAATCAACTCCACTAGCGCCATTATCAGAGATATTCCAATTAGACCCTTGAACTCCACCTTTCCATAATAAAACACCCGAACCAGAAGAATTCCTAACAACTAAATTGTTCAAAGTTGGAGGCCCAGAAGTTCCCCAATTTGATGATCGCCAGAATAGTCCTGCTCTATCGTTAAAAGGTACTGAAAATCCATTTTCTCCATTGTCTAATAATGTTAAATTGTTCACTACCATGGAAGAATCAATCATATATGCCCTAAATCCAACTACTGGATTATTCTCAATTAATCCACCTTCAATTCTTATTCCACTGGTATTCACATCCAGTGCTGCAATACCAAGCCCTGGGGTCTTTGCATCGGACCCCCCTGTACCTCTAATTACCAAATTTGTAAAAACTGCATTCATTGGAAGGTTAGAAAATTGACTATGATTATATTGTTCAACCATAACACCACGATACTGGCTATCTTCAACTACAACATTAGAGAATGTTGGCCTTGTATTCCATCCCTGTGTAATGTGTCTAACATAAATTCCATTATCTGAACGTGTGACACTGGAGTCAGTGATCAATGGCAATGAGTCTTCAACCCAGATCCCTGCAGCTATAGACGTCGTGGCTCCACTAATATTGCTAACATGAAGATCACTAATAATTCCTCCAGAATTGCCCCAATAATTCAAACCACGGGTTACTAAATCATTGATAATTGCTCCATTTACAATGGGACTTGATGATGCACCTACTGATAGACCAATGCCTTTTCTCCAATTTGTATTTAGAGGGATATCTTGACCCCCTCCTTCAATTATTAAATCATTAATTCTAGGGGAAGCAGAATCAAAAAGATCGATTGCAACTAAATCTGCATTTTCAACCCTTAAATTATTGATTGTGGGATTACTACCATAAATAGTAACTCCATATTCAGAATTTCTGATAGTTAGATTATCTATCTTTGACCCTAGACCATTACTAGATGAGTTGAAAATTAATCCATCATGATTACCCATTATCGAATTCAGAATCACTGGTGAAGATGAAGTACCTTGTACCGTCATTCTCCCAGCAACTAAAATGTCTTTATCGTCCCCTAAATTGATTTGAGTCCCTGCCTCTACAATCAATATTTCTCCACTTTCTACTGTGTAACCATCAACTAAATTTACCGTACCATTCCAAACAGTTGTTGATTTAGAAGAAGAAGCTAAAGAAATCATTGGAGCGAAGAAAACAGAAGACAATAAAAGAATAGAAACCAGAAAAATTGCACGCCTAGAGTTATGAGAATGGGGGGCGAGCATGGACTAACGGCCGTGCAACACCATATATCTGTGGTGGACAAATGGGTCTAAATATAGAGTATAGAAAACGAGTCATAATAAAGCGTAACACAGCGGGTTAATGATGGGGATAGCGAATGAGTACGGCCTTTGTATTATTCAAATGTCAGCCGCAAAGAGAGTTAGAAGTATATCTTGCACTATTAGAAATTGAAGGTGTGATTGAGACCCATGTCGCATATGGAGAATATGATCTTGTAGCAAGAATTGATTTTGAAGATGAAAAAGAAATGGCGAAAATTCTTATTGGTAATATGCGTTCAATTTCCGGGGTACAAAAAACTGAGACTCTGATAGCAGTGGAGGCATAAAAGTGGCTGTAGGATTTATTCTAATAACAACAGAACCTGGTTGTGAAATCCGAGTTCGAGAAGAGGTTAGTAAAATTGATTGTGTTAAAGGCCAATGGATAGTTTTTGGAAATCATGACCTTTTCGTCAAGGTAGAAGCCGAAAGTGAGTCTGAATTAACTCATTGTATTGTACAAGAAATTCGTGCAGTTGAAGGAATTTATGAAACTAGAACATTGATTGGAGCCGAGATTTAATCATATTGACTTAGTCAGTTCTTCTAATAACTCATTTGCTGCTTGATTACATTCGGCAGCACGGAAACGATGTATTGCTTCCTGCCAATATGATAAACGATAATTAGGATGTATTACACCTCTCCAATACCAACAATGTGCACTCATTCTTCGATATGCTGCTAAATCTTCTCTCAATGGGTTTTGAAACAAGCTATCATGAGATTCTATCAACCAATCAGGAAAATTAGGTTTTGTAACTTCCAATGCTGAATGTATCATACTAATCTTCTTTAATTGATCAGAACAATCTTGGATAAAGGAGTGTACAGAGTCTAAGGTTAAATCAGATAATTCAGAAGAACTGGAGATTGCTAACCTTGCCCTTAGATCAAGCATCAAAAGATGTTCTTCATTATCTGAAAGTATAATTTCTAACTCCGATCTTGATTGTGATGCGAGAGTCATATCTGAAATTTCTAGCGCAATAGAATGTTTCAACAAGTTTAATGTTAGTTCGGCAGTAAAACGATCAGTATCAGATATCTCTTGAAAATCTAGACTGTGAATCTCTGTAAGAATTTCTTCTGCTATATAATTGTCTATTTTCCTCGGAATTCTATCATCAAATCTTCTCACCAACATAGAAATTCTGAATCTAATCTGCTCTGCAGGAGATAATAATGGTAAACATGTATCTTCCAATTTTATTGCTGAATCAATATCGCCATTAATTCTGAATAATTTAGCCATTCGAAGATTCTTCTGAGGGCTATCTTCAATCATAGAAAGATGATTATCAATAATCTCATATTCTGCTCTCTCAAATGCAATATCTACTGCTTTGATACGTAAATTATCATCATCTTCAAACTTTATTGCATCCTCAATTAATAGTGCAGCTGTAGCACTATTTTCTTGAGAAATTGTTGAAATCTTATCGATAAGTAAAGAAGTTTCGAAATTATTAGAATTAATTTTATGATATGTTTCAATCCAAAGAGCTTTCTCACTATCTATTTCAGACCAATAATTTGCCGCTTTTTGATGCATCTTTTTTCTCTCTTCTTCGGACCACAAAGACCGACGAACATTTCTAATTAAATGATGAGGTTCTGATTTTTGTTCAAACCAACGTAGAATTGCTGATTCATCTAATTCGCCTATCCCATTAGAATCATAAATTTCATTTTCATCAAGAGGGATAGGGCTCAAACTTAACTCATCTAATGTTGAAAGAGCATCCTTAGTCAATTTACTAATTACATTAGATTCTACAAATTCCTGAACCGCCTCAACTTCTGCAGGCAATTCACTTTCGGGACTCCAAAGATGTAATGCAAGAGGATGCCCCCCCAATGCTGTAACAATCTCTGATGCCTTCCCTTCATCTATTTCTCTGGGGAGAAGATTTCTCGCATCAGTTTCATTTAATCCTAATAATCGATATTCAGAAAATCCTTTTATGTAATTGAAAGGATTTGGTGAGCGAACTATTACTAATACCGCTGCTCGACTATCTTTTATCTGATTCAGTAATTTCCCTATAGCTTCAATATGTCTAGGGTGGATTTCTTGGATTTCATCAATTATTAGTAAATTCTTATTTTTACCACAGTATGATGTTAAAGCAGATATGTCGCGTAAAGATTTCTTCTCAGTCCATTGAAAAGCAATATCCGATATATCTGTATTTGAATAACAAGTAGCCCACCTTACTGTCCAACCTGAATCAAGTATTTCTGGAACCAGACTTCGAACAAGACTTGTTTTACCAATTCCAGGTAACCCGGTCAGAAAAATGGTACTTCCATCAATAATTAATTTAGTTAAATTATTTTTGTCAATTTCTCTACCAAATAATCTAGACGGTTCAGGGACTTGCCCGAAAGATTTACCAGATTTGATTTTAATATTCTCAAAAGTGCTCACTTTTTCTCTACCAAGAGAGGTAATATGAACTACTGTCCTTTTTCGAGAACCTCCTCCAATTACATGAGCAACTCGAGTGAATACTAGGCCTTCTTCTTCAAGTTTAGTTAATGGTTTATGCAGTGAGGATCGAACAAGCCCAAGAGAATCGGCAAGACCGGGTAATGAAAGTGCTCGAGGGGCATCCCAACTGCCTTCTATTTCTTCACTGAACTCTGAAAGACGAGAAAGAATACCTCTCTCAGTGTCGCTGAGCATGACACTCGAGTAGGTCTAGGGTTCATGGGTATTCACCTATCCCGTTCATACTGTCATGGTACTCGAGGGCAGTCAAATTGATTTGCCGAGTAAGCCCGGAGTATATCTTTTTAAGCAAAAAAATGAACGTGTATTATATGTTGGTAAGGCTAATAATCTTAAAGAAAGAGTAAAATCTTATTTTTCAAAAAAACCGGATAGAAAAATGATACCAAAGCTAGTGATAAATTCTGAAAAAATTGATTTTATTGTGACTCAAAATCCTAATGAAGCACTGGTTCTTGAAAGAGAATTAATTCGTAAGCATAAACCAAAATATAATTCTAGATTGAAAGATGATAAGTCCTATCCTTTTATCTCTCTCACAAACGAAAAATATCCAAGAATTCTCTATACTAGATTTCCAGCAGATGACGATAAACGGTGGGGTCCTTTTCCAGATGCAGGTGCCGCGAAAAGAGTTATTCAATTATTGAGAAGACAGTTCGGGATTAGAGATAAGGATTGTAATGGACAAGATGGGTGCTTTGCGAAGCACATTGGCCTCTGCAAAGGACCTTGTGTTGACCCAGATGGTTACTCTGAGATTGTAAAAATGGTATCGAGTGTTTTGGATGGAAATGCAGGTAAACTAATTCAAAAACTGAATATTGAAATGGAAAAATATTCTAAAGAATTAGAATATGAAAAGGCTGGAAAAATTAGAGATTTAATTACTTCAATTCAAGTTACTATTTCACAACAAATAATTAACTCAAGATTTTATCAAGACTGTGATGCCATAGGGTTCTCACAAAGAGATGATTTTGCAGTGGTAGTAATACTTCATGCCAAAGATGGAATAATTCAGGGAGAAGTTAATTATCCGTTAATTCACAAAGGAGATATTTCTGAATCAGTATCTTTAGTACTTTCTGAACATTATTCTGATCGGAAACCTCCGAAAACAATCCTACTACCAACTCCAATAACTAAAGTAATGGAAGAATGGCTCTCCGACAGAAAAGGGAAGAAAGTTGATACTAAAGTTCCTATTAGAGGAGAACTATCAAAACTACAACAAATGGCTACAAGAAATGCAGAAATTCAAGTAACTCGACAAAAAAATAGACGCACGGGGAATTTAGAAAAGATGGCTGCAGATGATGGAGCCAAATTATTGAAACTGGATTCCCTAGATTACATTGTTTGCTTTGATATGGCACAACTTCAAGGTAATGAAAGAGTGGGAGCATCTATAGTTTTTAGAAAAGGAAGGCCGGTTAAAAAAGAGTATAGGACATATAAAGTCAAAACAGAAGTGTTGGACGACCTCAGAATGATGTCAGAAGTTGTTGAAAGATGGCTAAAAAGGCAAGATGATTGGCCAGATTTACTACTACTAGATGGAGGAAAAACTCATCTTGATACAATAAATAATTTGCTAGAAAGACATAATCTAGAAGGAGTTTTTCCTGTTGCTGCATTAGCAAAAAAGGAAGAAACAATTTTTCGTAAAGGAAAAGAACCGATTAAAATTGATAGAAGAGGTAGAGTATTAATTCATTCTAGAGATGAAGCTCATAGATTTGTTAATAAATTTCATCGTCAAAGAAGAGGAAAAAATACTTTGAAAAATCCTTTAGAAAATATAGATGGCTTGGGGGCAAAAAAGATACAAGCATTAATGGTTCATTTTGGAAGTTATAAAAATATAAAATTTGCATCGATTGAGGAACTCGAGAAAGTTCCAGGTATTGGCAAAGAAATGTCAAAGAAAATATATTCTGAATTAGTTTAATTTAGAATTATTCGTTATTCGTAATTTCTTCCTTTTCAAAATATGACTCATTTGCAACGACTACGGGAGAATCCATTGAACCAAATGCTTCGATAGCAGCAACTTCTGTAAGTTCACTTTGTAACAATTCCTGTTCTTGGATTCTTAGAAATTTCTTTTCTTTTCTTCGTCTTATTAAACGAACTGAAAATAGAACTAATAATGAAACTAAAATAATTGCATAAGGAGCTAATTCAGTGAAAATAAATGACCAACTATACTCAAGACTATATGTTACTAAGTCAGAATTCTTTTTACAATCATTCCAAGTTAGTGCTTCTGGACAAACCGGTGTAAGATATGTAAGTACCTGCTTACCTTCAATTTCAGTAATATTACCAAGTTCATTAGAACTCTCAAAGGATGAGAATCTAATTTCATCTGGCATGTGGATGATTATTAATGATGATGAGCGAATAGTGCCAAAAATCGTATGTTCCATTATTGGAAAGATTTGCTGTTGCATCTGTGAATTTTCAAATGTAATTCCAAAGTCATTTGTAATCAAATCTCCAAATGGCCATTCAAATACGGATAGAGGAGACACATATGAAGATCTATGAATATCAAGATTGATTTGATCTTCGATAGAAGAAATACTCATCTCTGCATTATTTATAGATGCTGAGAAATTTATTGGGTTTAGGTCATTGGGAATGATTGTTTCAGGTATTTCATAATTCTCAGCATTAAATTGGAATGGGGTACTAATTAAATTAGCATTTAACTCATATTTTCGAAAGCCGAGATCTAATGGGAAACCAGATATCTCATTCCTCGGATCGCTAATCACTGCTGGAAATATCTCATTGAGATCTTCTGCGAATTGAGACATCCCCGAATTAGATATTGTGATATTTATCTGATTCCCATTTCCAAAATCTAATGGAGCTCTTATTTCTGACCCTCCTAACAAACCACCTTCATCATTTATTTGATTATCAAAAGATTGATCTCTCCTATCGCCAATAGCAATTGCTCTCCTGATTAAATCAGATGGGATCGGAAGTAACTCAATGTTATCTTCACCTAAGTCAACATTTAATCTATGAATGGAGAAAGTTAGTTCAGCATCAAAATCAATATTAATTTCTCCACTTAATTCATTTATTGCAATGTTTTTGATATAAAATTCTGCTTTAGAAGTAAAACATGTTCTTTGTTTAGATGAACAGACTAAATCATTCGATGAATCTTCACAAGGATTTGAATTTAAACAAATTGGATGTCTCCAGTCAAAGATTCTTGTACCTTCAAATCCTGACTCATAGATTTCATCTTCATGGAATAATGATTTAATTTCAATTAAATGATTTTCTTGACTAGTAGAACGTATCCATTCGGGAAGAAGTAATTCTAAATTTATATTAGTATCAGGAAAATCATCAGGTAATATTTCCTGTAACCATTCGGAGTTAGCTGAAAAATCAACTTCTACAATACTCATCGCTGCTGCAAGATCTTCATCATTAACTATTGAAAAGTCCAAAGTAGAAACATCCCCCAAACTAGAACCCAGCATATTCTGAATAATATTTGATAACTGAACTTGAACTGGCTGAGAATTTGATTGAATATAGATAGGATTCGTACCAGACATAGGATTTTCACCATCTAAACAGTATCTAACTTCTAGCATTTCATCGCAAGTTTCTCCATTTTGGTGTTTAAAATCGAGTCCCCCAATATCATCTGAAGCAGAAAATATTGGTTGAATAAAATCAATCTCTGTACCAAATAATTCTGAAAAACCCGTAGATATTCCCTCTATCGGAATCCCTTGAAGTAGCGGAGATAGATCTTCTTCCAACTCATAATCTAACATTCTGATTCCATCAGATGTGATTATTGGAAGATTCATTTCATCATCTTCGAAATCAACTAACCAATTATCCAAAGTATCCGAAGCAAGATAATGTATCGACAATATAATTTCAATTTCAGTATTGCTTGAGTCTCTAGCATCGATTAATACATCTATCGATAGAGACGGCTGATGATTATCAATGGATAATATTGAAGATGGGTCTCTATTTTTAATTCTCATAACTAAACTTTCTGATATATCAGAATTTATATCTTCTGAGACAGTATTATCTAGAGATAAGTGCCCATATCTCTGAGGCAATTGATTTGGTATATTTTTTGTAAGTAAAATACCGGGTTCATCAATCTCAAAGGCTGTTGAATATTCAGGAGGAGATACTGTTAATTCTACATAATGGCCTGGTAAAGCCTTGGCATTAAATGAAGATTCAACATCTCCTCCCATTAACAAAAGTCCTCGAATTATTCTATCTAAATCTCCCGTATTCTCTTTGATCCCTAGATTATCTGGATTCAAAGTTAGAATAAACACACCCCTGAAGCATATTGGTGGATTGAATGGGTCATTCATCAGACCATTTACTTCATCAATTGAATCCTGAGAATTATCATAAGTACACTGTAAGTCACCAGCAGAAGAAAAATCCACAGAAGAGATGGTGTTCAAAAGAGAATCCTCAGTATAGTCAAAATTATCTTCAATATATTCCCTCATATTTGTTTGAATTAAAGAAACCATTCTCTCTTCAATTGTAAAACCATTCCTTTCAAAATCAAGATAATTTCTTATATAATCGGCAGGAATGCCATCTTCCAAACTACTATCTCCTTCCAAATCTAAATCTTCTAAATCTAAATCAGAACGAGACAATTCATGAACAGCGGTTGATATTGTTAAAGATACACTATCTGCATTGACTACATTAACTATGATTGAAGACTTAATCCATTCACTAAAGGCTGAACCATCAAGATTAGATTGATAGTCATCACAGACACCATTCTGACTATTCCATGTAGAACAAATGTCATTTTCTACTTCTGGTTCTCCAGGAGGGGGGGAAGCAGAATAAACCGGGAAAATAAGCAACATTACCAGTAACACTGCTACACGCTGCATGAGTTATTGGAGGAAGTCATCTACCATAAGTCTGAATCCATCCTGCATCTCGGAGATATGAATGAGTGGGGGAAAGCCTAGTTCTCAGCTTCGAGAAAATATTCGGTCGATTCTAATATCGAGAGGTTTGGAAAATGAAAAAATAGATGATTTATTAGATGATATTCCCAAACGTTGGGAAAAATTCGATGATATTGCCCTAATTCCAAATACATCTTTCAGAGATGAGCAATGGAAATCAATAATTAACGATGAATTTTGGACTAAAGTTTGCCAAAGTTTGAGTATAGAAAGATTAGCTAGATCAGGAGAAATTGTGGGAGAAAAGAGAGAATCTACAGTAGAAATGTTGGTTGGAAATAATGATTGGGTCATAAGAAAAGAAAATGGAATTAAATATGGATATCATATTACTCAATGTATGTTCTCTTCTGGTAATATCAATGAAAGAAGAAGAATGGGGGAAATAGTTACAGAAAATGAAATTGTAGTAGATTTATTCTGTGGAATTGGATATTATACTTTACCGATATTAGTCAAAAATAATGTAAAACATGTTTATTCTTGTGAATGGAATATTAATGCAATCAAGGCATTAAGATTTAATCTTGATAATAATAATGTGAAGAGTAAATGTACAATTCTTGAAGGAGATAATCGGGCAACTACTGATGAATTAAAGAATAAAGCAGATAGAGTATT
>DANB01000038.1 GCA_002497245.1 Euryarchaeota archaeon UBA439
TTGGCGGATTTGAGGGATATGAAAGTGGTTTGGATTTACTAAATGCAGCTGTTGAAGTAAGAACGCATCTTTTTGGATTAAATATCACAGATTATGGTGATTTAGGAATTTTCATTAATTCAATAGGAGGTGTCGATCCTTGTATTCAAGGGCCATGTGGAGACAATATCTGGAGTTCTTGGCAAATCTATCATAATGGCGTACTCTCTTTATCCGGAATTTCAACTTTAACCTTGAATGATGATAGTGTCCTGATATTCCAAATTGATACACAGACATGGTAATCCAAGGATGTCTTTGAACCTGACAAAAATTGTTATTTTTTTTAATCTTCAAGATTGAATCAGAGTAATCATCAATAACATAATCACATTGGACTGCTTACCTATGTTATTCGATGCCCATGCAGCCACTCTTTCTCCCAATGAACAATTTGTTCTAGATTTGGCGATAGTAACAGTTGCAATTGCATCATTGATATTTGCCGATAGTAAAGTTAAATCCAAGAATCCTGGTTTAATATTTACAATTATTATAGTACTTGCAGTTTCTGGAAGACTACTATTAGACCCTATTCCTAATGTCCAACCTGTTACATTTTTGGCAATAATGATTGGGATTTATTTTGGTATTTCTTATTCAATAGCCTTTGCCACTATAGTTACACTTTCTTCCAACGTAATGCTAGAACACGGTATCTGGTCTAACTATCAAATAATTGGATGGGCATCTATAGGGGTATTAGCCGCATTATTAAGAAACCAATTTATCCAAAATGAGAAGTTAAATATTACAAATCTCGCAATATTTGCTGCATTTTCTGGATTTTTGTTTAATTGGATAGTTTCATTGAGTATTTTACATAATGTTGAAACATCCTTCTTCTTTGTTTATTTGTTAAATGGGGTTCCCTTTGACTTACTGCATGCTGGCGGTAATGTCGTATTCGTTGCATGGCTCGCAAATCCACTTAGTGAATTAATGAATAGACATACTAACCTTAAAAATTCTGAGGCGGTGCCAGAAATTGCCTCAAGCTAATGAACTAACAATGGTATTAGTCACTCGTAGTGATCTTACATTATCGAAAGGTAAACTTGCAGCACAATGTAGCCATGCAACTGCAGAATGTATACTTAAAGCCAAAAGAACTGCACCTAAGACATTAGAAAAGTATCTTGTGAATGGTGCAAGAAAGATTGTTTGTAGCGCTAGCAATCTTGATAGTCTAAAAAGAATATTTGGGGAGGCTAATGAGGCAGGATTAATTTGTTACATGGTTAAAGACGCTGGCCATACTGAAATCCCCTCAGGAACTGTAACTGTTGTAGGTATAGGGCCAGGTCCACGTTCTTCTATCGACACAATAACTAGTAGCTTACCATTGGTAAAGTAATTAGTAAGAATTAATATCAACTGACAGAGTAGTCAGTAGATGTTTTTATTCGGCTAAACTGGAGGGCTTTTGCCCCCCAGTTCGCCTTACGTATTCAAATAAATATTCTATTTACTCAAAGATTTTCGTCGATCTTGGTAGCAACCATTGCTCCAAGACCAACCATTACGCCATCAACAATCCATGTGCTTGCAGCGTTAGCAATGTTACCGGAGTCGCCCATTAGGCAAGATGCCATATCATGTGCTCCACCAACACCCATACCTAATGCTCCTGCTGCCATAACTACTGCAATAGCAGTCATCCATGCATCACATCGGCTGTGTATTGTTCCAATAACTGCACCTGCAGCTACCATGGTCAATGCTGGCCATAGGTCGAAAGACCACATGTCTCCAGCTGCGTAGCCGGTTTCAATTTCTCCAGCTTCAGTCATCAATAGGATAGCTAGAAGAGCTCCAACTACCTGTGCGACTAATCGCATACCATTGTTCATCCAGTTGTCTTGGTCGCCCAAGTCGCCTGTCATTATGGTCATCCATGTGAACATAGGCAGAATATGTGCACCAGCCATAGCAGTCATTGCTGCAGCAAGTACTAATCCAGCCATAAGGCCGTCTGACCCCATGCTCCCTAGAACTAACCAAGAGACTACGAAAGCGCCTCCAACTTCACTCATCATTACTTTGTTATCCATTTCCATATTTTTTTCCTCCCACCTTAGTGAGCGCTTAGTGCGTTATTCGGCGAGTATATAATAAAAATGGTATGAATACGGCTTTTTAGGCCATTTTCAAGCCCTTTTCCGAAAAGCCGGTGTTGCAAAATACACTTGATATTAATTAGTAAACCGCCAATTTAACATTTTATAATAAATAACTTGAATATTATAGCAATAGTCATCAATAGATGGCCTATGTGAGATACGTGGCTAAACAGGTTGTAATGCATTCAGGGGCCCGAAATAAGCTATTATGCGAATGCAACGGCATTTCAGAATTAGTGATTTGGTTGGATAGTCTCGACAGACGTCCAGGACTTGATGAATTAGAATCTAAATTAATTTCAATGGAAGTAAATATTCCTGTATTGAAGGAATGCATTGGTTATGCAGAAGACGGCTATCAAAGGAATGTTATTAAAAAAACTGAACATTATGAATTAGTTGCTATATGTTGGACAGCCGGTCAATTAACTCCTATCCATGATCACGTAGGCAGTGATTGTGCTTTCAAGATAATTGATGGAGTATCTACAGAAACCACATATCAACTTAATGATCAAGGACTTGCATATCCCGTTGGAGTGAGAGAATATTTGCCTGGAGAGATATGTGCGGCTGATGAACCAGACATCCATCGTATTTCCAATAATTCAGATAATGAACTGATTAATCTTCATGTATACACGCCACCTCTTCACGCATATAATGTCTACAAACCTGCAGAATAAAATCAAACTTGTAGATCCTTTTTGTATTGTTCAAAAACTTCGGTGAATAGTTGAATATCTGAATCAAATGTTTCCGGCAAAAGAGGTCCAAAAGAGAATCTAAAGAATCTTGAATATGGAGAAACATAGCCCGGGTCCTTTGAATGTGGTCTAGCCATATCACAATCTGAAGCACACAATATAGCAGCACCCTTTTTGAATAATCTATTATTCAATTCTTTACTTGTCATGCCTTCTGGGAGTTCAAGCCAGTGATAGAATCCTCCATTACCAGTATATACTCCTAGACCCATTTCTTCGAATGCCTTACCATACCTTTTACGTTGCCAATTATAATGTTCTTCTACTGCTTTCCGTGCTTTTTTCACACGCGTTGGCTCGAGTAACTTAACTGCATACAATTGAGATGGATGACTTACCCCCCCCATTCCAAAACTAGAGTAATTAGACAGAGTCTCAACATTTTTTTTACTAGCAATAATCCAACCTACTCTGATTCCTGGAGATTGAAGGCCCTTTGTACATGCTCCTGCAATGAAGATATTACTATTGTCTAGATCATTAACAAATTGTATCCCGCTTACGGATGGAGAGTGAAACATTTCATATGCTTCATCAAGAAGTATTCCATTTCCAGATTGTTCTGCCAATTGTATTAATTCTCTAAGCTCATCCCCATGTCTGGTTTGGCCTGAAGGATTTTGAGGGTTAGAAATTATTGGCATAAGACGTGTTTTAGCATTTAATCCAGTTCTATCGAAATATTCTGAATTAGTTGGATGGAAATTATTTTCTTTAGTAAAGGGAACAATCTGAAAGTTAGTATTTGTTTGTTCCATAATATCTAGATAAGCCGGCCATTCAATATTTCCAATTCTTGCTTGGACATTATCTTTCAAGAATGCCAATACCGTGTATATCCCCGGTCTCCCCCCTGCGAAAATCATTACATTCTCGGGAGTAATTTCTGAACCATATTGGGAATTATAGTATTCAACAATCGACTCTCTTAATTTAGGATGACCCCATGCTTTTGGATAAAACCGATCTTCCCATGTTACATCAATACTATCCGGTAGAGGCGGACCATCGAATTTTTCCAATTGTGTAGTTAAAGGAAAGCCTTGCGACCAAGGATGTGTTCCTTCAGTACCAATGAAACTACCGAACGAGTCTTTGAATGCATAAAGTGTCTCATAAATTCCCATTGGAGGGCAATTATCGGATAAGAATGATTCAGTCATGTTAGTGCGAACAATAGCAAGCAAATTAGTTTGTCCGTGTTTCAGTTTCATCTTGCTCATTACTAAAATTAATAGGGCCGAAGACAGTACCAATCGCTATGAGAACACCACCTAAATCTGTATTTGTTTCAATTTTTATAGTAATTACACTAGTTGGAATGTCTTTATCGGCAATACCAAACAATCAAGGTAAAGAGATTCAAGAGGAAGAAACTAAATCTTTTTCACATACTAATGTCAATTTTGAAGGATATCAAGAAGATTCTGTATATACCTATTCTACATTGAGTTCCGGAGGCTATACCCAATGTGTAATTTCTGAAGATACACGTGTAATCTGTTGGGGTAATAATGACCAAGGAAAAAGAGGATTGGGAGGAGGAATAGGTAATGCTGTCGCGACTCCAGAAGGGAAAGCAGGTCCTTGGGTTGTTGGCAATTTATCTATTGGGATGGTTGAGGTTTCAGCCGGCGCTTGGTCCACATGTTCCTTGAAAGAAAATGGTGAAATATGGTGTTGGGGAGGTGGTGAGTTTGGTCAATTGGGTACAGGTACTGATGTTTGTCTGGATAATGGAGTAACAGCTTGTAATTCGGCTACAAATCATCCTCCTACTAAAATTTCTCTGCCTTTAGGGAAAACTGCAGTATCTTTATCTGATGCAAATCAAGGGCATTTTTGTGCAATTCTTGATACCGGTGAAGGATTATGCTGGGGTTGGAACAATGATGGTCAATTGGGCGATGGAACAATTTGTACGGGGGGTCAAGCGTGGGACTCCAATAATAACAACCCAACGCCTACCGGCTGTAATGCTAACAACGGACGATACACTCCAGTTTTAGTCGATGACTCAAATTTTCCTGCTAATTATTCAATAATCTCAATTTCAACTGGTATGTCTCATTCCTGTGCAATTCTTGATAATAATGATTTATATTGTTGGGGCACAAGCTGGCTGGGTCGGCTAGGTATAGGCATCGATGCCAACGGTGATTATCCAACTCCCCAATATGTCGATAGTGGTGTAATTGCTGTATCTACTGGTAATGACCATTCTTGTGCTCTTTATGAAACTCAAATAGTAAAATGTTGGGGAGGAAATTTCCAAGGACAACTTGGAACCGGGAGTCTGGATAACGCATATACACCTGCTTTAATTAATCTGAGTTCCAATATTCCTTTGATTTCTCTAGAATCAGCGTACAATCTTAACTGTGTAGTTTCTGAAGAAAACATTCCTTATTGTTGGGGGGCTAATCAATGGGGGCAACTTGGAAACTATGATCCAAATGACTCAAGACAGGAGACTCCATTAACTATTGAAGACAATTTATCAGTGATAGCAATTTCACTTAACGGAGATACAGTTTGTGGAATTAAAACGGATTCCAATATAACAACTCACGGCCATAGGGATGTATTTTGTCGAGGACAATCATACAGAGGACAGATGGGAGACGGGAATTGGAATCTGACTTGGGAAGATTATAATGAAAACAACATAAATTTAACATCCGATAATATTGGCCCTCAAAGTTACCAAGGATTGGGTGGAATTCATATACCTGAGAGGGATATCGATTCAGATTCAATGATTGCAATACTTGACAATCTTCCTTATGGTTGTCCAGACGGTAGTTACGATCCTAATTATGATGGTTCTTGTGTAGATGCAGACATGGGTCATTATAGTACAAACTCGTTATATCATTCTCAGACTCAATGTGATTATGGTACTTACCAACCTAATTCAGGACAATCTAGCTGTAATGATGCTTCTCCCGGTCATTTTGTTAATTCTCTAGCAGCATCTTCACAACAAAATTGTCCAAGTGGAACCTATCAACCAAACTTTTCTGCCTCATCTTGTATTGATGCCTCTCCAGGATATGTACCTAACCTAAATTCTACAGATCAGATGATGTGCACTAATGGCTATTATCAACCACAATCTGGTCAGGCCTCTTGTATACCCAGTTCTCCAGGAAATTATGTTCCAAATTCTGGCTCTTTAACTCAAATAGGATGTGAACCAGGAACCTATCAACCAAATTTTGGCGCATCTTCCTGTATTGATGCAAGTCTGGGTCATTTTGTACAAAGTGGTTCTGCAATAGCTCAGGAAGCCTGTCCTCCAGGGACTTATCAGTCTGATTATGGCTCTTCATCATGTGATATAGCAAATCCTGGCTTTTATGTGGATACTTCAGGTTCTTCTTTTGAAACTGCTTGTGATTTGGGGACATTTAATCCATCACCTGGCGCCACTGAAAGCTCAGTATGTGCTTGGACAGACCCCGGACATTATGTTGATTTTGAGGGTGCAAGCACTCAGATAGAATGTCCAGCGGGCACCTATAATCCAAATAGTAATTCAATAACATCAGATGATTGTTTATCTGCAGATCCTGGTCACTATGTAGAAAATGCAGGATCTTCGGAACAAAGTCCTTGCCATGCAGGATTTTATCAACCTGATTCAGGACAAACATTCTGTTTAGAATCCTCTAGTGGAACGTATGTCCCCGATTCAGGATATTCATCATCAATCAATTGTTTGGAGGGGACTTATCAGTCTGATACAGGTCAATCTGAATGTTTAGATGCGGATCCAGGACATTATACCTCTTCAGATGGAGCATCGTCTCAGATTCCTTGTTTAGTAGGAACTTATCAACCACAAAATGGTTCTACGAGTTGTATAATATCTGATGCCGGATATCATGTGCCTTCCGAAGGTCAAGCGATGCAGACAATTTGTCCTGCGGGGCAGTATCAGCCTCAAACAGGATCTTCTGAATGCTTAACTACAAATCCTGGTGAGTATTCTTCAGAAGGAGCAACATCAGCCTCGCCTTGTTTAGCAGGTTCTTATCAAAGCCAATCAGGGCAATCAGGTTGCGTTCTAGCAGATGCTGGACATTATTCAATTGATATTTCTTCGGTGCAGCAAATTAGCTGTGAACCAGGCGAATATCAACCATTAACCGGCCAATCTTCTTGCATATCTGCTGCTAGAGGCCACTATGTTGATTCTGCATCTGCGACCGAGGAGACTCCTTGTGATATAGGAAGTTATCAACCATTAATGGGTTCAAGTGAATGTCTTCTTTCCTCAATAAATAATTATGTCGCGTCTCCTGGAATGGCGACCCAAACAGCATGTCCTAGTGGTGAATCACAACCTTTGACAGGCCAATCATCATGTGATGTTGATTCGGAAGCTTCAGGTATACCTACATTTGCTTTAATTGGTGGAGTAGTGGTAATTGCATTAGTGATAATGGGTGTTTTGATGAAATCGGGTTCAAAGCCCAAAGCTAGAAAGTCAGGTAAGAAGCGTAGAAAAATGAAAAAGAAGTAATTCTAATTCAATTTAGAACGATTTTCACTTTATTTGATATGTGATAACCTCATGGCCAGTTCATGAGGCATTACCCCAGCGACCGAGTTGACCTTCGTAGCGATACCGTGACTCAGCCAACATCTGAGATGCGAAAAATAATGTCATCTGCAGTAGTTGGAGACGATGTATTAGGTGACGATTCAACAGTCAATGAATTGCAGGAATATATTGCGAGAATTTTAGGTAAAGAAGCAGCCCTTTTTGTTCCCTCAGGAACAATGTCAAATGCAATTGCAATAAAATCACAGACAAAACCAGGGGATGAAATTGTGACACATAAAAAATCTCACATTTATCTCTACGAAGGAGGAGGTTATGCTTCGCTAGCTGGTTGTTCAGTATCTCTAGTAGGTGGAGATAAGGGAATTATGAGTCCAGAAGATGTTAAATCAGCAATCAGAAAATCTGAGGGTAGTCAATCTCATTATCCAAATTGTTCCTTAATTTGTGTAGAAAATACAGCAAATATGGGAGGGGGGTCTTTGTATCCAATTGATGTATTAGATTCAATTTGCCAGATTGCTCACGATAATAATTGCAGAGCACATTTAGATGGAGCACGTCTTTTTAATGCAACAGTTGCTAGTAATATTAGACCAGATAGAATGGTTCAAAATTTCGATACAATCTCTATTTGTCTTTCAAAAGGCCTCGGCTCTCCTGTAGGATCTTTGTTGGTGGGCGACTCTAAAACAATCGCTGAAGCACATCGTTGGAGGAAAATATTCGGGGGTGGAATGAGGCAATCTGGCATATTAGCAGCAGCAGGATTGTATGCTCTGAAAAATAATATCGATAGGCTTCATGAAGATCATAGTAGAGCATTTAAACTTGCAGAATCAGTTAACTCAATGAACGGTTTCGAGGTCGATATCAGCTCTGTTCAATCAAATATGGCTTATATCACATGTCAGAACAAGTCAGCATCAACTGTAGTCTCAGAATTAGGAAATCAGGGTATCGATGTCTTATCAATCAATGATGATGTAGTTCGTGCAGTAACTCATTTACATATAACAGATGAAGACATTTCCAGAACCATTGATGCATTCAAAAATATTAGCACTTAACCCTCTACTTTTTGTGTCAAAACCGTTTCGAGTTATTATGAAACGTTTTTTTGTTGTTACAGTGACCTTTCTTTTACTAGCCACTTCCCAACAAACTTCTGCACAATCTGATAATCTTAAGACCTGGAATGAGGTAATATCAGAATATTCTGATACAGGGACTCTAGGGGGTGTTTCAATTTCTTTAGATAGTAATCTTACAAATAACAGTAACACAATGATGGGCGATGAATGGCCAAGTCTAATTGAAGTATATACTGCCACTTGGTGTATCAACTGTGTAACAACTCAAAATATAATTGATTCTCTTTCAATATCCGAAGAAGAATCAATGATGAAAATACATTATCATCGCTTTTTTGCAGAGACTCAAGACCCTTTTGGCTCCCAAAAAACAGATGAAAGATGGATAGATAGGTATGGGCCAACTTCTAGACTAACAACCACTTACGAATATGAGAACATAGCTCCTTCCAAGGTTTTTGATGGAGAAAGACTTCATACAGGAACTACAAAATTTTCAGAATCTTTAGAAATTGATTATCAAACATCTTTAGATAAAGGCCCCTCAATCGATATTTCAACACTTTCTGCGACTTTATCTTGGACAAATTTATCTGGAAGTAATGACTTTTCTTGGAACATCTCAACACCTTCTTTGAGCGATAAATATACTATTGAACCTATGATCTTCATTATTGAAGATGAAGCCTATTTCCCTGAGGGCGGGAATGGCGAGAAATATTATCACCATATACTTAGAGATATAATATTCTTATCTTCAGTTGCTGGCAATATTTCTTCAGATTTCAATATGGCATATGATGGAGATGATATAAGTGCGGTACTTGTATTCGATTGGAATTACGATAATCCTGATGATGGATTGTTGAGTGCATTACCTTTCCCTAGTGCAGTAGTTTTTGTCTCATTATTTATTGCAATATTTTATTCTAGAAATGAAAATTAATTCATAATTCAAGTTGTTTTATCGTTGGGTTCAATAACTGTCGTCATTGACGTATAATGTTCGGAGGCGGTACGTTGAGTGTTCATGATATGAGAATTACTAATGAAGAAGTTTCTCCGGGGCCTATTCCTGAATGGTTATTAAATCATTTAATTTCTCAGTTATCTGACAGTAAGTCATATTCTGATGGCGGTAAATCAAGGGTTTTGGTGATTTATCCGAATACTGAATCTAGAAGAGAGACAATAGACCGGATTAGCAATCAAGGATATGTTATTGACAACACCTTACACCATACAATATCATCTTTAATGGATTCTATAATGTCTGACTTTAGAATGCCTCAGAAATTAAATCATAGTTCTTCTTTCCAATTAATTCTTCATGATGAGTGTAAGAAAGCTTCTGCAAAGTTGGGTTTTCCAATAATAAACCCACTACCTGACATGAATTGGAGTAGAGGTAAAACAGCCGCTCTTAGTGAGTTGCATACTTTTCTCTCATCAGAGTCTTTAGCAAATAACTGGAAGGGGCCAGGAATTGAAACCTTCAGAAAAATACTCAAATCTCTTGAATCTAAACTCAATCAGACCCATGATGATTTTATTTCTGAGCGTCTAATTGAGATAATGAATCAGTCTGATACCCCATTTTCATTAATTGATGTTGATGGTATAATTATGCTTAATCATTCACCTACAATCCCTAAATCTCATATTGATTTTATGAAAGCAATCTCTATTCATTGTCCAATACATCAACTAGGGAATATAGGCAATATTCGTTTAGGTAAACACGGTCTTAGATTAATAGACGAATGGGCAATTACCGAATCATCTAAGTTGCCTAAATGGGTTCCAAAGCATGAATTAGTATTAGGAAATAATCAGAATTATGTTGAAAGAGTTTTACTTAATCGTGAGAATCAATCATTTGAAGCTACATATTCCATAGTTTCTCAGTCTCTATTAGAATCTCCTGAAAATACAGTATTGATAATAGATCCTAATTTCGAGAATAATAAATATATTTGGAGGAGAGGAATGAAGAATTTGGGTCTTCCATTTTCTCAGGGGGATCAAATAATCACAAATAACTCACTGGGGCACTGGATACATTCTTATCTGAATTTATCTCATAGTGATGATGCATTCTCTTTAGATAAATTAAGATCTCTTTCACTTCAACAGTCCTTGCTACTTTTTCCAGAAATGCCAATTCATCCTGTAGATGAAAGAATAAGGCCAATTCCTGATTCAGAATTACTGACTAAAATTGCCAGAACCAATCATATTCTAGGAGGTCCCGGGGCATTATTTCAATGGCTAAGAAGTCTTAGCACGGATTTTGATTTTGGTATAAATGGGGACGAAGACAACATTAAAAAAGAATCAACTCAATGGTGGTTACTTTGTATTTCAAAGTGGTTAAATCCTCTATTATCTGGATATGATAGAAGTTCTATCGAAGACTGTTCCGAAAAAGGAGTTTTTACAAAAGAGTTACTTCCTCTACCTCCTATCCCTAGAGAGGGAGATGAATGGCTTCAATTCACAATTAATCTTCTTAGTGAAAAAATGACTAAAAAGAAAAATGTAGAAGAGTCAATAACATCATTACGAGTACTTCAATCTCTTTCTTCTGAGATATCTAATCTCCGTTCCTTACAACTCACTCTTGGTCAAAATTATCCCAAAATGGGGCCGGCATGGATAGATGAAATTTCCACATTAATACAAAAAATGAAGATACCCATTTCTTCAAATCTTAGTAGGAATAGAGTTAGAATCTTATCCTGTGATCAGGCACTTGGATGTACTGCAGACATAGCAGTGTTAGCAAATACCTCTTCAGTCTCTTGGGACCTTGGAGTGCCAAAAATGCATTTTATGGGAGATGTTGAAAGGTATGAAAATAATTTACTTAGGCCCGATGGTCCTATTCGTAATGCTAGACACAATCTTGAGCATATTTTGAAATGTGCATCTAAAGTATTTATTTTAGATTCTGAGATGGATGATTCCAATCCTCCATCAACTCCTATTAGAGAATGGTCAATCTCGAAAAACTTTAGTGAACGTTTATTCGAATTTAAACAAAACGATTATTCGATAATTCCTCGCCATGTTCATAGGATTGATGGTTTAAGATTGAGTAATAATAAAAAATCTTCAAAATCTCCCATTAACTCAGATTCCGTTACAATATCAATAGAGCCATTGTTACAAAGAGACAGAGAAAGAAGACAGCCCGTTTTAGCAGAAAATGATGGTTATCTTCCTGCAGGTCATCATGAATCATTATTCAGTTTTGATACCGAAAGTATGTGGTTGAGTAGAATACCTAAACAATTTGAAGTCCCTAGATTGAATGAACGTTGGCCTGTTGTCTCGGGTATTACAATCGACGCTAATAGAAGTAAACCGATCAAGACTCTTACTATTGATCCTCGACCATTTACTCCAAATTCTTCTGGCTTACGAGTCAGCGATTCCAGAAACGGATTCCTTCCTTTAGAGAATCAAATTTTCCGTACTTGGTCTCCTACGAGACTTGAGAAATGGTTACGATGCCCTCGTTCAGGATGGTTAACTAGAGATCTAGATATAGGTATAGAGGAGGTCCAGAAAGAAGATTTGGATGCCCGCACTCACGGAGATTTATTTCATAAGATTCATCATAATTTATTACTTGAAACACTCAATTTTGAAGAAGGTATATCTAGAGATTTTAATCCGAATAAAACCTTAATTAATATTTCTAAATCTAAAATCCATCCTGAGATTTTGATGCAAAATGCCCTTTCGCATCTTAATGAAATTGCTCCTTGGTTGAATAAAAGTGATGCCGTTTCTACTAATAGGATTAGAATGATGACTGGAATGAGTATTAAAGAATGGGATAATTGGATTTTAGATCAAAAGCCTGTGCCTTTAGCTGGTAGAATTGGACGTTTGATAAAAGAAGAATTGCTATTAGAAAATGTTGCACCAATTGCTATCGAATGGATTTTAAAATTACCTGGCTCGAAATCAAAAGGCATCGAGATATCTCTTCCTAGAGAACTAACTTTACCAAATGGAGAATCAGTCCCTTCAATTATTTTACGGGGCCAAATAGATCGTGTAGACTTAGTTCCATTTGACCTAGAGAATAATATCTGGATAAATGAAGATGGTAATGAAGAAGTGGCTCCTCTAGAATCACACAATCGGAAGGATTGGAAACCTCGAAGATTAGTAATTATTAGAGATATTAAAACAACAGAGAAAACAAAAGTTAAGGAAAGGCATTACAAAGGACTTCTCGAAGAGCTCCAATTAGCCCTTTATGCCAGAGCGTGGGAGATTGCTCATCCTGGAGATTTAGTAATAGGTGCTGGAATATCTATATTGGGCCATAAAATATTCCACTTTGTTGAATTGTCAAAATATACTTTAACCGAAAGTTTACAAAAATTTGGAATTAAAACTGATATTACTCATAATCAATTTAGATTTCTGAATGAAGATAGTTCTCCGGATAGCGACCCATTTAGGGCCTGGCTTACATCCCGAATTTCTGTGGCACTCAATGTATCAAATAGTGCAAATATAGGATTTATCAATCCCATTCCAGATAAATCTAATTGTAAATATTGTGCAGTTAGTAATCTTTGTGATGTCAAATTGGAAGGTGATTTCTAATGAAGTTAAATCGTGCACAATTGTTGGCTCTCAATTTAGACTCACATATAGTTGTGGATGCAGGTGCAGGTACAGGAAAAACTAGTACAATTATCGATAGAGTTATTGAACACTATCTATCAGAGGACCAAAGAGCTACCAGAATATTGCCTAGGCCTGAAAGACCTTTTGAATTAGCAGGGGGTATGTTAGTTTCAGGTAAATCCGAGACTCAAAATCTTAGAGAATGGGGGGGTTTGTTACCCGGCGAAGTCGTCCTTCTAACTTTCACAAATAAGGCTGCAGACGAGATGAAAGATAGGTTAAGACAAAGACTTACACATTTATCTCCCGGGCCATCAAGTGATGATGGTAAAAATCGAACTGATCCTAGAATAAGATTTGAAGGTTTTAATGAACAGTTATTAACACTCCTAGATGATGCACCTATTGGAACAATCGATTCCTTTTTCAATCAACTAGTATCTCCTTACAGAGGTATTCTTGGAGACTCTTTGACTCAGGAAAATATATCTGATTCTGGTAGAATTCTGTTAACAGAGTCCGCATTAAACATACTATGGCGATTATCTTCACATCCTTCACGTATTTCAGAAGCAGTAGATGCAGGAATTCCCATAAATCATACTTTTGGGCCTAAAGAAGTTTTAGAATCACGAGATCGTATTCAACGCCATTACGCTGGACGTAATAGGGCAATAGGCGTCATTCGTAATTTATCACAACGTTCAATATTTATTGATGAAGCAATAAAAGGATTAACTGATTTGGATGGTACAATTATTCCAGATAAGATTTTAGAAAGAATTATTCATTCGATAAATCCTAGACAATTAGATGATTTCATTGAAGAGACTCAGAGAATAATTTTCAGTTTTTGTGATTTAGTGAAACAATATCCCAATGAATTAGGTTCTGGTTGGAGTCGTTATACACGTATAGGCTGTCTTGATTACCTTGCTTCTTTACCACTCAAACAAAATATTTGGGACAAATTAGTTTGGTTAAGTAATGTGTATAATTGTGTGGTGTCTCGAAAATCTTTATTCAACGATTCAGCATCAGATAAGCCCTCAGTATTCCCTTACGGGAATCTGCCTAAAGATGGAGATAATTGGCCTAGAGGAATAAATAACTTAGGCAGTGTCAGCAGTGTGATTAAGCCAGTTACCACGGAATTAAGGGAATTATGGCATTCTAATGAGGGAGATATTTTCCTCCATTTTATCCGTTTAACTATGGTAATTAGTAAAGAGAAAATACCCTGCACTCCAAATAATTGGCAACACCCTATATTTACTTTAGAAGGAGATCTATCTGCAAACCACCCTACAGTTAATGCTGATACTGTTTATGGTTTTACTATTGAAAAAGAATCTAGAAATTTAGACGATTTACGCATTGTTATGAAAGGATTCAATGGTATACTAGAGAAACTAAAAGAGGTTAATGAAGTACATGATTTTGATGATATTCAGAGGATGGCAGGTGATTTATTATTAGCTAATTGCCCACGAATCTGTGAGGATTTTTATCCCGAGTCAGTTATTTTTGCTTTGAATAATCCTCCTAAAGAATCGTGGAAAGATGATCATATTATTAATGCAATTTCAATTCTTGAGAATCTTGAAAAAGACGCAGCATACAATATTAAACAAAGTAAGAATGATTTAATCAGGAGATACGATCTATTAAAGAAAATTAGAAGAAGATATAGGGCATTTATTATTGACGAGGCTCAAGACAATTCTCCATTACAATGGAAGCTACTTTCTAGATTATGGGGGGACAGACATTTCGAAGACAATGAGATGAAAGTACCAGATACTCCATGGCAGCCGACTATATGTTATGTCGGCGATATAAAACAAAGCATCTATGCATTTAGACAGGCAGAAGTAACAGGATTTTTAGAATATTCTAAGAAACTTAGGAGCATCAATAATCATGAATTTGATAGTATCTCTGAATTGACTGAGTCGGGTAGAGAATTGAGAAGTCGAGATTTTAGTAGAGATCCAAGAAATTCGCATAAAATCACCATCGCTAATGCGAGAAAACATTACGAAGACGGCGGGCAGGACCTTCTTGGCTGGATACCATTTCACCATTATGATGGATTAGATTCTGGCAAACAGGAAGTAACTGATCTGAGAAAGGAGGGGTTAATCTCATTGAAAATTAATTATCGTACAAATGGAGGTTTATTGGATGTAATGAATAAATGGTGGGATGATGTATTCGGTCTTAGACATAGGCGAGTATTCAATGGTGATTTTTATGCTGAATCTCAGGAATTAATCTCATCTCCTAATAATAAAAAAATTGCTGGGAATCTCGAATGGATATGTCCATTGAATAATGATTCTTCTTCAAATCCATCAACAGATCTGAATGAATATTTAGACGCTTTTGACTCTGGCGATTCTCTCGAAAGACAAGGATTAATGGTTGCAAAGAGGATAAAGCATCTTATTGATGGTAAACCGGTTCGAGTTTTATCTCCAAATGGAGATTGGGATATTCAACCTACTTCTGAGAAGGTTCCACCCAGTGAAATTATGGTACTTTTACCTTCAAGAAGAAACATTAGAGATATTATTATCAGATATCTAAATGATTTTGATATTCCTTTTCAGGCCGATCGAGAAGGCGGATTATTAGAAAGACCTGCAGTACATACATTAGATGGTTTGTTGCAATTTATTGCCAGACCTAGAAATCCACATAATGCTGTTTGGGTTGCAAGATCTTGTTTAATTGGTTTTAATGATAAGCAAACACAAGATTTCATTGGCAAATCAAAAAAGAATGAGAATTTATTATATCGTTTGAGAGAATTAGCTATAAATTCTCATCAAAGAGAATTGGTTAGCCATTGGATAGATTTTTCAGAAAAGGGATTAGTTAACGAATTATTAGAAGATACTTTAGATTTTTCTGACTTATTACTAACTTATCCCGAAGAATCTTCATTACAAGATGTTGAACAATTCATTGATTTAATTTCTTCATTAAGTTCTGAGTTAGGAGGCGATGCAATAGTAATAGCTGACAAAATTAGACAACTCCGAGAAAATGAGTCATCATCTTTGGAAGCGGTAACAATTCCTCCATCAGATGCAGTCAGAATAATGACAATTCATGGTTCCAAAGGACTTGAAGCAAGTGTGGTATTTTTAGTTGATATATTTTCCAAAAGACAGACGAATCTTACTATTGATAGCCGTTCTAGAGCTATGGTTAGCCCTGAATTATTTTCAGGAAATCCAATCCCCTGGACAGACCAACAAGAAATTAAAACTGCAACTTGGATGCATACAAAATGGATATATCAGTCTCGAAAAGATGCCGAAGCAAGACGTTTATTTTATGTCGGTGCAACTAGAGCAAAAAATCGCCTGATAATAGTGGGTTCTCCTAAAGGAACTTCATGGAGCCAAGATAATAACATCAATGGATTAAAACTTCCTTGGTCCTATACGCGTCCTCTTCCTCAATTGGGACAAATATGGTTAGAATCTCTTAGACAGGGTTCAGTAAACAGAAATGAAGACATGTCCATCTGGACTTATGAAGATTCGATAGGAAATTTAGGAGAAAAAGATGCAAGATATCTTAATCCGTTTTCAATGGTCCAAAATTCTTTTTTGGGAAGTAATTTATTGCCTGGGATGGTGGTTTTACATGATGAAGATTGCTTCAATGTAGATGAAGATCAAACAAATGATATGATTCGCACACCATTTCAAAAACTTTCATTGAAAGATAATGTGGCCAAGATTTCAATGGAGAATAATTCCATTCAGCCATTAATGGCTAGACAAGATTCTCATTACAAGGTCAAAACAGCCCCACATCGTCTTTCTGTATTATCTGAATGCTCAAGACGTCATTGGTTTGAAACAAGAGGGTGCCTTACTCCGAATCCAATAATACCTAGTTCTGAACAATTAATTATGGACAAATCAAAGAATAATTTTGATCCTGCGCTTTTCGGTTCAGTAGTTCATCGTATTGTAGAAATTGGCATTCCTAATCCAGGGGAATTGTCCGATAGTTCCCCAAATCTACCTAGCTCTTGGACCAAAAAGAATCCAAATGGCCTCAATGATCCAGAAATTCATCAGAAAATATATTCTGAATTGCTTACTCATGAATCGATTGCACTAAAAATGAATGATTCAGTAGTTGAGATGACCAATAGACTATCTAATAGTAAACTAGGAAGAATGGTATCTGGCGAGATTATTGATGGTGAGAAAGTTGAGGGTTTGAGAACAGAATTACCGTTTCATATTAGTTTCAAAGTTCAACTTGATGGATTAACTAGGGGTCGTTGGACTCCAAGAGGTACTGATGAACTCTCATCAATAAATGAAGCATCAGTTCTGATGGATGGGTTAATTGATCTTGTGCTATGTACAGATAGTAACGATGGACCAGCAATTCGGCCTATCGATTTGAAGACAGAAGAGGCCTCAAAGTTATTTTCTAATCAATCAGATGGGTTATTGGAATCTCTTGGTAAAGAGTCATGCCAACCATTATGTGAAGCAGAGTTTGCTATGCTACATCATCATCGAATGCAGTTAGCACTATATTACAGAGCATTGGAAAGAATTGAGCAGAAGAAAGCGTATCCTCGTAGAGTTTTACGCCCTGCAATATGGGTCGGGGTCACAGGAAGATTGGTTGAATATCCTGAAGATTTATTTTTGAATGCTCAAAAAGAGTTAGATGAGATCTTAATACAGGTTGCGTCTATTGAACTTAATTTAGAAGAAGATATTAATAATCATCCGCCTCTTAAAATCGAATCTTCAGGACCATGTAATCATTGTCCATTTTCTAAGGGTAAAATGCCGATATGTGGGCCCTCAAAGCAGGAACTATGAATTAAAGATTCAAAGACTGAACTGCATAAGATGCACATATGTCCGTGGACTTGGATAGACTAATGAATAGAGCAGATGAGTTATGGGAAGAATCAATAATCCCAAGTTTGACTGATTTTATTAAGATAGAAGCACTTTCCCCAAGCTTCGAACCCAATTGGAGAGAAAAAGGAGAGCTGGATGCAACAATTGAGTTATTTACAAAATGGTTAGTTAATCAAGAATTAGAAGGAATGGAATACAAAGTTCATCGTATAGGTGAAAGAACTCCAGTGCTTTTAGTTACAGTAGAAGGAACGGGTCCTGGAGAAGTAATCTTCTATTCACATCTAGATAAACAACCATCTAGGCCTAATTTATGGTCTGAAGGATTACACCCATTGAAAGCTGTACGCAGAGAACCTTGGTTATATGGTCGGGGAGCCTTGGATGATGGATATGGAGGATATGTATGCGTCACAGCTCTGAAGATGCTTCAAGAGCAAGGAGTCCCCTATCCTCGATCACATTTCCTAATTGAAACATGTGAAGAATCAGGTTCTTACGATTTACCTCCATATCTTGATTCATTAACTAAAGATTTAGGTAATCCTGACTTGATAGTTGTTCTTGATAGTGGAGGGCCAGATTATGAACACATCTGGGTTACTGAGGCATTAAGAGGATTAGTTGCTGGAAATCTTTCGGTTCAGGTTTCCAATGAAGGAGTTCATTCTGGAATGTCAGGAGGAGTCATCCCTTCTTCATTTAGAATCCAAAGAATGCTTTTGGATAGAGTAGAAGATTCCAATACTGGAAGAATTTTAATTCCAGAAATGCATGTAGAGATTAGTGATAAAGTTAGACAAGAAGCCGAAGAACTTGGAAATTTACTTGGCGATGAGCTCTGGTCCCAACTTCCTGTTGTAGATTCTCTAAAGCCTCAAAATGAAGGTGCAGCAGAAATTCTTCTTGATATGAATTGGAGGCCTGCAATGTCAGTCATCGGAGCAGATGGAATGCCTCCAACTCAGACTGCTGGGAATGTTCTAAGAACACACACTGATCTCAAATTAAGTTTCAGAATCCCTCCAGGAGTCCCATCAGAAGAAATCGATCATATTTTGAAAGAAACCTTAGAGAGAAATCCTCCTTATGGCTCTAAAGTTGAATATATTCCTGATGCTGCAGCAGATGGATTCCATGCTCCTGCTATGGATGGAAAAATTGCTGCCGCTCTTTCTTCTGCATCTATGCATATTAGTGGATTTCCTCCAATGGCAACTTGGGTAGGGGGTACAATCCCATTTATGGCGATGATGCAGAAAAAATATCCTTCTGCGCAATTCTTCTGTACAGGCACTGGTGGGCCTGGAAATAACGCACATGGCCCTGATGAAAAATTACATATTCCTTCGTCGAAAAGATTGACTGCGGTATTATCTGCAACAATTGCAGCATTATCTCAATAAATAGAACGGAAATCGGCAATTTTTAGACAAAGAATCCGCCGAAGTTAAAGCAAGGATATGATTCGAACGAGGTGAGGGCATCCAATGACTAATGATGAAGGCGGTTCAATAACGCCAGAAAATCGTATCAAACAACTAGAGGAAAGATTAGTTGAAGAATCAGATCGACTAGAGAAACTATACGTTGCTTATCGTAAAGTTGAGCAAGAACTTGAAGAGAAAAATGCAATTATTGATGTTTTAGAGAAAGAAGCAATCGATAAAGAAATCGAGAGAGAAGGTATGGAGACTCTTCTCTCTGATAAGGACAATAGAATCCATGAAATGGAAATGGAAGGAGCAAAATCTTCTACTAGAATTAAACACCTGGAGCCAAAGTTGGAAAAAACAGAAGAAATGTATACCCGTGAGAAAGCAAGATTAGGTCGCGTTTTCGAAGTGGCAGAGGAACTTGACGAAGCATTACAAACAGCTCAAGTGGAGCTTACAGCGAGAGACGATTGGTATGTCCAACACATGCAACTATTTGAGAATCTGAACCAAGCAATACAGACCAGATATGAAATGATTGATTCAGCTATTGAGAAGAGTGCTGAGTTTGCAAAGAAACAAGACACTTTCAAGTCTCGAATGGATGAAGCTCTAGATGCAGCAGAGGAAGCAGTTGCACATGCTCAAGAGATGTCTGAAGAACTTCCTGAAGAAGAATCAGAAGATTGATTATTTATTCTGGTTTTGTACCATCTGCACGCTTTATGCACTTTGCAGGTATTCCAGCCCATACTTCACCATCAGGTATGTTAGTCCATTTCGGGACCACTGCTCTAGATGCAACAACAGCCTTGACACCTATTGTGCATCCTGGTTGAATTACAGACCCCATCCCAATTAATGCATCATTTCCAATGACTACCGGAGACATTACTAATTCTCCACTTTCTGTTAGATGTGCATTGATTATTGCATTGCCTCCAATCACTACTCTGTCACCTAATGTTACTGAGCCAGCATCATTTAGATGTGCACTATTAATCTGTACTCCTTGACCTAAAGTTGCTCCAGATAATCGATAGTAAATATTTCCAATAAATGATGGAACTAAGAATGGCAAAAAGAATAATGCAATTCTATGGAAAATCATTGACCACGCCCACTGAATTGTTACAAATGATTGTAGAGGATATCTCCCAGGATCTAGTCTTGGCCTAAATAATCCACCCAGTGCTCCACAAATAATTACCAAACTAATTCCCCAAGTCATCATTGCCATTCCAGCAGCAATTCCTGTTATTGCAAAATCTGAAATAATTGATATTGAATCTATATTAGATGATAAGAAAGATTCAGGATTGGTATTCGTGAGCTCTAGGATTTTGTAGAAAACATATACTCCAGGTAGGGCAGCAATACCAACAATGAATGCCAGAAATGGAATAACTAAGGCAGTCAATAAATTCTGTACAATTGTGAAAGCCTTCAATGTATCACCAATATTTGACCCTAGAGCACTCTTAACAAGATGTTTTTGGCGACGGCAGTATCAATAGTTGGAAACTAACCGAGGGGTTATGAAGGGGGCTTCTGGGATACTGGGAGACGGTAAAAAAGCCGTCAAAATCCATCATTTAGTAAAGGCTCCAGAGAATACTCCACAATCAATTTCTCGCAGAGAATCCTGGGATGCGACCAAACCTGCGACTGTTTACAAAACTCCTGAAATGTTACAGGATGGCACAAGTTGTACCGCTGCCACAGTTATATTGAGAACTAGAGGTTGTGTATGGTGGTGGAAATCAGGTTGTACATTTTGTGGATATTTTAATGATGTTAGAGATGATGTTACTGCAAATGATTTATTCGCTCAGTGGGAAGAAGCCAAAAGGTTAACCAATGATTTTGAAGGCTGTAAAATGGTAAAAGTATATACTTCTGGGACATTTTTTGAAGATCAAGAAAATCCTCCCGAATGGCAAGAAATGGTTCTCAGAGAAACTTATGAAAGAGGATTAGAGTTAGTTTTTGAGGCTCAAGCACATTTGTGTAATCCGGAAAAATTAGCATGGGTGGCAGAAAGACATCCAGGTTGCACTGTTGCTATTGGATTAGAAGCATACGATGATACTGTTCTGCGTTTCCATTGCAACAAAGGATTTTCAACAAAGACATGGCGAAAGTCTGTAGAAAATTTAAGAGAAGCTGGTTTACGTGTCAAAACTTACTTACTTTTCAAACCACCTTTTATGTCAGAAGGAGATGCTCTTAATTTAACTTCAGAATGGTTGGTACAAGTAGCACCTCTTTCTGATGAGGTTTCTATTAATCCAATGAACATTCAAAAAAATACTGTCGTAGATAGAATATTCAGGAATAGAGAATATCGCCCTCCGTGGCTATGGTCACTTGTTGAAATGATTGAGAGAACTCATCATCAAATTATAGACTCTAATTGTCGCACTATTGTCCATCCAACTGCCGGCGGCCGATTAAGAGGTGCACATAATTGTAAGAAATGTGATGCTGAAGTGGTAGCAGCAATAGAAAGGTATTCTGTTTCGAGAGATTTAAGAGAATTTAAAGGTCTTGATTGTGAATGCAAAAAGGTCTGGAAAACAGAAATTGAAAATGATTTATCTTTACCAGTTCCTATGGGTCAGGGCAGAGATAGACGTTTATCTCGAGTAGACTTAGTTCGTGCCCCTTAATGCCCAATCAATTATCCTCTCGGCTAATACTTAAGGCTGAATCTCCGTTGGTAGTAATATCCTTGACGGGATGTCTAGGGGTGTAGCCATGTCAATTAATACAACAGATTCAGTAGATGTATTTCTTCAAGGTGAAAAAGAACCCTCTGGTTCATGGGTCTTCATTGTTGTAGGAATTGTTTTTTCACTTTCTTTTTTGTTACTTTATAGTATACTTTATCCGGGACAGGATTTACCAGTAATTTCCGATTTAGTCCCTGTTTTTAGTGGAGTGTTTGACTCTGGGATTTGGTTCTTTATTCTAGGTATAATGATTGGTGTATTTGCTATTATAGGTCGTTTATTATTAGAGGCAACTAGCGAGTGAGGTGATTATTATGGATACAGTATTAACAACAATGTTTTATTTCTGGATTTCATTATTTTTTGTTTTCTTTTTGATTCAGAGAGGTTTATGGATATTTTCTGATGTGGTGAAAGGCACAGTCTTTTTCATGCTTGAGAAAGCTTTAGGTCCAGGTTCCGATTTAGTAGAGGGACGTCCTGGCTCTGGAGCCAGGTCTTGGATATTTCAAGGTACACTATGGCTAATATTAGCCTCTACATTTACGTTTATCAGTATGTGGTTAACCCATGATCCGAATGCACTCCACTCTCTTGCTTCATGGGGATTTGTTGCCAATGCTGATGAGTTAGCATCGGCTGGAGTTTATGCCACATTGTATGGTTCAGTTTCTATGTTAGTAATAGGTTCTGGCTTCCACATCATACCAAAACTAGCAGGAACTGAATTAGCAAGTGAGACTAATGCCAATTTAGTTTCATTTGTCTGGACAATTTCTGTATTAGTTTTAGTAATAGGTTCTCAAAATAATATTATTTTTGGTATTGAGATAATACCCATAGGAACTGCAATAAATGCTATTGCATTATTCGCAGTTATTCTCAACCAATTATTGACAGTTGCAAATAGAACAAAATCAATGGCACTTCCTGGATGGTTAATATTGATTGCATTACTAAGCAATCCTCTGTTGAGTGTTATTTCGATTATTTCTGGCGCTGTAGATGATAGCGTTGGCCAGTGGTTATCATATCATTTGTTTGGAGGGGCATTCTTTTTCGCTGGAGTAACTGGAGTTGCTCTTTACGCATCATCTATTGCATCAGGTAACCCACTTTGGTCTAAGTCATTAGTTGGTGTTACATTATTTGGTAGTATTCTAACAATTAATCCATTTGGCGATAATCATGGTCAAATGGTGATGGATGTTTTTGGACCATTGGCAGACAATAATGTTGTTGCTTTTTCAAATCAGGATATGTTGGCTGCGAGTTTCTTGATGGCTTTAGCTTTCATACCGATATTTGCATTTGCTAGTAATATGTTAGTTACAATGAGAGGATCAGATGTTTTCGTAGATTCCCCTAATTATCCTGGAAACGCCGAACTTAACTTAGGCGCATGGTTAATTGTTCCTATTGCAATCGGCTCACTTTTTGTTCAGACCGATACGGTCAGTGGTACTTCGGAATTAGTAGGCATAGCTGATTCACTTTCCCTCATGTCACTTTGGTTAATCATAGTTCCACTTTCTCTTGGGGCCGCTCTCAGCCTTTATCCAGAACTAACTGGTAGGCATTTGTTCTCGAATAGTAGGGCAAGATGGGGTTACCTAATGATGACTGGTGGGGCAATATTTGGGCTATCAATTACAATGATTGCGGACTTCATGGACATGGCTCTAGTGGAGATGATGGTTGAAGATCCGAGTGATCTTTCTGAGGAACTACGTAAGGTAGGATCAGTAATGTTCTATGGTGTAGTAATAGGATCTATCTTCCATTCATTGAATATGGTGACTGGAATGTTCAGAGGCGAAATCGTTTCGCAGAAATCAGTAAAATCTTCATCTATCTCCGTTGAATCATACTTTCTTGTATCTCCTATGTCTGTTCGTAGGATTCTTGCTAGTGGAGCTAGTCTTGATACTGAAGTATATCCTACCGAAGAAGATAATGGAAAAGGAAGCGCTACATCACTTGAACAATTATCAGAATCTTCTATACCGCCTACTAAACTCTATGTTCGCTATAAGAAAGAGGGCAAATGGACATGGCGACCAGCAGATGATACAGATATAGATAAGTACATGTCTGAACAAGGTAATTAATGTAGAGAAAAAGATAATTATGTATTCTAATAATGAATATTTTTTTACTTTAATATGGATGTAAATATATGCGTATTGGACTTGTTGGTAAACCTAATGTTGGTAAATCAACAACCTTTTCTGCACTAACAGAAACTCCGGTAGAAATAGCTAATTATCCATTTACTACGATTGAACCAAACGTTGGTATTGCTTGGTTACCATTGAGAGAAAGTTGTGCCTGTAAGATTCTACGTAAGAAAAAAGAAGAGCAAGGGAGAATGTCTATTGTTGATGATAACGATCCTCGTAGAGGGAGTATTTGTACTCCCAAATCAGGTTCTTGTAGAGGGTACCAAAGATTAGTTCCAGTCACTTTAGTTGATGTTGCTGGACTAGTTCCAGGTGCTCATGAAGGTCGTGGAAGAGGAAACCAATTTCTTTCTGATTTAGCACGTTGTGATGCTCTAATTCAGGTAATAGATATTTCCGGATCAACAGATATAGAAGGTAATCCAGTCGGAGAAGGAGGTTCCAAGCCTATTGAAGAATATAATTTTCTTTTGAATGAAATCGATGCTTGGATTGTAGGTATTATTCAATCCAGTTGGTCTAGAGGCGCTAGAAGAGTTCAATCAGAAGGGGAAAAAGCACTTTCCAAATTTCTTATTGAACAATTATCTGGAATAGGAGCTACTGATTACCATGTTAATGCGGCAATATCATCAGTAAATGATAAACATCCAGAATCAGGCGTCCCTTGGTCTTGGGGGAATGATGAATTAATGACAATGGCAGGCACAATTCGAGCACTACTTTTTCCGATATCTGTAGCAGCAAATAAAGCCGATAAGAATAAAAATTCAGAACTAGAACTATCATCAATTGTAGAATCTCAAGGTGGAAAATTAATTTTGACAAGTGCAGAAGCAGAATTAGCTCTACGTAGAGCATCTAAGGCAGGACTAATTGATTTAAGTCCAGAGACATCTAATTTTTCTATTACTGATACAGGTGAAAAGAATTTATCTACCGAACAACGGAATGCACTGACTCATATTTCTCAAACACTTTCTGATTTGCCCGGAGGAGGATTACTAGGTTTACTTTCTTCAGTTGTTTTTGATCGATTGAATAGAAGTGTTGCTTATCCAGTTCAAGATGATTCTCATTGGGTTGATGGAGAGGGAAATATTCTTCCTGATGCTATTTTAGTTCCAGAAGGAACCACTGCTAAAGGATTAGCATATGCTGTTCATTCTGACCTTGGTGACGGTTTCATTAGAGCCACAGATGCGAAAAGCGGCAGAGTAATCGGTGCCGAATATGAAATTCAAAATGGCGATATAATTAGTATTCATGCTAAGAAATAATGCAATTAATCTATATTTTTTGATAATTTACGTAAATCTCTGGTAGATACTAGAAGAGAATATAATAGGTGAAATTAATATCCTCATTTTCTAGAGTCAGGCATCCGCACAAACAACTTCGAAACCGAAGTACAATTTTTCTTTGCTTTGTTTACAGTCTTATCCGAAGAGTGATCCGAGCCCTTCAAAGCCCGCACCGTCGTCTTCTTCCTCTTCTTCAGCTGCTGCTTCAGCAGTAGCCGCTTCAGCAGCGGATGAACCGCCACCAGCAGCTGCTGGTGCAGCAGCAACAGGAGCAGCAACAGCAGTAGCCATTGCTTCACCGATGTCAACAGACCCTAGTGATGAAACAAGAGCCTTAACTCGAGCACCATCAACATCTACGCCAGCAGCAGTTAGAACCGCTGTGACAGCCTTATCATCAATTTCCTTTTCCGCAGAGTGCAGTAACATTGCAGCATATACATATTCCATTTTATTTCACCTTTTTTTATTTAGCCGAAGAGATCACCAAGTCCACCGAACTCCTGTGTCTCCTCTTCCTCTTCTTCCTCTTCAGTAGCCTCAGCTACTTCTTCGGTTGCATTAGAGGCTGCAACAACCGATTCACTAGCCGCCGAAGCAGCAGCACCAAGTGCTGCTGACAATTCTTCGTCTAGTGCTGAGGAATCTAATTGACCTGCTAGGGCCAAAGCACGTGCATTAGCACGTGAAATGAATAGAGGCGAGGTTGTTTCATTTGCAACTCCTGCCTCAACAGCAACTGAAAGTGCCTCTCCACTTGCTTTCGAAAGCAGTGTTGGCATTGTTTGTTCAGAGAACCAACACACGTTGCATGCAAGGTTGAATGCCCCTGATGTTGCTGTAATAATATCTGTACGTGTTTGATCTAAATCAATATTCAATGCAGATGCAGGGAAGAAGAAACCATCTTCTATTGCACCAGTTAGAATAATTCCAATTTCTATAGGATTAATATCTAATTTTGCTAGCATTATTCCTAAGTCACCGGAAATAGGTTGTCCTTTCTCAACAACTGTAGTAGTTTTTTGAATTGCAACTTTACCTTTATCGATTTTTGCAGGAATACCGACAGCGTTGAATTCTCCAACGATTGGTCCTGGACCAAATGAAGTTGGACCCTTTTCAACAATAATATCGCTCGGAGCTAGTTCTCCTTCCTTAGCAGCACGTCCTTGACGTGTTTTTTCTAGTTCTAAGAATAATTCGAAGGGATTTAATTTATCAGATTGAACGATACAAGGTTGAACAGCGCTTTCCATCAGAGTTTCTAACTCTTCACTATTTCTTCCAGAATTTTCCCATGCTAATCTAATCAATGTTTTCTTAGCCATAGTAATTTTCATTGAATCTCTTAGATTACTTCTCATGTCTAACATGTTTCCAGCAGGAACTCCGCCAACATCAACAATCCCAACAACTCCATCAGAATTTAAAACATCTGTCAACTCTTGAACTCGATCCTTTTTCCACGGGGCAATCTTAGGAATAATCATTCAACCACCTCTACCTTTATCGATGGCCCCATTGAAGTTTTAACATAACAAGAACGAATATTTCCTGCACCACGCTCTAACTTACTAGTCACTCTAGTCCAAATTGCCATAGCATTAGCAGTTAATTCATCCATACCTTGTTCCCGGGAACCAAATGCTGTGTGAAAAGTTACTTTATCTCTTGATCTTACTATTGTTGTACTCTGTAGACCATTAGCAATCATTGCAGGGTCTAGAGTTGGAGGAACTGGCCGAGGCATTTTACCACGAGGACCTAGAACTACACCGAGATATCTTCCAACAGTCCCCATATGTGGGATTTCTGATAAGAAGAAATCATATTGTTTAGCCATTTTACGAGCTTGTTGTCTGTTTCCACCTAGGTCTTCGATAGTTGCAGGGTCAATTACGCTGATGCCAGCAGCGCGTGCTTTAGTTGCCATTTCACTACCTGCAAACATTGCTATACGCACCTCCTTCCCTCTTCCGGAGGGTAAACGAACTTCTTCTTGAATACGATTTACAGGATTCTTCAAATCGACATCTTTGAGTGTGATTGCCATCTCAAAGGATTCTACGAACTTACGTTCAGGGGCATTCTCTATTGCTTGTTGAATAGCGTTCTGGATATTTTCTTGCATTTTTTTCACCTCCGTGGTCAGCGAGGTTTCCCTCTCCCACAATTCGTGATAACTCAGCTAAAGTGTTCGCTGAATTCCCCCTTACTCATTCTATCGAGTGCTTCTTTAGGTGCATAACCTTCTACATTTACTCTCATTGCAACACAAGTTCCCATAACCTCACGGCATCTTGCATACAGATTCGCACCTGTTAGTCGATCTTCTTGTTCAGTAGCAATTTTCTTAATTTGATCCATAGTCAAATTTTCAGATGCCTCCTCCCAAGAACCATTACACTTCTTTTTACCTAACGCTTGAACAACTTTGTGTGGTGTTTCATTACGCGCTGACATGTGTATGACCTCCTTTAATTGTGTCTCGCCGACCTACCTTCACTATTTGAGCGTGTTGCGTTGGTCTTTGATCTCCTATGTTTGATTATTCTACACGTTGTGTAACTCTTACTTGGTCAGCTCTAACTGTTAATGCTACAGGAACTGCAGCTTCGAATAACTCAACAGTAACTTCTTCTTTTGACTCAGTAACACGAATAACACGTGCTGATTGACCTCTGAATGCTCCACCATGAATTTCCACGATACAACCTTCTTCGATTCCTGTAGTAGCTGCCTTTGGCTCTAAGTATGGAAGAACATCTTCAAGAGGAGACTCACCATCCAAAACCTTTCTACAATTTTTTATAGGGGTGGTTGAAACTCCAGCCCTACCAATTAGTTTCTCAACATGATGGAATGCAGAAGCTTCAACAAAAATATATCCTTTCATGTAGTTAGGGCTCAATACACCGTATATCTCATCTTGAATATCCATTAGTGAACCACTTCCAGAGAGTCTTGCTTGAATCTCTTTTGCAACATTTTGTTCTTGTCCAATACTGGTTTTAAGAATATACAGGAAAGAGGCGACATCACCATACATGTCTCTAAGACTTGGAGTGGAGTATTCTTTCTTACCAATCATACCTGGATCTACCCATTCTGAGTTTTTGTACAAGGTTTTAGGAGTAACATTATTACTTTCCGAAATAAATAAAATAGGAGTAACTTCTAGTAGTGAATTACCCATTGCAATTCCCCTAGATTTCCCTGTTCTTACATGTTGTAATTTGTCAGCCGCAATCCCAGTTGATTCGACAATTCTTGAAACTACAGCATCTAAGTCGTTATGATCTCCATAGCCATAGACTCCATCCCAAGCACCAGGTAAATCAGAAACTTCGTCCGCCCTTTGCATAAGTAGAACTTTTTCTTCATGGCGGATAAATACTGTAAATGCGTCAGACATAAAAATCACTCTCTATTTATTTCGTCAACCAATCAAAGAATGAAGGAAGTAGATTATCCATCAAATAAAGCATAAGAAATCCAATTCCTCCAAGTACAAACATTCCTATTCCACAAACAATTACTGTTTGACGAAACTCTTCTTTGGAAGGTTTCCTAGCCATCTTCAAAATTCTTGCATAAGAACCGGTCTGAAGGCCACGAACACGGCTTTCAATCTCATCTTGCCAGTCTTGGACTTTCTCCTCGACTACACTAACGTTTGAGTTCTCTACAGCCATGCCTTTCCCTCTAAAGTGCCTCGGCGACCGACCGACCTCATTTAAGCACGTCGGGAGACCCATTGGAATTTATCTTGGGTAAGTTTGGTTAATATTAATTAATAAATTCTACAGTTCTTGTTTTTAAATTCCGCATTTGAGTATGCAAAGCCGCACCATGAATTTGTTCAGATTTCACTCCAGTTAATACTAGCAGTACACGTATTTCATCACCCATTTCTTGATCTGTGGTTGCACCTAGAATTATTCTGGCATAAGGATTGATTCTATCGCGTATAATTTTTGCACATTTCTCAGTATCTCCTAAAGATAGACCTGGGCCGCCAACTACGTTAATCAGAGCACCTCTGGCATCTGAGATGTCAATATCTAATAATGGAGAATGAAGAGCCTCTTCAGTTGCCTTTTCTGCCCGATCGGGACCATTAGCTTCTCCTAGACCAATCATAGCCACTCCTCCTCCATTTTCCATTACAGAGCGTAAATCTTGGAAATCAAGATTTACTATGCCTTCCTTTGCAATCATTTCAGAAACTCCTGAAATTGATCTCATAAGTAATTCATCAGCTACTCTGAAAGCAGCATCTAGCGGTAGATCTCTTACCCCTTCAACTTCTAACAATCTTTCATTGGGCAATACTACTACAGTGTCACAAACTTCTCTCAATCTTTCAAGGCCCCATTCTGCATTTTGCCTCCTCAGAGCTCCTTCTGAAAGAAATGGATATGATACAACTGCTATAGTTAGTGCACCTGCAGTTTTTGCTAGTCTAGCAACTACATGAGCCGAACCAGTTCCTGTCCCTCCACCTAATCCTGCTGTTATGAATGCTAAATCACAATCATCTACTTCCTTTTTTAGAGAGATTTCCGATTCATAAGCCGCCTGCTCTCCTTTTTCGGGATCACCGCCAGCTCCTCTTCCACGAGCAGTTCTACCGATTAGAACTTTATTTTCCACACCTACTCTAAGTAGATGTTGGGCATCTGTATTGATTGCCATTCCCCTTACATAAGTATCATCGAATAATCCTTCTTGTTCCAATCTTGCCACCGTATTAGATCCACAACCACCACAACCAAAAACTCGTATCCTTGGTTGTAATGATGATAGTAGTTTAACAAGCTCTGAATCACTCTCAGTATCTACAGGTGCAGAAGGTATTCCTTCATCTTCTTGAAGTTCCAAAACACGGTCGATGATACTCTTCACGAGCCTCAGGCGGATTGTACAGAGGATAACCATTACCCTTATTTTAATGAGTATAGTTCCTATTTTGTTAGATAATACAAATTACGAATCATAATTCTAACAACTGACTTCTTGTACTATTAAATCTTACAATAAATGTATAAATTCCACCCCAAGCAGAGATTGCTAATGCTCCAGTCATTCCATTTAACTCATCGTTACCTAGTAAAATATACTGTAAGTATTCATGGTAACTAGTAACATCAATACCTGCTCCTCCGGTATAAGCTTGTATAGCAGCCATTAACAATCCTAGAAGTGTAATAATCATACGGTCAGCTCGAGAAAATCCTCCATATATTCTATCCAATCCAACAGATTGAGCTTGTGTTCCCATATATGATCCTAATAGAGTCAGTAATCCTGCTGCAAGACCTGCATTCATATTACTTACAAAAGCGGCATTCATTCCTATAGCAATTAGTAAGCCAACATCTACAATCCTATCAATTGTATGATCCAAAAAATCTCCATATGGTCCATCTGTACCTTGATGTCTTGCCAAGGCCCCATCAAGTGCATCTAGAACTCCTGCAACTAGAACTAGTATTACTGCTACTATTATCATTATCGAACCATTAGTATTCATCTCTGCAATAGTTAACATATAGAATCCTATTATTGATACTAACAAAGAAGTCCAAGTTAAAACCGAAGGATCTAAATCTCCCAATTTAATTACAATTGGCTGTATCGCTTTTGTCCATTTTTCTCTCATTTTTTCTAACATATTACTCCTCCATTGTTGCAATCCAGTCTATATCTGTGTTAACAGCAGTTGGTTTGAAGTCATCTGCTATCCATTCAATAATTCGCTCTTTAATGGTATTTTGATTTTGCTCCGTGGTATCTAACTCGAACCAATTATTATCCTCTTCATTGTCATTCCATGGGCCACCAATTAATTCCCACTCAACATTTCCTTGTATTTTTTCTTTCGAATAACCTCTTTTTTCGAGTCTTGCTTCTAATATGTCTGGCTTACAACGTAGAATTATTGTTTGATCACAGGGCAATAAATGTGAAAGATGCCCATCAATTATAGTAATATTCTCGGGCGTATTATTCCACTCATCTTTTAATTTTGAGATTAGTAATTCTATATCTATTTCTTTGGAATCATCTGAAATATCAAGATCTCCTAAACAACCATGTTTTTCTGCTATTTTTTCTAAAGACAATACCGTGAATCCCTCACTCTTCAGTATTGTTGAAACTGTAGTTTTACCTGTTCCTGGTGTGCCGCTAAGTGCTACCCTACAACCTCCTCGCATATTTGTTGGGAATTGCTTTAACGAATGAATCCTCCCTTTTGCAGGCGTAACATTGACTTCATTAGTTCTCTCGCGAGGTATGATGGTTAACCTTACGAGCATCGCCAAAGCCTTTGATCCTAGAGTAAGTAAATTGAATATTTTATTAATTGCTGTTCCCCTAACCGTTTACTTCAATTATATTGCTCATGACCCAAATATTTCTTTCATAACTTCAATGATTGCTATAATGCCACTAGCTTTTCTTATGGGCAAAGCTACTGAAGAAATTGCATTAAGGACCTCAGAATCTGTTGGAGGTTTGTTAAATGCAACTTTTGGTAATGCTGCTGAAATGATTCTTGCATTATTAGCACTTTATGCTGCCTCCACTACTACATCTCCTGAAACAGCAGCAAACATGATTCATTTAGTCCAAGCAAGTCTTATTGGTAGTATTCTCGGTAATTTATTACTGGTAATGGGACTTTCATTTGTTTGGGGCGGTATGCACCACTCAGAGCAGAGTTTTTCAGAAACACAAGTCAGCTCCAATAGTTCATTATTATTACTTGCAGTAATAGTACTGATAATTCCTACAGTATTCAATTTTACAGTTGAAGGAACTGCCGGCGATGATGGTGTGGAAAAGTTATCTCATGCTGCTGCAATAATTCTTTTAGCAATATATGGATTATTTCTTTTATTCCAATTGAAGACCCATTCTCATTTATTCGCCACTGAAAACGTGCATCATGAAGAGCCAGAAATGGATCAAAAAGACGCTATATTTTTACTAATCTTAGCCACAATACTAGTTTCATGGATGGCCGAAGTATTGGTTCATTCTGTGGAATCCGCTGCTGAGCAATATCATCTTCCATATATTTTCATTGGAGTAATCCTTCTTCCTTTGTTTGGTAATGCTGCAGAACATTTTACTGCTGTATCCGTAGCTGCAAAAAATAAGATGGATTTATCATTTGCAATATCCATCGGTTCATCTACTCAAATTGCTGTATTCGTAGCACCTTTGATGATAATTGTTGCTTGGATTTTAGGAGTGCCATTGACTTTTGAATTTGGACTTCTTGAAACAATTGCTGTATTCCTTGCGGTATCAATTGCTAACCTGATTGCGGCTGATGGTAAGTCAAATTGGTTGGAAGGATTGATGTTACTATCAACATATACAGTCCTTGGTTTAGCTTTCTTTTTCCATCCTTGATTAATTTTGTATTTCAAGATTTTAAACTAACATCTGTAAAAATAAGCAATTAATCAAAGACCATATACTTGTCCCTAGCAACGTGAGTAGTGTTATCAAATGGTCCGATGAAGAACTTTCTTCTTACTATAATGATAACGAGATAGACATTTCTTGGCTCAATAAATCCTCCATGCATCAGTTTCGATGGAAGTCATTAAAGGGTCCTTGGGTCACATCAGACAGACGGATATCTTCTTCAAAGAAATTAATTGAATTATTTTCTAACTCAATGCCTACAGATGTTTATGTTTCAACATCTTCATGGCTTAATCCTGTAAATCTTCCTCGAATCAAAGATAAAAAAAGACCTTCGCCAATACTTTTAGATCATTTTGTAGTTTTTGATATTGATATTAGGCCATTTTGCCTTATTCGTCTAGAAGAAGCAAGAAAGGCGACTTTGGAACTAAGAAACTGGTTAGTTGCTAATACTGATATCAAAATTAGGCATATCACATTTTCAGGAAGTAAAGGCTTTCATATTATTGCAGACGACCCAAATAGAGCTCCATTTTCAGAACCAGACCCTGTAATAAGAGAAGAGAAAGTAAAATCTCAACGTAAGCGACTTTTGGATCAAGTGATTGAAGCCGGACATCCTGTTGATAAGGTTGTAACAGCAGACACTAGACGTATCATTCGTTTACCTGGAACTGTTCATGGTAAGACTGGATGGATTTGTACAATTCTTAGGGAGGAATGGATTGAATTATCTGTGAAAGAATGGATAAATAAGATTCCTAGACACAAATCCGCAATTAAAATTCCTAAAAGACCACCAATTAGAATTCCTAAAATCTCTTTTCCTCAAACGAATTTTAAATTAATGAAAAATAAAGTTGTACATCACCCACAACATACTAGTTTAGAATTAAGTAGCCATGTTTCTGGTACAAAAGATCGTTCTGCTTTTGTATCATGGTTACCTAGGAAATGGGGAGATATTCGTACATCTATAGAGAAATCACAAGAGTTATTTTGTGAACTGAAATTAGGCCCAATTGCTTATTTTCATGATCATGAGAGGGTTTTAGCAATTATTCCAAGAGCAATTCCTAGAGACTTCTTACTTAGCAATTTTACTCAAAAGGATTTCAAAAATCTTGTTTATGAAACACGTCACATGGATCATAGTTGGACCAGAATTTCAGGAAGATTGGTTGGAGAAGATTGGGAGGGTGAGATTGAACCAGTTGCAGTTCTTGGATACGAGTTTGCAGAGGGATGTTTACACCCTTGGTCAGCACCTCATCTTGAGGCATGTTCTCGTTTGGGCCTACCTATCCGGGAGCATCCAGGAGAGATTTCAGGCAGCGATAAAGTGCCAATAAGAGTTGTAATCCGGCGTTGAGTTTATTTCCTTGTTTATTGTCGACGTTTTGTCCCAAAGGAGGAGCCTTACGGCAGTGACTAGTGATGCTACGCATCTAACCTTAACCAGAACCCATAGGTCATGGCGCCGGGACAGCGCCATGACCAAAATAACAAAGGAGGCTTGAAAATGGGTTTTTTTGATAAAATCAGAAAAGCTATCCATACCGCAACAGCTCCAAATCCTAAAGCTCGTTATGGCCATCAGTCTCGTCCTAATCGTGGTCCAAATTTTCGTCGAAGGCGGTACCCTGAATATCCTCGTAGAGACCCCCAACGTAAATTAACCAAAAATATGGAAAGAGATTATAATCATTTAATCGCTAAAATAGGGCCTATATCATCTGTTGATGAAGGCATAAAAAAACTCAATGATATAATATGGGTAGTTCATCCAAATCATTCAAAGAATTTTTTCAATCATCCTTATGTAATTAATACATTGAAGTTAGGTTCCAGTTCAGAATCTACGAATAAATCAGAAGAAGTAAATTGGTGGAATGTAGAATCCAATGATAATTCTACAACCCCTAAGTCCTCAGTTCCGATTCCTAAAAGTATAGACATTTGTGGCGAAGTAGATTGTACTAAGGAGGTTAGTGCTTTTGACTTTAGATGTTTTACCTGTAGGAAAAGATATTGTGATGCGCATAAAGGAACAGGAATTGACTGCAAATACTGTGAATCCCAAATTAAGTAAATACACTTTTACTATGAAAATCGCCTCTTGGTGAAAGGTTCTGTTGTACTGCCCAACGCACCTGTTCTCTACCATCTTTACTGTAACCATATACTACTTCTCCCGGACTAACTTCAAAATTCCAATATTTTTGAAAGATTGCAGCATCTTCTTTATTTTGAGCTAACTTCTTGGGTACAGAATGGAACATTACGAGCCTTTTTTTCTTTGTTCTAAAATATTTTGCAATTACTTCAGGAAGTAATTTACTAACCCAAGTATCACTAATTATCTTTACTTGTCTTGGGATCATATATCTTGGATTATCTAGTGGCCCTAGTACTTGTTCCATGGCTTCTGTAAATATTTTCGAATCTTCTTCTGAAGCGTCTTCAAGGTATGCCCTCATCCAACCTCCTCCTCTATCTCCTGATGCAATAGTAGGATTTGTGTTCAAATTTCCAGTTTCTCTCAATGCACCAGAAACAGCCGTTGCTATTGCAAGTACTAATGATTCATCATTCCACTCAGGTCTTTGAAATGCAGTACTTAATATGGGCCATCCACCTGAAAAACCTTGTTTCATTTTCATTTCTATTGCTTCTTTTGGCTCCGCATTAAATGGTTCACCAATTCTCCATAGTTCTCTTGTTCTTTCCCTATTTCTGGCTCTACGAATCATTTCATCATTGAAGACATCCAAAGTTTCAGAGATTCCCTCGGGCCTCGCTTCAGTGAATGCCGCATGTACATGCCCTACTCCCTTCTCAATCGCACCATCATCACACACTCCATAAAGTCTCGAATGTTTTCTCTTAAAACGATGATAATCATCAAATCCTTTGCTGAATTCTTCTGCTAAGCATACAATATCCCAATTATTTGCCACCTTTTTAGGATTCTTTTTATCAAGTCTAAATGACCGTCCTCTCAATTGATTAATACTCATACTGGTTGTTACTGTTGTCAGATCAATTAGAACATTAATTCTGCTAGCATCCCAACCTTCTCCAAGTAGTCCTCTGGTCCCTACTAGGCATTTTGTCACTCCTTCTTGAAATAATTCAGTAATCATTTCAGTATAGTATCTAGGCTTCCATTGACTCCCTCGTCCTCTAATTTCATTATAACCTTCTTTTTCGGAATATTCGATTTTTATATCTAAATCATTTTCTTTAATCCATTCTTCAAATTTAGGTATTATTATTTTACACAGATCATCATCTACTAATACGGTAGAGCCAGTCATCAGAACAGGGTTAAGCCTATCCGTTGCCTCATCCATCAGAAGTGCACGAAATGCTGCAATAGCCCCTCCTGCATTTTTATCCAATACTCCCTCAACTAGAGCTGTAGCAGAAGTTTTCTCAAAGTCGGTAACAATTACTGCCCTAATGTCGGATCCCAGAGCTTGCATTTCTGCAGTTAAGACTTCTCTTAAAGCATCATATTTTGCAGACGCATATGCCATTACACGTCCAACAGGTGACGCACATGGTCTCATGCCGGTTTCAGTAATTTGATGTCCTAACATCCTTAATCTTTGAATAGCTACTTCTGCTAATTCATGGTCTTTCTTATTTCTTGAACGAAGAAGGCCGTGCCTAATATAACGGTCCAATAAAGTAATCATAACCTGGTTTTTTGTTAAATCCATATCGATTAATTTTTGTTCAGGGTATGGTACATCTTCCGGCAATTCTATTTCTTTGTAAAGGAGATAAAGTCTAGCAGAATTAGCCAAGTTTTCATCCCTTTTAACAAAAGCAGTCCAATTTTTTACCGGGCCACTCGGAAGTAATAATTTACTCAACACCTCAGTTAACCAAATATCTAATTTTGGTGTACGGTTACTAGTGTCTTCAGGGCCATTACTAATTTCTTCAATTAATTCTTCAAATTCTTTATCAACATTAGCGATATATAGTAACTCTTCAGGATTTGGTCTTACAAAATAAGCCAGGTCTTGATAAGGAGACAAATTAGAATCTCTAACCAATGCAGGAACAGGTACTTCATAATCGACTTCTCCAAAAAATTCTTTGTATCTTTCACCATCATCAATACTCACAGCCCCTATATCTGGAGGAGTAGCTGTAAGCCCCAAAACAATTGGATTTCCAAAATACTCTCTTATTTCACTTAGGACTCTCCCCCAGTGCCCAAGTAGATGATGGCATTCATCAAGAATAATCATCCCAATTCCAGTTTTTGCAAGGTTCTCTAGATTCTTTTTTGAAGATTCATGCAATACCCATAATGCATTTCCATGACTAGCAAAATCATCTCTAACTTGTTTCCGATAAGAACTGAATCTTTCAGTAAAATAATCCTTATTATTATCTTCTAAGTCTTTTATCCAAGCTCTGGCAGTTTCCACATTATCTGCTTCATTTTCTGAAATTAGTTTGTTTATCCATATTTCCATAGCAGCCGCATCTAGATTTTCATCTGCTCGTTTCGGAAGAGTAACTGATTGATATGTTAGAGAAGTTAGCAGTCCTGGAGAATTTGTATTTGTAAGAATTTGTTCTTCCTTACCGTCCAAATTGAATAATTCTTTAGCTCTAGCAACCCACTGTGCTTGAATTGCAGAGTTAGGACTTAAAACAAGAGTTGGCAATCTTACAAGATCTGACCATGTATACAAGCCAAGAACTGTCTTACCCGAACCCGGAGGTGCTACAATATGCAGATTTTTTTCACCTGCTTCTAATTGTTTACGAATTATATCAGAAGAAGCTAATTGTGAGGGGCGTAACTTGCCAGAGAAACCGATCTCTCCAAAGCCACCCATAATTCTCTCTAGTATACTTAAGATAAATATGTATGGACTACCATGTTATCATTTCACTAATTGTTACTTTCTTTAAACCAAAGATTGACGGTAAATGACCTCTTGGATGAATCATGGGCTTATCTGAGGTTGGTGTTAGAAGAGTGGAAAATACTCGATTAATAGATCACGACGGCATAGTCAAATATGGTAATTTTTTACTTCATGAAGATGGTAGTTTTTCTCAAAGTAATGGAGATGAAGATGTCATAGAAGTGATTGATGGTTCAATGCGCCTAATTACTCGTTCATTCCAGAATTGGCACACACACCTGCCTATGGTTCTAAACAGAGGAATGGGAGAAGGGCTTCCATTAATGGAGTGGTTAGAAAAATCAATATTTCCTGCAGAAAAGTTCCTTACACCAGAATTTGTTGAAATTGGTACCCGTGCAGCAGCAGCAGAATTAATATCTACAGGTACTACCTTTGCTTGTGATATGTATTTCCATACTGAAATAATTGGAGAAACTCTAGCTAAATCTGGTCTAAGAGCAGAATTGTGTGGCCCAATTACTGATGGTTTAACCCCCAATTTCAAACCAGGTTCTGGAGATGCTTTGAAACATATGCAGAATTTAATAAAAAATGGTTCATCACGTCCAGATAGGATATCATATGGGATAGGCGCCCATTCTGTCTATGTTTGTAGTGAGGAGACTTTAAGAAAAGCATCCGAAGTTTCCAAAGAAACTAATTGTAAGTTGAGTATTCATACTTCTGAGACTCGTAAAGAAGTTGCAGATTGTCACTCATTGACTGGAATGTATCCAATTGAATATCTTGAATCGCTAGATTTCTTTTCAGATGGGAATACTGTTTGTGCTCATTGTGGATGGGTTACAAAAAAAGAAATGAGAATATTAGCAAAATATGAGGCACATGCAGTACATTGTCCAACATCTAACCAAAAATTAGCTTGTGGAGGAACTCTTTCATACCCTGCTATGAAAGAAGCAGGTGTCGATGTTCGTTTAGGTACTGATGGAGCTGCAAGTAATAATAGTCTCGACATGCGTGCAGAATCTAAGGCCGCTAGTTTAGTTCAAAGACACGACCATTGGGATGCAAGCATTTTAGATCCTATTGAAACTTGGAAATTAGCAACTAAAGGATCAACTGATTGGATTACATGGAATCTTGATGATATTCGTATGAGACCCATTGGTCGAGATAGTCGTAGGATTCTTGCTAACACCATATATTCTGGAGGAGAAGTGTTAGATGTTTTTGTAGGAGGAGAAGCTTTACGCCGTGATGGTAAAACTCTTACAATTGATGAATCAAAAGCCTGTAAAGATATTGAAGAAGCAGCTATTGATTATTATTCAGAAATTAACTAAATCATTCAGTTTTTGAGACGTTAATTGCATTAGGGCCTTTTGGACCTTCTCCGACTTCGAATTCTACAGAATCTCCATCTTTTATTTCTCCCTCAACTTGAGTATAATGGACGAATAAGTCCTCCCCATCCTCTTGTTCGATGAATCCAAATCCCTTTTTTTTGTTAAACCACTTGACTGTACCTTGAGCCATATTACCTACGCAATGCTTATACTACTTCAACTAGTGTAATAGAAGATAACAAAAATACCTATATCTTGACAATTAGAAGGTTTCCGAATCCGGATTATTTAAATTTGAGATTTGATTTCCTTGAGTGCTTTTCTTACATGTCCTGAAACTCCTATTTGACTAGTATAGACATATGTTATTATTCCTTGAGGATTAACAATTAATGTTATTCTCGCACTAAGAATTCCTAAACTTTTTTTCAACATCAAATCTTTTGCAAGTTTCCCTCCTTTGTCACTCCAAAGAGGATACTGAAGTTTATATTTCTCTTTGAATTTTTTATGCGAGGATACTGAATCGCCAGAAACTCCAAAGATCTGTACTCCAAGATTATTAAATTCTTCATATTTGTCTCTGAATGAACAGGATTGTATCGTGCAACCTGGAGAATCATCTTTTGGATAAAAGAAGATCACATTCCATTTCCCACTAATATCTTGTTCCGTGACAATTTTTTCCTCATCATCATATAGATTAAACTGTGGAAATTTAGTGTCTAATAAATATTCATGAGCATCTTTCATTAAATTATCTCCACTTACCTAATGAATCTCTCAGAGCATCTTCAAGAGTCTCATGAGTGAACTCATAACCTGATTTTTCTAATCTACTTGGTAAGACTTTTTGCCCCTCAATTAGAAGTGGTTGAGCGAGCTCGCCAAATAGAATTTTCATAGAAATACCAGGTATTGGTGCGATTGCAGGACGCCTCAGTACTTTGCCAAGAGTTTTCGAGAAAACTTTCTGTATACAAGGATTGGGGGCAGTCAAATTGTAGGCCCCTTCACAATCACGATTCATCATCAGATGATGAATTGCATATATTTCATCATCAAGAGAAATCCATGACATCCATTGCTTTCCTCCTGCAAGAGGCCCTCCTCCTCCCATTTTCCAGGGGAGTAACATACGCCCTAGAGCCCCACCGGTAGCAGCTAGTACAATACCATTCCTTGTATTTATGACTCTGATACCTGCCTTTCTTGCTGAATCAGCATATGATTCCCATTGAATTACTGTTTCAGTCAAGAAGCCTTGCCCTGGCTCACTTTCTTCAGTCAACTCTTCATCTCCTCGATTACCATAGTAGCCTATAGCACTCGCTACAATAAATGCTTCAGGTTTTTTCTTTAATTTACTCATTGTGTCAGAAAGTAGTGTTGTACTATCTTTTCGAGAATTGACAATCAAAGCTTTTCTTTTTTTACTCCATCTTTTGTCACCAATACCAGCCCCTCCTAGATGTATGATCACGTCAAAACCTTCTATATCCTCGGGATTTAGAATTCCTTTATCTGGCATCCAAGTGAGTTCTTTAGCACCTTCTTTAATCGGTCTTCGAACAAGTCTCCATACATCATGCCCTCCAGTATCTAAGAAAGCAACTAGCTGTGTGCCTATTAATCCAGATGAACCAGCGATTAAAATTCTTTTTCTAGATTCATTTGAGTATTTCTTGTGTTCACGCATATCTCTTTGTAATCTAAGCTCTCTTGCTTTGAACATAGAAGAGATTCTTTTTGTTACTAAAGCCCCTCCAAGAATTTTGTCGACGAACATACCAAGTGAGCCAAATGGTACACTGTATGTAACATCATCAACAACAGTTGTCACCCCCTCTTTTTCAGTCAAATAGTGATCATGATCCCATTTCCAAAAAGGGCCCTTTACCATAGTATCTGCGAAATAATTAGGCTTATCGTAACCAGTATGCTCTGCCACCCAAGTCATATTCACAAATGGTAAACCTGGTGCTGGAAATTTAAAAACTCTCTGAGATCCAACCTCAAGAGACTCATCTGCCCTCACTTCTTCAGCAACTTCCCATGGTGGCATCAATCTTCTGAAAGAACCTTCATGTTCGAACCAATCAAAAGTTGATTCTATATCTGCCTCTACAACAGTTTCATGTTTATAATTAGTCACCATATCACCCGTATTTTGCCAACGTTATATTTTCATCCTTTGCATATTTTTGAAGATAATTTTTTAATTTTAATTTTCTGTAAGCAGATTCTGAAGACATATATCTGACTTTTCCAAATATTGGCCTTTCAGGACCCCATGCTCTGTCATGTCTTCCAAGTACCCAGAATATGCCTGTGTATGAATTCGGGTCTCTGCCATCGAGAGCCCATTTATCATTAATGTAAATCATATTTTCTGCAGCAATTTCTGGACTTGGAGACCATTCAAGAATTTTCTTTCCCCATAACATTCTCATGTAATTATGCATTTGTCCAGTTCTCAGCAATTCTCTTTGTGCTGCATTCCAGATTTCATCGTGAGTCTCTGCTCTTTCTAATTCGGTAAGTGAATATATGGTTCTATCATCATTGATATGTTCTTTCATGGATAATTTTGCCCAATTAGGTATAGTCTCAACAGTTGCATGGTCATCTCTATTATATGCAAAATTAAATCCTAGTTCTCTCCAAGTAATAATCTGATCCAAGAATGATGATGAAGATTCTGAAACACCCCACCATCCTGTTCTTGTACCTTTACCAGTGTCTTCATGATTCAATGAGTTTGGATTCCAGTTCTCTTTTCTTAAGACATTATGAATTATTTCGTATGAAGAAATATGGCCAAAATGAAGCCAAGGCGAAAGTCCACTTACTGCGGGTTTATCAGGATCATTTCTATTTGTGCTGTATTTATTTAATCTATAATTTAGAAATTTTTGTAAGCGAATTCTTGCTTCATTAACTCCACCTTTGGAAGTAACTGCAGGGACTGTATGGTCTATTGGAAACTCTTCCATTGCTTGATTGCCAACATCTCCTCCTTCAGAAACTCTCCATAACCATTCTAGCGGAGTTGATTCAAAACCTATGTTCTTTTTCAGATCAGAAATAATTTCTTCGCTTACCGTTATATTTCGATTTTTGTGTTCAGTAGGATCTTTTGAAGGGATAGTTTGGAAAGCATCTAGAAGATTTTTTTGGACATATTTTCTGAATGAATATGCTGTAGTAAACTCTTTTTCAGCCCATTTCATAGGAAAAATACCATTTGAATCTACTGCATCAACACGAACTTGTAGATTTTTAGCAGCAGCGTCCCTAATCTTACTAGGCGTATATGTCGGATAGTCATCTATCACAACACAAGTAGATTCTTCAGCTAGAGATGCTAGCATTTTACTCCCAGCTTTTTGCTTAATTTCAACCCAAGGTATGTAAGAAACTGATTTTTCACTAAAATCAATGATATTATCCATGATTCCCTGTACCATAAAAGATAATATTCTATCGTTAGCAAATTTGTGAGTTATAGAAACTGCTTCTACTACTAGAATGGGTTTATTCAATAAATTTGACAACGAGACTGCATGTTGAAGTGATGCATTATATGCAAATCTTCTACAAGATGTCATCCAATAAAGTATAAATTTTCCACTTTTACTAATTGGATGTTTATTCATCGTTCTAACACGCGAATCCGTGAGATTCGATGAAGAGTACAACTGGTACATCACACCTTTCACCAACTTGATAGCATATAACCAAGTGTTTTCAAAAAACGACATATCCAAACATTACTTCATAAGTGATTATGACCAGGCGTGCCTATGACAATCCAAACAAGAAAGTTACAGGATATCGAAGTAAGAGACGTGAAATCAGATGCCTATTTGCCAACTGAGAGTGGTAACTTTAGAGTTTCAGTTACACCCGATGCTGATGGAATGGAACATGCTTTGTTGTATGTCGATGGCTTCGAAGAAGCTGAGAACCCTCTCATACGTATTCATTCTGAATGTCTAACAGGAGATGCTTTTGGATCAATGAAATGTGATTGTGGCCCACAACTCAAAAAATCAATGAAATTAATTCAAGAAGAAGGTGCCGGAGCAATTGTTTACTTGAGACAAGAAGGAAGAGG
>DANB01000020.1 GCA_002497245.1 Euryarchaeota archaeon UBA439
GGGAATAATAATGAAAAATAAGAAATATATTTCCTTAAAACGGAAACTCATTTCTTGAAAATGATTAAAACCCCTACTAATCCGCCGCTGGAATCATGAGCATGTGGATTAGAGCAATGACAGACTTAGGACCTACCAGAATTCGTGTACAATCAATCTGTGCATATCAATATATCAAAGAAGAGTCAGGAGAGGGTGAAGTACTCTTAATTTATACAGCAGATAATACATTATTTGAGATTCATGAGAATGTATCTGAGGTTCTAGAAACTCTAGATAATAATTTTGAGAATGATTTCATAAATTGATTTCTCAAGACCATGGGTCTATAGCTACAATATGTTCAATTTTGATTGAGTTTGAATTCTCATTATCTGCTTTTTCGGAAGCAGATTTCAAGATTCTTCTCATCCACCCGAGCATCATAAGTTTCTCATATTTCTCAAATGATTGTTTGATTGAAGGCAAGTCTCCCTGACGAATATTCTTTTGAAGATTGTATTCTAAGTCAGAAGCATAATCATAGTAAAGAAGAAGTAATTCTTCTACTGCATCATTATCTAATTTTTTACCAGATAATTGTTTCATGATATTCTTAATGTTCATCGAAGATAATGTTTCCATTTTCTGAACATTAAGAGAACTTGTCTCATCTTTGTTTTCGTTTAATGGGGTTTCATCTTTTTTGCTATTATGAGATGATATAGTCGTTGAAGTCATGTGTCTAATCTTTATTGTACCTACATTTTCATTGTTAGCCTCTTCTGCGGCAGAAAGAAGATACTTTTTCAGATAGTTTTCAAGAATCTCATTGGCATTAACTACTGCTGCAGAACTTACAGATTCTACATTTTCTATCTCTTCTATCATCAGACCTCTGGTTCGGCTAAATCCAAGTCTAGTTCTGTTCGGGTCAGACAAAGTTTTCTTGCCAGGTTCATTTAGCAAAGTTTCTTCTTCCATCTCCTTAGTAATTTCTTTGAGTCTAAGATGTAAAATCTCAACTAATTTTTCTTTTACCTCGCCGCTTATACGATGATCTATACCTAGACCTTTAGCGACTTCTGAAACATGACTGGGGGCCCATGGTTTAGCCATAATTCATTTGAGTGTAGTAAAGGACTTGAATTATCAGTATAGAAGATTACGAATTTTGCATGGAAATTGTAATTATTAGAATCTATAATACGCCGGTATGAAAAACTATCATGCTCTAGGATAGTTGATGAGCGCAAGTTTGGACTTTAGCGTTCTCAATAAACAAGACACCTGGAAAGCTTTCTTAATTGGCATTGTACTATTTTGTATAATTGGTTTTGCATCTTTATCACTTTTCGGTTTGTCATCATCAATATATGGTGTTTCAGATGAAATTGACACAGTTCCTGATTTTGTTGCGCCAACTATGAATAGGACTGGAATAGATGATTCTCACAATATTGAAAATGGCACTCTACAACTATCCAATCTAAGAGGAAATGTAGTAATCTTAGATTTCATGGCGGTTGATTGTGCTAATTGCCACTATGTTCAGGAACACATAGAACAAAATATCGATGATTGGAGAGGACTTGAGGGCGAATATCCCGTAATTGTTGTTTCAGTAGCAACTTGGTATAGTTTGGAAACATTCGAACAAATTAATTCAACTTTTGGCGATTCAGATTCGGATAAATTCATGAATTGGGTCGTAGTAAATGGTGGGTCTGAAACAGTGATTCTAGAAAATGGGACAAGGGGCGATCTTGTAGAATATTACTCTGCTCAACTAATACCGTTGGCTCTCGTAATTGATCATGAAGGATATGTAGTAGCAAAAGAAAATACTGGAACGCCTTTAGATAGATGGAAATCTTTCGATAATGCTATTGAGAAAGCAAATAATGGAGACGCATCAGATTTAAGATTTGGAATCGAGAAAACAGATAGATCAACTTATGGAGTATTCATAATAGGTTTATTTCTAGGATTCTTAGTCTACTTTAGTCCATGTGCTTTCCCAGTTTTACCTTCATACATTACTTACACTCTAAGTTTAGGGATGAGAGAAGAGGAACTCAGAAATAATGGTAAAATTGTAGGTAATATGCCTGGACCATTAGCAATTGGTGGGTATGCTGCCTTAGGGCAATTGACATTCTTTGCAGTAGTTGGAATAATCATTTTTGGTCTATCTGAAATCTTCAATTTATCGGGTTATCTACATAAAATTGCTATTGCTATCGCCGTCCTATTAATTATTTTAGGCGCACTAATGCTCCTTGGTTGGACCTCACATTTACTTTCAAAAGTACAGAACATTATTGATAAGTATCAAACAAATGAAGATAGCGATGAAGTATTCACCCCTAGAAGAAATATGTACCTCTGGGGAATAGGTTACTCAGCAGCATCTGTGGATTGTACAGCGGCTGCAGTTTTCCCATTCATTGGTTGGTTAGCGGTAGTAGGAAGAACTGAGTTCATTTTCGGACTTATTGGCTTAATGATCTCTGTAAGTTTCCTAATGATTGCAGTTACTGCTCTAGTCAGTTTCGGGCGTCAAGCGATGATTGGATATCTAAGAAGCTCTACAGGATTGATTAAAGCAATTGGTTCATGGATGATGATGTTTGCAGGAATTGGATTATTTATCTACCTAACAGAACCAGAAATGGTTTCGACAATAGTTTTCTAGAAATTACTGGAAGATAATTTTTTGTTTTCTTTTTTTATCTCTGCGTGTTAGTAAGAGAATACCAATAAAAATACCAATAATACCTGAACAACAAACAGGTAGTGGACATAAAGTGGTGAAAATAATACTTGCATCTGCAAGATCATTTACAATAATTATTTCATTATTTGATTCAACCTGTAAATTTTTTGATACATCTGGATTAAGATAACCAATGTATCTCCAATCACCGTCTACATAACTAAAATCACAATCCTCAAAGAAATATTCCCATTCATCATCATGGATACTCACTGTAGTTTCAGAACAACTGTAAGCATCACTGACATAAACCGAATATGTGTCATGATATCGAACGAATACCTCGCCGCTATCTCCTCTGAATATTGATTCATCAGATAGGTCCCTATCTAAAATCAAACTTCCAGCTATAAAGATGGTAAATGAGAGAATAATCAAGAAAGTAGAAACTGCAATCGTTAGGATTGCTCCCTTCTTCATGATACTTGTTTCAAGACTTTACTTAGTAAGTTATCCTGTAGATGATAGATTCACAGTTGAACTTCCACGGAATCTCTATGAGTTTGTATATTCATTAAAATTTCAGCCATATTAATCGAATAAGCACATATTCTTCTGAGAGATTCGGATACTCGATCTAAGAATAAAGCATCTTTAATAACAATATCGCTAGCTCTTAGTTCTTCTTCGTATTGAATAAGTTCTTTTTGAGCTAAGATTAAATTTGATTTTGCAATATGTACTTCAGAAATATCTCTCTTTTTGATATTAGAAACTAATAATTTCATTGATTGTTGCCAAATTGGAATTAAGGAAACAGGCATTGATGACAAACTCAAAGATTCGGGGATTGCATGATTTTGGGCTAGGTCGCATAATGCATAACTATGATCGCCCATTCTTTCCAATGTCCTAACCAACTTACATAATTCGGACGCTTCCCACCTTGAAGTTCCGAGAGAATCTTCTATGCTAGCCGATTCAAGAATTTGACCTACTTGCCTCTCAAGTAACAGCCTTAATGCATCTACTTCATTCTCTCTGTCGCTAGAGTCATCCAGAATTTCTAGATTATCACCGGTAAGTACCTCTGAAAA
>DANB01000025.1 GCA_002497245.1 Euryarchaeota archaeon UBA439
GAATAAAATTGTTGAAAAAGGCTCTGGAATCATTGTCTACTTGAGACAAGAAGGAAGAGGGATTGGTTTAGAATCTAAGATACAAGCTTATGCTCTACAAGACAAAGGTTATGATACACTGGATGCTAATCTTGCTTTGGGCCATCCAGGTGATGCAAGAGATTATTCCATTGCTGCAAAAATGTTGAAAGAAAAAGGAATAACCCATGTTCGTCTTATGACTAATAATCCTCTTAAGATTCAAGGTCTAGTTGAAAATGGAATTAAAGTTTCAGATAGAGTTTCGCACATCACTGGTCTTTCTGATGAAAATAAAGAATATCTTAGAACAAAGAGTTCTCGAATGGGCCATCTAATCGATGTTGAGTAAGTGTAATATATTGAAGGAGGTAGAATAATGACAATGTCAGTAGGAGAGAAAGCACCTGATTTTACACTGATGGATAGTGAATCTAAAGAATTTAAGTTCTCTGATTTAGATGGAGAGTGGAAAGTAATTTTCTTTTATGCTAAAGATGGGTCTCCTACTTGTAAAAGAGGTTGTCTAAGTTTCAAAGAGCAATATGATTTATTTCGTTCACTTACTCCTCCTGTTGAAATCATTGGAATTAGTCAAGATACATCGTCTGACCATAAAGAATTTAAAGAAGAATTGGAATTACCATTCCCTTTACTTTCTGATCCAGATAGATCTGTTGCAGACTTGTATGGAGTTCCAGTCTATCTTGGCCAATTTCCTGCCAAATCATCTTTTGTAATCGGCCCTGATAGAGAAATACATTACGTTTATGATTGGTTATTCCGACCTCGTAACCATGTTGCTAAGATACTAGCTGCCATGAGTGACGTTACAGAACGGAGAGATTTCTAATGAGTTGGGAAGTAATCTTGAGCGATGCCGGTCTAAATGAGAGAGAAATTAAGGCAGTTTTGGTTCTTTCTTCCAAATCTAATCTTAAGGCGAGTGAGCTTGCCAAAGAATTGGAAACTACTCGATTAGATGCTTACAATTCTTTAGAAAAATTACAGTCTATTGGTTTAGTCAAAACAACTGCTGATAGGCCGATGAGATTTTCCTGCCCTCCTATTACTGAGGCAGTAGAACACCTTATTGGGATTAGAAAATTGCAATTACAAAGAATAGAACAGGCATATGAAGAAGTTCAGGTCAATCCAAACACTCTAAAATTTATTGATAATCTCGAAGAAGACACAGATATTAATCCAAAGTTTGCAGTATTAAAGGAACGAACTCACATAATGAAAAGAATTGAAAAAATGGCAGATGACTCTACAAATAATTTAATCCTGTTATTAGGTAAATTCGGTATTCTTCATCTTTGCAGAAGTCCAGCCATTTCAGCAGTTAACAATGCTGCAAGTAGGGGAATTAATATCCGAGTAATAGGCCAACTAGATCGACGTACTTTACGATTCTATGGAGAATTACATGAGCAAATAGAAGTTCGACATACTGATAATTTAGAAGCTCAAGGTGCTTTGATGGATAATCTTGAGACTATACAGTATCTAAACATGGAAGAAAATCCTGTTGGAAGAGGAAAAGAAGATGCCGCTCTTGTAATTGAATCTCCAGATTTCTCAAACTCATGGGCTAATCTTGTTGAATCTATTTGGTCAGAAGGTGTCCCCCTTGATTCAGCATCAAAGAGATATACTGAAAATAGAATAGTAGATCCGTTGAAATTGACTTTTGAAAGCGGTTCATTTTTAGAAAGAATCAGAGAAATTCTTGAGGTTAATGATGACCTTCCAACAGAAGATACTCCCTTTGACCCTGAGTCAATTCTCAATGCAGGTATGGAAATAAATGAGGCAAGGAAAAAACTAGAGACAGGAGGAGTCCAGAGTCTAGCTGCTTTTGGTATTGATATTGAAACCTTATTGAGACAAGTTGGAATAAGAATCGGTGAAGAATTATCGTTTTCTATGAAGGATATCAAAGGAGATGTAGAGTACTTGAATGAAATAATGGATTGGTGGGAATTTTCAGGTTTAGGTAAATTAACTTATGATATTGATCCGGTATTCCATATTGATGCTCACCTAGAACAAAAATCCTCAGAAGAAAGTTTACCTTTGTGGGCTCTAGACGACGGTATTATTGAGGGAGCAATAATGTCAAGATATGAATCAAGAGATGGAATTCAGGTAAAGAGAACTATGAAAGAAGACTCAAATAAATTCCATATTAGATATGAAATAATTATCAATTAAAATTTTCTTTGATTCAGTATATATTTTGTCATGGATTGATACGACCCATTATATTGGTTAGTGCTTACTAGGATATGTGCGTTTACTGACATTCCTGTTCTTCATGCGTGAAATCTTGAAGAAAAAACCGGCAGATTTGGATTGGATTCAAAAGCAAGGATTACTATCAGTTAAATTAGCACAAATATTTGCACTTAGATCTGATTTAATTGGCGTAGAAAAATGTAGACAATTACAACAATTATATCAGCATGCAGCGAGTATACCAACAGAAGATGTTTTCAGTAATCTTGAATCAAGAGCGCCAGAAGGTTTTTTTGATGCATTTGAAAGCATAGAAAAGCTGCCTCTGGCAGCAGCATCAGTTGGCCAAGTTCATAGAGCAAGGCTGAAGTCTGGCGAAGAAGTAGTTGTTAAAATTATTAAAAATGAAAATTCTAAGTTATTTAGAAGAGATGTTGAGAGAATGAGAAGATGGTTAAGAATTTTCTTATTCTTTAACAGAAAACTTCGAAGAGTCGGAAATCCAGTTGCCCTATTGAACCATGTTGCTGACTACACTACTCGCGAACTCGATTTACGAAACGAAATTAGGGGTGCTAGAGAATTAGAAGAAATAAAAGATGAGATTTCCAAGAATTTCCCTATGGATTTGTTAAGATTTCCAAAATATTGGTCTGAACTTTCGAATAAAGATGTATTAGTATCTGAATTTATTGAAGGCAACTCATTAGAAGATGGTATTGAAGAAAAATCCCTTACATGGGAAACACTATTACAATTATTCAGAATACATGGAGCCTATTTATTCGGTATTGGGACATTCCATGGCGACTTACATCCAGGAAATTGTATTATTGATAATGATAATAAATTTGTTTTTATTGATAATGGTGCAATATGTCATGCACCATCTAAAGTAAATTTATCACTTTTCCAATTCTTTGAGAATTTATCTGCAGGTAACTTTGATGCAGCCTTTGATTCACTCCTTGGTTTATCTGACTCGCCCCTTAAATCAAAAAATTTAGAGAATTATTACAAAGAAATGAATAAAATTTATGATGGCTTTGAAAACCAATCAGTTGGTGAGAAAAGTCTGACTAGAATTATGATGCAAACAGTTCAGGCTGCTGTAGAGAAAGCAGGAGCTGATTTTGGCGAGGAGGCATTTCCAATTATACGTGCTTTGATGTATTTAGATGGATTAGTTCTTCGAACACATCCAGATGTGAAGCTAATTGAGTCAATGGGACCTTATCTTGAAGAATTCCGTCTAGGTTTAAATTTAGAACAAAAAATTGGTGAATTAGGAGTGTGAAATATGTCTGAAATTGGAACTAAAGTAATTTGGATAATTGGTGGGTCAGGAGGTATAGGATCAAATCTTGCTAAACGTATGCTGGATGCTGGTTGGAAGGTAATTATTAGTGCTAGAAACCAAGAAACTCTAGATTTGGTTTCTCATGGTAATTCAATTGAGAGTTTAATTGTTGATGCAACTAATGCCGAACAAGTTCAAGAGAAAGCCAAAGAAATCAATGAGAGATACGGTTCAATAGATGCAGTAGTTAACTCAGTTGGATCAATCTTTCTTCGACCTCTTCATGCTACAAGTCATGACCAATTCATGGAAACCATTAATCAAAATCTAGTTACATCGTTTAATGTAATACGGGCTACTGCAAAGATAATGATGAGAGGAAAAGGTGGCCGAATAGTACTTTTCTCATCCGCAGCAGCGTCATTGGGTATGCCTAATCATGCTGCGATTTCTGCTGCAAAAGCGGGAGTTGAGGGACTTGCTAGAGCAGCAGCTTCTGATTACGCAAAACGCGGCATTCAAGTTAATGTGATTTCTCCAGGTTTAGTAGACACCCCTCTTTCATCTCATTTGTTAACTAGTGATCAAAGTAGAAAGATTAGTGAGGACATGCATCCTGTTGGTAGCATTGGTAATCCTGATGATATTGCATCTGTGGCCGAGTGGTTAGTTACCAGTGCTCCAGACTGGATGACTGGCGACGTAATTCCTGTTGATGGTGGTTTAACTAATCTAAAGTAATCGTTGTAGTGCTATTCTATCAACTAAGGTATGGATTGCGTGATGATTATTAACTACCTGTTTAAACCACTAGTATGTTTGATGCAATTAAGTCAACACCTGCCAAAATATGCCTCGGTATAAGCGCACTAGTTACTCTAGTGTATTCTCTGAATTTTATGCTATGGGCCGACTGCTATGTTATCGGAGGAGAGGGTTGTTTTACTCTAATGTCGAATGAAACTGTTGCCGGCATGATCTCCTATGGAAATGGAGGACCTGAAACAGCCTTCAATGGAGCATTGATGTTTGGTGTATTCGTATCCACTGGCATAATTCTTAATGAAGGAGCTAAAGGTATGTGGAAAATCATGATACCTGGGATTATAGGATTTTCAGTAATGACTGCTGTAATCTGGATGTATTGGGGCGATCTTGACTCATCCGAGACTCCAAAATATGTAGTTCCTGTCACTACTTTGATTTACGCTGCTGGTTATTACTTCTTGAAGGCGGAAGATGAAGTTGATGACGGTATGTCAGACTTCAAGATGGGAGTCAACATCCAAGATAAGCCAGCACTTGCAGCACTTGGATTACTCGCAGTAATGGGGGCTTACTATTGCTTGAGGGCTATTGCAATGCCTGCAGATACAGTCGAATCATTCGAAATAGGCACAGCCACACCAGAGATGCTAGATCTAGGTCTTGGTGCACCGTCTGAGGTAACTGTTGCAGTTGGCGGCTCTCTTTTCTTGATTTATTGGATTTGGATAATGATCACTATTATGGATGGGGCAAAAGGTAAGTGGGCAATAATCCATCCAGGGATTTTCTTTTTGCTCGCTAGCCTAATCAACAGCTATGTATCTCTAGTAGATAACGTAGGTGCTGAAGTTCACAGACCAGTATCTGATCAATTGACTATGGATTCGTTAACCGGCCCTCTTGCCCTGCTTTTGGTACTATTTGCATACTACAGGCTAAGAGATGAAGGTATTGAAGATGGAATGCCTTGGAATGGTGAGCCAATGACTCCAAATTTCTTCAACATAATGGTAATTAGTTGGGGACTTGGACTAGGTCTAATGTTCACAGCTAACATCATGATGTGAAAAAATTAGAGCACGGGCCGGGCGTTGCCCCACCACAATATCATTGCTGGTGCGGGAGGAAGATCATCCGTAGAAATGAATATTCAAACTCATAGAGAATCTAGAGAGTCAATTATTGATTAATTCCCCTCGAACGAATTTGATGTACCGCTGCTCCTCGTTTTCTTCGAAGGGATGTATTCCTATATTTTGTTGATAAGCAATGCCTATCCATGACCCATCATCACTGATTACTGTCTCAAAGAAGTCATGTAATGCATGCACATCTGAATTTTCTTCTTCATATGCGGTAACAATATGCAGAGGTTCTGGATCTGCAATGGTAAAATCCCATTGTTCGCCTTCTTCCGGCTCTTTTAACGCACCAGCATAAAGGTACCATTCTTCCCCTTCTACGTAATCACCCTCTAGTTCTCCATCATCAAAGTCTAATCCATAGAATGCTAGAGTCACTATGTTTTCTTCACTAATACTTACAAAAGGATACATCTGTATTCCATTAATATGTGATACATTCCAAGTTGACCAATTAACTCCATAGTCATATGACAATGCAATACGTAGCTCCCAAGCACCAATACCTCCATTCGGACAATCAGCCCAAACCACTGCCACAGTCCCCTTCTCGTTTGTATTTACTACAGGATATCCTTCTGGGCAGTTTCCTTCTCTTGGCCCCACTTCAATTGGCGATTGCCATGTCCCATCTGTTAAACCGGTTCCTCTTCCATAATCATCACTTATACGAACAATAACAGTTCCTGTTGCTGAATCAGCATTCTCTTGAGCGATATAAACATATGAACCATGTCTTTGACTGGCTATAGTACTCCACCCTCCTGGAACTGCATAGCATTGACTAAATGTCAGTCCTCCATTTTCTGAGTGATAATACCAGTATCTACCTACATCACCTGTACATTCAGGAGGAGAAGCTCCTGAGTTTCCTAAATAGTGAATTATTCCGTCTCCTTGTGCTGCAACCCAAGGTCGATCATCGGCAGCCATTGTATTCATTCTCTGACATAATCCAGTATCGTAGGAGGTTCCATTATCCGAAAGAGTGTGCCACCAATTGTCTTCCAATGTTGTGTCAAGATAGTAAACAGTATCTTGCGAATCCACTGAAATATCTCCTTCATCACCGAGACATTCTGAACCTCCTGCAAAGTAATTTGCAGTAAATGAATTTCCAGGCGTCGATCCAAAATTTTCACCATGACCCCATGTTGTACCATTATCATAAGATGCCCAGAACCAAGAAGCCCAGTAGTCCCAACTCGTTTGTGCACCGTCTTCACAAGCATACCATGGTCCAGGCTCACCGCCTAAGACTGGGAAAAAGGGATTACTTTCTCCACCCCATCTCAAATCTTTATGGGCAGTAATGAACATATTCCCATTGCTTGTTATTGAGATACTTGGTTCGTATCCTATACCGAACTCTGGTAAATCTTGTCCATTTGCATCATCGACACATTCTGGATGCCTTGGCATATATTGGCTCTCACTCCATGATATAGAGATTTCATCTGTTTCATTACCATTATTGTTCTCTGAGATTTTGTTATTGTCTAGCACAAATATCTGCATTGTAGCAATAAATAATATTAACACTAATAATATTGAGTTAATAGATAGTATCAATTTATGTTTATCCATTTTTTTACTCAACCCCATCCTTAAGTCTGTATCGGCCATACCCTCTGGTATACTCTCTTCAGACTCCATAATACATCCAATAGACTCTATGCTTTGAGTTTCACCTATGATGAACTAATTATTAAGCAATAATTGAAGATACGAGTGGTGATCGTATGGGTACCCTTGATATCGTATACGATACTAAGGGGATTCAGTGGGCCGATACAGACGCTTACTCAGCAGGTGTGGCTTCGTCCATGTTCCATCCGAGAACGCCCGTCAAAGCGGTCATCCCCCAGAGCACAAGCGGTGGAATGATTTCGCCGGAAAACTCAAACGTGTAATCCGTTGTTGCATACGTAATTTCGAGACCGAGAATCGCGCACAATAAGAACCACACAAAGATCGGTCCAGCGATCACGGCTGCCAAACGAGCCTGCGCTCGCCCTTCGTTCATGAAGGCGGCGTAGAGCATGTAGACGGGGATGATGAGCATGATTCCTGCAATCATCAACTCGTTGTCGTTGTCCGGATCCAATTCCATGAGTACGCCGACAACGGTGTGAAGCAAGGCCGTGATGACCAGCCACCACTTTGGCTTCTGCAATTCTGTTTTCAGGTCCATCTTCAGGCCTCCATATATGGTGTTAGATTCTTATCACTCATGCTTAGGGCGATTAAAGAGCATACTTTAACAGTTGTTGAAACAGAAGTCCCTTTATGGAGTTTATACAGGTGATTTATTTTCCTCACTGGATTCAATTTCGAATGGATTTGGTTTGCAACCGAAAGCTGAAATTAACCCTCGTGATACCCTATGTACATACAGTCCACGCGTCGGTACCCCTATGGTTCGTATTACACCATAGGGTACCCCTACTATACTCATGTGTAAACTAGGGTTGTACCTATACCCTGACTTATGCATACACTAGGGCCCCTCTA
>DANB01000003.1:0-10811 GCA_002497245.1 Euryarchaeota archaeon UBA439
CATTTACTCCATCACATGTTTCAAGAAGAATTACCAATGGTTGATATTCCGGTAATGTCCATACTTGTTCGCCCCATACAAAATCATTCATTGTATCTCCGTCATTGTCTATTCCATCAATTGCTATGTTTAAATCCCATTTTATTTCTGGTTCACTGGATAAGTATCTATCTTTATCATTCTCAAAATTCCCATCACCGTCCGTATCTTCATTAATATTGATATCTAACCAGGCTTCAATTCCGTCATCAATGTCTCTATCAATTACTTCAGCATCTAGATTAACAATTTCTCCTACAATTACATATTCTAATCCTGTAGGGTCATTTGTAATTATTTCTGGAGTTCTAGACACATATATCATCATTGATGTAGTATTAGTTTCTCCAGCCTCAAAACCGTCAACAACAGTCAATTTTACTACATATGCTCCCGGAATCTGATAATGATGCCAAACCTCGAATCCTTCTTTCACAGGAGAAGAGTCTCCGAAATCCCATATCCATCTTGTAATTCCGTTCCATTCAGGGTCATTTTGATTTGTTGAAGTCATGCCCTCGAATATTGGATCTGAATCATAACTATTTGAGCCATCAAATAGTAATGGCATATTCGGTGCGACAAAACCTCCTCCATTCTCAGTGAAAGGTACTTGCCATGAAATTTGAGAATAATCAGTGGGTACAAAATCTAAGTTACTGCCATTAATACTTGGTTGCCTGAATTTGATTTCAGGAACTGGTAAGGGGTTATCTATTCGAATCGTATATGACTTCGTTGCAGATTCCATTCCCCTTTCATCAATTACAGACAAACTAATACTATATAATCCGGGTGAAGTAAATGTATGATATACTGTTGATACATTGTATATCTCTTCATCAAATACTGATATATTCCATATGATTTCTAGCATGGAACTATTTCCATCTGGATCAAAAGATAGACTTTCAAATATATACTCAGTATCGACAAATCCATCGCTAGGTCTAGCAAATACAGCTACTGGGCGTTGATTAACTACGAGAACTTGTATAGCTGCAGTTGAAGTGTTTCCATCATCATCTGTTACTTCTAAACTAACATTTTTCATTCCCGGTTCTTTCCATCCAATAATTGGATTTCTTTCCACGGATTCGGTAACCGAGAAATCAGAAGTTAATGTCATCCCCGAACCTTCAATATTCACTCCTTCTTCAAATATCCATCGATATTCAACAATAAAACCATCTTGATCTTCGAAAATAACAGGCATTTCTATTGGTGTTAGAGTGAATGTTTGTAATGTTTCTTCAAATATTTGCTCAGGAACTCTGTTTAAGACTCTAATGTAAATAGAATAATCTACAAATTGATTCCCATCATCTATTGTTAGAGTTAAGGTATACATTATTCCATCCGCACTTCCATCAACCCATGCGTGACCTAATTCTGCTAATCCTTTACCTTGTTCTATTTGTCCATCTCCCCAATTCCAAGTAAAAGTCATCTCATCAATTGGCACATTATCTTGACTTGATAATGCTGAAAATTGTACTCTCTGGTTAGTCATTAAAGTCAGTTCTGAATCTTGCACTACCCCATCTACTGTAATTACGGGTGTAGGAACTGATGTGTCAGTAACCGATATAGTCCAAGATTGAGGCTCTGAGAAATATCCTCCTTTGTCTTTAACAGTCAAAATAATTGTATAAATTCCTATTTCCAGATATGAGTGCACAGGATTTTTCAATCCTGATGAGGTATTATCTCCTAAATCCCAGTAATATGCAATTGGTGTTTCATTATGGCTGAAACTTCCATTGACTTGACTGAACCCCCATTCATCATAACCAGAACCAAACATTGCTACGGGGAGCCATGTTTGAGTTACATTTGTCGTTAATGAACCTGATGCCACTGGTTCCATATTTGCAATATTAACTGGTAGTGCGAATGCTTGGTCTACCATCAATCCTGTAAAATCTGTAATTTTAACGCCGTAAGTCCAGTCTCCAGTTTCTGGAGGTGTGAACCATACGCTTTTTTCAGTAGCAACACTATTTCCAGCAGTCATATCGAAGATTAAAGTATCTTGAATGCTATTGTTAAGATATGCATTTACTTCGACTTCCAGTATCTCAAAGAATGCATTTGATGTCACTTCCAAATCAATTCTACTACTGTCATCCAGATTGTCGCCATCTCTGTCAAAGTTTTCAATTGTTACAATTTCAACTTCTGCTGGGTCAGTAATTAGGCCCGCTTGGACAGTAATAGCAGCTTCTGGATAGGAACCGGTCGTAATTCCACAACTAGCATAATTATAATCACAATCGTCAACAATCGATTCATACCAAGTGATTAACCAAACTTCATCAGTAATATTTCCAAATCCATAAACTAAACCTGTTCCTGCACCGGTTGCGGGATCAATTCTTAATCTATCCATTGACCAAGTTCCAGTTGCCGATTCTTTAGACATAATGATTCCCTCGAAACCAAATTGTGTAGGAGAAACCATCAAATTCAAAGGTGCTCCAGAACCTTGGGCGAATTTATAAGACCTCATACCCCACCCTTCTACTGAATCACTATTACTAGTCCAATCATTCGTCCATTGATCATTATAACCACTTTTTTGTACTTTACAGATAAAAGCAGCGGTACAGGCTTCGGATAAATCTAAGTTAGAAAAACCAAATGCTCCTTGTGCACTGTCTAGAGTTACAGCCGCACTGAAATTAGCATAAATTTGACTCATTGTAGTACCAATTGATGTCGAACCTGGTTGTGGATTTGCTGCTAAATTTTCGATTCCTGCTCCGCCTGTTGCGGTATCCGCTACCAGTGTTTGGATTGCACTTCCTCCTCCTAATTTATCTGCTAAATACATTAGAAACATAAAACCTGCACCATAATCTGCTATTCTTTGATTCCACCATCTCACACTCATATTCGAGTTTTGAGACCATTCATTGGCATGCCCAGTTAGAGCAGAAGTGACTCCGAAGCATAAGTAAGCTGCCATATCCGCAGCACCTTCATCAATCCATAAATTTTCAAATGGATCTCTAGCATTATGCAACAAATGTTGAAATTCATGTGCTAATATTGTATTCCTCCAACTCATATCATCAACATCAATGAATACAGATTCTCTTTGTGAAGAAATACCGGGTGAGAAATATCCGCCTATTCCTCCTCCTCCATCAATAGCTAGTATCATAATTTCTAGTTGACAATTATTATCTACGTCAGGCATTGAGCCAAAATAAGTAGTATCTGTTGGGTAAATTGTAGATTCAAATGTTGAAGCAATATCATTTAGAGTAGTTGCAGATAATATTTGTCCGTCTTCCACAAATATTGCAGCATTAGAAGAAATCTTTTGTACAGTTGCATCCACATTCCCATTTGCTGAAGGTACGGTATCTGTATCTCCTTGACTCCATGCGTTGGTACAGTTCCGTGTTGATGATTTAGAGTTCATGTAGGCCTGAGAAAATGGAAGTACTAGGTTTGGATAACCGTCTTCTTTCCATTGCTTTTTCAAGTGCCCAGTAGCTGAAAATGTAGGTTTTGATTCATTTGTAAACATATACTTTTTACCTTCTATTGAAGGTTCGAAACCGTCCAAATTCCCATATGAGAATTCTGCTATATCCTCATCAATAGTTGAATTTGCTAATGCAAGTGGTGATAAGCTTGCAACTATCATAACCATTACAATAAACAAGGGAGTAGTTAGATTGTTTTGTTTATAATTCAGTCTCAATAGTGGCACAACCTGTTTATTACTAGTTAATGCCCGTTTGAGACCTATTTTAACATCGATGGAGCATCGTTCGTACATGGTAGGGCAGGGGCGAGGTCACAAATCTGTTTTGTTATTATTTTTGATTCTACTCTTTCCATCATTTTTAGGCATAGTTTCCTCTGATTCAACATCTGATTCTGAGCCAAATTATGTAGAAGTAATCTTCCCCGAAGCAATAGAAATTCTACCTCATGATAATTTATCATTTACTCAGGGTTTAGCATTTTTAGATGGTAAATTATATGAAAGTACAGGTTTATACGGAGAGTCAAGTCTTAGGGTAGTGAACATCACTACAGGAGAAATCGAGCAGATAACCAATTTATCTGAAACATATTTCGCAGAGGGAATTTCAGTATCTAATAACAGTATAATTCAATTAACATGGAGAGAGAATATTGGATTTATTTACAATATTTCTACATTAGAAAATATTGGGAATTTTTCTATCAATGGTGAAGGTTGGGGTATTTGCACTACTGAAAGTGGAAATATTTGGCTTTCAGATGGTTCTTTCCAATTATCGAAGATTGATCCAAATAATTTATCATCAATTCTTGATACATTAACAATATATTATGAAAATTCCCCGATTAATAGATTGAATGAACTTGAATGTCCATTCGATTCTGGCTTAATTTACTCAAATATTTGGCTGGAAGATAAAATATTAGCAATAAGCCCCTCATCAGGAAATGTTTGTTCAGAATATGATTTTTCAGAGATTCGTCAGCAATTCGAAAATAATAATTCTAAAGAATTGAATGGTATTGCTTATGATAGTCAATCATCTCTCTTTTGGATAACTGGGAAAAATTGGTCTAACTATTATCTTGTCGATTTAGAAGCAAATTCTGAAGATTGCCAAATCTCGGAAAAACTAGACAATTGTTGCAATAATGACAATTTTTCTCCATTTAAAATTATTTTATTAATTATTGTGGGAATATTTTTTATGCCCTTCTCATGGCCTATTTTTGGAATGATATTTTACAAGATATTTAGGCGACAAACTCAACATCCCCCCCCGCCTCGCAACATAGAGGAATTGTCGGAGGAAAGATAGATGAGCGACGATGAAAGTGACTCTGGATTTGAATTATGGCTACATGATCTTTCCATTGATCCAGCCACTAGAGTTGCGGGTGCTATTCTAATAATTCTTGGAAGTGCTTTAGGTGCGATGCTTGGTGTTTTACTAATGGCCGCAGATCCAGCTGACATCATGGGCCAGATTGGTGAGGGACAGTCTTCTGATACAGTTAATGGAGTAGTGATTTCTTCGCTAGAAAATAATAGTGGAGGGGACCCTATTGAGGGCGTATTAGTTCAATTATTGAATGAAGATCGAACTACTATTGCTAGCGACATTACTGATTCAGGAGGCCGCTATTCAATAGTTGATGTTCCACGACAGTCTTCGATATTATATGTACAACATCCAGATAATAATACGGTAGAGATATTGCTAGTACCTGGTGACCATTCACAAATTATTGTTACTCTAGAACCTGGAGACGGATTCATTGGACCCATTGATATGAGGGGCGATAGTAATCTCGCAGATTCAGTCTTTGTTGGATTCTTTATTGCAGGTATTACTTTACTTACTGGTTTAGCAGGAATTGTTGGTGGCTTAGAAGCATATAATGGGAATAAATACAATAGGTCTTGGTGGTTTTCTTTCTTTGGTTTATTCAGTAGAGGTATGATTTTCATAGGGCCTTTACTTATATTAATTGGAATAGGATTAATGTACCTGACTAGAGATCAGTTTACTGATTATTCTTCAGAGGGACAATGATTTAGATGTATCTAATTAGTGTTGAAGGAGGAGATGGTAGTGGCAAAGGCCTCGCTACTAAAGTAATAGCTGAAGTACTTGAGAAAGAGTTTACTTTTACTTCAGTAGAAGTTACAGGTGAGCCTCGAAGAGATCACCCACTGGGCCGTCTCGCCATTAATTCAGTACGTACAAAAACCATGACTCCTGAGGGAGAGGCAGGATTATTTGCTGCTGATAGAGTAGATCATTCTCATGGATGGATATTGCCCCGTTTAGAGGAGGGAAAAGTAGTTGTTAGTGAGAGAAATGTCCATTCTTCACTTGTTTATCAAGGAATTGTAGGTGGCTTAGGATTAGAAAAAGTCTCTCATATGAATTCTGCTGCCTTAGTCCCTGATCTATGTGTTTGGGTAGATTGTGATCCTGATCTGGCATTAAACAGAATTAGAACTGGAACTCTTAGAGCTCATTCTGAAAAGGAAGAATATTTTGAAACCAGTTCTTTACAGAAAGAAATTAGATTAGGATATCATAGATTGCTTTCGGGGGAACTAGAAATGCCAATTCCATTTGATATGGGTGCTATTATTGGCCCGGTTCTTAATGAAGGAAGTGAAGAAGACTTCAAAAATCAATTGAAATTAAGGATAAGGCGATTCTTAAACTCTCGTCCTAATCCAATTAATGTTAAACTAGAAATTGTAGAGCAAAATTTGATACGTAAATTATTAGTTAAAAGTAAAGGTCAAACAACGCTTGTTGGACTTGGTGTAGAACCGACTAATAATCGTAATGATTGGCTTAGTGGTAAGAAACCATGGCAAATTCTCAAAAATGCGCAACAACAACATAATCATGTTTTATCCAACCTTGATGATAACGTATCTCTATATGTGCCAAAAAGTGTTCTTTCTCACTCAATTTCATCAATAGTTGGAACATTAGCAATAATGGCTAATGCGGATGTTGGAGAGTTACGTTCCGCTCAGGGACCAATTAGGGCTGTCTCTGAAAGTCATTGTCATAAAATAATTAGATATCTAAATGATGATTTAGATTGGTTACATCAACATCGCTCATTAATTGGAAGAGATACTGCTAGAAATCAGATTAAAGAACAAATTCTACCATTTGGCTATCTTGCTCTTGCAATATGGCCTCTCAGAAAAGAAATCAAATCTTGGATTTTAAAGAATCCTAAAACTCATATTCGTTTTTGTATTGGCCAAATTATTCGTTCAGAAGAAAACCCGGTAGCGGTAAATAGTTGCATTCAAAGAATAAATGTACTAGGTTCAGGTGGTTCATTAATCAAGCCTCCATCTGATGAACAGGAATTAATTAGATGGTGGCAAGGGAAAAATTAATCCTTGAATACTAATCTAGCATCTGCAGGAAGTTTTACTTGACTTGAGTCGACAAAATCCATTGTTTTTGAACTAATTGCAGCACAGAACCACCAAGATAAAACAAATCCAGCCAAAGTTCCAGTAACCAATCTAATAGGATTCGTTGATTCATAGTCAGTTAATAGTTGATAAAAACCATCAAATCCTATCGGTAATGCTCCAATTGAAAGAAATAATACCATAGCAATCATCCTTCTATCCTTGACATATAGTGAAGAAATCTGCTCATCTTTGAATACAGAGAGAAAAGAATCTCTAACTGTCCATCTATTCAATCCTTTAGATCTCCAAAATAGAGCTCCAATAAATAAACCCAAGAATAGCCCCACATCTCTAACACAAACTGCCAACTGATTACCATTTACTTCCCAAGATCTTTCGCTCTTTTGATGACAATTTAGATCTCCAAAAGAGTAAACAAATGCTGCTACAGGATTCAGTGCAGTCCAGCTGAAGTAACCAAATTCTTCCTGATTATGTCCGATATCTCCATTCAAACCATTATTTTGATTTCCCCATGACCCCCATCCATCCAAGGTTGCATAATCTATCCTATTTGCTCTTCCAGAAAGTTCTGGTACTGTATTTGAGACTAATAAAATTGGAATAATGAATAAAAGAACAAGATAAACTCCCGTAATTGATGCGACAAGTCTCCCTACTTTTTCTTCTCGAGTCCTTTCAACTCGTCCATTAGGTAACATGTAAACTAATACAATTGATTTTTAGATATAAATCATTTGAAATTTTCATTCATGAGTAAATCGGAACTCCTTCACAACATGCTTCTACAACTCTTCTACAATTAGGGCATTCCATGTGCTGCCTGACTGGTATTGCCGATCCTCTGAAACCACAGACACAAGTTATTTCTTTACAATGGTCGTAATCCACAAGATTCCTAGAGCAAGTAGGTTCTAATTTGTTTCTATGTTGTAAGAGTTTTCAATTCATCTTGTAAATTTGTTGCTAACCATTGATGTAAGACATTACTTCCCATTTCTGAGAGAGTAGTATTTAGGAAAGCCGCTATTAGTGAGTCTTTTGCATCATCAGGGCTGAAACCCCTCGCTTCTAAATAGAATAGTTGTTCTTCATCAATAGGGCCATTTGCAGTTCCGTGTCCGCAACCGACGACATCATTTTCACTTACCTCTAGTTCTGGAATACTATCTGCCTCAGCTTTATCAGAGAGTAATAGATTGTGAAATAACTGGCCTGCATCGGCACCTTTAGATCCATGTGATACTCTTAACATCCCAGTTCCTATAGTCCTGCTTTTCCCTCCACAAGCCGAATGCCAATCTAATCTACTGTAAGTTTCTGGTGCATCATGGTAAATCTCAATATGATGATCAATATGCATCTTTTCTGCCGATAATATCGACCCAAGAACTCTAAGATTGCCTCCATCTTTATCCATCATATATCTTAAATCAGCCTTAGTCCGTTCTGAACCTGAACTTATACTTCCAGCCTTTACTTGCGAATCTTTGCCAATATTAATTGCATCAACTCTGAGTAATGTTCCGCGTTTCATTTGGCCAACTACTACGTCGTTAATTATTGATCCTTCTCCAATATTCCCTTTACGTAATAATCCAAACCAGTCTGGTTCTCCCACAACTAATGTGATTAATTCAAACTCACAATGTCTTCCAATTTCTATATTCAGATTTACCGATGAGTTTACTAAACCTGAGTCAATTCTCAGAATAATTGGCTGTTCTATTATGGTGTTATTCTTCACTTTAAAGGTAAATTTTGAATCTTGAGAAATAGATTCCATGAAACTCATTGAAACCGGATCACTGAAGTTATTTGTTTTGCTTGGATAATCTTCTTTAGTGATGCTAAAGTTATCTGGGGCTTCACTTCCATCTAGAAGCGATAATTTCATCTCAGGATGTGAATAATTAGTGGGTATTTCTCTAACCTTTCCAGTAGGGTGAACTTTTTTCCATGGAGAATATCTCCATAGATGATTTGCATTATCAGGTTCACACATAGATAGATACAAATCTTCTGATTTCATCTTAGCAGACTCCTATTAACCGATACTTCCTTCCATTTCTAATGCCATTAGTTTATTCAATTCAACAGCATATTCCATCGGAAGTTCTCTTGTGAAAGGCTCAAAGAATCCATTTACAATAAGGGCTAATGCTTCTTCTTCTGAATGGCCCCTACTCATTAGATAAAATAATTGATTATCGCTGACCTTAGAAACACTTGCCTCGTGTTCACAGCGAGCAGTAGGATTTGCAACTTCCATCGTAGGATAAGTGTCACTTCTACTATTTTCATCTAGAATTAGCGCATCACAGACTACATTTAGTTTGCAGTTTTCAGCTTTCCGGGAGACAGTTACTTGTCCTCTATAAGATCCTCTTCCTCCATCTTTACTAATTGACTTTGATAATATCTTACTAGTGGTATTACTTGCCAAATGATGAATCTTTGCACCTGCATCTTGATGTTGCCCTGAACCAGAGTATGCTACGGAAATTACCTCAGCATGAGAACCTTCACCTTTGAGAATTACAGAAGGATATTTCATGGTTAATTTACTTCCAATATTCCCGTCAACCCATTCTATCTTTGCCTTTTCATGGGCGACACCTCTTTTCGTAACAAGGTTATACACATTAGCACTCCAATTTTGAACAGTACTGTATCTGATGTGTGCGCCTGGTAATGCTACAAGTTCTACCACTGCTGAGTGTAATGAATCTGTAGAGTAAGTAGGTGCTGTACAGCCTTCAACGTAGTGTATACTACTTCCTTCATCAGCAATAATCAAGGTTCTTTCAAATTGACCCATATTTTTCGCATTAATTCTGAAATATGCTTGAACTGGTAATTCTACATGGACGCCTTTTGGAACATAAATAAAAGACCCACCTGACCAGACTGCAGTATTTAGTGCACTGAACTTATTATCTGAATAAGGGACTACACTGCAAAACCATTTTTTGACTAGCTCTTCATGTTCTCTCAAACCACTATCCATATCTAAGAAAATAACTCCTTGTTTTTCCAGATCTTCTCTTATTGAGTGATATACTGCCTCTGACTCATATTGAGCGGTGACCCCACTAAGCCATTTTTGTTCAGCATCAGGAATACCTAATCTATCAAATGTGTTTCGAATATCTTCTGGGACATCATCCCAATCGTTTTCAGTAGCCTTAGATGATCTAAGGTAATAGCAAATTGATTCGAAGTCAATCTCTTCTAACATAGACATATTCCCCCAAGTAGGCATTGGCCTTTTATCAAAGTGCCTGAATGCTTTCACTCTCATCTCAGTCATCCATTCTGGTTCATTTTTTAGTTCTGAGATATCTCTGACAACTTTCTCAGATAATCCCGCATCAAAACGAATAGTTGATTTCTCTGGGTCATGCCATCCTGCCTTATAGTCCCCTACAGCATCTCTTGCATCATTATCTGTCATTTTTAATCCTCACTAATTTTCCTAATTTCCTTCTAGCCAATCATATCCTCTTTCTTCTAATTCTAGGGCTAGTTCAGGCCCCCCGGTTTTCACGATCTTACCTGAAATTAGGACATGTATCTTGTCTGGTTTCACATGTTCAAGGATTCTCGAGTAATGTGTAATTATTAAAGCCCCTGAATCCGTTCCTCTAATAGCAGCATTAATTCCCTTGGCTACGGTTCTAATTCCATCGATATCCAGTCCTGAGTCTGTTTCGTCTAGAATTGCTAATTTTGGTTTCATAAGCATGAGTTGTAATATCTCAAATCTCTTTTTCTCTCCGCCACTAAAACCATCATTTACATATCTTCCAAG
>DANB01000003.1:11195-28859 GCA_002497245.1 Euryarchaeota archaeon UBA439
GCTTCTTCTCCAAGAATTGCTGCTACAGACTTCCTTAGGAAGTTACCAACTTGGAGCCCTGGAACTGCTTGTGGGTATTGAAATGACAAGAAAACACCTTCTCTTGCCCTTTCCCATGTTTCCATTTCTAACAAGTCTTTACCATCTAATTCTACAGCCCCACTTTCTACTTCATAGTCAGGATGGCCCATTATGATATTTGCAGTTGTAGTTTTCCCACTTCCATTCCTGCCCATAATGGCATGAATTTCTCCAGGTTTTATTTCTAAATTAATACCCTTTAGTATAGAAGTTTCACCTATACATGCATATAAATCATCGATTTTTAACAATGCAGTACCTTTAGCCATACGCTTACCTATTGCATCGTGTGTGTCAACCCTTTTGAATAAATGCTTCTAGCCTAGTAAAAACATCATAATCCTATAAATTATCTTTGGGCACCCTAAAGTGAAGTAACATTCTCGCAATAAGTAATGAGCGACCACTCGGAAGACAAATTGCCTGTTACTGAGGAATTGTCTGAATCATATAGGAAACAGATTGAAGAAGTCATGAGAGAAGAAGCCATGCGTCGTATTTCCGAGGCTCAATCTCCAGAAGAATTAGAAAGATTGAGTAAATTGTCTTTAGTCAAATTATTTGAATCGAGTGACTCTGATTTAATTCCAGCCTTAATGTCTAGGTTAGGTGTAGTTCGAGCCGCACTAGATGGTCATGGAGGTGGTCTATTAGTTAGTTCAGCGGAAATTGAGAAAAATAATCTTGGGAATAAGGTTTTATCTCTAATTTTAGACTTAGATGGAGCTTGTGTTTCTTGTGGGGCTGCTCCAGGGACTCTCAAAGGAATTCAGGACGATTTGTTGATGGATGAAGAAATTATTTCTGTTCGATTTTCGATATCTATGCTGGAATGGTTTGATGAGATACAAAAAGAGTTCGTATTAAAATTTGGCGGCGTAGTTTTTGTCTAGTTTTTTTTCAAGTTCATTTATTGCCTTTTTCGAAAAACCTAGGACTGTAACCACATCTCCTTCAATGATTTTTGTGTGTTTACCTGCATGTCCAGCAAAATCATAACCACCTGCTTTCCCAATCCAAGAGTCACTTTCAACTAAACCAATTATATCTTCCTCATTCAAATCATCAAATTCAACGATCGCATAATCAGTCCAAATCTTATAACTCCATTTAGAAGATATTTTTTCATATTCATCATTATCTCGGACTAGAAACGCAGTCGAAGACCAGACTCTATGCCTTTTCCCTGACAGTCTGAGTAACATACTAGTTGCCATGAAACTGTCTTCGGGTTTTCCTAAAGCTATTTTTTCATCACCTGGCGATTCTACTAATGTGTCTGAGACAATTATTATATCAGGGCTCTCACGATTCTCTGAGTCATTAATACTCCATTCTAAAGCGGCAGATTCTACCTTTGAAAAACAAATTTCTATTGATTGTTGTTCAACACTTTTGTTCTTCTCAATAATCTTTTCATCACTTAGAAGAGGCATACAGATAAGTTCTATACTTTCAAAGTGCTCATTTAACCAAATTAATCTTCTCTGTGAAGCAGATGCAAGCAATACTCGCATACTCTCACCTATAACGAAATTCTATTTTCACAAATAGGGCATTTTATCATTTTCAGTCCTGTTGAAACTTCAAATCTTGCAGAACAATCTGGGCATATAATCATTCGATTAATTTGTGGCATCTCTACTACATTTCCTAGAGGAGGTAAAGGAATAGATTGTGGAGGAGATTCAATTTCTCTTTCATCCAATTGATTAGAAATTTTACGGCTGTTTCTTCTTTGCTTCCTGAGATTGGAAGTGTCACCACTCTCTTCATCAATTAATTCAATTTCCGAGGACTTAATTTCAAGATCTGTTGGCTCTACGATATCTACTACATTTTCTTCCAAGATAATATTTCCAGTGGCGACTCTCCTTCTTTTCCTACCTGCCCATTTTACGGCCCTCAGTGACATTGTGGTAAGCACCAATAAACATAGTAATAGAACAGTAATTGATATCCCCGCCATTAGAATTCCAAAATTTTGTTCGTCTAGTCCTAGATAAATTCTCATTTCATCAAGTAAATTTAATTCCCCTCTATCTGGGTCGCTGTCATCGATTAAGGATCTTATTTCCCAGCCATATATTTCATTCCAGCTTAGAATAATTGTTTGGTCGCTTAGGGGGCTTCTATCGACCGATGAAAGATGGTTTTTCCCAGTTGTAATTCTGTCTGAAAGACCTATCCATTCTTCTCCGAAAGTTGGATTAATCATACCATATTGTATCTGGCTGCCAGTTGGACCTACAAAATCATAAAAAATCTGTATTCCTAAGTGAGTCTCTGTCATTTGAATATTGCCAATTCCTTTGGAGGGTATTTCGACACTGAGATTTTCCACGACTGTCATAGTAGAATCAGTCACCTTCGAAACTAATTTAGATTCTGCATCCGCCCCTTCTTTCCAAACAGAATAGATATAATCTCTATCGTCATGTGTAATTACTGACATCTTTTGCATACCTGCTTCATCTCCAATAGCTTTCCTATATGTCCAAGAGGTTTGTTGATTGTCTCCGTGAGCGTACCATAATCCTATTCTTTCTTCACCAGTAATGTCATCTCTATTTGATTGATAGAGTATATGAGTAAATTCTTCTCCCAATTCTACTGTGACAGGATCAGAATCATACATGCTAATTTCTATTTCATCAATCACATTTGGCGTATAGTCCCAATCATCGGAAGAGATAGGATAATCCGATGTGAGTAAAAATACACTAGTTAGATCTTTGAAAGTCCCTCCTGTTGAAATATCTCTATGGTATCCTGCAACAATTATCTCTGTGCCTTCTACATCAATATCTATGCCGAAATATTTACCATCGGATAGCGATATAGGTTCCATTAAGTCCTGTACCGGATCCATTTCACATGTTGCATCAATTCTTGAATAACTTATTGTTTGTTTAAAATAACCCTGATTGTCAATATATCTTCTTGTCCAAACAATATGTGCATAACCATCACTCGTGCTCCAAGAGGTCAAATCTCCTGACCATTTTGTTTCAAGCATATTCGAACAAGGTATTAGTGCAAGATTTGAGTTTAATCGATATAGAGCCAATCCCCCGTCCTTGTTGGTTATGACTAGACCTTCTCCATTCAGATCAATCACTTTCACCGGTTCCTCTCCATAATCAAATGTTAAATCACGAGGAGATTTTAATGAGGACTGATCAACAAGTATTGTAGAAAATATTTCATTATTGCTCATATCTAAATCACTTTCACCTTGAACTGTAATTCTTATTTCTAGAGGGCCAACTTCTTCAGCGATGTAAGCAAATGCAATTTGACTGGCTCCTTGTCCGACAACAAGAGATATTGTAGTAGTAGATACTTCCATCCATCCTAAATCATTTTTCAGCCAAAGAGTCGCTCCTACACTCATGGCATTGGTTGAACCTAAGTTATCTACTCTTCCAGTAATTAGGAATTGCTCCTTAGGCCTTGGTATCGATGGTTCTGTTTTGACCGCTCCATCTCTGAAAGCCAAATCAATTCCTTGTGGCCTTTGCAAGACGGGGAAAGTAATTGAAATATCATTATCAGATTCATTATTTTCCTGTATATCATCTAGAGGGTCTAAAGAAACAGTCAATAGTTTATCACCTACTGTAGATGGATTCCAAGAAAGAGATACTTCAATTATATTTCCACTCTCTAAGCTCTGTATAATTATCTCATCTTTTCTATATCCATCCTCTAAAAGATAAATTGTTAATTCATCTGCTGAAATATCGCCAATATTTCTTATCTGAACCTTTGCTTCCAAAAATGTATTGACATATGTTTCACTGACTGGAATGCCATATTCTTCAACTGAAATTCCAGTTCTAAACATTAAGTCGGGAGCAGGAGGATTATTGTCAATTTCAACGGTTATTCTTATTTCTTCTGAAGCAACACCAACACCACTAACGAATCTAACTGAGAATCTTTGCATTCCATCATCAGTATTTTCAGTATTCCAAGGTATTGCCCATTGTATTTCTTCGGCACCCGAACCGGAATAGTAAGTCATATTCTTCCATTCATCAGTACCCAATCTCCACTGCAATTGAGCACCATTAACGGTTTCCAGAATCCCATTAATTTCAACATTACCACTTACCAGATCTTGATTACTTGGAGAGTTCACCTCTAGAGAAATAATTCCCAAATTATGAGTATTCTTTGTAGTATTGCTCCATTGTTCAAATTCATTTCTTGATTTAACTTCAATTTGAAGTGTTTCTGCATCTACATCAACATCTTCTTCAAAATTTGGAATATCAAAATTTGTAGTCCAATTTATTGTTCCAAGAGCCTGATGCCAATCGACTAGAACGCCAGTAGAGAGAGGGCCTCCTCCTGTTGGTCTGTACTTGTATGTGACTCGAACTTGAACTTCTTCAGTAGTTCCATTTTCTTCTCCAGCTTCATTGATATGCCCTCTCACGCTATAACTTTCACCTTCTATAAGCCACAAACCGCTTGGCTTTTCAATGACTGCCCAATTTCCTGTACCTTCACCAACTGGGGGGTCTCCCGTTCCATTTCCGGGGTCTCCAGGATCTCCTGGGTCTCCTCCTCCAGTATCATCACCTAACAAAGCCTGGAGGATTAGATTCCCATCTATAATTCCAAATCCATAATCTTCATTCCATTTATCTGAAACTGATGGCATTGAAGGAGAACCCCTAACTTCAGAATTATTTCTCAATAAATCCTTCACTTCTTGAGGCTCCAGTTCATCATCTATTTGCAAAATTATTGCAACTAATCCTGCAACTGCAGGTGTTGACATGCTCGTTCCATCCATTGCTACATAACCATCATCTGCTAAAGATGCAGAATCTTGCCCTGGTATTGTAGAACTCGATGTAGCATGTTCTGCAGATGTAATTCCAGAGCCGGGAGCTACTACATCGGGTTTCAATTCGTCCCATTTATTCTCATCATTGTCGTCTACCCTAGGTCCTGAATTCGAATAACTAGCTATGATATCATCATTTCTCTGAATTGTATTTTTGTCATCAATTGCTCCAACAGTAATTGATGAATCTGCAGCACCAACAGATGTAACTCGATTGCTTCCATCATTCCCTATCGCTGCAATGGGGACAATTCCGGCGTCTGCACAACTATTAACCAGTCTAGCAGCAGAATTATTCCCATCATCTCCCTGATCATTTTCTCCCACGGGAGAACTACCACTTCCAAACGACATTGTCATTACATCTATCCCTTCACTAGAGTCATTATTACCCCAATCAGTATCCACATTTTGTAAGACCCATTGTAGTCCTTTGATTATAGGGCCTTCATCTCCTCCAGCGCTCCCACCAGAATCTGTCATTACTTTCACATCAACAAGATATGAACCTGGCGCATATCCTTGGTTAACTCTTCTGGAATCGCCAGTCCCCAGAGCTATACCTGCAACATGTGTTCCGTGGCCATTTCCATCGTCCGGATCAAATTCACCATCATTACATTCTTGAGAGTTCCAAGAAGTTGCATCGCAGCCCGCTAACCATTTTGGATCTGAAAGATCGTCAGGCTCATTTTCATTATCGTTATTATTATCTGAGAAATCATCTAGTGAAAAATGCTCATTATCTACTCCTGAGTCCAATACTGCAATAACTACGCCGGAGCCATCATATCCAAAATCTCTTAAAGTTTCATCATAAACATCTGAAGTACGAACTTTAGAACCTCTTGTTGCTACGCTTAGATAAGAGACAATTTTATCCTGCTCTTCTATCATTACGACTCCATCTTGCTGCCAAATTTCTATCAATGAACTAACAGGAACATGATCGATGACGACAGAATCAATAAACTCCACCGGGAAAAACCAAGATCCTTCTTCTTCCCAACCATGTTTAATCAAGATATCTTTCAGTTTTTGCAGATCTGTCTCGCCGGGATGCCATGAATAACCTACGATAATTGCTGTAGTCATACGTCCATCATCTCCTAGAATTGCTGTTGCAGAATGTGATTCTTTTTGCCCCGCTATCATATATTGTAGACTATCTTCCATTCCATTAGAGTCTTTATCGGTGTTGAAGTCCATCCACCAGTATGGTTCTTCAACTGCTGAGGTTGCATCCCAAGGTGGAAAACCAATTCCACGAAATTTCTCTGGACAGATTTCATCATCACAGATAAGTAAAGGTATTTCATTATCAAGTTCTGCGTTTAGATCTCCATTGACGTCATTTTGATTCATATTAGAGTTATCTTCCAGTGGTACAATTGCCGATACTCCCACTGACAAATCCAGCACTAACATCAACATCACAACTAACATGGGCCCAACTGTTTTCGATGCTCGTGCCATGGCTCTCTTAGAGAGCCAGCATCAACAGATGTATAATCTGAACCGATAATTAATTCATTTTTAGAGAGTTATGGCCAGAAAAGGTGTTCATCATTTATCGAACAAATCAAGCTATATTTTTCATCTTTTTCGAACAGCTTCACTTCTCCGTTACATATCGGACAAATTGTATTCTCTGCCAGTTCTTCAAGCCATGCCTGTCTTGTTTCTAATTCATCTCCTTGCTCCTTAAGATTCCACAATATCCATTTCGCATTTCCTTCCAAGGGTTTCCCTGCGACTTCCCATGGATCATCAGTTAACTCTCCCAGATTTCTTTTCGCAATAATTCTCTTTGCCTCAATTGGATTTGTAGGATTATTGTATGAGTTATCTGAATCTAATAGACTTGGTCCACCTTTCGCAATGAATCTTGCTAAAATAAATGCCATGAAAAAACCACCAATGTGAGCCATATGTGCAATATTAGTCTCTCCCGAAGTGCCTTCTTGAATTATATAAATTTGATAAATCTCAAAGCCTAATCTCACAAAAACAATTATCCAAATCGGCCATGCTCTAATGAAAAATAGTAACGGAAATTCTATTTCATCATTTGGCCAACATGCCATATAAGCTCCAAGTATTCCAAAAGCAGCACCACTTGCACCTATTGCAGGATTTACAGAATCAGGATGTGATGCAACCCATGCCAAATTCCCTCCTAGAAATCCTAGAAAATATATTAAAATCCATCTTTTAGATCCTAATCTTTGTTCGAGAGGGACACCCACTAGGCCAATAATGACAATATTTGATAGTACGTGAATCCAATCTGCATGAAACCATGCCGAAGTCAAAAAACGATGAATTTGTGTAGGGTCATCTGCAATAAATGGATATAATGAGAAGAAATGTATTTCATTAAAATCAAGCTCTAGAATATTAAAAGTAAACCTAACAAACATTACTAGTAGTAATGATAGAACCATGGCAAGTGCAATACTAGTTTTTTCTCTTATTGCATTTACAAAGGGAATTACAGAAACTACAAGGTATATTGAAAGAAGAATAAAGTCACTATTTTCTAATTGTGACCAGTATAAATCATACTCTCGCAATGTATTCACAAACCTTGTCGGGTCGTATAGTAGCAATAGCGCTTTCGATTCTTTGTCGAACGACTCAAACGATGAACCACCCTCGGAAGTACATGGAAGATCAGACCCTGATTCAGATTTCGGGTCTAGAAATTCATAGAGGAAGCCGTCTCATAATTTCAGATTTGGATTTCGAATTAATGGGTGGAGAGGTAGTCGCTTTGGTTGGTCCTAATGGTTGTGGAAAGACTACTTTACTCGAATCTAGTGCGGGAATGCATACAATCTCTTCTGGTTCAATTTATTGGAAATATGACTTACATGGAAAAAAATTAGTCAGAGATTCAGAGGGCAGAAGACATTCTCTCCCGCCTATGGGCCTAACTCTACAAAAAAATGGAATGTCAGGTGAAGAAACAGTACAAGAAAGAATAGAAACAGTTCTGAAAGTCTCAGGCTGCGAGTTTGATAATAACAAAATATCAGAATTACTTGATTTTTGGGGCTTGAAACATAGAAGTTCAGATAGAGTTTCTCAACTATCCGGAGGTCTAGCTAGAAGGTTATCCGTTCTTTCTGGACTTGCACCCGCTTTATTATCAAAAAAACCTAGAGCGGTTTTACTTGATGAACCTTCAGAAGGATTGGATGAATCTGCTAAATCACTATTAATTAATTGGTTAAGGGCTCTAATTCTCAGAGGGCATGGGATTATTATAGCAACTCATGATTCCGACTTAATTTTGTCAGCAGACAGAACTCTCACATTTAGTGATGATAGAAAAATCATTTTTAGTTCGCAATCGCAACCTGAATCTGATTTTGTTATCCCTAATTCTACTAATAATATTCCAATTCGAAAGACTTCCAGTTTATTCAATTGGGCTTACAGAATGGAAAAAAGAAATCCAATTGATACTATTAATCGTTTAATCCCTGCAATCCTTGCCTTATTTTTATCTCATACTTTGGTTTCTGAAGAGGATATTTCTGCATTGGGATTCGATTTTTTATCTGCTCTGATTTTACTACCTCCTTTCATTTCAGTAATAATACCTCCAGCATTGATTGGAAGATATGCTGAAGAGAATTGTGGCCGTTGGTGGTCAGCAGTAATAGGTCCTCAATTCCGTCTTTCATCATCAATAATTGGTTCTTCTATATTGCTTCCGATACCATTAATTTACCTCTCATGGTTTATCCTAAGTGATAATATATCGATTGCTAATAATTCGGTAGTTTATTGGTTATGGTTGCCGTGCTTAGTGATGTTTCTAGTTGCAATTGCAGCCTCCTCATTACATTTATTGGTTTCTGATTTAAGAAGATCAGGGGCTTCCATAGTATCACTTCTTCTCTTAGTTCTAGTATGGCCGTTTATTGAGCTTGTAGATTCTCTTGAGATGATAATTATCGATGGTATGAGTATGGGTATTTCATTAGATGAACCGATTTTTATGATGTTTTTGGCAGGACTAATTAGCTTATTAGTTTGGATGGTTTCAGTATATCTCCCGGAAGCATGAAAACGAGCATTCATCATATAGTAACCTCTCGCAGGTTTATGCCTTCAACGAAATATTACGGTTGGGGGTTAACATGTATAGGTGGTGCAGGTGTATTATTAACTGCAGTAATGGGTTACACATACGCCCCTCTAGTACAATCTCCGCCATTTAGATCTCCAGAAGCCTATCGAATCCTTTTTTGGCACGTACCCTTTGCTTGGACCTCTTTCATTTGTTTTTGTCTATTATTTATTGGTGCAATTTCTTGGTTTTTGAAGAGAAAAGAATGGGGTTGGAATCTGTTCTGTACCGGCTCTGATTTGGGGCTTCTTTTTGGTTTAGGAGTAGTCATATCAGGGCCAATATGGGGTTCAGCAGAATGGGGTGTACCATGGGATTGGGGAGATCTAAGATTGAATACATTTGCTTTACTTACCGCTGTTGCATTATTCATCGTTCTTTCTAGAAAAGCTCAACCAGATGGTATCGAAACCAGAGATACTCTTTCCACAGTTGGATTATTTGGTTTTGCTTTAGTACCAATTACTGCTGTTGCAACTACCGTTTATCAAAAGCGACATCCTTCAGTTATAATTGCAGAATCTAGTGAAACAGGGCTTGATGATAAAATGCTCGAAGTCCTCATTTTGGGAGTAATATCTTTTTGGATATTAATGGCAGGTCTTTCCATTCTGACTTATATTTCATACAAAATGGAAGATGAGTTACAACGATTGCTAGATAAGATAGATGAAGAGGTGGTCCATTGAACGGTTTTGAATCATATCTAGTTGCTTATTCGATATTAGGATTTTTATTAGGTTATTATGTTGTATATATTGGGAAAAAATTAGATAATATCAGAATAAGAATAAGAGAGAGTCAATTGATATTAGACGACAAAAACTCGAAAATTTAGTTTTTTTTACTCACGAATCATTCTAATGCACTACGCTTTCGCAAGGGATGAGTCATATGTCTAACGACGCATTTTGCATTGTTTGTGGAGTTTCATCAAAACTTTCTTCCAATCGTCTTTGTGAATCATGTTTTCGTAAGCGTGTTACTCTATCTAAAATTTCGAATACAATTCAGCAATTTCGCTGTCCAAAATGTGAATCATATGAAATTAGAGGACGTTGGTCTAAGATAGATAATGAGTCATTAGCAGATTTGAGAATCCGTGATAACTTAGAATTAGATGAAAGAGCTGAAGATGTAAATGTTGATTTTGCTCTACAGATTATTGATGATAGAACGAACCGAATTCATCTTGATGTTTCAGGAATAATTGATAATTTTCGTTTCGATAATAGTTTTGAGGTATTATTACAAACTAGTAATGCAATTTGTACCCCTTGTACAAGGAAAGATGGTGCATATTTTGAGGCAATTTTCCAGCTTCGTTCGGCAGGGAGAAAATTATCAGAGAAAGAGCTCAAAGAATTAAGATATACCTTAGATGAAATGTTAGAGGGAATGGAGGCGGATCCAATGTTTTTCATAACTAAAGAAGGAATTGTTACTGGAGGTTGGGATTTACAACTTGGTTCCAAAGCTATGGCTAGAAATTGGGCACGTATTTTGACAAAGAAATTTGGAGGAACAGTCAAAGAAACATCTACAGTTGTTGGTATGAGAGATGGTATTGAGATAACAAGATTAACTGTAAGTTATAGAAAACCTGCTTATGATGTAGGAGATGTTGTGAAATTGAATAATGATTTATGGTTAATCGATTCTTGGCAAAAGGATGGTCCAATAATACGTCGATTAAATTTTTTCCAGAGAACTGGAGCTTCATGGAGAGATATGGAAAAGGCAAGAGTAATCTGTGCTCGTTCTGAGCAATATATTGTTGATATATTAAATCGCGATAGTTCTGCAGCAGAAATCATGACTCCTCATGATTATACAATGACGACTGTTGCTTTACCTTACGATGATGATAAAAAATCAAAAAAATTACGTATTGGGTTCATAGATGACATATGGCTAGCATTACCTGGGTTTACAGGGGAGTCGGAATCATGAAATTGAAAGATTTACAAGAACTTGCCAAAGAATTAGATTCTAGAGATATGGTGGGATATACTCGCAAATTTATGGATGATTTCGAATTGGCAATATCAAAAAATATCGATATTGATGCAGATATAGATTGGTCCGGTGTTCTTTGTTTAGGAATGGGAGGTTCTGGAGCAGGTGGCATGTTCCTTTCAACTCTGGCTGATTATTCTGGCGGTATTCCTTTTGTAGTGTGGAGAGATTATGGCTTACCTTCTTGGTGGGGCCCAGATTGGTTGATATTAGCAACATCTTACTCGGGAAATACCGAGGAAACAATCGATGGCGTCCGTGAGGCCTTAGAATCTGGAGGAACAGTTATTGGAATATCTTCAGGTGGTGAACTTGAGGAAATAATTGCAGAAAGTGAAGAATCATTATTGATCTCAGTTCCTGGTGGTCAAATGCCTAGGTCAGCTTTTGGCCATTTATTTGGCACCCAACTATCAGTTTGTTGGTCTTTAGGCATAATTGAGAAACCAAGTAGTGAAGATATATCAAATATGATTGAACGTTTGCGTTCATCTTCAATGGATTTTGATATAAGTGGAGGTAATGGATTAGTTCTCTCTGTTGCCGAATCAATGATAAACAAAGAAATAGGAATAATTGCACCTACTATTCTGATGCCCGCAGCACGTCGTTTTTCTAATCAATTAAATGAAAACTCAGAAGTTTTTGCACGTCCCGCAGAATTACCTGAAATGAATCACAATGAAATAATAGCGTGGACCTCTGCTAATGATGGTGAACATTCTTTAATTTATTTTTCTTGTGAAAATATCCATCCTAGGATATATTCACGAATGAACTGGATGCTTGAAAATATTGATAACGATAATTCATGGATAATTGATTGTGAGGGGCAGAGTCTTCTTGAGAGACTACTTTATGCTTCACATATTTCTGATTGGATAAGCATCGCTTTAGCCTTGATAAAAGGAATTGATCCTTCAGATATGATTTCTATTGTTGATCTCAAGACTCATCTTGACGAAAATCAGTAAATCGGTCCAAGAACTAGTCTTGGATCTGGATATTTTTTTAATGCCATCTCTCTATTTTTTGGATTGACAACGCCTGGCATATCATGAGTTTCAGGCTCATTAATTGATAATTGAAAATGTAGGTGCGGATCCCATCCTCCATTCTCATGTTTGTCACCCATCCAGCAAATTACTTCTCCACGTGAAATCCTTTGTCCTATTTTTTTCCCTTTTATCGAATCAGCACTCAAATGACCATATAGTGCCCATATTGGTTTTTTGTCAATTATATGTTTCGTGATAATCACATATCCATAATCTCCATCAGCCGCATTATATCCAAAATGCGAAATCTCACCTTCGTCAAATGCCATACAGGGTGTTCCTACAGGGGCTCCAATATCTATACCAATATGCAGAAATCTACCATCGGAAAATAGTTCTGTAGAATACATGCCAGGTCTTAACTCATCATATCTCCCTATATCAAATTCATATTCTGAGGGAGTATAGTCTCCCGTTGTGAAATCTCTAACTTCATATTCATCAGGTAGATGAACCACTGGATGGTATCGCCCGGTTTGCCAGTTTATCATGATGTTGCGTAAGAAGATACACAGATTACCTTTCCCAAATCTTATTCTTCCGGGAACTGATTATTTTCTAATCTAGGAAGTTCAGAGTTTGTCATTGATGGTAATGATTCAACATCTTTCAAAGTTCGTTCCATTGCCCTTAATCTTCTATTTATGGAGTCTCCATCGCCGCCAATTGTATTAGCAGCTGTATTGAGTTGTTTATGCAATTTTGCCATATGATCTCCAAATTTGACAAATTCGGTTTTCACTGCTCCAAGGACATTGTATACTTCACTAGCATTTGTCTCGAGGGCAAGTGTACGGAAACCCATTTGTAGACTATTTACAAATGCTGCAAGTGTCGATGGTCCAGTAACTACAATCTGATAATCTCGTTGTAGGGTCTCAAAAAGTCCTGGTTGTCTTACTACATCTGCATACAGTCCTTCTGTTGGAAGAAACATAACTGCAAAATCAGTAGTCCATGGCGCAGCCACATATTCTTTACTGATTGTCTTAGCCTTTTGTCTAACATTTGCTTTGAATGAATTAGTAGCCTTTTCAATCAGTAACTTATCTCCTTCATCATATGCTTCCAACAATCTTTCATAATCCTCTTTAGGGAATTTACAATCTATTGGAAGCCATACGGGTTCTGTCAAGTCACCATTTTGACCAGGTAATTTAATTGCAAATTCAACTTGACCTTTACATTCTGGATGTGTTTTCACATTTTTATCATATTGTTCTGGAGACAAAATATTCTGTAATATTTGTTCCGCCTGTATTTCTCCTAGTGCGCCTCTAGTTGATACATTAGTAAGAACTTTCTTTAATCCTCCAACATCTGTTGCTAGATTCTGCATCTCACCCAATCCTCTTTGAACGGCTTCCAAGCGTTCACTTACCAATTTGAACGATTCACCTATCCTTTTCTCAAGAGTTGTTTGTAATTTTTCATCTACAGTTTCACGCATCTGATCTAATTTTTTCTCGTTTCCTTCCTTCAATTTCTCAATATTTTTTGATACCGAAGCTAAGTGTTCCTGCTGAGCTTTCCCTAGAGCTTCTAATGTATTCATAAGAGCCTCTGTACGTTCTATATCCATTTCTCGAATTTCTTTTCGTAACTCGATTCCGCCATCTCCTCCGGTTTTACTAGTCAACTGCCATAATGAGAAAATTAGTGCTGCTGTGAGAATTGCTATTGCAATCATCTCGATATCCGACATATTTAATCATAAAAATTGGAAGTATTTGAACTTACATATTTTCATTTTGTCAGAAAACTGTAAACAGTTGTTATTAGATAGGTGTTCTTCAACGTGAGCACATGGCGACTATGCAAGCTGTTAATTGTGCAATTCTTGGTTCAAGAGGTTTAGTTGCTCAGAGGTACCTCCAGAGATTAGTAAATCATGACTGGTTTAATCCAGTATCTATAGTTGGCTCAAGTTCTACAATAGGTATGAAAATTCAAGATCTACCTTGGTCACTTGACGAAGAAAGGCCTAATTTGCCAAATATTACTGTTTTAGGATTAAATGATTTAGATTCATTGGCAGCGGAATTAAAAGAAAAAAGAGTTTCAGTTATATTTTCTGCAATTCCTGATTCAATTGCTAATGATGTGGAAAAAAGTTTAGCAGAAAAAGGATTTTGTGTAATAAGTCATGCATCAATTCATAGGCTCAAGGGGGAAGTCCCTTTGGTAATACCCGATGTCAATTCAGACCATCTGAGAATTTTAGAATCTCAAAGTTATGGTACAGGTTCATTAATCTCTTGCAGTAACTGCATGGTCGTTCCAATCGCTTTAACTTTGTATCCACTTTTAGCAAAATTTGATTTTTCGAAAGTAAAAATTACTACAGAACAATCACTATCTGGAGGGGGGCGAAAGATGCTAGAAAGAGGTAGGAGTGGTTTGCCTATTGATTCTTCGATTCCCGGAGAATCTGAGAGTGTAGTTTCAGAATTGAATAGAATTTTAGGTAGGAAAAATGAAGGTATTTTTCAAGAAGCAAATTTAGATATCAAAGTATGGTGTTCTCGATCTAATCATGATTTTGGTCATCTTGCAACAGTTGAAATAGATTTTATTAACCAGATTAGTGCTCATGAAATAATAGAAACTTGGCAATTTTTCTCATCTGAAGTTTTTGATCCTAGACTCCCCTCTTCATCAAATGTAATCAACTTTGTAGATGGTAAGTTAGACCCAGTTAAGCATAGATGGGGTGGTTCAGAACCTAAGTTCCCAGACAAAGATCTTTACGCGGGAATGCCAGTTTCTGTAGCAGAGATTGAAGTTTCAGATAAGAAATTGATTTTCAAATTATTATCGGACAATACTATCCGTGGAGCTGCTGGATATGGCGTCCTTCTCGCAGAGTTACTCCTTGCCGATGAGATAATTCAGGATAATAATCTAATTAATGTTAGTTTCAATCAAAGTAATTGATATGTATCGACCTCTCGGACAATATAATGAGAGTACGTCATCTCGCAATGTCTCTTTCTAAATTACAGCCTCATCCTTGTCAAGATGTTGATTTAGAACAGTACTCTACGGATGGAAATGTTGCCTCGCAATTCATTTCTTCAATAATTTCATTTGGAGATATATCTTCTGATTCAGTAGTTGCTGACTTGGGAGCAGGAAATGGCATACTTGGAATAGGTGCATTAAAGGTCGGAGCAGAAAGATGTATATTTTTAGAAATAGATAAGAAAGCTTGTGAAGTATTAAAAGAAAATCTAGTCTTGAATAATTTAAGTGAATCAGGTTCGATAATAAATGAATATTTAGATAGTAATACTAACTTTCCTAAAGTTGATTTGATTGTTTGTAATCCTCCTTGGGGCCGACAAAAAGAAAAAGCAGATCGTCCATTTTTAGAATTAATAATAGAAAATGGAACGGTATCTCATTTAATGCATAGTGCACATGCTACCCACATACGTCCTTTCTTCGAGTCAAGAAACTGGTCTGTGGAAAAATACGGAGAGTTTGATTTTGATTTACCTGCAAAATATTCTCATCATTTGAAAGAAAAAGATTCAACGAAGGTTGGTTTTTGGCGTTTATCTCCCAACTAAACTTTTGTGTTTTGACCCGTGTTCTTCATAGGTGAATCATCAGTCGCGAGAGCAATGAGTGCTTCAGCAGGTGACTTTGTTACACCCGGAACGCGTGTTTTGGTTGATGAAAATACTTCTTTAGGAGAGGGAATAATCCATACTGATTCGGGTGCCTTAGCTTTACTTTCAGGGATGTTAACAGTAGAAGATGGAGTTCTCTCGGTTGAAATTTCAGGTTCTTCTGCGAATCTACCAAAAGTTGGTGACGTAGTAATTGGGCAAGTTAATCGTCTTAATGCGAAAACTGCAGAGATTCGGATCCTACATATTGAAGGAAAAGAAGGTGGAGGGAGAGATATCCCTGCTCTGAAATTATTTGCCGACATATATGTGACTGATTTCGTTGATCGTTACATCCCTTCTGCTGGGGACGCAATGCGTTCAAGAGATATTGTAAGAGCCAAGATTACTCAGTTTGAGCCTATGCTCAAAGCATCAACTAAAGATGATCCTAGTTTTGGTGTGATCCATGCTATTTGCCCACCTTGTGGTGCTGTTCTACAAAAAAGCGATTCTGAACCTGATTTCAATGTGACATGTAATAGATGTGATTACAAAGGATATCGTGTCCTATCTAGCGGTTTCGGTATTGGTCATTCGATTCCAGAGAATTCAGACATTGATATATTAAATCGGCCGGGTGAAAGGTGGTCGGAACAGGCTGAGCAAAATCTTGGTCATGACGGGGCTCGTCCATATCTGTCTCCTTTAGCTGATTTTAGGAGAGGTATAAATCATGAGATTCCACCCTCTGTAGCGAGACAACTAGGTCGAAATAAGTCAAATGATCGTTCCAGAGGTCAGCGTAGAGAAATGCACAAAACAACCTGTACTATGTGTTCAACTTCTACAGAAGTTCCGTTTAAGCCAACACCAGGTAAGCCAATTAGATGTCGTGATTGCATGAATAAGGTGAATGATGGCACTGCTACAAAGGAAGAACTCTCAGCAGAACGTCAGGTTTTGAAAGCAGCAAGGTCCAAAATGTTGGAATCATCAGGTGTAAAATTATTCGTTGGAAGTATTTCTTGGGATGCTAATGAAGATGATTTAAGGAAATTATTCTCAACTTATGGCGAACTCAAAGATGTTCATATAGCCAAAGATCGTGAGACTGGTAAATCTCGAGGTTTTGCTTTCATTAATTTTTCAAGTTTAAAGGATGGAAAAAAGGCAGTTAAAGAATTAGATGGAACTGATTTCCATGGACGTAAAATTAGTGTGCAAGAATCTAATGAATCTCGTGGCGGGTCTAGTAATAGGCGTAGGCAGAATAGAAAATAACCGTGTAATTCATTGCTGATGGTCATCTCCTATGACATATGGAGGGCTGGCTTGTAATCGATGGTTATGAAGATGAACCGGCTGCTTTTGGTGTCCCAAACTATCTTGGTTTTCATATTCGTTATATTTGTGGAGTTCTAGAATCAAGAGGTATCCCTTACACATATTTGACAATTGATCAATGGAGGATCGAATATAAACAACTCTTGAAAGATAAGTCCGATAGAGAAAAGATTAGAAATGAGTTATCCAATCTTTCAGGGGCAGTAGTTCTTGCAGGTTCTATCGTCCCTGGTAAGTATGTCCGTGGTACACCAATTAGCCAAAGAGAATTAGATACAATTCTTTCTTTAATACCTAGTGAGATTCCAATATTGTGCGGCGGTTGGGCTATAAAAAATTGGAGATATTCTGGATGGACGCCCTTACGAACAAATCTTTTCTGTGCAGTTAATGATGTTGATTCTTCTCTGAATACATTTCTCTCTACAGGTGAATGGAAACACAGTAAAAGAACAAAAGATGAATGGGCACTTTGGGCGCATCATGGTTCAACCTCTAAGGCGGTTACAAATCATCCTGATTTATTTACTATAG
>DANB01000003.1:29164-29564 GCA_002497245.1 Euryarchaeota archaeon UBA439
ATCATCCTGATTTATTTACTATAGATGGGCGCCCCGGACCATTAACTTTTGAAATCGAATTATACCAAGGTTGTGTTAGATTCAAAAGAGGATGTAAGTTTTGTATAGAGCCGAAGAAAGGCGTTCCGATATGGAGAAATGAAGATGAAATTTTGAAAGAAATTTCAGGAGCTTTAGATTCTGGTGTGAGAAATATACGCATTGGCGGTGCAACAGATATCTACACATATCGCGCAGAGGGTGTTAGAGAATTGGAATACCCAATTCCAAATCCAGAACCAATATGTAAAGTTCTTTCAGGAGCCAGAGAAGATGAGAGATTGGATATTTTGCATGTTGATAATGGCAATCCCTCAATAATTGCTGAAAATCTTGGTCCTTCCTCAGAAATAACAAAATG
>DANB01000006.1:0-2747 GCA_002497245.1 Euryarchaeota archaeon UBA439
GACCAGCAAACAGCCATCTGAGCGGCTTGAGAAATTATATTCTCATCTAAATCTCTAGCATCTTCTAACCCCTCACCTAGATTTTGAGAAATTTGCATTGATTTAATTCCATTTTGTAATTCAGAGATATCACCTATTATTGTAAAACCATCTTTTAATTTCAATGAACAGGATGGAGCACCGTGTAAATCCGCATGGATATACAAATCATTGGAATTTAGGTGCTTCCTGACTATTGTGTCATTTCCTCTCGCGTCTCTTCCTCCAACAATAATATGCCCTCCTTCAAGAATTGCCCATCTGTATTTTTCAAACCAGAATTTCTTACTTCTCTGAATACCTCTTACTCTGCCAGCAGCAACATCTTTTTTCCTTCTCTTTTCTTGTTTTGATTTTTCTTTCTCTGTATTTTCTAGTGCTTTTTTGGCTCCTTGAGATTTATCTTTCAGAGTTCTTGCATCTTGGAAGTATCTTTGTGCATTTTGATGTACAGTTTTATCAGCATATAGAGTGACACTTGCACCAGGTTCACCTTCCTCATCTGGGAGAAATGCAACAAAAGTTCCTTTTTTCGGATCTAACCTATCAATCCACTGTATTTCTCTGACCTTTTCTGATATTTCTTGCCAAGTGTGTTTAGAAATAGCATCATTGAATTGCCTCATTATAGTTTCCAGATGAGACCAATTATCTTGCATTGCCTTGCCTAATTCTTGATTTATTGCGGCTTGAGATAGAAAGCGTTCAATGGCATTCCTTTGTTGATCCGCCCTCCTCTCCAATTTTGCTTTCTTTTCACCTTCATCTTGCCCAATTTTTACTAGCTTTTCTTCCTCTCTTCTGATAAATGCCGCAGCATCATGAGAACCAAAAGCTGCATCATATCCTGAGCATAAAGTAGGAATATCTACCGATAATTCTCTATCTAAATATCTCAAATCTATGGGGGCAATCTCCTTTATTTCCCCTGACAACTCATCTTTGTCCTTCAAATCAGCCGTTTCATTCCATTTTTCTAACATTTCTTTATTTCCAAACCACATTCTACTGGAGCTATTATTAGCTAACTCTTCCAGTAGATTGATGATCGCAGCATCTAAAATTTCTCTCTGTTCATAATTCAAATCCTTCGCTTTGAGATTTTCTTCCAAATCAGCTGAAGCACATATTGCACTACCATAGATTCTACCCAAGTTCCCTCTTGCTGCCAGTGTTCTAATTAAATCATCATCACTTTCATCGAGCAATTTGTCTAATTTTCCTCGATTAATTTCTCTTGGATCAACTGCAGCAGGTGGAGGGATGTATTTCACTCCTCTTTTTAGAGATCTACTGGCATATTTTGCATGAGTTAATGGTTGAATTATTATTCCCTGTTCATCTAGCAGTAATACATTTCCATCTCGAAATAATTCTATAATAAGTTTCAATTTACCGCTTCCATGTTCAAAAGTCATTGAAACAATTCGATCGAATCCTAGTTGTTCAACTTTGATTAGTCTAGAGTTATTCAGATGTTTTCTCAGCACCATTGCAAATTGAGAAGGTTGTGATGGCATAGGCCTATCTCGCTGTGAAAGATATAATCTTCTTCCACTTACAATAACTAAATCAGATGATGGTGAACCTTTAGGATTGAGTCGTATTACAACCTGTTCATAGTGTGGTTGGTATGCTTTACGTGCTCTAGCGCCAATCATTGATGAAAGCTCACGAACAATTCGTGCAACGTCAAATGAAGAAGCCTGTTCACGCATGTCTCTCACTGTTCCGTAAGCATCATCCTTCATCAGGCAATCGCTTTAGTTTATCCATTCAATTCTATGTTTGAGTAGAAAGATTCGATTTCTTTGAGCGCTTCTGCTTGGTGTGCATATTGATTTGATGGTATTGTAATTATACACGCATTCGGTATCCTTCTAGATATAACCTCTACATCCTTCATTCCATGTAATTTATCAGACTCAGCAGTTAGAATTGCACATGGTATTTCAATATTCGACAAACTTTCTGGCAATGAATATCCCATTAGATATCTAGCCGAGTATCTCATTCTTTCATAGTTCTGCGAAAGTAGTGTTCTTCGATATCGAATCTTCTGCCCTTCTTCTTCAACTTTCCTTTCAACTGCCCATATTGCAATTTTTATAAGCCATTTTAATGTAAATTTAGGTAATGGTAATTTGATTAAAATTTTTGCCCATAAAGGAAATTTAAATTTTTGATTCGGTGCTAGAAAAATGGAGCTTTTACCTGATATTTCCCCCTCTTGTAATCCATGAATAATAATAGTGGAAGCTAAAGATGATGAAAACAAATGGAAATCAGCATCCAATTCGTTCTCTAATTGCAACTTTTCGATTATGACTCTTATATCTTCTATGTATTTACTGATAATGAAATCTTTTTGTTTCATTTTATTATCAAATATAGCACTAGCCTTTTCACGAGTTTCAATATAGATAATTTTCCTTTTTTGGACCCATTCCGTTACTAAGGGCCTCCATCCTTCAAAGACTGACCCCCAACCTGGAACCATTAATATTGGAGTACTTGATGTTTTTTTGACAGGTTTCCAAATAAAAACTCTCAATGAAAGATCCTCAGAAACCCTGATGATTTTTTCCTCTCCGGTTGAATTTGGTAGATTTGGTATTCCTTTCCAATGGTTATCCATTCAAACACCTTTTGAAATTTAGCGAGATCTTCTTCCGCCACCTGAACGACGACTACCGCCACCACTTGAG
>DANB01000006.1:3102-13928 GCA_002497245.1 Euryarchaeota archaeon UBA439
CCACTTGAGCGACGACTACCGCCAGAAGTTCTTCTTGACGTTGTTCTTCGCGTTATTCTCCTGCTCCTTCTACGATGGAACCAAGGTCTTCTGTGCCAAGGTACTCCATAGTATGTACCTCCAAATATTGCTCCCCCTCCATGATGATGGTGATGGATCTGTACACCTCCGTCTGACTCCTGGTACTGTTGGTTATTACCGTCAAAATACATGAAGCCCAGTAAAACTAAGAGAATAGGAAGTAAGCAACATAGTCCTAGGAATGAGAAAAAGGCTCCTGTATCGCTGGGTGGTTCAAGTTGACTAATTCCATTATCATCAAGTTTGTACCAAACATCTACACTAGAATTCACTGGCAGTGTCTCATATTCAACTATCTCTAAACAATAGTCGCCCCAATTTCCTAAGAAATAATTGTAATATTCATCAAAATAAGTAACTCCATTTACTGAGTAATTATAGTAAACATCTGCTCCACAATCGTAAGAATATGTGTAAATACAATCATAGTATTCATCATAATATTCATCATACAAGCAATCTTCGTGTTCTATCTCATATTCCCACCATTCAGTGCCTTCTAGGACAATTGCATCGGTAGTCCCCCAGACATCGTCTATGGATGGGGCTAAGGCTGAGGCTGCAAGTGATCCTAAGATTCCTAGGAAAACAATAATTGCTAGGAAAAGATATCCTGGATCGTCGGTCATCCAGTCAAAGGCTCCCTTATTGAGGTCGAACCTTTGTGGTGATGAAGGCATAGGGTCGCCTGCTTTTGTTCCAAGCATTTCTTGATTCATTTTGTTCATATTAAATTCATGTTGCGCTTGTGCCATTTCTTCTTCTCTTTTGATCCGCATCATTTCTGTATGATTCATCATTTCTTCAATAGTTTCCTTTGAAGATTCCTTTTTTTCAGGTTTACCCCACCATTTGTCATCACTCATGATTCCACCTACGTTTATTGCTGACAGTAGTAACTATTCATCTTATCTGTAATTTTAATTAATAATCAATCATTAAATGAATATTTGCCATTATTGAAGCCTATTTTTCCTGATTTAATATGCCCTTTAAGATGGGATAATGTTTGATCAATCATCAGTCTAGGATGAGCTTGTGGCGTGTCTTCATATGATTTTTTAGCAATTGATTCTAAGTCTGTAAAATTATTCTTTACAGCTTCAAGTACCAATTTATGTCTATTACTCCTATGTTTAATATAGCGATCTAATAATTTTTCAGGATTGGCTGAGAAAGGACCGTGTCCAGGGAATAAGAGAGGCGGATTAATACCCTTAATTCTTCTTAATCCTTCAATATATTCGTTCATATCTCCGTCACTTGAGGGGACAAGAATTGTACCTATAACGGCTACATTATCTCCACTGATAATGCCCGCATCTCCAACCAAACAAATGTGCCCCGGACAGTGTCCAGGAGTCTCAATCACATTCCAACATACAGACGAACCATTTCCATTGAGTATGAATGAATCGTTCTCCTTCAATAATTTTTTATTCCCCAATATTGTAATTGTATCTAATGTCTCTTTGCTAGCCCATATAGGTGCTTTATACAATTTATTAATTTCTTCTAAGTTGCCAATATGATCTTGATGCTTGTGAGTAAATATTGTTGCTTTGATTTCACTTCCAGTTGAGACTATTTCCGTTATCTTTCTAGATAGTATTTCTAAAGCCTCGTCACTTTTAGCAGCGGGATCTATGATTACTCTTTCTCCACCAGCAACTCCTAGAACATAGCAATTCGTATGAGTGGCCGGAGGCAGTGTTTGAGTAGGTAATGGTATGCATTCAACACCGGGTGCAAACTCCAAAATATGATATCCTTCAGAAGGTCTTTTCGATAGTTCATCAAAAGCAGATATCAAATCTCCATTTTCTTTTATTGCTTGACAAATATCTCTAACTAAAGTTACTTGTGGTGGTGGCAACCTTACTTCATGACTTAGCCATGACTGAAGTAGAAGCTCTGGGTTCCACCATTTATATTCATCAAACTCTGAAATTCCTTTCGGAAATCGTGGTTCAATTTTTGAGTCACCTATGGAAAGATGATGGAATGTATTTGTAAATCTAACAGGTGCAAATGGAGGCATTGTCCTAACAGCGACAATTTGCGGACTAAAGTTATCGATATTCAATTCCCCATTTTTGACATAATTCCCCCATTCCTCTTTATTTTTACAAATATTTTCTTGTATTTCTTCATCAACTAATTCTAGAGACCCTTTCCCATCGGGAGAAAATCCTATTTCTTCAACAAGTTCTCTTAACACAGTAATACTTTTTACAGGATTATGAGTGTTTGCCAATAAATCAGGATTTTCCTCAGCAAATCTTCTATCTGTGCGACTTACTCCTCCTCCTGGGAATGCCCAAAAATCAGGAAATGCAGGAACTTCTGATACTCTATGGCATAGTAATATTTCACCAATATTTCCATTCATTCTACTTACTATAAGTGAAGCAGAAGGTCTAGGAGTTGCAACATTAGCCGCGGGTAATTCTACACCCTCGGGTAGTTCATCCATACTACCTCGAGGTGGTTAATGATTTCAAACCAGCCTGTCGAATGACTCAAGTCTATCAGGTTAATCGACAGTCATGACTGAATATGTGCCGATTAGTCACAGAGATAATGAAAACGGCACAAAACTCTTTGAAATATTAATGCCAAGATTTGGTCTTGGAGTTTGGCAGATGGATAAGAATGAATGTAAATCCTCTATAATTCATGCATTAAAAAATGGTTACAGACTAATTGATACAGCTACCGCATACGGTAATGAAAGTGCAGTCGGTGAAGCAATAATCGAATCACAAATACCTAGAGATGAGATTTTCGTAGTAACTAAACTAAGACGAGTTCATGCAACAGGTTTTGATGATACTATATCTCAATGCCGAGAAAGTCTTATGAGACTTAATCTAGATTATGTCGATTTATATTTAGTACACGCCCCACCAGAAGATATTTCAGTTCGTGGAGATGTTTGGCGAGGTATGGAAGAATGTTTAAGATCAGGCTTAACGAGATCGATAGGTGTGTCAAATTACGGTATTAATCATCTTGATGCAATGCGTAAATATGCGACTATTTTACCATCTGTAAATCAGATTGAAGTACATCCTTGGCTACAGAGGACAGAATTAAGAAAAGCCAATGAGAAAATTGGAGCCATTACTATGGGTTATTCTCCTCTTGCCAGAGGGCATAAAGTCAATGATCCATTATTAGCCTCAATTGCTCAATCAATTGGCTGTTCTCCTGCTCAAGCTGCAATAAAGTGGGTTTATGACACTGGCTGCATTACAATACCTAAGTCAAGTAATCCTGATCGTATAATTGAAAATAAGGAGTCCTTAGGTATCGATATCTCTGATTTTATTGATGCTTTTTCTTCTCTTGAAGAATCATACATTTCAGGATGGAATCCTACAATTGAACCGTGAGTGATAATATGAAGGAACCAGAGACTATTGAAGAAGAGTTAGAAATTATCGCTGCCGCTTTAGAGGCTGGGATTGATCCGTTCCCTCCAAAAAAAGAACCCAAACCACGAGGAAAAATAGCTCTAGGTTGGTTCATGATAATTATTATGATTACTTGGGTTTCAGATATTCTTTACCGTTCATTATGATTTTTCTATTGATATTTGAAATTATCTAAATACAGATGGAAATGATTCTAGGTAGTGCCCCCTACAGCAAAGCATGGTACGTCTGTGGGCTGTTGTAGTGTTGACCACATTAATGGCGACTTCAGCATCTCCGATTGTTACTGCACAGGTTGGGCAACCTGACATTATACAGGAACATTGGTACCACTCATACGCTACACTTACTCTTGACTTGAATGAGTGGGCGGATGATTATCCTGAAATCGTAATTTTATTTTCTATAGGGCAAACAGAACTTGGTAGAGAGATTTGGATGTTACAAATTTCAGATTGGAGCCAAGAAACAAAACCAGATGGTACGAATAAAGAAGTGGCTTATATTGACGGTGGCCACCATGGTAATGAACATCTAGGCACTGAATTAGCTTTCCTTACAGCTGAATATTACATTGAAGGTTGGGGGGGCGGAGATCAGGAAGTTATTGAAATCTTACAAACTACTGAGTTGCATATCCTCATTATGTTAAATGCTGATGGAAATGACTTTGATACAAGATGGAATGTAAATCAGGTTGATTTGAATAGAAACTATGATCATTACTGGAATACTTGTGACTCAACACAACCAGGAAGTAGTGCATTCAGTGAATCTGAGACTCTTGCGAATTCTATTTACATGAATGAAGTAGTACCAAATGCAGATCTCTACATAACGATGCACACCGGAGTTTGGATTATGCTTTATCCGTGGGGTAAATGGCCAGAGCAACCTTCAGACTGGGAGTTATTCCATCATATTCGGGATGATGTAAATGACAATATTTCAGAGATACCAATTCGGAATGCCAATCAAGGACTATACCCAAATTGTGGAACTAGTCGAGATTATGGGTATGGGGTAATGGGCTTTCCAACATTTACCTTTGAAACAGATGACGAACAATTTTTGTTGGGAACTGTGGAAGCACTCTCTGATAGATTAGGTGAGGAATTAGATGTAATGAGATACTTAATTCAGAATATTTGGTACTGGCGTGCTAGATTAGTGGTTGAAGATTTAGAGATTCAAGACAATCAAATTAAAGCCGACGTATCCAATATCGGGCATGCAAGTACTTCAAATGCTACTTTCCATTATTCTAACTCAAACGGCGATTTATTATGGCATTCAGATAATTTTGGTATTAATGCTACAAATAAATCAGAAATCATAGTTACTACTCAAAATCTCAGCTTAGTAGATGACGGGATATGGACTATACACTATCAAAAGAGAGTAATTGACTCTTCAACCTGGGTTGAGGAATTTATTGATGAATCAGTGATTAAAATAAATTCAGATGATAAAGGACTTCTCCCTGCGCCATCATTATTTATTTATTTACTATCCATAATTGCCGCAGCAATAACTAGGAAGAATTCCTCAATAGATTGTTAACAGAATATCGAGAAATTGGTAGTCCCTCCCGGATTCGAACCAGGGTCGTGGGATCCAGAACCCCACATGATGGACCACTACACTAAGGGACTAACAGTATCGGGGACAAGTACTATGTATTTCAAGAAAACCTAAGTTTCCTAATACAATTAGTTAGCTCTGAATCCTGCATTCACTAATTCCAAACTTTCTTTACTCGGTCTTAATTGAGAATCTGGAAGAGCCATTAATGGTATATCAGTCAATCCAAGTGTTTCAGTCGCTGTCTTCATATCTGGATTATAGTAAAGTAGACCAGTAACATGTCTTCCTTCTCTATCTGCTTCATGAATTGCTCTTAGTGCTTCCACTGGGTCATTAGGATTATGTTCGCTTCCTACAGTCTCCAATCTTAGAGTAGAACCATCAAATAATTTGATTTCTTTAAATTCTCCTGCTGGTACTTCAACAGCTTCAATTGGTGAGAAATGAGGTATATAATCTACAATATGCAAAACCTCATCATTCGCTTTTACATAGTTGTAGGATCTGTATGACTCATCATTATTAGCAAATGTGACGCATGGAGAAATCACGTCAATAATTGCCATTCCCTTATGACTCATCGCTGCTCTAAGTAATGCAGTCAATTGCTTCTTACTCCCAGAGAACGATTTTGCAACGAAACTACAACCTAAATTTACAGCCATTGCACACAAATCAATTGGTGCTTGTTGATTAGCAGCGCCCTTCTTCTTTTTCGAACCCTTTTCCACTGTAGCACTGTATTGGCCCTTAGTTAATCCGTAGACTCCATTATTTTCAATGATATATACCATATCTAGATTTCTTCGTATAGCATGAATAAATTGACCTATTCCTATGCTAGCAGTATCTCCATCTCCGGAAACTGCCAAGAAAGAAAGATCTTTATTTACCATATTTGCACCAGTTGTGACTGATGGCATTCTTCCATGTACTGTATTGAATCCATGACTCTTTCCAAGGAAATACGCGGGTGTCTTAGATGAACAACCAATTCCGCTCATCTTTGCGATTCCCTCAGGTTTTATTCCATTCTCCCATGCAGCTTGAATAATTACGTTTGAGATTTGATCATGCCCACAACCAGGGCATAATGATGACTTCCCTCCTTTGTATTCTGACTTTTCTAAATCTATTACATTCAACTTCAAAATACTCATGATTCCGCCCCCTCTAATGTATCAATAATCATATTTGTATACACCTTAGCTCTTGGTGGCAAACCATCGCTATATGCTACACTCTGAACCTTACTTAGTAAATGTACAGGCAACTCTTTCCTTAGAATGCCGAAAAGTTGTCCATCTCTATTTATCTCAAGAACTATTACTTTTTCATGTTCTTCAATAAATTTTTGCACTTCTGAATGATAAGGTAATGCGCGAACACGACAGGTACTAATTGACAAACCAGTTTCTTCTAGCATATCGTCAATTTCTACAATTGTATTTTCCATGGAGCCATAGAATATTATTCCTATTTTCTTTTCTTTTTCCTCTCTTATTACAGGTGCAGGCAATAGGTCTCTAGCACCATCAATTTTTTTCTTCAATCTCTTCATAGTTGCGTGATAAACTTGAGGGTCTTCCGAATATATTCCATTTTCATCATGACCAGTTCCTCGGTAAAGAATCGGGTCTAGACCACTTCCAGGTAATGTTCGATATGCAATGCCATCTCCATCTACATCTCTGTAACGGCCATAGTTTTCTATTGCATCCATTTGTTCTTGACTTCTGATTACTTTCCCTCTATCCATCGGAATATCGGGATATTCGAAACCAGCAGTACTCCATCTATTCATTCCTAAATCTAAGTCTCCAAATCCAAAAACCATGGTCTGAAACCTATCTGCATAATCAAATGCTCTCCATCCGAACTCAAAACATTCATCGACAGTACCGGGGATAAGGACAATATGTTGAGTATCTCCATGACTTGCCTCGTAAAGCATTGACAAATCTCCTTGTTGAGTCCTTGTAGGTAATCCTGTAGATGGGCCCGTTCTATTTACATCCCAAATAACTCCAGGCACCTCTGCAAAGTAAAACAAACCAATGAATTCAGACATTAATGATATTCCGGGTCCACTAGTGCATGTCATTCCTCTACCTCCTGCCCATCCTGCCCCTAGAACCATACCAGCAGCTGCTAATTCATCTTCTGCTTGAACCACTGCACATGTTGCTCCGCCATCTTCTCCCTCTCTGAGTTTTGGAATCCATGCAATTATCGATTCAGCCATTGAGGAAGAAGGTGTTATTGGATACCAAGATAGCATATTTATTCCACCATAAATAGCTCCAAGAGCGGCGGCTTCATTCCCTTCGATAAGGAATGTGTTTGGATCTTTCTCTCTCGCTTCTGCTAGGTATTCGGATTCATATTCCCAATTTTCTTGAGCATATTCTTTCCCCTCAGATATTGCTTGCATATTCCACTCAATTGCCTTTTCTTTTCCTCCAAATTGTTGAGAAATAGCTTTTCTTATTGCATCATCATCAATTTTTAGAATATGCGCAAGTGCTCCTACATAATACATATTTGCCATAAGTTTGGCCATTTTCGGACTAATTTTCCTAGCCATTTTAGTCATTGGCATCCCAAGAACAATACAATCATCTCTATCAACTGGTAATTTTGTATCTTCATTATAAATTATCACAGTGCCTGGGTCAAGATTATCCAAATCTTTTTGCCATGTGTCTTTATTCATCATTATCTGTATATGAGTGTAATCTCCTGGTGCTTGATACCCAGCATCACTAGCTCTAATAATAAACCACGTAGGTAGTCCTGAAATGTTACTTGGAAATAAATTTTTACCACTAACTGGAACTCCCATTTCATACATTGAATGCAATATCACCAGATTTGCTGATTGTGAACCAGTCCCATTTGCAGTTGCTATATTGATTGTAAAGTCATTAACTCGAGGGCTCATTATTTCACATTCTCCGTTGGTACCATAGCCCCTAGGGTGCTTGCTTGAGTTAACTGCCGTAGAGAACTAGTATTATGTATTGCCGTTCACCAATCCGAAATTTTTAGTAGAAACAGTTCCGTTGTAGTTTTTTATTAGGTGGTCTTCCCAGACACATGCCTGTATCCGAAAAACTGCAAAGAGCTTGGGATGAAGCCAAGAATTCGATAGCAAGTCAAGACCATCCTGACAAAGCATTGGGAACACTTCGTTCTGTTGCTTGGGATAATTGTGAAAACGATGTACATAGAGCCAAAACTCTTTCTTTAGCAGCTGATCTTTACATTATAAAAGCTAATACAGATCCTTCTTCCAGAAAGACAAATTTAAAACAAGCATACAAGAATTATTCGAATGCACTAAAACTTGATCCTAAGTCGAAAGAAACTCTTCGTGAAAGAGGTAAGTTAATTTCTATTATGGATCAAGAAGGGATATCGACAGGTTCAACATTCCAAGTATTAGATAATGGAAGCCCAACACCAATGGGATTGGTTGTAATGTTGGTTGTATGTCTTCTTCTGTTATCTTCTGTCAAGGTTTTATCAGATTTCATGAATGAAGAGGAGGTAGTTTCTGGTTCACAAGCAACGATGCAGATTTCATATGTACCTGGCGGAATGGATGAATCGAGTAGAACTACAGCTACTATCGTAATTGATTTGTATGCTGACAAAGCTCCTGATCATGTTGAGAATTTTATCGCACATTCAGAAAATGACAATTACAAGTCGACCATTTTCCACAGAATTATAGATGGTTTTATGATTCAAGGTGGTGATTTTGAGACTGGAACAGGAAGTGGAGGTTATGCTTACAATTGGTATGGTTACTGTAATGGCAATGCTGAGGCAAGCTCTAGTGATTGCGACAGTAGAACTTCTTGGACATTGGGTGACGAAGCAGATAATGGCCTAGTGCATGAGCCTGGTGTGATTTCAATGGCTAAAACAAGTAATCCAAATACTGGAGGTAGTCAATTCTTCATTGTTCCTGAAGATAGTACTCCTTCCCATCTCGATGGTCAACATACTGTTTTCGGCAAAGTCTCGAGTGGCTTAAGTTCGGTTACTGCAATCAGTGATGTTGAGACTGGAGATAATGACAGACCCGTTTATGAAGTACGTTTACTTTCTGTAACTATATCTTGATTTTAAGGTAAATACGAAGTTTATTGTTAGGCATATTCTTGTGCTTAATCACGGCCGGTATAAACATGGTTGCTGGTGATTTGTTCTCTGCGAAGTCTGGATTCGCGACACATTCTGGCGATACTGGTTTTTTTATGTCATTAAAGAGGCTTGAAGAACAGGGATTATGTAAATTAGATGAACTACCATTTTCAATCCGAATTTTACTAGAATCTGCGCTTAGAAAATGCGATGGCTTCCTAGTTACTAAAGAAGATGTCATTAGAATTGCATCTTGGACTCCTACAATGAAACCAGAAGAAATCCCATTTAATCCAAGTAGAGTAATTCTACAGGATTTTACTGGCGTTCCTGCAGTAGTTGATATTGCTGCTCTAAGAGATGCAATGGTAGAATTAGAAGGAGATCCTGAGAAAGTAAATCCTCAAGTTCCAGTTGATTTAGTAATAGATCATTCAGTTCAAGTTGATATTTCGGGTATATTCCCGGATGCTAGAGAACGCAATCTGGAAATAGAATATCAGAGAAACATGGAGAGATATAAATTTCTGAAATGGGGGCAAATGAACTTAGATAACTTCAGAGCAGTTCCTCCAGGCAGAGGAATCGTCCACCAAGTAAATTTAGAATGGATAGCAAGCGTTGCTCGTTTAGAAGATAATTTATGGATACCAGATTCTCTTGTTGGTACTGATTCTCATACTACCATGATAAATGGTCTCGGGGTTCTTGGTTGGGGGGTTGGTGGAATTGAAGCAGAAGCAGTAATGCTTGGTCAACCGATTTATATGCTATTGCCAGAAGTTGTTGGATTTGAGTTAATCGGCAATCTACGTGCAGGCGTTACGGCAACAGATATGACGCTAAGAATTGTTGAACTTTTGAGAGAACATGGAGTCGTATCCAAGTTTGTAGAGTTCTATGGATCAGGTATGGCCAATCTTAGCCTTCCCGACAGAGCCACAATAGCTAATATGGCTCCTGAATACGGTGCAACTTGTGGATTTTTCCCAGTGGATCAGACAACTCTTGATTACATGCATTTGTCAGGTAGAGAGTCTTCACACATAGAAAATGTCAAGAGATATCTAACTGCTCAGGGGCTATTCCATACAAGTGAAACTCCAGTACCTAAATTCACCTCCTCGATTAAACTAGATTTAAGCACAGTCGAACCAGCTCTGGCAGGTCCAAAGAGGCCTCAAGATCGAGTAAATCTTTCTGAAATGAGGGGCCATTGGTTGGAAAGTCTGAACTCCCCATCTGGCCATCAAGGGCACGGTATAAATCCTAAGAATAATCAAGATTCATCATACATAGAAGGAAGAAATGTAAATCTCCAACACGGAGACATTGTGATTGCTGCAATAACAAGTTGTACTAACACAAGTAATCCAAGTGTTATGTTAGCAGCTGGTTTATTGGCTAGAAATGCTGTTAAGGAAGGATTGGAATTGAAACCTTGGGTTAGACCTAGTTTAGCTCCTGGGAGTAGAGTAGTTACCGAATATTTTGATGCGGCTGGACTTACCGAAGATTTAGCTTCTCTTGGCTTCAATGTAGTTGGTTATGGTTGCACTACTT
>DANB01000006.1:14223-14763 GCA_002497245.1 Euryarchaeota archaeon UBA439
TGGTTGCACTACTTGTATTGGTAATTCTGGCCCACTAGATGAAGATATAGAGAATGCAATTGATGAGGCGAATCTCATTGTTGGTAGTGTACTTTCTGGCAATCGTAATTTTGAGGGGCGAATTCATCAAAAGGTGAAGGCGAATTATCTCGCCAGTCCTCCATTGGTTGTTGCCTACGCTTTAGCGGGCACTTTAGATATTGATTTGTTCAATGACCCTATTGGATATAATTCAGCAGATGAGCCAGTAATGCTTTCTGATATTTGGCCTTCTGAAGATGAAATTAATGAAACTTTACGGAATTCTTTAACTCCGGAAATGTTTAGAGATCGATATTCGGATGTTTTAGAAGAGCCAAGGTGGGATTCTATACCTTCTGACAAATCCGCATTATATCCTTGGGAGGAAGAATCAACATATATTCGCCTTCCTTCATTTTTCGAGGGAATTAAGGCTGAACCTTCTCCAATTCAGCCAATAAAAAATGCTAGAGTTTTATTGAAACTTGGAGACTCAGTTACTACAGATCATATTTCTCC
>DANB01000006.1:15059-15207 GCA_002497245.1 Euryarchaeota archaeon UBA439
ACTACAGATCATATTTCTCCTGCCGGGGCCTTCCCTCACCATGGTCCTGCGGGACAATACCTTGTCAGAAATGGTGTTGAATTGAAAGATTTCAACTCTTTTGGCAGTCGGAGAGGAAATCATGAAGTAATGATGAGAGGTACATTTG
>DANB01000006.1:15509-42932 GCA_002497245.1 Euryarchaeota archaeon UBA439
ATGATGAGAGGTACATTTGCGAATATTCGTATTAAGAATCAAATTGCAGAAGGTACAGAGGGAGGTTGGACAACACATTTCCCTACTGGAGAAGTAGTTTCTGTGTTCGAAGCAAGTCAACGATATCAATCGGATGGGATTGAACTAGTAGTCTTAGCCGGTTCTCAATATGGTACAGGCAGTAGTAGAGACTGGGCGGCAAAAGGGACATTACTACTAGGGGTAAGGGCAGTGATTGCAACTTCTTTCGAAAGGATTCATCGTTCAAATCTTGTTGGTATGGGAGTACTTCCTTTGACATTTGTCGATGGAGATGATGCTGATTCACTAGGACTTGATGGTGCTGAAAGTTTCAATATCCCTGCCGATTTAGAATTGATTCCTTTCTCAGAAATAGATATTCAGGCAATCAAAAATGACGGTAGGGCGATAAATTTCAAAGCCATTGTTCGTTTAGATACCCCCGTCGAGGTCGATTACTACAAAAATGGTGGCATTTTACAAACAGTTTTACGTAATCTTGCCAAAGAGTGAATTGAAACGTGATGTCTTATCTGCAAGTAATGTTAGGAGTGATGGTATGCAGATGAGAGGTACAGTGAGATTTCGATTCCGTTCTCCAGAAAATGACATAGATGTCATCATTGAAGGGGAATCTAGTGTAGTCGAATCCCTAAGGGGTGAATTGGGTTTACAAGGAAGAGTAGGTTTCATTCAACCTCTTTCTGCACGATTAGTTGATGATAGTGAGTTGGAGTCCAAACCAGCTATGGGGGATGATCAAGATTTCTTAGATGTAAATCGCGGTGAAGGACAATTGCCAGGACCTCCTCCTGACCCTAGTAGCATCCCTGCAGTAGTTAGAAGAATCGGAGATTTAGATATTAAATCTAAAATATCTGAGTTAGATGGCCCATCTAGGACCGAACCTCAAATAGAATATATTAGGGAGTTTTTAGAATCAATCGATGAACCCGAGCCTCTTTCAAATAATTTATCTGGCGACCCAATGGCCGAAGCGTGGTTACAAATTTTGTTGACTCTTGTGGTACGTGAACATGGTCAAACATCACTACCTATCAGTGCTATTGAAGAATTGATAGGCGAGAGAATAAATAGAGAGGGTGTGGACCTAGAACTCTTCCTTAATCGACTATGGATAATGGGTCGTTTGGAACTAATTTATGGAGGGGCGGAGATACATTATGCACCCAATCCAAGTTGGTTAATTTCTCAATAATTTCTAATTTAATTTATTGTTCAATATTGTTTTATTTCAGGATATTCACCATAGGTGTGAGGAATCATTGGGCAATAAGTGCTAAGAATGGAGTTAAACTCGGAAGTAGTATGCTGTATAGTCTGAAGAATGCCAATAATCAAGCCGCGAAGAGTAGGAAAGCCGTACTACTTGTGACTTTGATGCTAAGTTCCTTGTTTTTATCGTTGATTCCTGCGGTTTCTGCGTCACATATTACTCAATATGCGGTGCAACGTGACCCCTCTTATATTTCGATAGGAGATCTTGACTGCGATGGGCACAATGATATTGCTTCTGCTAGTACTATGGGGTTGTTTATTACAGTACTATACAATGATGGTTCAGGTGGTTTTGCAGATAGACAAGACGTATTTATTTCCAATAATGAATCTCGTCGAGCAGGTTTCGTTGATACAGCCGATGGAACCCGTGTTGAGATTGCAGATATTGACGGTGATGGAGTAAATGATCTTGTATATTATCAGCAAAATATTAGGTTCGTAGGAGAATCTTTCGTTAGACCAGGAAACCTCACAATTCTTTGGGGCGACTGTCAAGATAGAGTAAATCTTTGGAGTGATTCAGAAATTACAGTTTCCAATCCTTATCTTGCAGATATGGACGTAGGAGATATTGATGGAGACGGGAATGCAGATATCGTGATGGTAGTTAGGGATGCAACAGCGACTAACCAATATATTCAGGTATACAAAGGCCCTGATCCAACTCTACTAACTTCACAACAAACACTTGCAGTTCCTCTGACTACAGGTCTTTACACAAATATGATTCTTGGTCACTACGGTGAGACTGTCACAGGCGGTGGATTCCCTGGCGGCGGCGGAATTGGTGATTGTGAAGATCTTGATATCTGGCTTCTAAGGACCCCTCCATTCAATACTGGAGTAGGTGTATCTGTAGGCCACTATGACAATGTAACTGTATTAGAATATGATTGCTTGCAAGGAACATTCCCTAATCCACTGACTCCGGGAGCTCAAGGAGTTCATGAATTCAAGCTTGATGCAGAGCATAATGAGCCTTTGTATGGTTTTGATATCAAAGATACTGATGACAATGGAGAAGTTGATTTAATAGCTGCAGTTGATGGATTAACTGGTAATATCTCTTACGCATATGGCTCAGGAACATCTTGGACTACTCAGAATTATGCCTATCTAGGAGATTTCAAGGGTGCATCAATAACTATTGAAGATGTCAATCAAGATGGTGAATACGACTTCTTCGTACCGACCGAATTAACTTTGACAAGAATTCAAGACTCAACATCTCAAAATCAGACTTTCCTTTTGTTAGATAATCTAAGAGAGATAAATTCTGTAGAAATAATTCTCGCCAATCCAAATGGCCCCGGTTATCTACCTGCTTTATCTTTTGATGTTGGAAGAAGGCCTACAATGGCTCAGCCAGGACAATTACAAGGTGGGGATGATAGTGCATTTGAGATTGTAATTGGTCAACGAGATTATGCTTATCGTTTCGCTAACAATGCAATGTGGCTTGATACACAAGGTTGGCCCGGTGCAGGAGATTTCCTTTCAGTATTATCTCTCGATAATGAAGATGTAGGTATTACAGAAGTTACAGTAGCTCCAGTTTCTTATAATCCTGCAACCGGCGATGCACAACTTGGTGAGGGAAATAGATTCGTAAATGTAACAATTAAGAATACTGGTTTGAATCCTATATCAGGTAGTGTTGATGTCAATCTGGAAGTAAAAGAGGTACTAGGAGGAACAGACACTATAGTATATGCCAATGATTTCGATGGAAATGAGGACAAGTCTGGATGTAACGCATGTGCTTGGGAAAAATTCTCATATACTGGAGAATTTGAAGAGGGCGACTCATCTTGGCATGTAGAAACCGGCTCCACAGCAGAACAAAATGCATCGTGGTATGAAGCAGATTCTAATCCAACAAATTATTATTGGGCAGGACTTGATTATCAAGGTGGTCAGAATGAATCAGATTCTGGATACTATAATCACCAAGATGAAGCAGTAATTCTTCAAAATGTAGACTTGACAGGAGCCGACGCAGCTTATCTCGATATGTGGGCAATGTGTAGTGCTTCCTTCTTCCAACTATATTTAGCAGAACAGTTTGATGTAGTTGAACGTTGGTTGTATGAAGATTCATGCAGTATCGAAGTTTGGAGTGATGGAGCTGGTTGGGAACAAGTTTACTTTAGAGGTGGATGGGATAATGACCGTTATTTCCGCCTACTCTATCAAGGTGTGGACCCTGAGTATAATACATACAATGGTGATATTGCGTCTGAAACAGTAACCGGCTGGGTGAATTTCACCGAAGATGGTACTGAATCTTCAGACCCAGAAAAACTCAACTCCATTGATTTGACTCCGTATGCTGGCCAAGTTATTGACATTAGATTTAGATTTAGAAGCGGCTTGATGGGATCCGTAGGTCCAGATGGGGCTTCTTACGATACTGGACTGGATGGATTTGCTTTCGATAATATTTCTATTAGGAAGGTAGATGTTAATTTTGGAACTGAGGCATTAGTCAGTCAAGAGCTTTCATTCACAAATCTAGGCGCTGGTGCAACTCGTGAAGTATCACTAACCTCTAACTTTATTGACAATAAGACCTATTATATCTCAACTTCCTTAGAGGAACCGACAGGATTCGATAATGCGGATGCAACAAATGATGAAGTAAAATTCCAACTGACAGTCGACAATCTATATGATCCAGGAGTTGCTGAAGAAGCATGGGTTGATTTAGAAAATGGTGTAAGATATGCTTCTGGACCTAGAGACATCAATGTTAGGGTTCAGAATTACGGTAATACTGTGACAGACTTCCAAGTGGAGGCTAAGGTTAGAAATGCTCTACCTGACTTAGTTGCAATTGAAGACTTTTCATTCGCCAATCCTGCTGACCAAATATGGGAAGATGATGGAAATATGAATGGTAGCCGTATTGATGATTCAAGTGGATCTAATGGGATGCTTCCTCAGAATCAAGGAGTCTTCAATAATCACGCTTACTGGCTTGGACATCCAGACACAGGCTATGGCGATAACTGGAATGAAACATTAACAATTCCAGACATACCTGTTGGCGCAGAAGGTGCAGATTTTACATATCTAACTTTTGATTACTTTGCTGAAGGAGATTATTTGAAAGATAGTAATGGCAATATTCTTGCTATTAGAGACGCCGCTCAACTAGAAGTCTCATGGACTAAGAATGGTGAGAATTTCAATGGTATTATCTTCGGTAGTTGGACTGATCTGAATGAAAATGGTCCGAGGCCATTCGATAGTTGTGAAGATTTCGACGGAAATGGATATGATGAAGTAGAATACTTTGGTGATTTCTCAGATAGATATAATTCAGTAGTTTGGTTTGATTCCGAACAAATTGTTAAATCAGTAACTGTCGACTTGTCCAATATTTTCTTACAAAATCAAAGCAGTGAGAATACTTTTGAATGGCGTGATCAATGTACTTCGCTATCAGGTTCTGAAGTCACGTTGACATGGAGGTTCCTGTCTAATGATGATGGAGTAAATGGTAATGCAGGTTCCGCTGGTTTCGCAATCGATAATATTAGAATTGAAGAATTTACTTTCGAAGACGATGGAACATATACTATTGATGTCAATGGAATGGATGCTTCCGAGAAGCAGGTTGTTACAATTGCAAATCATGATTTCCAGAGCGGAATTTACAGAATTGATGTGAAGACCTTATTCGATAATACAGATCCTTTACAGAAATGGTATAATGAATCTGAAGTTAATTTAGCTAATAATTATACTACAATTATGTTTAGTATAGCAAGTGCAGATATTACTCTGATGCAACCGGATATTCTTGATTGTACAACTGATATCACTTATGCTTGTGTTTATACAACAAATAAGGATAAATTTGGTGCTTATGGTTCCTCTTCTCATGACTTTGTGTTGCCACTATTAAATGGAGTAATAGAGGCTGAATATCAATTAACAATGAAGATTGTAGATGAAGACACGGGTCAAACAGTTTACGAAGAAACTTCCGATAATGGGCCTTTCGATCTAGTCCCTCATGAGCGTTCATGGGCAAATTGGACAGCTCCTTACTCTTCCTGGTATGATGGCCATACTTACAACATCAGTTTCTTTGCTAATTTTACAGAAGATGGCAATAGTTCAGGTAATGAGCGTTTCTTCGTCATTGAGTTTTATGACCAAGTTGATGTAGCTATACTTTCCAACCCTACCGACCAGAATCGTCTTCAACAGGTGAAGAATGATCTTAATGCTATGAATATGACCTACACTCAATTAAGAGTAAGCGATTGGGATACTTATGCGACTCCGGATTGGATAGAACATTACAACAAAGTTCTGCTTCCTTGGCAAACTGATTATAACGTGGTTTATGGAGACTATTACGAAATAATGGATACAACAAGAGAAGCTGACGGTCTGAGTGTAGTGGACGTTCTAGAAAACTTCATGCAAGCTGGAGGAACAGTTCAAATGCACCTAGGTCCTTATCAAAATGAATATGATCCTGGTAGGTTAATTTTTGATATGGCGATTAAAGATAGAAATCAGTATAACTTTACTACTGATAATAGAATTAATTATGACCATCTATCAATAGATGATCCTTATCATCCGATTCTAAAAGGAATTGATAAGGTAACCTTCTCAGGAATTCATGCAGGAGACTATGTTGCAATTTCGGGTATTGATGTTGCTTCACAAGTTCAACCAAACCAGATCCCAGCAACTTGTGGTGGTAGAATTAGTGTGACCGGAGGAACCTTCCACACATTAATGAGAGATACAGTCCAAGGGCACTCTTTACTGTCAGTATGCAATAAAGGCGCTGGAGGATTAATTGTAACTACTGTTGATGTAGAGAATCCAAGTGTATCGGAATCTTATGGTGGAGAAAATATCCCACTATTGTCCAATATGTTGGCTTATCATCTGACCCCTTATCCTTTAGACTTCGGAATTGCAGGAACTGATTTCGAATTAATAATCAATGGTGAATCAGTTGATATTAATCCCACAACAGGAGCTTATCGTGATAAATATATCAAGAGTAATGCAGATTTAGAATTTACCTATACATCAGTAGTTGAAGGTCTGATTGCAGATTGGGATCTCGAATCTGGAAATAATGACTCAGTTACTGGATGGGATGGAGCAGTTTTGGATGCAGGCTTAGTTAGCCATACTAATCAATTGAATCCGTCAATACCTACAATGGGGTCATTCTGTGCTGTAGGTGATGATGATGAACCATGTAGGATAGGTGCAGAGTGGTTACTAACTCTCTATCTGCATGATGATGCAGGTCATACTAGAATTACATATATTCGTTTGATTACAAATGACACACTTGCAGATGATTTCTATCCAATTTCTGCAGCAACAATTGTTCATGATGAAGATACATCAGAATATATTACTCGTGATGGAACTAAACCTATTGCAGGAGTAGATTGGCCTGTTTACAGAGTACGTTTGTCAGATACTGGAGAAACTACAGTTAAGTTCACTGGTGAGAATAGTACTGATCCAGATGCTCCTGAAGGTGAAACAGGAATTGCTCTATATGAGTGGAGGGTGATAAATGATATGCCTGTTGGAGAATTTAGCGACGAGCAACACGTTTGGCAAAATCCTGCGGCAGTAACTGATGAATGGAGTTATACTTTCCGAAATATTACTGCCAGCCCTACTATTGAGAAGGATGTACGTGTAGAATTAATTGTTTATGATAAGGCTGGTAAACAAACTCAGAACAAGTATCGTATGTACTTCATAGTTGTAGGGGAAAACGATGGAGATGAAGAACCTGTATGGGTTTTCTCATCACCTCGGCCAAGTGATTCTCAATCAGGTGATGACGTAACAATTGTCGGCAGTATTTTAGGCGGTGCAGAGAATAGTGATGTTAAGATTGAGGTATCGCTAGACCCTCTTATCTTAGACTACACACCTACGCAGAAGATTACTCAGAAAACAATTGGCAAGTATAATGTTTCAGATGGTTTAGGCGATGGTAGTGGATTCTCTATGACGTTAGATATTTCTGATTTATACTCAATTAGTGGTCAACAAGCAACACTTTATTTCAGAATTACAGAAGGCGACGGAACTAGGTATACCTTTACTGAAGAAATGGTAATCAATTTACTTCCTAAAGATATTTGTGACATAGATCCTGATGATTCTAGCTGTAGTTCTAGTGAAAGTGGCGGAATCAGTCCAATAATACTTGGAGTTGGTGGATTCATAGCCATATTAGCAATTGTTGGAGTTACGTTGTTACTAAGATCTGGAAGTAAAGATTCTGATGATGATGTAGTTGAGCAATTTGGTGGAGTTGAGCAGATGGATCCTGTTGAGGCATATGTTCAACAGATGGTTGCATCAGGTTATGATGAGCAAACTGCTAGGCAGTATGCTGAACAATACTATGCTTCTTATTATGCCCAGCAAAATGATAAAAATTGACGTAATTACTGTTCAATAGTGGGGTGCGTTAAAACGTACCTTGAAGAACAACTTGCGAATGCATTGTATTATGGATACATCCGGTTCATATACCGTTGCTGATATTTCATTAGCCGATGCAGGAGAAAAGAGAGTTGCTTGGGCGAGAAGTAGAATGCCTGCTTTGGCCGCATTAAGAAAAAAAGCAGAAACTGAAAAACCTCTAGCTGGTCAACGAGTATCTGGATGTTTACATGTAACTAAAGAAACTGCTATTCTCATTGAAACTATAGTGGCAGCAGGTGCTGAGATTTCTTGGTCTGGATGTAATCCATTATCGACTCAAGATGATGTGGCAGCTTGGTTAGCGAGAGAAGGTTATGGAGTTCATGCATGGTATGGCCAGGACAATCAGGGATTCTATGATTGCATAGATCGTACATTAGACTTCAAACCTACTTTGACTCTTGATGATGGTGCAGATTTGATTTATAGAGTACACAGTAAGTTTCCAGAATTATCTAGTGGAATAATAGGTGGAACTGAGGAAACAACAACTGGAGTTCATAGACTTAGAGCAATGGCGGATGCAGGAGAATTATTGTATCCTGTAATTGCGGTTAATGATGCAGAAACTAAATGGGATTTTGACAATGTACATGGTACAGGTCAATCCACAATTGACGGAATAATTAGGGCAACTAGTGTACTCTTGGCCGGAAAAGTATTCGTTGTAGCTGGATATGGTCATTGTGGTAGAGGCTTAGCAATTAGGGCACGTGGATTAGGGGCGAATGTTGTAGTTACTGAAATTGATCCGATTTGTGCTTTGAAAGCAACAATGGATGGATTCAGAGTCATGAAGATGGATGATGCTGCACGAATCGGAGATATATTTTGTACAGCAACAGGGATGAAAGATGTGATTGTTGGTAGACACTTTGATTCAATGAAAGAAGGTGCAATAATTAGTAACACGGGTCATTATGATTGTGAAATTAATATTCCAGATTTAGAATCCCGTGCAACGGATGTCTATACTATTCGAGATAATAATGAAGCATTTCAATTAAATGATGGAAGAATAATTCACTTGCTTGCTAGAGGACGTTTGGTTAATCTTGCTGCTGCCGAGGGCCATCCTAGTGAAGTTATGGATATGTCATTTGCAAATCAATTTCTTGCATTGTGTAGATTAGCTAAGGAAGGTAATACTTATTCTAATTCAGTTTATGATATAACCAAAGAACAAGATAGTGAATTAGCATCATTGAAACTATCTACTACCGGAATAACAATTGACGAATTGACTGATGAGCAAATACAATACTCAACCGATTATAGTATAGGGACATAATTTTGAGTATATTTTATATCTCACCAATTCGGTAAATTAGGTTGATATTTTGAATTAATTTTTTCTCCCGAATCGATAATTATCTCAAGTCTCTCTGTAACTGCTGGACTTCTATTCTTAAGCATCGAATTATACACAACGCTTCCCCTTATTGAATCGGGAATACATAACTTTCCAGATGATGTTTCATAATCAATTGCTCTATCCACATCTAATGCATGACGATTTCTTGATTGTAGTAGACCCATAGACAATCTAGTTAGTATGCCAAAAGCTGCTAAAATCAAAAGAAAAACTAGTATGAAACCAAATATAGTCCCTCCTAAGAAGGTCATAGCAACGCTACCAAAAATAAATACAACAGGTGCTATGAAAGCTACTAGCCAGAAAGTTGAAGATAATGGCTTCACTTTTCTCATTCTTTCAATTACTTCCCATCTCGGATGGTTAGGGTCTTGAGGTTTAAAAATTTCATCTTTTTCCATCTTTGCGGCTCTATCAACCATCCCCTTCACTCCTTGCATTCTCATTTTCTGTTGGCTGGTTGGTTCCTCCATTCCCTCATCATGCAATTCTGCTAGTCTTTCAGCGCATTCTTCATACAAACCTAATCTAACTAAGATAGCAATTTGTTCCAATACAGGAGTCACATTTTTTGGAAATTGAACTCTACATTCTTCCCACCATTGTAGAGCATCTTCAAGCATTCCTAAATGATCTAATAAGATTCTTCCTCCAATTATCCATGCTTCTAAGTTTTCAGGTTCGTATAGAATAACTTTCTTTAGAGCAGACATAGATTTAGCAGATTGTTGCAATGATGGTTGAACTGGTTTTCCCTTTGTAGGTGGGGGCAGTGACCACATAGCAATAGCCATCCATGCTTCCGTGTTTTTTCCATCAATTTCAACAACTTCTTTTGCCAGTCTAATAGCCTCATCAAAGATACCTTTCTCTCTAGAATCCAATGCGTCAAGCCAAATCTCTTCCGCACTCTTCACCATAAACTCCGGTAATCGTTCTAAGAAATTAATCCTCGGGTATGAGAGGTTCTCTTTAATCTCATTTTATCTTCTAGAATTGAACTTTCTACTGTTTTTAGAATTGTTACTTTGACGACTATTTCCGCCTCTAGACTTAGACTGACGATTTGTTTGTCTGCGAGTTGAATTTCTTCCATCACTTTTACCCCCTCCTCTTCGGTCAGGTCTTCTGGTTCTAGCCGGTGTGTTTCTTCTACCTTTTTTTTCTCCAGAATTCCCGGGTTTCCTTACATCACAATTAGATCGATTACAGAAATCTTTACTTGCATAGTTATGATTCTTACACTTTGGACATATCCAATCTCCAGGTTTGATATTTGGCTCATTACTTCTTCCATTTCTTCGTTGATTGTTTTTGGGTTTTTTCTCATTACAATTTGAACGATTACAAAATTGTTTATTTGCATAGTTATGATTTCTACACTTTGGACATATCCAGTCACCTGATTTCAAGTTAGGATTGCCATCTGATTTATTTCTTCCATTTCTCCCTCTATCATTTCGAGGTCTACGATCTCTTGGAGCAATTTCTACTGGCGAACCAATTGTATTTTCTATAATCAAATCTTCAGCTAAAGGTTTGATATGAATATATGCTTCATTTACAGGTCCAATTACTGAATCCACTCTTCCTAGGAACTTTCCACCCACTATTCTAATTCCCGTATAAAGGCCAGGAGCTCTACCTTCAAAGGTCACTAATAACCCACCTTCGTGGGATTCTCGAATGACACTCCCGGAGAAACTCATGTACTAATCGCGACGGGTTGAGTATATGAGACCGATAGTTAATGCGAAGATAGTCAAGAACATACTGAAACCTGGCAATAATCCTGTTTCTGAATCCTCTCCCGGTCCACTAGGTTCGACTAAATCTACTTCAAATAAATGACTGTTATTCACCATAAGAAGTACTTCATTACATTTGGCTGATATATCGCAACCAATAATCCTCACTTCATGTTCACCTTCGTCCCATAATCCAAAATTTATCATTGGTGTACTCCATGAATTACCAGATACTGAGATACTTCCAGCAGATAATCCATCTATGGATAAAGAAAAATCAACATCTTCTCCGTCTGGGTCACTAAATTGTCCTTGGGCTTGCCAGATATCTATTTCCCAGCCATATTCTGTAACGCTAATCATAGGCGGAGAACTTTCTTTAGTTATACCTAGTTGGAAATTCCTTGCTGTAGGATATATGTAATCGTTACCATTTATTCCTATCCATAAATCCACTAAACCTGGAATCATTCCATTTGAATTAATTAATATTGTTTGATTAGAAGAAATAGTTATAGATTCAATATTTGCAGAATTGATGTTTTGAGATTGGGTAAATACATACTCCAATGTTAATTCAGGCCAATTTTCATTAAATTGTATATCTACTGGATGCGGACTGACTAAAATCTCTGATGATGTGGTTAGAGAAATAGGGACTCCTAAGTTCCAAGTCCTAATTCCTGAACTTTGCCCCAGGTCATCAACTGCCTCACATTCCACTTGTATATCTTGACCATAATTAATTATTCCAGAAAAAGATTTATCCGATAACTGATAGATATTTGCCGAGGGTTCTGAATTGCAATTAATCTGTAATTGTGAGATGGGCTTCTCATCATCAAACCACGATGAAACACTATTCCAATCAGCCCAAATATTTTCTCCACTCTCTAATGAAGGCAACCAACTTTCATTCAATGGAGCTGTTTCAGTCCATGAAGGTGGGTTGTTAATTGGGATAGGTGCTGTGGTAAAATCTACAAAAATATCTTCGCCACTAGGCCAAAAATCTATACTTCTATGCGGAATTAGAGTGAATTTGACACCTTCATTTTCAGTGTTATCAAAAATATAGGTTGATGACCCATCTCCAATACAGGTTCCTCTCAGAGGAGCATCTTCGTGGGTCGATGGTTCAAATTCAACATCTCTTCCTTCACATTCTTCCCACATGTCTAATCTTAGATCTGGATTACTTGGTAATGTAAAATCCAAAACTGCATTAGTCATATTCGAAGCATTAAATGCTAAAGTAAATTCTTCCCCCTCATCAATACTAGGAATTGTCATTGTGGCATTCATCCATAGTTCTAGTCTACACTCATCGATGCCCTCTGAAGTTTCAATAAGGGTATTGCAATCTCTCTCAGAGTTAGGAAATACTGGCACTTCTACACAATCATTACTAGAACCAATTGAGGTACAATCTCTGATATCGGCATGGTTGGATGGGACTAGATTCCATTCTTCAATTATAACGCCATTATCTTGCCAGGTAGCGTTTTTCCAATCAAGTCCTACTCCTCCCCTATGAGGTGTTGATTCCCTCAGACCAATCCTAGTCATAGCATATTCAATACATTCAGAAGCTACCGCTTCAACTGCTGATTTTTCATCTGTTGAGATCCAACCATCTCCTCCACTAGGGTATAATTCCTCTAAATAAGAATCGAGTTTTTCCCTTAATAAATCGACACTTGTTCCATTTATCCATGCTCTAGCTTCAACTTCAGCCGAATTCCAATCTTCATTAACTACAATATCAAAATGAGCATGAGTGTAGGGTAGAATAGCTTCGAAAGTGATTGAACTACATCTTTGTTCAAGACTACCGCCGCCACCTAATTGATATCTTTCTACCATTTCTTCATTCAGTATTGTTTCTTTATTTTCCAAAGGAACAATCATTGAAAACATAAGGATTACACAAATTGTTGTCAGAATCCTGCCTCGACTAAAATAACTCACGATATTCCGAACGAGTCCAATCACATCAGTATATCGCTAATATATTCATTAATCCCATTTTTTTTTTACTATTTTGAATAACCTAATATTGATATACTGAACATTAGTCGGAAAGTTTAGGGAGACCTAAAAATACGGAGATGGATATATGAAAAATAAAAAAATAATTGCTATAATGATGACGCTAAGTATGTTAGCTGCAGCTTTTGCAGGTTGTTTATCGGACGACGATGAGAGTAACTTTGACGAAGCAGATGGTGGATACGAATATGCTTCAAATGTTGATAATCACAGAATGTTAGTAGAAGACGTTTGCGATATCAAAGATCTTGCAGAGGCTCATGACTGGGATGGTGTAAAAGACATTTACATGAATGGTAAGCATGCAGAAAAGAGTGATGGTTCATTCAGAACATTACAAGGATTTGCTGATGCAACCGGTAAGAAACACGGATTAGATACATTCTATGGTACAGAATCACCTTTGGATGACTACTTGATGTCCGCACTAGATGGCACTGGAATGTTTGAGGGTGCTTCAGATAGTGTTCGTGAGCAAGCAGTTGAGAAAGGAGTCCAAAACCAAATAATGGTTGCATATGCAATTCATGAATTAAACGCTGCAATTGTCAAGGCTGAAGCTGGAAACTTTGGTACAGATGATGCACAGCACGCGTGGGATGAAGGATGGGCATTTTATCACGGTCTCGATGAGTATGCATCATGCTCTCCATATGCTACTGGAGATAAGAGAGCAGGTAACTATGCTACTGCAAATGCAGATGGTACTGCTATAGCAAATGCAGCAATCCTCCAAGCAATGAATGATGGTCTTGCGGCACTACAAGCAGAAGATCTTGCTGGAGCAACAGATGCAAGAGATGAGGTAGTAAAGCAATTAGTAATAATTTACTCACAAGCAACAATTCGTTATGCTCACAAGATGAATACTGACGATACTGTAGAAAAGGCTCAAACACACCAAGCAGAGGGATATTCTTTCTGGAGAGTAATTGAGAAATACATTGCTGAAGCAAACCCATCACCTGGCGATGATTGCTACAACGGTTTTACAATGACTGTTAGTGCAGCAGCAGCTGATGAATGTGCAGGATACATGTACATGACAGATTATGATATGGGCGATGGTTCAGACATTTGCTACAATATGAATATACATGCAACTTCCTCAGATTCTGATCAAGCATCCTGTGAAGCATATATGTTCTTGGAAAATTATGGTGAGCAAACTTACACTGGTTGCTACAATTCGGTATCTCACGGTATGAATGCTTCATGGAATCAATCAATCTGTGAGTCTTGGGATTACTATGAAAATGCATCATGGGGTTCAACTACTTTCACTGGATGCTACAACATGCAATCTCATGAAACATCTAGCGATGATAATGCAACATGTACATCTTACATGTGGTTAGTAGATTATGTTACAACACCTGGTGCAGATGGTTGTTACAACAGTGTCTCACACTCCTGGGATACAGCAGTAGATCAGACTACATGCGAATCTTATGGTTGGTATGAAAATTATGGTGCTACAATGTTTACTGGATGCTACAATATGGTATCTCATACAACCAATGCAGATATGACTGAAGCAGAGTGTGGTGCATTCACCCACTTCGATGGTTTCGGAACAACTGGAATTAATGGAATCTATGATTTCAATAACGTACCAGTAGCAGGAACTGATTACCAGGCTGCTGTCCGTGCACATCTCCAACCTGCTTGGGATATGCTAGGAATTACAGCTGAAGATATTGGAACACTCCAATAAATGATTGACGATTTCTATGTGGGCATTTTTGCCCACATAGAATGACCACTCGAACGGTAACGAGAAGCGCTGGATTAATCTGGCTCACAACAGAAAAATCAAAGGCTTCATCATAGTTATAAATAGAACTCACATTCAATTTAAGCGCTTCTCGTTACCCCACTCATAAACGAAATATAATTAGGGAGAGAGGGTTCGAAAGTTTATGAAGAGACTCAATGCTTTGATACTAACACTAGTGTTTGTTTCCTCTATATTTTCTTCAATAGTAGTTTCTGCAGATGATTCTTCGGATCAGGAACTTTTCACATTATCAGGGAATGTATTTGCTGAAGATGGGACTCTCGCTAACTCTACTTCTATTAAGGTAGATTCAATGACATCTACTTGGTCTGAAAATGGTTCTTATGTTTTTTCAGGAATAACTCCTGGTGAACATACAGTTAGAGCTTATTTCATGAATGACGGCCACACTGTAGCTTACAGAAAAATGATATTTAATTCAGATATGCAATTAGATTGGCATGTGGGCGAGAATTGGATTACTGTAGAGATGTTCGATGAACAGGGAGTTCATATTCCCGATGTTTCATCATCTCATGTTGAACTAGTTCAATTAAATGAGGTTCAAGATCTTCAAGACGGTAGGGCAGAATTCGGCACTCTAGATATAGGGCAGTATTTTACAATTCGAGGAATTCATGAAGATGATACTTCTTCAACACAATATGTACATTTCAAACTTTCAGCATCTTCTCCGAATGATTTTGACTTGAATAAAGGTATGAATAGTAAGTATGGATTTATTGTAGATGAAGAAGGACTACCGATGAAAGGAGTTGTAGTTAGTAACGGAGAAAAAAATGCCGTAACTAACTCCGATGGTTTCTATTTGCTTCAAAATCTACCTATTGGTTCGACACAGAATTTTATTGCGACGTTAGAAGGTATTAGTATCCTAGATCCAATTACATCTGTGATTTCTGGTGGAGAAGGATGGATGAACCTTTCATCAACTGTAAATCTAGAATTTCCCGAGAATGTTTCTTTTGTAACACAACTACAAGTTATTCCCATATCCTCTCTAAGTATTGATTGGGAGGGTGGAAATTATACCGATTTTTATTCACTATATTCTAATGGGGAGTTAGTTTACAGAGGTAGTTCAACCACTTTCGATTTCACTCCTTCTGAAGTTGGAACTTTTGAATTTACCATAGAAGCTACTAATAATAATGGGACCAATCTTAATCCTGCATCTTTGATGATAATAGTCATTCCTGATAATAATGAAGACACTCTTTGGTCAGCAGGGATGTCGTGGGATTATGGAGTCTTTTACACTCCAGAGTCATCATATGGAATGCATAATGTTACTTTTACTGCCATAGGTTCAGAAATTAGTATTGACGCATTTGGTCGTGAAAGAACTACATTTCTAACTAGATATAATAATGAATATCATGAAGAGGGCGAACAATCATATCGATGGATTGATAGTGAGAATCTCTTAACAGTTCATACTTATTGGGTTGATTCTCCATCCTCCTCATCTTATTTCCAAGAAGGAATTTTGGGATGGAATTTTACAGATAATTCTGGTCAATCTGTAAGTTTGTTAGAATCAGATGATGATATTAATTTACATTTTAATAGAACAAATATCATCGGAGTTCCGGGACACCCAAATGGATATGATGATACTACAAATACAGTTGAAATTAATCATGATGTACTAATTACTACAGCTGCTGGGACTTTCTTAACAAAACATATAGTAATTACAGATATGATAGATGGTATTGTTTCTTGGGAACTATGGTACAATGAATCAGTACGTAACTGGGTGAAAATTATCGATCAGTTGCCTGGTTCCCATTCTGAAAAAGTTATTTACGAATTACAGTCTTTTGAGGTCCCCTTGACCCCCCAATTCTTGACTGAAGAAGTAGATATATCTTCAAATGAATATTTTATTGATTGGGCAAATTTCCAGGGGGCAGATTCATACCAATTATTTGAAAACGATGTACTTATTTATGAAGGCAATGAGAATTCTTATTTAATTCAAAATCAGATCGATAATACCTATAATTATCAAATCAATGCAATTATGCCTTCGGGGCATACGGTCGTCGGCGAAATTATTAGTTTAGATGTATTTCATATTGTTGAACCGCCATTAGTCTTTAATTTGTTCACCTCTGAACAGAATGAAGGAACTGATGTTTTCATTTCATGGAGTTCTACTATAGATGCAGCATGGTACTCACTAATAGTTGAAGATTCTGATGGAGTAGTTATTGAGATGTATAATGGTTCTGAAAATTTCACTTCTTTAGACGAATTAAAAATTGGTCAAAATCGAATTAGAATACAGGTTGGATTATCTAATGGGAAAATTTCAGATTTCTCAGACTCCATTTTCGTTAATATAATTGAAGAATCAGAATCAGATTATTTTACAATGGGTAATATTTTGATATTCATGGTTTCATTGTTATCACTTGTTACGATTTATTCTTATAAGAATCGAGAGGATTGATTTTATGTTTAATAACCGTAATCTTGCTATTTTCCAAGTATTATTAGTATGTTTTTGTTCAATAGGGGTTTGGCAGTATTCTCTACAAGATGATTCTGTTACGCCTTCTGATTCAAATATACAAGTAGTTGATTCAAACGGGATAATCCATAATTTTGAATCTTCACCTGAACGTGTCGCTATGACCAATACTTATGCCGCTACTGTAATGCGAATGTTGGATGTAAACTCTTCAGTCGTAGCTGGTGTTTCTGGGGACTTCTATGACGAAATTATTTGGCCTGAATATGCTGATACTCCAATCATCCAGCAATCAGCCCATTCGGAAATTGATTTTGAGGCTCTACTAGATTGTCGTCCTGAGGTTTACATTGTTTTTGCCACAAATGGAATGGTTGATACTAATGCTATAAGAGAAAAATTAGAACCAGTTGGAATCAAAGTACTTGCCTTAGATTTCTACAAATATGACTATCTAAGATATGAGATATCAGTTATCGCCGAGCTTTTTGGGAAACAAAATGAGGCAGACCTTCTTTTCGAAGAATTCGATTATATTGAATCTGAGGTTTCAAATCGTATTTCCGGACTTAATGAATCTCATCGTCCACAAATTGTTATGGAACATCATGCTTCCTTGACTAGGGATCCGGTTGTTCTAACTGGTACATCACAATGGACGGATATTATAGAAAGAGCAGGAGGAAATAACATTTTCAAAGACTTACCTGGACATACAACACATGTTGATATGGAAGCAATTTTAGATGCTAATCCTGATGTAATTATGTTTGATGGTATTACATTTGATATCGGTTTTAATTCTTATGATATTGATGACCAGTGTGGGACACATATGAGTTTTATTGAAACTAGGCCTGGTTTCGATAGTCTTAACGCTGTAATAGATAACCGCATGATTATCATGTCAGGTGAATTTGCTGGACCAATGATGATTCATGGGCTTCCAACATTAGCCAAGATATTACATCCAGACTTATTTGAGGATTTAGATGCAGAATCAATTATTTCTGATTATTTTGTAAAATATCATGATGTTGAGATGCAAGGAAAGTTTGTATGTAAGTCACTAGGTAGCTGATTTAATGGATTCTATTTCAGAGAAGCACATTGAAAACTCAAAGTTTCAGATTATATTAATTCTAATTCTAGTTAGTCTTACATTTTTATTGGCAATTTTTGCAATGGGATCAGGTTCATCATCAAATTTAGATATGTTAACTACATTGAAGATAATTCTCGGATTAGAGAACTCCAATGATTTACAGTCCGCTATTATTTGGGAACTTCGTTTTCCTAGAATCTTGATGGCAATAGTTGGCGGCGCAGCATTGGCTACTGCGGGAGCTTTAATGCAAGGTTGCCTAGGAAATCCATTAGTTTCCCCCTTAACTCTTGGAGTTGCTTCTGGTGCTGCTCTTGGAGCAGCATTTGCAATTGTACTTGGCTTCTCTATTGTTTCGATTCCCGAGCTTGCAATTGTTGCGAATGCATTTCTATTTTCCTTAATTGTAGTAGGAATAATCATTCAATTAGGTAATATGCGTTCTATTTCTGCCGAATCTTACATTCTAGTTGGAATTGCTATTACTTTCATAGCAGGTGCAATAGTTTCTACAATGCAATATTTTGCTACTGATGCACAATTATCTCAATTAGCACATTGGTCTTTTGGTAGTTTATCTAGACCTACTTTAATTCAAACCCTCTGGATATCTGTTTTTTTGATATGTTTAATGCCATCTGCTATGAAATGGTCATGGGATCTTAATGCCTTGTCTTTAGGAGGTGATGACTTTGCAATTTCTACGGGGGTTGATCCTAGCACTACTAGGAGGAGAATATTAATTCTTTCAGCATTTCTGACATCTATTGTTATAGCATTTACAGGTTTAATCGGATTTGTTGGTTTGGCCGCACCTCACATGAGCCGTTTAATTGTGGGTAATGATTATCGTAAATTAATTCCTTGTTCAGCAGTATTTGGCTCATTATTGACACTTTTTGCAGACACACTTGGTCGAACGTTGTTTGCCCCAATAATTATTCCTGTAGGAATAATGCTTTCAATTATCGGAGGTCCATTTTTCATGTATCTGTTATTGAAAAATAGGGGGGTGAATAGTTGAGTAAAATCCTTGAGATTAAAGATTTAAATTTCAGTTGGGGAAATAACCATGTTCTAAGAGATATCAATGTAAATATTTCTCCTAATGAATTAGTAGCCGTTTTAGGAGTCAATGGGGCTGGAAAATCTACATTGTTAAAATGCATTAATCGCATACTTAAATCAGACTCAGGTAGTATTAATCTATTAGAACAAGATGTTAATGGGCTATCTTTAATTGATTTGTCTAAAAAAGTTTCATATGTTCCTCAGTCAGTAAGAACAAGTTTCTCTATGGATGTTTTTGACGTTGTACTTCTAGGAAGACGCCCTCATATTAGCTGGAGAATTAGTGAAGATGATCGTGACAAAGTTAGCTCAACATTAAGATCACTTGGTCTAGAAGATTTTTCATTCAGAAAATTTGATCAACTATCTGGTGGTGAAAGACAAAGAGTAATTATTGCCAAAGCGATTGCTCAAGATTCATCACTCTTACTAATGGACGAACCAACAAGTGACTTGGATCTTAAAAATCAATTAGAGACAATGAAAAGTTTAAGAAAAATTATATCCAATAAAGATGCTGAAAAATCTGCTTTAATTGCCATACATGATATTAACATAGCAGCTCGTTTCGCAGATAGGATTTTACTTCTTCATAATGGTAAAATATTTGCATCAGGAACTCCTAGAGAGGTATTAACTAAAGATAATATTGCTGAGGTATTTTCAGTGGACGCGGAAATAATAGATAATGCTGTTTTTTGGCCCGGAGGATCCGATTCTTTACGAGTTATTATCAAAGATGAGATTACTAGTAAGTAAAAATTATTTAGGAACGGTATTATGAGATTTTTTTCAATTTTGATGACTTTATTCCTCTGTACAGCATTTACTGGCTGTATTTTTAATGACTCTGAGGGAGGTTTCGAATGGCCGGAACCCACTGACTTTAATTGTGACCTTTCACCAGAATATAATCTTGAATGTGGCATATTTTTCGAAGGTTCTGAAACTCCTCATCACTCAGTTATTAATCCTGAAAATGGTAATTTATGGATTGTCTATCTAAACGGGAATGTTAAATCATGGGATGGCTCTTCAATGAATGAAGTGGCCAATTTAACATCATTTGTATCTACATGCCATATTGAACAGGGATTATTAGGATTAGCTTTTGATGAGAATTACAATAACTCTAGAACGGTTTTGTTATCATTTACTGAGTCTGAAGATTGTGATGGTACAACTACATCGGATCTAATTCTTGCATCTGTACTTATTGGAGATGATGGAATAATGGATAGTTCAACAATTACAGTTCTGAGAGAAATTCAACAGCCATACAGAAATCATAATGGCGGGCATCTTCTTAATGTTGGAGATAATCAATATCTTTGGGGTATTGGAGATGGTGGAGGTGCAAATGATCCGCAAAATAATAGTCAGAATATAACTAATTCACTTGGTTCAATTAATCTTTTTACATATCAAAATAATACGATATCTCCTGTTTTTGAAGATTCTAATGGTGATCCATTTATTCTTCATTATGGTTTGAGAAATCCTTGGAGATTTTCTTTGGGTGAAAATGATTTACTCTGGATAGCCGATGTCGGTCAAAATTGTTGGGAAGAGATAAACCTAGTACCTATTTCTGAAAGGATGAATCTTGGTTGGTCTATTAAAGAAGGTTCCCAAGACTTTGAGAAAGGAGGAAATTGTGAAAATAACAATAACTCTGATGATGATAATTTAATCTATCCTGTCTTAAGTTATGGTCATGGAAATGGCAACTGTTCTATTACCGGAGGATTCTGGATGGATTGGGGGCCAGAAAAATTACAAAATGGATATCTTTATGGGGATTTTTGTAGCGGTTCTATTTGGTTATTGAAAGAAATTAATGGCGAATGGGTCAATCATTTCGTAGGCACTAGCGGTGGAATGATTGTTGGATTCGGACAGGGGTTAGCAGACGAATTATTGGTATTCTACTGGACTGGAAATATAGGAATCATTCGATGACATTTCATCTTTTAATCATCCAAGCCGGAAAAAATACCTCCCGCCATTTAGGTCGTGAATGTCCTACTTCTTCTGTAAACAAAGATCTAATTTTTATTGAAATAAAATCCATTATCAAAACTACTATGAATATAATAATTAAGTAAGCAATAACTCTATCATATTCTAGATATTTAATGGCAGTATCGATATATAATCCAATCCCTCCTGCGCCAACTAGGCCAATTACTGTACCATGTCTAAAGTTATATTCAAACATGAAAATTATCTGAGAGATTAGGTCATTTGCAGACTCAGGAAGAACTACTTGAAATGCAGTTTCTAATTTAGTAAGTCCCATTACTTCAGATGCCTCCAAAGGTGATTTACTCATTCCTTCTATAGCTTCATATTGTAATTTACCTAGGTATCCTACAGTATATACTGTCATTGCCAAAACTCCAGCAGTAGGGCCTATTCCTACTAATATAACAAAGAATATACCCCAAATAAGGCTAGGAAAACTTCTGAATGATGCCAGTACAAATCTAGCGATATATGAAACCTCTGTTGTATTCAAGTTGCGTGCAGCCAACAGAGAAATAGGAAGTGATAAAATTGTTCCGAATACAGTAGCAACAAATGCAATTTTCAAAGTCTCAATCATTCCTATCCATGCCCTTGAACAAGTAAAATCTAGTATTCTTGGTTCAACTGTACATACAGGATATGTCAGAGGTTCTAATACAGTCCAATCTGGAGGTAAAACATCCTCTGATAAGAATGTCCTAAAAACTCCTATCCCATTGGATAGTCTCCCCCAGTCGTTAATCATTCCATTGAAAATAATAATGGTAAACAGAAAAATAAAAATGAAAAGTACTGGATAGAAATATCTCCAATCAAATAATGAAACTTCTACAACATCATCGTTTTTCAAACTTCTACCTCCATTGCAGTTATTTCAGTTATGAATGGATTAATGCGACCGTCGTCAATAACTAGTAATCTATCTGCCATTATTCTGGCACGTGCTATATCATGTTCAACAACAAGAAGAGCCGCATTACTGATTTTGATATATTCTATCACTTCACCTATTACCATTGCAATTGTCTCTTCATCTAATTCACTGAGGAACTCATCAGCCATAATTAATTCCGGTGCCTGCGCCAAAGTTCTCGCTGTTGCAACTCTTCTTTGTTGCCCTCCTGAAAGTCTTTTTATCGGCTCATACATCTTTTCTTTGAGCCCCATGGAAATAATCGATTTAGTTGCTTCTTCTTTAGCTTTTAATGAGGGTAAAATTATTGGAATAAATGGTATTATTGATTTATTATGCCCTGCATTAGCCCCCAGCATCACATTATGAATTACACTAGCATGTTTAACTAATCCTAGATCTTGTGGAATATATCCTAATTTCCCTCTTAATGGAGATTCGGGAATTATCTTGCCGCATACTTGGGCATAGCCCGAAATTGGTTTTACTAATCCTGCAATTGTCTTCATTAATGTGGATTTACCGACTCCAGATGGTCCAACTATTGCTACAATCTCACCAGGGTAAATTTTTAAATTTGGAATTTGAACCAGAGGTTCCTCTTTGCTGTAGCCAATTACCATATCTTTGAGAAGGATAATCGGTTCATTTTGTTGCAAATCTTTTTCCAACAGGTCCCCTCCCGAGTATATAATTATTTTAGGTGACCCTAATCTCTTATATGGTATTGACGGATTTCTAAACAACATTAAATTTATGTTATTAATATAATTACTATTTTTTAGAAAGTTCCCTGGCTCTTTTGACCATTGTAACTAATTCTTTACGTGCCTCATCAGGTGAAGAAACCTCATTTGTAAATGCTAGTCTAATAGGTCTTTGACCAAGACTTGTAGTTGCAGACATTTCGAAACCATATCTATCGATAGCTGTCATCACTGCTTCGGTAGCATCAACAGCTTTACTCATATTTTGACAATACAATAAAAGTGCGTCTGAGTGATCATCATTCATGTGTGTAATAATATCTTGCGCGGAACTAATCAATGGATCAGGCTTGACATCTATCCATTCTCCTTCATCAATCCATGACATTCTTCCAAAGCCTCCAATATATCTTATAGATGCTACCTTTAATTCAAAGAAAGAGAAATCAGTATAATCTACATAATATGAAGAACTTGGGTGTTTTTCAACAAATTTCTCCTTCATCAAATCAAAACTTTCCCGAGGCATTTTTTTACACTCTCCAACAAGTGTAAGTCTGCCCAGAGCTAATGGATTACCCTCACCAATCTCGCTAATCATCAATGACGCTTTCGAATCTGATTCTAAATTTTTAGTATGTTCTGCTAAATCACTAATAAGGAAAATCGGATTATTTCTATAAATTATATATGTTACAAAGGAGCCATAAGGATGTCCAGAAGATTTAACAGAAATTGTACTAAGAGTTCCCGAACTCATTGTTGATGCAAGAGTTATTGCTTGTTCTGCATGTGAAGAAGTTGCAACATTAGGATCATAAAGTAAATCTTGTTCCCTATCTCTTGAATTATTCGCACTACCATGTCTTGATTCTTTTGAGATTTTTCCTTCCTCCATAGTTGTAATGACATGACAGTTTTGTTTTAAATATTCTTCATTATTTCTAGTGTAGCAGGAATCCAGACTTCTGCCTCGTCTTCATAATCAGTGTCGCAATCTATCCTATCATTGACCCTAGTTCCTCCTTTTTCTTCGAGAACATTGTCCCATTCTTTTCCTGATTCACAAAATAAGTCAAAAGCAGTATCTCCTAACGCTAGTACGGCAAAGTGTAATCCGCCCAAAGAATCGTCATCTAATTCTGACACACCATCAAATAAATCTTGAGCATTATAGGGTTGTTCACCATCTCCCCAAGTACTACAAAATATAACTACACGTTTCGAAGAAATAACTTCATCTATTTCTAATTCGTCCATTCCTTTTACAGTTGCTTGTAATTCATAATTACTTGCCATGGAACCAGCCTCAAAAGCCAATTCTTCAGCATTACCAGTTTCTGAACCAAACAAAATTAAAATTTCACCAGATGCTGTCATATTATGCCTCATTCAATATATGCCTGTATTCCTGGGACGCTAGAAACTGCTGCACCATAAGTTCCTAAGTGGTCTTGTGCATTAGTTACTACCATTTTATCAGTATTCAGTAATTCCTTTAGGATCTCTCTTCCTTCTGAATCATCACTAAGTTTCGCTAACCCTTCTTGAACAATAATTACGGTTTCTTCATCCATTGTTTCAGGATTATAAACTGCAGGGTGGCTTGGTGCTTGTGCAAATGCAGGTAGCATTACGTATTCTTCAACATCTAAACACCAATCATATCGATTTTCTCCAGTACAATATGAATCGATAACTGTGTCTTTAACGAGAGCAACATCTCCTGTTCCATCAGATAAACACCTCAATGCTCCTTTGTAAGATGAATAAATACCTCCTTCTGGTATGCTTGAATCTTCTGAGAAGAAAGTTGTGACAGTCTCTCTAAGAGATTCAATATCATTAGGGTCTCCAATAACTTCTGCGTATCCATTATCAATCAAGTATCCCATCGGTATTAGCATTCCAGCACTTTTTAGCCAACCAGTATGGCATGATGTTTTTCCTCTCATAAGCTCGAATGGATCTGTGGAATCATCATCATCAAGGTAAGCTTCTGCCATATCAGAATCAGCTTTTACCCATGCTGTTGCATTATAGTACATACGTCCATCTGCTTTAGTTTCTGCAGCTAAAACATCTAGCCCATAGACCTCCCATCCCAACCATGCTGCTGCTCCATCCAAGAATGCAAGGTCAGCGTGACCTTTGTCTACAGCCTCGATAGCAGCTGTCGGGTTTGAAACTTCATATATTTCTACATCCATACCTGTCAGTGTGCTTAGTTTATCTGCCAGATGTTGTGGGTTTTTCTCCCAGAATAGATAATTCTCTTGTAATTCAAAAGCAATAACAAGACAGTTTTCCTCATCATCACATTTTTCATAGTTTACATCAAAAGCCATGTAAAGAGCCGCAGCTGAAACCACAAGTCCAATCATTAAAAACGCTTTATTTTTTATTGCCCAGTTGGCAAAAGTCACATCATCCATATTACTTCGAATAATAACTCGTATAATAATATTTAGGGTGGCCTAAATCTCTTTCTTTGAAAGTCTTTCTAAAAGAATTATTAATTTTTCAGAAACCGAAAAGCCATTTCGGTTTCGCAATCAACCATTTTAAACGTGATTTTGATGCCTGAAAGAGATTAATTTTATGTCTCCCAACTCTAACTACTTGAATCTCTGAGTTTTGAAACTCTTTGTCCCAATAAGATCTAGATTCTTTTGGAAAAGATTTCTCAAAACGTTCAGGTGTTGCCATAATTTTCCAATCTTTAAATTGAGATACTGTATTTATTATTTCATATCTGGCTTCATCCGAAAAGATTTCTTTTACTTCTACCATAACTCTTTCTTTACGATCTTTCAATTCAACTACTATTTCTTCAAAAGTTGGTATAGATATTTTTAACGTTTCACCAGCCTCTTTTATCTCTTCAAAAGTCATTTTCGATACCTCAACTAACTCTCCATTTAATTCGATTAAATCATCATGGAATACGAAAACTATTCCATCAATTGATTCTCTAATATCAAATTCCCAATATTTGAATTTATTTTTATCTGGATTATTAATTGATTTTCTTAATCCTTCTACCGTATTCTCTAAATCTGTCCCAGAAGCCCCTAATCTATGGCCTGAGTTTTTCATTTTTTTTCCTCATACTATTTGTTAGATTTAAGTTAATTTTGATATGAAGCAACCATTGAACGAACTGCATCTTCAACTGGTATTTCACCATCTAATAGTTGACTTAATGCGGATAAGAAAGGTATCTCGACATTTAATTTAGGAGCTATTTTTACAAACATTCTCGTTGCTCTAACACCTTCTGCTACCATATGCATTTCATCTAGTGCTTCCTCTAATGATTTACCATAACCTAGCATTTCCCCCAGAGTTCTATTTCTACTTCTTGGACTAGTGGCTGTGACGTATAAATCTCCCAATCCTGCGGGTCCGAATGCAGTTGTAGGTTCTGCTCCCATAGCATTCAATAATCTAATTCCTTCACTAAATCCAGCTAAAACTAATGCTGCTTTCAGATTGTCTCCTCCTATACTATTTCTGAGCCCATCAACTAATCCACAGGCCAGTGCAACAGTATTCTTGAATGCCCCCCACAATTCTGCACCTTCAGGATCGTCAGCAGGTGTTAGAACCAATGTATTGGTCGACAACCTTCCAGCAATTTTCTCGGCCACCAATCTATCATGACAGGCAACTAAAGCGGTTGTCATAACACCTCTAGCAACTTCTGGAGCTATTGTGGGGCCTGTCATTACTACTAATGAATTTGATTTTTTTGCTTCTTTCAATCTTTTTGTAATGGCCTTAGATATAATTCCTGAGCCCTCTTCTTCTTCGGGAGCTAAACCTTTTGCTAAATCAATTAACAAATGAGATGGTCGAAGATGTGGGATAATTTGGTCAACAACACTTAGAATAATTCCACTAGGCACTGCTAAAACAATAATCTCACATTCAGTAGTAATGTCTTCAATTTGCATTGTAGCTTGCAAATCTGGAATTTTTGTATGTGGTAAATATTTTTTATTAATATTTTCCATCATTATAGAATCATATACTTCTTGTTCAATTGTCCATCCCATTACATTGTGTCCATCATCACACCATACTTTAGCAAGTGCAGTTCCCCAATTGCCCAAACCGATAATACCTATGCGAGCCATAGTCTCCCTCAATTTCGCTCGCTTTAACTTCCGGTTAAGACCCTTGGGTCTGAGAAGGGCTCATCCGTTGCATTCTTGACTCAAATGCTCTCCGGCGAATACAAGCAGGGGTACCCGAGTGGTCAAAGGGGCTGGGTTTAGGTCCCAGTGCGTAGTGCTTCGCAGGTTC
>DANB01000006.1:43245-85885 GCA_002497245.1 Euryarchaeota archaeon UBA439
TTCAAATCCTGTCCCCTGCACCACTTTTTCCTTTCACCAAGATGATTTTAATCAATCAGCCATATATTGCTGTACCGTTGACTTAATGTTCCTCGTCTTTCTCCATGTGATGTGGACGGCGAGGATAATGTGACTTCTGAATTAGAATCCTCTTCTGAGATTAAGATTTCTTCAGAGAATAATAGTACTGACAAGGAACTTGATAGGATTCGATTACGTCGAACAGATAAAAATAAGAAATTTCCCAAAACGTTTGATGATGCTGTATTAATTTTCGGACTAATCGCTGGCCTGGTATTTTTTGGAGGAGTCACTGTCCTATCCTCAGGCATATTTGCAGGTGACTCAATAATTTTAGATGAGACTCTTTCAAAAACGCCTCTTGATACTGGTGGCGAATGTGTAGATAATCAGGGAGCGGTCTCCTTTAGCATATTTGTTGAAGATCATGATGATTTGAGAATAATGTCAAAGAATGTTTTATTGGACAAATTTTCGGTTTTAGTTGTTAAAATTACTAATTACAGTGAATCAGAACCATATTATGAGTATTACAAAAGTGAAATGGGGAATGTGGATATCTCGTTTGAACTAGAATCTGATGTTAATGACGGCCATTATTTATTGTCTGCTCAAATTTTTCAAAGTTCTGACGGTAATGAATTAATTGTTACAAATAAATCTTCTTTCGATGAAGTTTCATCACAACTTCAAAAAAATGGTGAAGAGAAAATTGTAGATTTAGAGGTATCTGGTCATTCTTTAGAGATATCTGATCCAGAACCTAGGGATTGTTTCACAATGACAGAATTTGGCTATTGGGGCTGGGCTTTAATGGCTGCTGAATGGGCAGGCGGTAGAGAAACCGCGATGTTAACAGGCGGTAGCGCAGGCGTCCCAGCTTGGTGGATGGCATCAATTTCCTTAGGGATGTCAATATTCTTCTTATGTGTCCAATATCCACTAATGCACCGTATGTATCATCGCGATATTGATGACATATTGACTAAAAAACAGCTCTTTCGTCTTATCGAAAGAACTCTAATCAAATCGGAGGCAAATCTTCGAATAAGAATAGATTTCGATGAATTGAAGATGCAAGAACGAGCAATTTCGATTGATATTATTATCCCATATAATACTACAAAAAAGACAATAGGAGAGGCTACTGATATTCGTGCTCGATTAACTAAAGATTTACTTGAAGAGTTCTCTATTTTCGGTGAGATGAGACCACTCCAAATCAAATCGATATGTTTAGATGGTAAAAATAAATCTTATAATAATGAATTTATTCTTTCAAGTGACCTTTCTCTAGTTCTTTCTGAGCGAAGTCCTTTGTCAGAAGATTATAGTATGTTTTTCTCAGGTCTTGGCGCCAATGGTAAATTGGAAGAAGAAATTGTCCACATTCTAGATAAATGGTTCAAGAAACATAATCTTCTTGACTATGGAAGTGCCATAATTGTTGATGAAGATTCAGTTCTAATCAGAGTGATTTATACTCCTATGATGAAGTTTTCATATTTCCTTTACAGAAAGTCATTTATTGATATGCAAGATGATCTAAATGATTTTCTTGTAGAGAATTTAGACGATTTACTAGGTAATAGGGAATTAATTGTTAGTGCTCGAAACGAAAAAGCAACACTCTCAGATAGAGCAGTAGCCGGAAGAGTTGAACTTGGATCTAATAAAGATGACTTGGTTGGTGAGGCAATGGTTGCAAAACAAGCAGGAATCACAGGAGTATTATTACAAAATCCATTTATGGGTGATATTTTATCTTCAGTAGAATACGTAGCCCACTCAAATAGATCTAGAATAGATAAATATGGATTTTGGGGTTTAATTGTATTTGTATGGATACCATTCATGGCTAGTGGTGTATTGGTAGGTGCTATGTTGGGCCTTGTAGCTAGAATGCGTTTTAGGAGAGTTCTACTTGCTTGTCTAATAGGAGGTTCTGCTGCTTCTGTCACTTGGGCCTACACTGCAAGAGGAATAATAGAATTCATGGAAAAATATCATGCACAAACTTTCATACCATTCGTAATTTTACTGGCTTTTGTTTTTACTTTCCTACATCTTAGAAGAAATAAAAGAAGGAGAAGAGAAGAACTTTTCAGAGAATCAATGGCATTTTTTGCAACATCAAATTAACAATAATAAAATAAAAAGGTGAAAATATGAATAAATTATTAGATATGAAAAATATACAGCGTTTTTATTCTACTCCAGCTGGTGTAGTAAAGGCTCTTGATGGCATCAATCTTGAGATTTCCGAGGGAGAGAGAGTCATACTCTTGGGCCCCTCAGGTTCTGGAAAGACTACTCTTTTGAATTGCTTATCTGCATTAGATAGTCCTACAGATGGGACGTATCTGTTCCAGGGTTCAGAAGTTCCAAGAAATAGATCCGAAGACATGACTTCATTTCGTCGCGAGAATATAGGATATGTTTTCCAATTCTTTAATTTACTACAAGATTTGACAGTTCTTGAGAATATTTCTTTGATTCAGGAACTTGCCGGTAATAAGGATCAATCTAGAGCTATTGATTTGTTGAAAATGGTAGGATTAGAAAGCGAGAAAGATAGGTTCCCTGGAGAAATTAGCGGTGGTCAACAACAGAGGGTCGCAATAGCTCGTAGTATAGCAAAGAAACCCACTCTTTTATTGGGTGATGAGCTTACTGGAAATCTTGATACTGAAACCTCTTCTAAAGTAATGCAAGTATTAGTAGAAGCTTGTGAAAAAGAGAATATTACTGCTGTATTAGTTACGCATGATGAATCATTAATTAGATATGGTACTAGAGTGATTAGAATTGATAGTGGAAAAATACAGTCTGATGAGCAAGTTTTGCCATAGTTGGAATAAATCCTGAGATGAGATTATGTTTTTATTAGAAAATAAAACTAATCTGCTGAATAAACGACTTGCTAGGAGTCTATGGGGCACCAGGATAAGATTAACTGCCGTTATAGGAATGATATTTGTTGGTGTTTTTGCTGGTATCACATTTGGCGGATATGCTGCGAATCTCGGTCCAATGTATGATTCAATTTACGAAGATAGTGAATCTGGGACTAATTTGGCTGATTTATGGATTGATAATAGCAGTACATTTTGGTCATCAGAAGAAGTAGAATCTTTATGTTCTGAGATTAACTCTTCTTGGCCTAGTAATTCAGAAGAATTAGATGGTTGCGAAGGTAGAATAGTTCTTAGTGGAGCAATGTTTCATAACAATGAAACAGGAAACCATGTGATTAATTCTGTTTGGCATGGAATTCCACCAGATTCTGAAATAAATAAAATCTGGTTTCCCGAAGGATACTCTGAGGGTACTTCGTCTTTTTCTGAAACAGACATAGTAATCGATGCCCATGTTAAAGAAGCTCTTTCTTTGGAATTGCAAGATGTAGTCAGTATAGGAATAGGTGAAGGAAGTATGAATTTTACAATAGTTGGTTTTGCTTATCATCCAATGCATATTTATATGGCTCCTGAGGGTTCACTATTCCCTCCTGAATCAGGTAAATTTGTTGTTGGTTATTTGTCAGAAATTGGTATGCAAAGACTCACCGGTTTACCTCTTGGTTCAGCTAATAATGTAATGCTTGATATCGAAGGTACACCTTCTTTCGATCTTTCTGATACTGAAAATTATGAAGGAGACGATATGGATGTTTTCAAAGAATCTGTAATTACTTCTCTAGAAGAAACTGGATTAGATGGCCGTATACGTGATCGTGGACAAGTAGAGTCTGTTGAATTAATGAGACAGGATTTGGAAGGTGCAAAAAAGATGGCTGCACCATTTACTATACTAATCCAATTTATTGCTGCCATAACAATTGCTTTGAGCCTTCAAAGACTTGTTCAAAGTCAGACACGTGAAATAGCAATTCTCAGAACTTTGGGGATACCTCGTAAATCAATAATGTCTGGATATCTTATTGCCCCTCTTGTAATTGGATTCTATGGATGTATATTAGGTGTGATTTCAGGTCCGATTGGGATGAATGCAATGTTGGATTTCTATGAAGGAATAGTCGGTCTACCAATTATTGATAGAAACATTCCAAATGAGGTATATTTTTCGACAATTGGAATAACTATGCTAATTGTATTCATTTCAGGAGTATATCCTGCCTTCAAGGCTACAAAAATAGAGCCATTAGAAGTTCTAAGTGGTAACTCAGAAATTAGAGTAGGTTCAGAATTATTACGTAATGTAACAAGTTGGATGCCAACTCTACTAGGTCTTTCTTTACGTTCAAGTCTTAGAAAACCACATAGACTTTTGATGACATTTCTAGCTATAGGAATATCACTAATGCTTGCAGGTTCCATTCAAATGATGTCAGTTGGCCTTACTGATACGATAGTGGATGGCCTAAAAGAGGGTCAAACTTGGGATGCACAAGTCTACGTACAACCAGATAGTGAAGGTTCAGTAATTGAATGGGCTGAAGAAAATGGTGCTTCATATGAGATAATCATAGAGGCTCCTACAGGGACTTTAATAGATTCCTCTGATTTAGAAAGGAATTTTATTTTGGTTGGTTTAGGTGGATTTAAAGACGGAGAATCTATGAGGAAAACAAACTTAATTGAAGGTTTAAATCCAATTCCTGGATTGTCTTTAGTTCAAGTATTAATGGATGAAGGTTCGCTGGAAATGAGTGGCTGGGGTGTTGGTGAAAAGCGAACTATTTCAATTTCTGGAAATGACGTGGAAGTTGAAATTGTTGGTTCAGTAAGAGGTGAATTTGCTCGTACAATGTTCTTTTTTCAAACTGACTTAGCTGAGGTCATGGGCATAAATGCTACTGCTGTTTATCTTGATTTACCCGAAGGTATTGAAGTCGATGAAGAATTAGGTGAAATATCTAGTGGAGTGCAAGAAAGAAATACGATGGTAAGAGGTATTGAAGTTCTTTTAGAACAACAAACTCAAGTTTTCACAGCAATTATGGGCTTAGGAGTTTTATTCACACTTGCAGTAATGTTCAACACGATGATAATGAATATTGCCGAGAGAGATTTTGAACTTGCTACACTCAGAGTTTTAGGTGCGTCAACAAAGAGCTTGACAATTATGCTATTATTCGAAAGTTTACTAATTGGATTAATTGGTGGTCTTTTCGGGATTCTTTTTGCCTTTGGTGGAGCAGTAGGTTTAGCTGCATCATTTTCAACTTGGCAATTCTACTTCCCTGTAGTTCTCATACCTAGTGTTGCATACCAACTTATGGCCATAGTATTAGTGATTGCAGTTGCCATGGTTCCAATTGGTATTTGGAGACTTAGAAATATGGATTTAATAGAGAAAGTAAAAGATCTATCTTAATGGTGTGAATATGCGTATTGTTACTTGGAATCTTAATGGAATTAGAGCTGCTAATCGCAAGGGCCTTGATAATTTCATTAATGAAATTGATAGTGACATTTGGCTATTCCAAGAAGTAAGAGCTTTGCCAGAACAGATGCCTAAAGACTGGCAACCAGTAGGTGGACATGAAATTATTTGGCATCCTGCTCAGAAAAAAGGATATTCTGGAGTCTCAACTTGGTCAAGAATAGGAATTTCCGAAGAAGGTCGTGGAATCTCTACCAATGTTGATATCGATGACTCCGAAGGGAGAGTACTTCATACAAAACATGGAAATCTTCATTGTATCAACATTTATCTTCCCAATGGCGGAGCGAATATTGAAAGACAAAAATTTAAAGATCAATGGTTAGAAGATTTACTTCTCTGGTCTAAGAAATTTATAAGTTTAGATGAACCAGTTTTGCTCTGTGGAGATCTAAATATTGCCCATACCGAAAATGATATCTGGAATCCATCAGGTAATAGAAATACTTCTGGCTTCTTAAATCATGAAAGAGAATGGTTCACCCGATTTCTTTCAATTGGATGGTATGATCTTTTGAGGATTGATTCGGGCGATATTAAGGGGCCATATTCTTGGTGGTCTAATAGAGGTCAGGCGAGAGCCCTAAACAGAGGATGGAGAATAGATTATGCTCTTGCTAATGATGCTGCATTGGAGATTTTCCAGTCTGCAAGGATACTGAGAGAAGGGGGTCTTACTGTATCTGATCATGCTCCTTTGATAATTGATTTAGATATTTAATCGTCATTTTTCAGATTTTTGTCTGTTTTTTTAATACGATACATTTCAAGAGTAAGACAGCGGGCGAGGAATCATGGTGGAAGGACTTGTAGATCGTCTTGCTAGGATTTTACCTAATGGCAGAGGAGTTTGGATACCCATGGATCATGGGATTTCCGCATATCCTGAAAAAGGCCTTGAGAATATGGATGATTTAGTTTCTTCTTGCATTTCCGGTGGCGCAGACGCAATTATTCTTCAGAAAGGTGTTTTGAGTCATTTTGTAGAAAATATTGGGTGGAGCAATTTCGTTTGCCATGTTTCTGTCTCTACAGTTAATGCTGGAGAAAAAGATCAATACAAAGTTAGGGTGGCTACTGCTGATGAATGTCTTATTCGCGGAGCTACTGCTGTTTCAGCACAGATTAATCTTGGAGATCCCTTTGAATCTGAGATGATTAAAGAAATGGGTGATTTAACTGGTGAAGCATTACCGTTAGGAATGCCCACTCTTGGGATGATTTATCCTCGAGGGCCTTTACTAAAAATTGCACAAGGAGATATAACCAATGGAGTAGCACATGCCGCCAGAGTCGCTTGGGAATTGGGATGTGATGTTGTCAAAGTTCCGTGGACTGGAGATGTCGAGTCATTCAAATTAGTTTGTCAAGCAGTACCCATTCCAGTTCTAATCTCTGGTGGACCCAGAGGTATATCATTTACTGAACTACTTGAAATTGTGGAATTAGCAATTTCTGCAGGTGGTTCAGGAGTATGTATTGGGAGGCAAGTTTTCGGTTCTAATAATCCGAAATCCTGTGTCGAAGCACTAAGATCAGTAGTTCACGAAAATTCAACTTCTGCCGATGCTTCAAAATTACTTGAGAGTTGATACCGTGGAACTTTGGCAAGATTCTTACTCGGAATCTCCCCATGAATTATGTTCTAGAATATGGACGGGTAATGATTCGGACGTTGCAGAAATCTATCTTGATGATGCAAATTCTCAAGAAGAAGCAATTTCTTTGATTGGTATGATACCTTGGATACTTGTTAGATGTTCTGATTGGACAATGATACCCTTAGAAAATCTAGTTTCAATATCTAAGGGAAGTGGAACAAGAATATCTGTAGCAATTGATAAAATTGTTGATTTAAATGGGGCAGCATTTGCTCTTGAACATGGCGTAGATGCAATAATGCTGCCTGCAAGCGACAATGAATTATGGGATGCTGCTGCAGTTATAGCTTCGAAAAAAAGCTCAAATAATGAAAAAACATCATCTGTTATTGAGATGGCCACTGCTCAAATATTCTCCATTGATTCTAGTGGAGTAGGTGAAAGAGTATGTGTTGATCTAATTGAAAGATTAGAAATTGGCGAAGGTATGGTTATTGGTTCTAATGCTTCTTTACTAGCTTTGGTGCATGGAGAGACAATAGAATCTCAATTTGTTCCTTCAAGACCTTTCAGAGTCAATGCAGGCTCAGTCCATTCTTATGTATTAATGTCGGATAATTCAACTCGGTACCTTTCTGAGTTAAAAGCGGGAGATGAGGTAGCAGTTATTTCTTCTTCCGGCCATAGAAGAAAGTGTATTATTGGAAGATTAAAGATTGAAAGAAGACCATTCCTAATTATCAGATTCAAAGCAAAAAATGAGGAAGTTGGTCAAATAATATTACAACAGGCAGAAACGGTTAGATTAATAGATAAACTTGGCAATGCATTATCAGTTACTGATTTGGAAATTAACGATGAAATAATAATTCGAAGTCAAAATCAAATGAGACATATTGGGAAAGCAATTGAGGGAGAGATGACTGAAAAATGAATATTCTAGCCGAAGCGGAATCCAATGCAGCAATTTCAATATTGCACGCTTTAGGTCTGGACAAAGGTTGTTCTATAGGGATTAATCTAAAGGTAAAAGTAAAACTAGTTTCAGAGCCACAAGAAATAAAAGAAGATTTTCATCAATTATTCCAATCAATAGAAATGGTTTGGAAAGAACATGGTTTTCCTTTACCAGATAAATATGGTTGGCAAGTTTCTTCAGAAATTCCAATTGGTCAAGGTTTAAAATCAAGTTCAGCGATTTCTTGTGCAGCAATTAAAGCATTGAATGAAGCCACTTGGACAGGCCTTAATGAATCTGAAATAGTTGATATTGCTGTTTCTTCACAACGAAAGTGTGGCTGTACAATTACTGGTAGTATGGATGATACTTGGGCATCGATATCAAGTGGATGGAAATTAGTCGATCCAAAAAAATCTGCTTCCGAATCGGTAATTTTAGAAGGTGAAATTGAAGATGAAATGATTATATTTCTAATTCTAAGAGGAAGTAGATCAAATATCATAAAAGTTAGTAATTTTAAAGAACAATCAAGAATCTTTGAACGTGCATTAGATTCAATTTTACAAGACTCTATTTTTCAAGCAATTTCTACTAATGGTATGGCAGTGGCTGCTGCAACAGAAGATGATGAGGCAGTTAGAATTTGTAACAAATTGATTTCTAAAGGGGCTATCGCGGCAGGTATTAGCGGTTCAGGCCCTTCAATTTCAGTTGTTAGTTTTATTCAAGATTCAGAAACAATTCGCAAAACCCTCTATAATTCAGGCCATGAGATAATTGAAACAAATTTTATTGAAGATAATTCTTCGGAGTTGATTTGATGAGTATGAGGATTGGGGAGCGGCTACGTGTAACTCTTTTTGGGGAAAGTCATGGTAAGTGTGTAGGTGCATTACTAGAAGGTCTACCTGCTGGTACTAGAATCGATAATGACACTCTGTTAGATTTCATCAATAGGAGAAAACCTGGGCGTAAAGGCCTCTCTACAAGAGCAGAGATTGATGACTGCGAGATTATGTCTGGTGTACATGATGGACTGGCTACTGGATGGCCTATACTTTTGATAACTTATAATTCAGATGTTCGTTCAAAAGATTACTCATTTTTGCCTGACCACCCTCGTCCTGGGCATGCAGATATGGTTGAACATATCCGTTCAGATGGTGCCAGTGATTTACGCGGAGGTGGCTCCCAATCTGCAAGACTTACCTTTGGATTGGTTGCCGCGGGAAGTCAAGCAAGAAGTTTACTTGATTCTGCAGGTTGGTCTTGCACTGCTCATTTATCCAGTGTTGGAGATATTTCATCCAAACCATTATTTGAATTAGATAGAAAATCTCCATTAAAACAAGGAACTGATATGTCAAGATTGAATTGTAGGGATCCAGAATCCGTTTCAGCAATGTCTGATTTGCTTGACTCTGTAAGAAAAGATCTTGATTCAATAGGCTCAACAGTAGAACTGTTGATTGAAGGACTTCCAATAGGAGTCGGTGAGCCATGGTTTGACGGTATAGAGCCGGCATTAGCACGAGGCCTAATGGCTATTCCCGGAGCTAGAGCTGTTGAGTTTTCACATGGATTTGCTACATCAAAAATGCGAGGTTCAGAAAATAATGATACATGGTCTTTAGAAAATGGCACTCCAATCCTTGATGGATCAGTCTCAGGTGATGCAGATGGTGCATTAGGGGGGCGTTCAACAAGTGCTTCTATCAGAGTCGTAGTCCATTTTAAGCCACCTAGTAGCTTAGCCAGAGAACAATCGACTTTACACCTCCCCAGTGGTGAGAAAAAACCGCTTAAGGTTCATGGTAGGCATGACCCAGTACTAGGTCCTAGAGCCGTACCCGTAGTTGAAGCTGTAGCTATACTAGTAATCTCTGACTTAGGACTTATTGGGGGCTACCTAGAGTAATTATTTACTACTGTTCTCTCTCATCTGTGCAAGTCTAACTGGTAAATTAACTGCAAACGCAGATGCCACAACCATGAATACAACAGCAGTACCAAGTGCAACACCATAAACGGAAGTCAACTCAACACTTTCTGCTAATCTTGTAGCAGCAGCATCACTTCCTAATAGTCCAACTATTGATGGAATAATCAGATTAATCATTAGAGTAATTAAAGCTACAAATCCTGCAATTAATGGTGTAATCATTAGGGATCTATAATATTGCCTTGTTATTTTCTTTACATTCATAACATAAACCTCTCCAGTCCTAATTGACTTATCAAGCATTGAAAATCTAATTATTCCACTTGTTAGTTCAATGTACATTACAAGGAAAAGAGCATATGCTATTAACAAGAATTTTTGTGCAATTTCACCATCAGGTAGCAAATCTATACCAAATTCTACCTTACTACCAGCAAATCTTATTGTGACTAAGATTAGAATGACATATGATATTAAGATAGCACGTTGTTCTCTTTGGAATATTCCATACATGCCTGCAATGAAACCTATTGCAATCAAACTTAGATGTATTAATGCACCAATTGATGGCATGTCAATAGTGTTACTTATCCAAAACCAAGCAGTTCCTGACACAGGAGTTACTGTGAATGTAACAATGGAGAGTAAAGTTAGCGTTATAGCTGCAGACATCTGCAAAGTCTGAACAACTCTATCCGGTGGCAGGAATTTAGTTTTTGTTACTATTGGGCCACCAAAGAATGATTCAATTACCGATGGTACATGAACTTCAGGAATAGCATCTTTAGGAATTTCAGTACTGCCTTTCATTCTTCCAGCAGCTTTCTTACGACTAGGGGCGGACGACCTTATTGTTTTTCCATCATATAGGTGAGCAGTATCTGATTTTTTCTCTACCATTAAATCACCTCAGAACCCTCTTGCACCAGAAAGAGCAGTATTCAGTAGCATATCTGGTTCCCAATCCATTACATTAGCCCCTAATCCTCTTAGTTCACTCATTAAAATGTCTCTTTCTGTTTTCAGTAATTCATATCCAGTTCTATCTAGTCTTCTTGCATCAAACTCAAACTCCAAACTACTTGGAGAGAGTATAGTCACATCGAAGTTTCTAGATCTCAGGTCTCTAACTGCATCGATTATAGTAGGGTCATCCTCCAATGGACTCAATATAATAATCGGACTCCCTCTATTGATATGAGGTAAAATTCTATTTGTAACTACTTTCAATGGAGTATTTCCCTTTGCCATTGCTCCAGCTAATTTAGTTAAGATGACATATAGTTGTTTTTTACCAGTATCTCTATCTACGGAAACGATCTCATCTCCATAAACTACTACTCCTACAGAATCTCTTCTTGATAGGAAGTATTGAGACAAGCTCGCAGCAGCCCTAGTGCTGTAAACGAGAGAGTTCCTACTAACAGGTCCTGTTTCAGATACAGATCTACTATCTACTAACAAAATTATGTCACTGACAGCATCTCTTTCATACTCATTGACCATTAATTTCCCTCCGGATCTTGCCGTAGCTTTCCAATTAACTTTCTTCATTGCATCACCTGGGACATATTCTCTGAGATTATAAAAATTTGAACCTTCACCTGGGTTTCTAATATTTACAGCCCCAGTGAAAATCTTAGGGACTCTACTCTTAATTAATGCATCTTTGATATCTTCCATTTTTGGGAATACTAAGAAATCATCATAGAGATGAATCTCTCTTTCATTATGAAATAGACCAAATGTGTCTTGAATTCTTATACATACAGGTCCTATTGTATAGAAACCCCTCAGAGGTGCTTCAATCGTATATGCTATCTCAGTTTCTCTTTGTGGCCCTAATTCCATTAGGACATAATTTGCTCCTTTCTTTATTCTCATTACTTCGGGTACTCGGTCTCTAACTTCCAGAACTTTGGAGAGATTTGATTTGTTCTGGATTCTTATAGACACATCTATTTCACCATCTTCAAAAACACGAGCAGAAGATAGTTTCCTTAGAGCAACAAGATTCTGTAAAGCTATTCCGCCTGTAGCATTATCGTCATCTAATCTTCTTCCCGATGACGAAACATCTGCATTGGTGGTTCTGAAAGCAGCCCACGTAAGGAATGATAGAAGAACTACGGCTACAGTTACTAATTGTTGATTTCTCAAAACTAGTCCTAGAAGATATAGAGCAATCGCTAGCGAAGCAAACATCGCTGATTTTCTACTCCATGCCATAAGCAAACCTCCTATTAGTTAGTCAGAAAAAAATCAAACAGTTGGAACTGGTACTTGTCTAAGAATGTCTGAAATCACTTGATCTGTTTCTAATCCTTTAATTTGGTGTTCAGGCTTCAAAATTAGTCTATGTGATACAGCCAAAGTAGCAACCGCTTTCACATCATCAGGAGTGACGAAGTCTCGGCCTCTCATAGCAGCAGCAGCACGACTTGTCTTCAGTAATGCTTGTGAACCTCTAGGTGAAGAACCAACTAGTACACGTGGATCTTCTCTTGTTCTTGATACAATTTCTACCATGTACATCCTTACTGCTGGGTCAACATACACTTCTTCAATAGCTTGCTGCATAGCAACAACTCTTGCAGGATCTGTAATTACATCAACTTCTACAGCATCTTTCTTTCTCTCAATACGTCTTCTAAGGATCTCGTCCTCATCTGCTCTATCAGGATAACCTACGGACATCTTAAACATGAAACGGTCTAATTGAGCTTCAGGAAGTGGATATGTACCTTCTTGCTCAACAGGATTTTGTGTTGCCATTGTAAGGAAAGGTGAAGGTAATTTATGTGTAATTACACCTATGGTTACTTGCTTCTCCTGCATAGCTTCTAGCAAAGCTGCTTGCGTTTTCGGAGGCGCCCTGTTAATCTCATCAGATAGCAGAAGGTTACAGAAGATAGGTCCAGGCTTGAAACTAAACTCCCCTTTCTTTGCATCATAGATATTCGTTCCTGTAATATCTGCTGGTAGCAAATCAGGTGTAAACTGAACACGCTTGAAGTCACATCCAAGCGCATCAGCGAAAGTGTTGGTCATCAGTGTTTTTGCAAGTCCTGGATAATCTTCGAACAGAAGATTACCATTTGACAAGATATTAACCATAACATTGTCAATTACGTGGCTTTTTCCGATAATTACTTTCTGAACCTCTAGGCTAATTGCTTCTGCAATAGCTCCTACAGCTTCGAGTTTGTCACTCATCTTCTTAGAACCACGAACGCTTTCGGCTTTCTTTGCATAACCCTGATTGACCGCGTCTGCTTGCGGTTCTGCTGGTTTTTCTGCTGGTGGTGTTGCATTCATTTTATTTCTCTCCAATTTTCTAATTTGTCTTACCCCATTTCCTTATTGCTACCATAAGTTGCCTTAGTTCTTGGGGTGAGTATGTACGTGATTGGCTGTAAGCCAGTTCTACCAGCCGAGGGTCGCCTATCATTGCTTGAACCTCTGCTGGGGGTTTTGAAGCCATTTGGTCTCTAGTCAGGTCATGATGTACTCTGACTTTAGTGAATAAAGACTGTTTAACCCTAAGCCTGTAGGTGCTTGGATCTAATTTTTTAGGCCTTTGATTAAATCTAGTTAAGTCGAAAATATGTCTCCAGTTTTCTTTTTCAGGTATTACCATCATTGAAACAAGTAGTAGTAAACCTACGTTTAGAACGACTAGCCACTTCAAGAAAGTATTCGAGGTAAGTAACACTACTGTTGACATTCCAGCTACGAATGGGGCAGAGATAGTTCCAGTCACGTGCCTACTTTCATCAAACACTATGCGGAAATTAGAATTGTCTTGCCTTATTTGGCTAGATAGTTGAGTATTATCAAACTCCATCATTGAGTGAACTAACATTTGGAAGTAAACACTATTTCCATTCCAGTCATTATTGTCGTTAATTTCATTCATCCAACATTTCGATTCCACTATTCCTTCACAAGAACTTCTCATACCTTCAAGTGCTGCGGTATCAAAATCCCACAATTTATTTGAGAAGGCTTCATCATCTGAAACAAATACAATACTACCAGTGACGTCAATTTCTTCTAAACCTCCGAATCCTCCACTGCCTCTTACTTTGTCATAGACTGAAATTCCTGGATAGTCAATTCTAACCATCAGAGCCAAGTCTCCAGGTGCAGGGTTTCTTGCATCGCTGGAATCACCGTTGCCAATAATATCGATAAAAGCAGAGGACGAAGCAGTAGCTAAGATATTAACATCTCTTTGTTTTTCTGAATTACTTTGAGGTAGATCTTCTGCTGTAGGTTCAAATCTTATTCCAGTAGGTGACCTAAACATGACTGGAATCCTACATGATTGAGAGACGTCATTATTAGAAATCTGGAAATCTGAGCAACCCTTTCTGGCTGCACCTGCTGCCATTTCGTTAACATCATCTACAACAGATGCAACGCTCCAAACATTCTGCCACACAGGATCTTTTACTGTATCGTCCTCATTATATTCCAACCAATGTTGATTTTGATCCAAAAGAGGTTTATCGAAATATGATATACCAAATTTTGCTGCTAGTCTATTTGCATTTGTATTATCTGCAGCCACTATTACTTTCCCACCTTTTTCCGTAACAAAGTCATAAATGGCATCAGCTGCAGTTTCATCAATTGGTTTTTCAGGAGAAACAATTACTAACATAGTTCTATGTGGATCTTTCCAATCATTTACTAACATTGGAGTAGACATAGTATTAGCAGTAAAATAACCTAAATCGTTGCTATCGTCGGTACATCCCTCTAGATTATCTCCAAGATCACATCTCATTTCACTGAGTTGTGCCAAGCTGTCTTTTTCATATGCTGAGTATGAGGTATCTTTTCCTATAACCATCAACATGGGTGCAAGTAGAAGCAAAACTACTGTTATCGCTATTGACCCAATAACTATGGTGTTGAAATCAAAATCAAATCTATTATCTCCTTCTTCTGTCAAAATAATCAAATCCATTTTTTGATATAGAACATAGCCAAGGCTTACAACTGTTCAAGCCAGCGATGAATCGCAGTTATATGTTGCTGCTATTAGTTCAGGTAGATTAGATTTAATTCAGTTAATAGGTGTTTTTTTAACACCCTTTCAGTAACCCTTTTTTCTTGATAAATTAACATCTTCTCTGATTATTATTAATGTAAAATAGTGCTAAACAGGTTGAAAGCATAATTGCCATTATTCCTGCTGATGGAAGATTTGTATCGACTACCTCGGTTATGCTTTCTCCTTCATCTGAATCTTCCTCATTTTCTGCCGGCTTCGAGAGAGGTGGTTCAACAGTTACTGATGTCTCATCTTCTGAAATCTTCGAGGAGCCAGCATTCATTGCACCATTTGAATGAACAGTAATTTCTAATTTACAGTTCTTCCTAGGATGACTCTGTGATGCAGTAATTTTTAAATCTGCATTAGCGGATTTATCTTTTTCTAGATCGGTAATTAGTAATTTGTCTAACCCATTATCCAAAGTCATAAGAGGGCAATTATCAGATAAATCAATTTCTCCAACTTTATCTTTAATATTGCCATTGTTTGTTACAGTAACTCTCAATATCATGTCAGTGCCAGCATTCATAGGTCCAACCGGGTCATCTATATCTACGGAAATTGAGTATATAGTTGGTATCTTCAAGTCTGCCATTGCTTCTTGATTCTCAGGTATTAGGACCTGAACTCCAGCTCTTGTAACCAAACTCGCAGTAATTTTCATTTCCTCTTCTGCATTAGCTGCAAAATTATAAACATCAATATCTTCTATAACTAGAGAAAAGGTTTCATTTTCTCCTGCCTGTATTTTTTCAGATTCGGGTCCATCTTCTACTCCGTCAAAAGGTACTTCATATGTGAAACTAACTTCAATCTCAAACATTTGAGTGTTATGAACATAGAACTCAATTACTCTTTCTCCATCTTCATTGATTAGAAATGGGTTGCTATCATCATCTCCAATATATTTTATTCCCAATTCCCAATTTCCTAATTCTGGTTGTTCTTGTGCAGAACTAATTACGATGAAATTTGTCATTATAAACAAACTGATGACGATACAGATAAGTTTGTTCATATTACTCACTCATTAACTCCTTACAGGCTCTCTTTGTTAATACCTTCACCATTTTTCTTCTATATGATGGCGTATACCATGTATTTGGAACCGGTTTAACTGCCTTTCTAATTTTTTCTGAAAGAAGTTTGACACTTCTTTCACCATCCCAGTTTTCTACTAATTCCATAGCCAAATCTTCATGATATCCAGGAATAGATTCTAGGCCAGTAGTGGCAATTCTTAATTTTTCTAATTTCCCATTTTTCTTCTTCCAGAGCACGGCAACACCGGCTTCTGGAAAGTCCCAAGATTCTCTTTGCCGTAATTTCTGGTAATCACCTGACCAATCTGAAATATCTTTAGGTATCGTAATATGGGTCAATAATTCACCAGGTAATAGTTTATTTTTTTTCATTCCATCTAACTCGAAAAAATCACTCAGTTCCATTTCTCTTTTCCCTGAAGTTGAAATAAGGTGCACTTTAGCCTTCATACACATCAGAACGGGTGCTAAATCTGCTTGATATGTAGCTACACATAATGTATTCTGATTTGGTATCACTCTGCAGTCCGCACCGGTGCCACAATCACATTTATGGCACCAATCTATTGTTTCTCGCCACTCTTCTGTTTGGTTATACCAGTAGCACCTTGTATCCAGACAAATGTTTCCTCCAACTGTTCCTGACCTTCTAATCATTATGCTAGCTATAGAACTAGCAGATTTTGCTAGTACTGGGTGAGTAAACTCTGAATCAACCAAATCTTGCAGTCTAACCATTGCGCCAATATTAGTTTCTGTAAGTTCGGTTAATTGTGAGATGTTTGCTAAAGAAATAACGTTCTTTTTGGGATTAAGATGCCACTTATAATTTGGAATTAAATCAGTTCCGCCTGAAATCCAATCAAAATCTTCTTCTTTTGATTGTATCTCTTGAGCAATTTCTATCGCTTCATCAACAGTAGTTGGAGAATGAAGTTTGAATGGAGGCATTTTCATTTTCATGCCTCCCTTTTTCTTCTTTCAGTATGAATCCAAGCACTTCCCGCTAATCTCGGATTTTCTAAATATTCTTCAGAAGGAATAACTGTTACTTCCCAACTTTCATCAACTTCATCTGGAGGAATTGTTGGATCCATGCCAAATAATGCACCATTATGATATGGCTCAATTTTAGATGACAATCTCCTTTCTTTATCTCTTATTGAGTGTTCTTTTGCCCTTTTGTCAAGTACTTCTTGTAATTTTGAATGTTTTAAAGTAGGTACAGGCAAATCACAAGGATCCTCAATCTTTAATTTTCTACATTTTCTTTCTATATTTTTGTATAATCTATCTGGAGTGATTGGTAACTCATTTGTTCTCACTCCAATTGCATCATAAACTGCATTACATACAGCCGGCAAAATAGGCAATAATGGGCCTTCACCTGCTTCTTTAGCACCAAATGGGCCTTCTGGATCATTTGATTCCACAATGATAGGTGTGACGTGCGGCATTTCATGTACACTAGGTATCTTATAGTCTAGTAGATCTGTATTCATTAGATTTCCAGTTCTACCATATCTCATTTCTTCAGAGAGGACTTGTCCCATTCCCATGTGACATGAACCTATTATCTGCCCTTTGACTGCAAGTGGATTGAGTGCCTTGCCACAATCATGAGCTGCCCAAACTTTCTCTACTTTTGTTTGACCTGTTTCAACATCAACTTTTACTTCTGCTACATAAGCTGAAAATGAATATGCTGGTGCTAAACCAGCAGCTGCACCTTTGTGTGCTCTACCCATTGGAGGAGTTCTATAGGCTCCTGAGGCAACCAAGGCTCCTCTTTCTTCCTGGGCTTTATGTAAAGCCTCTAGATAAGAAACACCGATTGCAGGATCATCTTTTCTAAAAATTCTACGATCCCCAATTACTAATTTTTCTATTGGTGCTTTGGTAATGTCTGAAGTTGCCTGTAGTAAATCCTGCCTGATTTCCATAGCAGCAGAAATTGCGGCATTTGCATTCATGAATGTAACTCTTGATGAATAAGAACCTAAATCAACAGGAGAAGTATCTGTTTCTCTAGATTTTACCCTAATCATATCCAATGGTAATCCTAGAACCTCAGCTACTGACTGAGCTACAACAGTATCTGAACCTTGGCCAATATCAGCAGCTCCTGTGTGTACAGTTACTCCGCCATCCATATCAATTTTCAGATGAACGGTGGCATGGGGGAACTTGTTCGGGTCCCAATGAATCGGAAGTCCACTACCTGAAATGAAGAATCCACAACCTATTCCAATCCCATGTCCTAGAGGCATTTTTCTGAATTTATCTTTCCACCCCGATTCTTGCATCACTCTTTCTAAACATTCTCTCATTCCTATACTGGTTACTCTGAATCCAGTAATTGTTGCAGAATGAGGTGGCAATAAATTGGCTAATCTGAAAGATATTGGGTCAACTTGTAATTGTTCAGAGAGGTCATCTATGCCTACTTCTACAGCACATCGAGAATTAACTGCGCCATGCCCCCTCATGGCACCACTAGCAGGCTTATTTGTCCAAACTCTTGCTCCCGTGTAGTGAAATGCCCCAATTTCGTAAGGAGCAGTGTGTAGGACTCCATTGTAATATGTGGTGACGTGGCCAAAAGATGCAAAAGCACCTCCATCAATTAGTGCATCGGTTTCAATCCCACACAGTCTTCCTTCACTATCGGCATGTAGATTCATCTCAATGTGAGATGGGTGCCTACCTCTATTTATCCAATAAACTTCTTCTCTGTCAAATGTTATTCTAACAGGTCTCCCTGATTTCCGAGCCAATATCGATGCGCACATTTCATGTGGAAATGGATCTGATTTTCCTCCAAACCCTCCTCCTACAAAAGTTCGATGAACATTTATTTGATGCATAGGAATTTCTAACACATCTGCTAATGCTCTGTGGACATAATGAGGCACTTGTTGTGGAGTGTAAAGCGTCAATCTTCCAGAAGGATCCCAATCAGCAACAACAGCATGGGGTTCGGTAGCAGCGTGATTTACTCCATTGAAAAACCAATTTTTTTTATGACTGGCTATAGAATTCTTCTCCATGGATTTAATGTTTCCAAATTCCTGAAACACCCTTTTCTGTATATTTGCTTCTCCAATATGATATTCGCCTCTGTCGTGAATTGGCTCTTTAGAGTCTTTCAATCCATCTTTCATGTCGTGAATAGAATCTAGAATTTCATATTCAATTTTCATTAATCTGACAGCTTCTAATGCTGTAGCTTCGTCCTCTGCTGCTACACAAGCAATTAGATCTCCAATATGTCTGACTCTATCGACAGCCATTGCATGTTCATCTTTGGTTACTGGTAGAACTCCAAATTTATTTTTTGCGTCGTCTCCAGTGGCAATTGAAACAACTCCTGGCAATTTTAATGACTCTGATAAATCGATAGATAATATTCGTGCATAATGATGTGGTGATCGAACAATTTTCCCAATCAGCTCATTTGGTAATCTTATATCATCACCATATTTTGCTCTTCCTGTCACCTTCCAATTACTATCCACTAGAGATGTAGGTTTTCCAACAACTCTTCCAGTAATCAGTTCATCATGTCTATGATCTCCCCAAGGTTGCTTTTTTTCACCTCCTTGACTTTCTGGGATCATTTTTTCATCTCTAGGTTCACTAAATGAATTCTTACCACCGGAACCCGGTCTGGAGAAAGAAATTTTTCCTGGTTGTTGTCGGTAACCAACCATTTCCTTCTTTTCATCTTCGGACATTTAGATACCTCAATTTTCAAATCCGGGATTAGGGTTACTCTTAGGGTCAGTTGTATTGTCAATATTTTTCCCAGCGACTAATAATTCACTGGCTGCTCTAACTGATTCAATGATTTGTTGGTATCCCGTACATCTACATAAATTTCCTTCTATTGCAGTTTTAATCTCAGAATCATTTGGTGTTGAATTTTCTTCTAATAATGATGAAATTACTACTAAGAAACCGGGTGTACAAAAACCACATTGACTCCCTCCATATTCACTAAACATTTCTTGAATAGGATGCAGATGGTGGCCATCTGCCAAACCTTCTACTGTGGTAATCTCACAATCTTTAACTTCTTGAGCTAAAACTAGACAGGATAGTTTCGGCTTACCATCAACTAATACTGAACAACAGCCACATGTACCCATATCACAACCTCTCTTAACTCCCAAAGTTCCTACTTGATCTCTTAAGACATCTAGAAGTATTGCATTGCTCTCAACATGCTTAGAAATTTCTTTACCATTTACTTTCGCTTTCCATGGTATTTTTTCAGGACCTGGAAGCATTGGTAGGCGTATGACACTCATGCTAACATCCTCACCACACGGGCTCTCCATTTGAGCATTCGGATTGATACTCTCTTCTTATTCTAAATCTTTCATTACTTTATTCATAATTTCAACTTCAGCTCTTCTTATGTGCTCACCATAAGTACTTCTTGCCATATTCATCTCATCAGCTAGTTGTTTCAGAGTCACATTTCTATCAATACGGTAGAATCCTTTTCTCATCGCGTGCTGCAAAACTTCTATTTGTCTATCCGTTAAAATTGATTCCCAAATACTTCCATTCTCTTCTTTTTGAAATGTTTGAACTGAGATATTATCTGGTGGTAGAACCATCCTAATTAGTTTGATGAATCTACTTACAGAATTCGATAGACCCGAGATTCTTAATTCCATGCCCTTTTCCTCGGAGATTCCATAGGGAGGATGTATGTGTATGTTTGATAATTCAATTGCCGAAATTGCTAATGGATGAGTGCATAACAAACTTACTAATACCCCATCATCATTTTCCTCATGTACTTCTATTAACTTGAAATTTTCCAAATTAGAAATTTTTTCAATTCCTTGTCCCTGTTTTAATTTTATTTCCGCCAACTGAGTGACACTTTTTTCATTAATTGCCAAATGACCTAAAATTTCCATTCTTTCACATATTTCCAGAAGCTCAGAAATTTCTTGAGCGCCTTGTAAAGATGTGGTTTTCCATCTTAATACAACTTTGCGCATAATAGATGGAATCTACTTTTACTATTGAACCCCTCGGTAATTATTAATTCCAGTATGTCTCTCGAATTTCTTGATTTGTCTCCATACATAATGTGACATCCGAGGGCCTATCTGGTTGTATTGAGTTTCCATTAAGATGGTTGATAATTGGTTCTACATTTGACTCATTCACTACTCCCCAACCAATTTGTGTACAGGGAGCAACTGGGGAAACAGGAGTAGTTCCGGAAAGTGGGTCCCAGGTATTGAATGATGGGTACCATGCTGAAAGATTAAGAGCATCTCTTATTTGTGCTTGAGAAATGTTCATGTTATCTCCATTGACTAGATAACCGCTTCTTAGATCAGGATTTGCTCCTGAAGAAAAATCTCCTGATTCAGCTCTTAAATGTTGAATTACTTTCGACAAAAGTCCTGCAGTCCTGGGTGTCGCAAATGAAGTCCCGCTGGTTTCATGATAGCCATCAATGTCATCATGATTTGGTAAAATTTGAGTCCAATCTGCAGCAATGTCAGGATATGATCCACTCATAGTTTCTTTTTGGTCATCTCCTTCTTCAGCATATCCAGAGATTCCGATGCTCCAAGGAGGTCCAGCCGTTGAGTCTTGAACTGCTGGTGAGGGGGTATTATCAGCAGCTCCTGTATGAATTTTCTTTTCTTGGACTACTGCTACTTTAGTTGCATCTTCTATACCTGGAACTGGAATCGAACCAATGGGTCCAAAACTAGTACTAATTATGTCTACTAATGGTTGATTAGCGGCTGCCAAAACAGCAGCATCACTGAACCCTTCAACAAAGAAAATAATCGCATCAGGATTAGCATCTAGTACTGCTCCAGTTACTGCAGTCCCATGTCCGTCCGAGGGATCATCAAGAATTGGTATGTCAGTATTATCATCAGGAGTAGTACCTATTATTTTCGTACCTGGGAAATATACTATATCTGTAGAATTAATTTTATCCCAACAACTTTCCTTATCTGCATCATATCTTTCTTGCCAAGTTCCAGAAAATGTTAGTTCACATGTCATTGTTACACCCAATCCTTCTAGCAACCAATCTGGATAAATTTCATTAGTTCTAAAATGGTCATGATATACATTGATTCCAGTATCTATAGGGGCAACAATTGAATAATTTCTAAATATTTCTTCGTCTTCAATCAAAGTTTCTTGAGCAGAATCGTCAGAGACACATCCGCTAAGAGATGCAGTAATCATTACGAATACTAATGATACAGCTAGTTGTTTCATTAATTAACCGAGACGCAATCTCTTTTTCAGTTCTCCGTGTGAGTGATTTTTCTATCCAATGCTAGAATTTCAGCACAGACTGCTAAACCAATTTCTTCAGGTGTTTCAGCACCAATGTCTATTCCAATAGGGCATCTAGCATTTTCGAACCATTTTTCTTTAATGTCATCCTCAATTGCTGCCTTCTTGAATGAGTTCCATTTTGAAGTTGAACCTATAGCTCCAATTCGAGGTCTTAATTTATCCTCTCGTAATTTTAGTAATCCTAATAATAATTCTTGATCAACTGACCAGTCGTGGCCTAATAGTAGGATATCAGAAAATCTTTCTAAAGATTCAGAATCTTCTGATTTAAGAAAATCATTTACATCCATTGAGATATTTTCATTAGAAAATGGATATTTCTCAGAATTAGAGTATTCTTTTCTTACATCAAATATAGAGTAATCCCATCCTAATGAATCAGCAACCAATGCAACGCATCGACCTACATGTCCACCGCCTGCAATCAAAATGTGAGGCATGGGTTCAATTATTTCGATACTCACTTCCACTTGCCCCCCACATAGGCTGTCAAGAGCTATCCCTTCTTTTCCCTTCGCATCCTTGTAAAGATAAAATGTTTCAATAATCCCTCCTTTTTTCCGATTCAGTTTTGCATCTTCATTCAATAATTTCTTCATCTTTTTCTCAATTTTTAGTTCTAAGCCTGCTCCGCCCACGGTTCCGAAATTTTGCATTCTTGAATTAATTGCCAGTTTCGCACCCGGCTTACCGGGAACACTTCCTTTCGCAGAGATTATTGTTGCTATAGCAACTCTACGTCCTTGTTTCACTTCACTTAATGCCCAAGATAAAACATGAACAGACACGTTCCTCTGAGAGGGTTCTATCCTTTTTGATTTTGCATATTCTTCTCAGGAGGTAATTACAAATTATGTTCTATGGTGATTTCTCTAAGTTTTTCTAAATCTTCGGGGAAATCTATGTTTAGATGTAAATATTCATCATTTACCTCAATTTTAATTGGTTTAATTATATCTCTAAGGGGAGTAGAAGGATTTCTTGAGAGGATTTCTTCACAATCCTTTCTAGATAATATTACAGGATGCCCACCTTTACCATTTTTACTTGGACAAGATGTTTTATCGGAATTAATTAATTTCTCAATAGTTTCATTTGAAAAACCGGGTCTATCTACAGGTACTATCAAGCATCTTTCACTTTCTAGTTCCTTTATTCCACATTGTATGCTTCCAGTTCTACCATCCTCTGGTTTCATATTAACTACTACCTTCTCGCCTAATTTTTCCATTTCAATGACTAAATCTTTCCTCGTTACGATAATTACTCTCAGATTGTTCTTTTTTAATTTCTTAATCAGAATTTCAATCAAGGACTTCCCATGAATATCGACTAGTGCCTTTGGCTCACCAAGTCTTTTACTGGCTCCAGCAGCAAGTAAAATTGCATCAATCTGATTCAAACTAACCACTGTTTCTCTTGTCTACCTGAGTTTCTAAATCTTCAACCCATTCTTCGATTCCGTCTTCCATAATTTCGTCAGAAAAGACTCCTGATTGTTTTAATTTAATTGTTGCAACAGTCAATGCTACAAATAAAATTATTACTAACACAGATAGTAAACCTATAACTAATGTCAGGTTATCAGATTCGCTACTGCTTGCTCCAATTTTTCCATCATCCATGATGTTAATGCCTACTGCAAGGTTTGTTGAGGCTTGGTCTCCAGAAAGTGCTCGTACCAGAATAACCTGTTCACCTTCAACTGTGTTGTTGGGGAGGAATTGAAGTCGATCTACAAGAAGCCCATGAGTCACCTCAAACTGCTCATTACCCACGGCGAAATCAGCTAAATCCATCCAATTATCTCTCATGTCCCAAGTTCTCCACTGTACTTTTTGAACTCCTCCTTCGAGGTTGAATACAATCGATTCTCCTTGTCCAATATGAACACGATTATCTTGACCGTAATTGCTGTCTAGTGTTACATTCAAAGACATACTTAGTTCGTAGAAGTAATTCGCCGCTTCTTCAACTGCAGGCTGGGCGTTAACGTGGCCATGACCGTATACGTTATTTTGTCTATTCTTGGGAATTAAGTCTTCAGCACAAGGCTCGTTAGCCAGCATGTAATGGCATTGTCTGTAAGTAGAAGTTTCTTGCATTATATTCCTAACATCAAAAGGACTTAGATCGGGATTGGCCTGATACATTAGAACCGCTACTCCTGCCGCTCCCGGGGTTGCCATACTTGTTCCTGAGAGTGCCACATAACCATCTCCAGTGTTTGCATCAGGGGCATTAACACTACTTCCAACGAATGCTATGTTTGGTTTGACCCTACCCTCCTCTGTGGGTCCTTGGCTGGAGTAAATCGCAATTGCAGTATTCTTGTCTAGAGATCCTACAGTGATGACATCCTCCGCACTCCCCGGAGTTCCTATTGTTGCAGTTCCACCACTGTTTCCAGCTGAAATGAACAGAGTCACCCCAGATCTCATCATTTCATTGGCCATTCTGTTGACAGACTCCTCCTCTGATGCGGTCCATTCGCTAACAAATCCACTTAGAGACCCGAGACTCATACTGGCCGCTCTGATATTGAATTCGTGTCTCTTCTCGACGGTCCATTCCATTCCAGCCATAACTGCGGCGAAAGATCCGCTTCCACCTCCGTCTAGTACCTTAACTCCCACTAAATTTGCATGGGGCGCCACACCAACATGCTGGTAGTTAGGGGCGCCTGTCCCGGCTGTGATACCTGCACAGTGAGTACCATGGCCATTGTCATCATAGGGGAATATCTCTGTTCCATTCGTTGCTCCAGGGTTGTTAATCGCATCATAGAATGCGACTATCTTAGGGTCATTTGTGGTGTTATCATCGTCTAAATCGTCTAGAGCAGTATGGTTGCCGTCGATTCCGGTGTCAATGATTGCCATTGTCACTCCGGAACCTGTGTAGCCTGTGTCTTGCCATACTAGGTCTACGCCATGCGCCGGAACTACATCTTCCATCTGGATTCCTAATCTTCCATCTAACTCAATGAATACAACTCCAGGTATTTCGAGTAATTCATGTATTCTATTCAATTCCACAGTCCCAGCAATAGAATCAATCAGCCAATATCGGAATTGTGTAACAAATCCAACTTTGTTTTCCAATAGCAATTGATCAATTTCAGTAGGGGTGTGGTCGAAGTCTACAATGACTGAAATACGACCCTCTTCATCGAGATATTGGTAGTGCCTATTTTCTGCTGCTATCCAAATGGCATCATGAATTCTATCTTTATTTTCATCCATGTTTGTATTTTCCCACCATTTAATTTCATCAGAATAGTCATTCCAGTCATCCACTTCTAAGGGGGATGAAGATGCTATAAGAGGGACTACTAATAATCCTAGAATCATTACTGCGGTCATTCTTCTGACTAAATTCTTACTTCCGCCCATATTATCAAATGTCGGGATTATTACATAAGTATTGAATGAAACGGTCATCTGTTCATAATTTCAATCTAATTTCGAAGCATTTCTCTACTAATTATTAATCGTTGGATCTGGCTTGATCCTTCAAAAATTTGTACAACTTTTGCCCCTCTCATTCTTCTTGCAACAGGATATTCTTCCGAGTATCCATAACCGCCGAAAATCTGTACTGCATCAGTGGTAACTTCCATTGCCATGTCCGCAGCAAATCTTTTTGCATGCGCTGCCTCTAAAGTATTTCTTTCTCCAGAATCCGCTTTCAAAGCGGCCTTCCAAACTAACATTCTAGCCGCTTCAATTTTTGTAGCCATATCTGCCAACATGAAGGAGATTGCTTGATGCCTAATTATAGGTTTATTGAATGCATTTCTTTCACCAGCATAATTCATAGATTCTTCCATTGCTCCTCTTGCATTCCCAACTGCATGAGATGAGATACTCGGCCTTGAAAGATCAAATGCTTCCATTGCATTCATCCAACCCTCATTTTCTTTCCCGCCAACTAAATTTTCAATTGGAACTCGGACATTATTGAATGTCACAGATCTTGTATCGGAACAACGCTGACCCATGTTTTCCTCTTTCTTACCCAACTCCACTCCTTCAAGATTAGAATCGACAATAAATCCACTCATTCCTCTGTAACCTAATTCTTTATTGGTATATGCGAGAACGAAAAACCAGTCTGCATAACCAGCCCCCGTAATCCACATTTTCTGTCCATTAATGATGTATTCATCTCCATCCTTAACGGCCTCAGTTTGAATAGATTGTACATCACTTCCAGCTCCTGGTTCAGTTACACAGTAGGCTGCAATTTTTCCTTCAGTGACCATTCTAAGATATTTCTCTTTTTGAGCTTCAGTTCCTCCTGTGATTAGCGGATATGATGCTAACATCGAACTCCCAGCAGCGGTGGCAAATCCAGGATCTCCAAATCCGAGTTCTTCTAAGACTAACACTTCTTCAAATGAGCCCATTCCTCCTCCACCATATTTCTGAGGAATTTTTAGAGTTAATAATCCAAGTTCATTTGCCTTGGCAATAGCTTCTATCGGGTATATGCTTTCTTTATCCCAATGAGCTGCATTTGGTTTAATTTCTTCATTGGCGAAATCACGTGCTAATTCTCGCAACATTTGTTGTTCATCTGTCAATACGAAGTTAACCATGATGCTCGCAAGCGGCATCAAGACTTAGCCGTTCTGCTAGATATTATTCATATTGTATAGAGTAATGTCATGTATGACAAGTAACCAATGACCATTACCGCCCCTAGTGTTTTAGTTATTTTACGTTCATTTAACAACATAGCTGCAATCAGCCCCGAAGTTACTAATACTACCCATATATCTCTTCCAGCAAAATCTTCAGAAACTAGAATTCCTCCAGCATAAGCAGAGGAAATCCCTAGAATTCCAAGGATGTTTATGACATTTGAACCTAAGACATTCCCTATTGCTACGCCCTTGTGCCCTCTCAAAGCTGCAATCATTGTTACCGCTAATTCAGGTAGAGATGTTCCCAATGCTATCACGCTTAGTCCAACAATTGATTCTGATATTCCAAACGAGTCAGCAATCCCAACAGATCCTTCAATTAGTAATTCGGCACCTAAAACAATCATTGCTCCACCCAAAATAGTGATTATCATTGCTAATAGGAAATTTTCTCCCATCCAAGTTTCTTCTAATTCTTCATCTAATCCTAATTTCTTTGAATAATTATAAGAATAAACATAATAGGTAATTAGAGCAATAATCATTAAGATGCCGACTATTTGAGTTATTTCTCCTCTCATTACGGTCAAAAGTAAAATTATAGATGCCATAATTACTGCTATTGCATCTTTTTTAATCTCAATACCTGGTTTATCACAGGCTCCAAGCATGGCAGCAGTCCCTAAAACTAACATTACATTAGCAACATTCGAACCTAGGACTCCACCTACTGCTAAATCAACAAGTTCCTGACTGTTACTACTAACCGCATTTATTGCAACTGCTAATTCAGGTAGAGATGTTCCGACGGCTACTATGGTGAAACCAATTAGTAGAGGTGAAACATTCATCTTTCTAGCTATGGTAATTGCGCCTTGAACAACACTTTCGCCTCCAAATATTAAAAAAATAAAACCAAGTATTACTAAAACTAAATCGGGTAGGGATAACAAAAAATTCATCATTCAAAATCGCTCTCATTTACATATTCTTTTTACGTGCCTTAATACAAGCTCCACTGTAGGAATTGTGTAATCTTCCAATGTGGGTGAAAATGGAACGGGTGTATCTAGAGCGCCTATTACTACTGGTGGGGATTCCATATCCCAAAAACTTTCTTCTATAACTCTACTACTAATTGTATGCCCTAAACCTCCGGTATATTGGGACTCTTGAAGAACAACCATTTTTTTGGTCTTCATGACCGATTGTATACAAGTTTTCGAATCGAAAGGTAAGATAGTTCTCAAGTCAATAATTTCTATTTCTATGCCCTCACTTGACATTACTTCAGCAGCCTTCAGCGCAACATGAACCATTGCTCCCCAAGTGATTATAGTCAAATCTTTTCCACCTCTAATGACTTTAGCCTTGCCAATTGATGATTCATTATTTTCCAGCCTCTTTTTCACAGACTCTGTATCGATAATCTGATTTATTGAGTCTCCCCAACCTGTTTTTCCTCCGCCTAATCCATATAATCCTAGATGTTCAAGGAACACGACAGGGTCATTTAATTCATGAGACTCAATTAAAAGATCATACGCATCTTGTGGGTTGCTGGGAAATACAATTGTCAGACCTGGGTCATTCATGAACCACGATTCGATCATATTTGCGTGAAAGGGGCCACTTCTTGTTTTAGCACCTAATGGTATTCTGACTGTTAACGGCACATCAGCCCCCCATCTCCATCGTAGTTGTGCGGCATTATTTACAAGAGCATTCATAGCCAATGCTGCGAATCCTCCAAATTGTATTTCTGCTACGGGCCTCATTCCTCCCAATGCAGCGCCTGTAGCTGAATTTATGATAATAGATTCAGAAAGTGGCATATCTAGAAGTTTACTAGAATGGCCTTTTGCTTTGAGAGGAATATTCATGCCGAACGCTCCTGCTACTTCCATATCTTCACCCATGAATACAATATCTTCTCCATAATTCTCAGCCAACGCTACCATGGCATTTTGTATCGCACGGCTGTAAGTTGATGAACTGGGAGAATCAGAAAATTCAATAGCTAATTCCCCATCTTCTAGTGGTCCTGGTAAATTTTCTACAGATCCTTTCTCCAATCTGTTAATTTGTTCAGAATGTGACTCTGCATCATGTATAGAAGTAACTCCTTTTGTAACGGTATTACCTTCAGGCCATGGCATATTTTCCATCTCCTTTCTAGCTGAATTTACAAAATATTGTTCTTCCTCCTCCATAGTTCTCAATTGTTTTTCACTTGCTCCAAGAGATATGCAATACTCTCTATGGTTAGGCAGAGGGTCTTTTTCAGCCCAATATGTCAATAATTCTCTACCTACATAGCCAGGTGGATTTCCTGTTACTGATCCTAAGTACAAGTCATCGTGGTGATGAGCGTGACCGCATCCTCTCATCGTCTCAACATGAATCAAAGTGGGCCCCCCTCCGTCTAATGCGTATTCCCTACTGGTTGCTGTCGAAGCATGAAATTGTAGTGGGTCTGATCCATCAATTGTCCATGACGGTATTCCCATTGCGTGACCTTTGTCTCCAAATGTTTCTGCTCCTGATTGACCTACTGTGAATGTATCTAGCGCAATTTGATTATTTTGTATCATAAATGCAATTGGTAATCCTCTAGCACCTGCTAAATTCATTGCTTCCCAAAACTCTCCATTGCTACTACATCCTTCTCCCACAGGGGCCAAGTGGAATCTATTAATTTTCAATAATTTCGCAGCAAGAGCGACTCCTGTGGCTGTAGCACTTGCAATTGGAAGAGGTGCAGTAGGGGGCAGAACCCCTTTTTCCCAGTTCCCTATGTGTAAATCGCGACCTCCTGAATCCGAGTTTCCTCCATCCATATATGATCCTGACTTCCCCATTTGAGCAGCAAAAATCTCTAATGGAGTTTGTCCTAATGCAAGTGCTAAGCCAACATCTCTAATCATTGGTGCGATAACGTCTGCTAGATGTCTATTTTCTGGAGATAAATCAATTGCCCTATTTAGGGAAGTGGCACAACCAACAACCCCTTCTTGCCAAGTAGATCGAAACCCTTTACCTCCAAATTTCCCTCCATCTGGAGTACTAATGCCATTACTGAATAAATCTTTCAAATGTTCGTCAATTGCTCTGGTCCTAGTCATCCATCTTTGCCATTCCAAATGGGTGTCTAAATCGACACTGGATGCATAAGCCACTCTTCTGAGACATAGTTTGATGTCTCTCATGAATCTCTGTTTTCTTCTTTTTAGATATAATTCAGTATTTCTTCTAGGAATTATCTCTTCTTCTCCAATGACTAATAATTCAGGTTTCCATATCCTTTCATCTAAAGATTTTGAAACTTTGATACAAAATTGTCTAGTGAATTGGTGATATTTCTCCCCATCGAATTGACTTGGAGGTTGCATATCTCTCCATTCTTCTGCAATGAATTCCAAGTACCCGTCATGCCTCTCTGCTACAAAACGGAGCAATTCACTTCTCACATCTACTTCTGCCAATTTCTTTGTAAATATCAAAGCTTTTTTCGGATACCAATCTAAACCCCAAATTGGCGGTAATTGTTCTTGAGTGGCGTTTTCTGAAATTATTTCGGCACTTTCATCTATTTCCAGAATTTTTTTATTCCTTCTACCTGCTTCTTCAATTATCTGTTTGAAATCTATTGATTTATCTCTTTCCCAAATGTGGTAATTCCGTTTCCTACCTTTTCCTGAATTGGAGCGATTAAGTGTGAACCTAGCTCTTTTATTGCAATTGCTGCATTTCCGATCTATGTGATTTGTGCCTGGATCTCTAGTTTTCCATGGTTCGTAGTTCCCGCATTCTGGGCATAACCAAATTCCTTGTCGGGCTATGCTCATAACTCTCCGAAAATTAACAAGTACTACAACTAATCGCTTCTTGAGTGTCAAATGTGGTATTTATTACTTAATTGTGGTATCTCCTCTAGATTAGAATTACTTTTTCTAGCAAAAATACCGCATAAAAATGTTAGACTGAATAAATTAATACCATATTTAGTTAGAATATTTCATGATATCTAAAAGAATTGTGCTTTTTCTTCTAAAATACCATATTTAAAAGGCATACTGCGTTCTTAAATACCGCAATATTCGGAATCAATACCTTGGAATACTTGAATCAACTGTAGATGCCCATAAATGTATACCTCCAGATAGATTGTATATCTCCATAGGATAATTGCCTGACATTTTAAGGAAATTTGCTACCATAGCAGATCTAGCACCACTTCTACAATATATCACAATATCTTGGTCATTCGGTATTTCTTCAAGTCTTGATGGGACTTCCGTATGACTAATTCTTAGATTTGTATCAGGCAAAGTGACAATTTTTTCTTCTTCTTCTCTTCTTACATCCAAGAAGAAAGGATTCCAACCATTTTTCACTTTATCTACATATTCTAGTGGGCTAATCTCCTTCATGTTCTCTTTTGTATCAGAGACATCTAATGATTGTTCCTCATCTAAACCCAGTGCACAAGATATAGCTTCTTCAGAAAGCTCAGTGACTTTTTCTCTTTCTTTATTTGCATTATATCTAAGTTTTCTAATATTCATTGTTTGAGTATCAATTAACAATAATTCACTATCTAATATTCCATCAATCTCTAGAATAATCTTCAGAACCTCATTAGCTTGGAATGATCCTATAATTCCAGGCAATACTCCTAAAACTCCGGCTTCCGCACAATTTGGTGCTAATTCGGGAGGTGGTGCTTTAGGAAATAGGTCTCTATAATTCGGGCTTCCATTTAGGTTGAATACAGAAACCTGACCTTCAAATCGGTGAATACTACCAAAAACCCAAGGTTTACCTAAAATTTCACAACAATCACTAATTGTATATCGTGTAGCAAAATTATCTGTTCCATCTACAATAACATCATATCTGTTAATAATTTCTTCAGCATTTTCAATTGTTAATCTTGTGTCAAATATCTCAACAATTATTTCTGGATTAATTTGATAAATTCTTCTTTTAGCTGATTCTGTCTTTAATTCTCCAATTGATGACGTAGAATGAATGATTTGTCTTTGCAAATTAGTCAATTCTACTTTATCATCATCTATAATTCCAATTTTGCCTATTCCAGCAGCTGCTAAATACATCAATACTGGTGAACCAAGACCCCCTGCTCCAACAACTAGTACTGAAGCAGATTTGATTTTTTTTTGCCCCGCCTCACCTACTTGAGGCAATATTAGATGCCTAGCATATCTCGCTTTCTCATCATTGGTCAAGTCAATTTCAGACATCTTAATCCTCAATGTTGTTCTTCAAGCCATTTTTCAGCATCGATTGCTGCTTGACATCCCATTCCTGCTGCTGTTATCGCTTGACGATATCTAGTATCGACAACATCTCCTGCAGCAAATATACCTTCTACACTTGTCATAGTATGTATTTTTGCAAGAATATATCCCGAATCGTCAGTTTCTACTTGTCCTTCCAAGAAATTAGTAATTGGTTTATGGCCTATTGCAATGAATGCACCTGTACAAGATATTTCTTCGATACTTCCATCTCTAGGGTCTTCTAGAATTGCACCACTTAATCCTGTTTCATCTGAAAGCCAACGCTTTACAGTTCTAAATGTCTTTATCTCAATTTTTGGATTATTTAGGGCTCTTTCATACATTACCTTTGATGCTTTGAAAACATCTCTTCTATGCAATAATGTCACTTTACTAGCAAATCTGGTTAAGAATGTGGCTTCTTCCATTGCTGAGTCACCGCCTCCAATAACCAGTACTTCTTGCTCACGAAAGAATGCACCATCACAAGTTGCACAGGTGCTTATTCCTCTGCCCTTTTGCTCTTCTTCCCCCTCTGCTCCTAGCCAGATTGATTCTGCTCCAGTGCAAATAATTACTGATTTTGCACGAAACTCTTCCCCCTCAACCCATATTTTGAATGGCTTTTCAGAAAAATCAACTCTCTCTACATTTTTATCTTGAACCTCTAATCCAAATTTTTCTGCCTGTTCTCTCAACTGAATCATCATTTCAGGTCCTCCAATTCCTTCGGGATATCCGGGGAAATTCTCTATATCAGATGTTAGCATTAATTGCCCCCCTGACATATATCCGGCAAACATCAATGGTTCCAACAATGCTCTTGCCGAGTATAGGCCCGCAGTATATCCTGCGGGACCAGAACCTATGATTATCACATTCCGCACTTCATCAGTCATGAGTCTCGGAATGATAGGAGTGCTTTGAACATTAACTCGAAGAAAGCACTATTCATTACTTCTAGTTAGGTTAATGATATTCATTTTGACATCTTAATTACAGCATTAACTGCAGATCTTGCATGTGGTTCTAATCTTGGTTCAATATGATGTTTTTCAGCCCCTGGACCAATAATTCCTAACCCTATTGGTTTGTTATACTTAATCTGTAATTCGATAATTGCCTTAGTAACTGCTTGACCCATAACGAGACCATGCTGAGTTTCGCCACGTTCAATAATTCCAAGAGTAATTGCAGCATCAACCTCTCCATTTTTCAATATACGTTCTAAAGCCAATGGGGCTTCCATTGAGCCTGGAACCCATAAAATCTGTGATATTTTCACACCTTTGATACTTGCTTCATCTTGTGCATATTCGAGCATTCTTTCAATTTCTTCTTTGTGAAAACTTCCACAAACCGCTGCAATATTCATTATTTCACTTCCATACTTTTTCTGATAGTATCTACAACGGCTTGAGTACGCGAATCAATTTCTATATTTACGTAATCTCCAACCTTTTTTTGTCCTATCGTAGTAACCCTTAATGTTTCTGGGATAATATGTAATGAGAAACTTTCTTGACTAACTTTTCCTATAGTAAGGGACATTCCATCTATCGAAATATATCCCTTCTCAAGAATATAATGGCTCGCATTTGAAGGATTTTCAACTAGAATATCTATGCCTTCACCTTTATTCGTAATCTTTAGTATCTTTGCAGTCATTAAGACATGACCTGATATTATATGTCCGCCTAATTCATCTCCCATTTTCAGAGATCTTTCGACATTTACCAGAGAGTCAATACTTAATTTTCCTAAGGTTGTACGAGCAAGAGTTTCTTCTATAGCATCAAATTTTACTAGATTATTATCTATAGAAACCACAGTCATACAAACGCCATCAAGAGCTACACTGGCTCCAATTTCTAAATTATCGGTATATTTTTCTAAATTTACTGTTATGCTGCGAATTATATCTTTTTCCTCAATTTGAACTATAGGGGCAGTTCCAGTTACGATTCCAGTGAACATTTCAATCTTCCTCATAAGGGCCACCGGTTTCGCCCGACCATAAACTAAGTATCTTTGCGATTATTTTCCTAGTGCCGTCTAAGTCGTCTGCTAATCCTTCTACACGAATTACTTCTACATTCCCCCAACCATTATTCTCTAATCCAAGTTTTATTGCGTCCCGGGAGTGTTTCTGATCATATCCTAAAGCGATAATGTCAGGTTTCACAGAATCTAATATTTCAAAAATTGGGATGCTTGGGGGATTCCCAACAATCGCTTTGTCAACTGGTTTCAAGCCTTCCACCATTCTTCTCCTTAATTCTTGATTTGTCACTGGTTCATGCTTTTGCTTACGTACAGTGTCGTCATGAGCAACAACAACCACTAATTCGTCACCCAATGATTTAGCTTGCTCGACATAATGTAGGTGACCTGCATGAAGTAGGTCAAAGACACCAACTGCCATTACACGAACCATATTTTCCACACTCAATACTAATAGCAACTCTTTTCAATTTATTTATCTATGTTTAAGGCGTTGAGTAAATCTTCGCCAGTTATCATTGGAATTTTATATTTGGAAGCATAGGACCTTGCATCTTCAACCGAAAGTGCTCCATCCCCATCTGGCTGAAGCATTTCTGCACCTATTGTTGCAGGGACCTGTCCTGCAAGTCTCGCGATGGCTACTGCTAGCTCTGTATGTCCTTGTCTAGATGACAAACCACCTGGAGATTCTCTACATACAGGTATGTGGCCTGGTGTGCGAAATTCATTCCCTAATGCTTTATATGCATCTTCTCCGCTAATTGATTTTTCCATTAATTCGCCTGACAATTCTCCAAATCTTTTGGTAGTAAGCGATCTATCTCTATCAGTAATTCCTGTATAAGTTTCTCGATGATTTATAGAAAGAGTAAATGCGGATCTTGTATCATACTGTAAGTCATTAGTAATTAAGTGCGATAATACGGGATTGTCCTCTACTAATTTTTCATGTGTATGTAGATCTTGAAGCCACGGTAAATCGAACATCTCACCTATTTCGTTGCCTATTGCTAAGAATAATAACCCTCCACAATCTATTCTCAAACGTCTCATTACTGCCGGTGTTGCGGCTGTTGCAGGCCAAAGCAGGTCCGTCTCTTTCTCCCGAAAGTCAGAGTCAAAAACCATCACAGGTTTACCCTGTGAAAATGCCCTAATCGCCTCCTCTACGCTGTCAGCCATGCATCTCGGAAGAGGTTCTGATAGGGGTTGTTTTCGGTTAAATGATTTCTCTTCGGCGGAGGGTTCTCATGTAGATAACCCTCGGAGAGGTTGTGGATGACCAATTCGATGTTATGGTTCCTGTCCGTGTAGATCTATCTGGAGGATGGACTGATGTCAATCCTTACTGTACTGATTTTGGAGGGGAAGTAATCAATTTTACAATAAATAAATATGTTAAAGCTAGAATTGATGTTTCTGGAGAAATAGCTTATGAATTTGATATACCCATGGGTTCAGGATTAGGTACGAGTGGTTCTGTAAATGTAGCTCGTATTGCTTTGTTAAAAAAGACTGAAAATTCTTCATTAGATCAAATTGCAGAGGCAGCATATCAAGAAGAGATTGAGTCAGGAAATAGATGTGGAAGACAGGATCAATGGGCTGCAACATTTGGTGGTTTCAATCGATTTATGTTCCATGGAGAGAATGTCGAGATAATGCCATTCGAGCCTGCTCGTTCGGCAGTTAAGTGGATTAAAAAACATCTTCTAATAGCTCATACTGGAATTTCTCATAAATCTGGAGATATACAAAACCAAGTTTGGTCAAAGTACGAATTAGGAGATAAAGAAGTAATTGAAGGACTTCATAGAATCCGTCTGGCAACTAGAAAAATGGCTGATTCTTTACAAAGAGATCAGAGGCAACTATTTGTAGAATCTCTTAATGAAGTTTCTAACGCAATTGACGCCATAGATAAATCAATCAATGCTCCATTCTTACCAGTTATTCAACCATTATTACAAGATAGCAGTGTTATGGCATGGAAAGCCCTAGGAGCCGGTTCAGGTGGATGTGCGGCTATTTTATGCCATCCCTTATACATTAAAAAAGTAAGAGAAGAGGTCTCAAAATCAGGTTGGCAATTAATCGATTGGGACTATGATGATCATGGAATAATCATGAAATGATAGTGAATATATTAGGCGAAGACTCAAACGTCAACAATCATTCCCAAACTTATGCAATCCACACGTCGTAGTCTAACAATTGGAGTTGTATTACTTGTAACATTCAGTTATTTGTCTATTTTTGCGACTGCTCAATCTAGTTCTGTGGATAATCATCCTACCAGTGACGACCCATACATGTATTTCTGGGGATCCGAGGATTTGGATGATTGCTGGAATAATTTTGATAATTTATCGCAGGGTTCTGCATCAGAAGGTTATGGTGAGATATTTTTCCCTGAGGGTCAGGATGTAGTAGTAGATTTTTCTTGTGAACTTCAAACTGGCTTTTCAGATGACTTCATTTTGGAAATGAACGAAACAATCTCCATAAGGATGAAATTTAATATCGAGTCGGCGAATTGTGGGGATTCTGAATGTGACCTGACACTCACACTCTTTAGGGGAGATGAACAGATATCTCAGTACACCGAGTCTGCTAACTCAGTTAATGGCGGTAATGACGTTGTTACTAATTGGGATATTACAGTTAGTGACTCTTTCCAAAGTTGGTCGAAAGATACTAGGACAACAATTACGGTTTCTTATTCAGTTCCTGCTCAAGGGGGGCCTCAGTGCAATAATCCAGTACCTATATTGGATCAAGATTGCTCTGGTAGTTTCAGAATGTATTATTCTGATCAAGGAGGAAATCCTGGAGACGTATATGTTGAGTTCCCAATTTTTGTTTCATTGTTAGATTCAGAAGCTAACTTAGGAAAAACATCTTTTGGGCCAATGTTGTTTATTATTCCTTTTATTTTGGTGACAATACTTCTTGGATGGGTAGCATATCGTGAAGATTGGGTATCGAAGAATGAATCCGCAGAACCATTTGATATCAGTAATTCGATTAGTAATACTTTGAATACAATTAATCCAGCTATTTGGGTTCCTAGTGCTATTTCTCTAACTAAAATTGGAATTGTTGAGTGGAGAAAAGGCGGCGCATTAACTGAAAATAAAACTAGAAGAGTTGTAACACTCTGTCTAATGTACTTCGCTCAAGGGCTTCCATGGGGATTCGCTAGTGTTACCTTTGCTGCTTATCTAACTGCTAATGGAACTACAGTGGAAGAAATTGCTATACTATTCGCTACAGTAGCATTACCTTGGACTTTCAAGTGGATTTGGGGCCCAGTGGTTGATGCATTATTTATAGAAAGATATGGACCACGCAGGCAGTGGGTTCTTTTCGCTCAAACAGGTATGGCATTAACATTAGGAAGCTTGATTTTTGTAGATGATCTCAATGAGAAAATTGAATTAGTAACCAGAGTTTTATTCATCCATAATATATTCGCTTCACTCCAAGATGTTGCAACTGATGCATTGGCTGTGGAGATTCTTCAACCAGATGAAGTTGCTAAAGTCAATGGTTTCATGTTTGCTGCTAAGCGAGGCGGAATAATGGTTGGAGGTGCAGGATTAGGAGTTCTAATTTCTTTAATCAGTATATCTGGAGTAATTGCTACACAGTTAGCTTTACTTCTGTTAATCGCTTTGATTCCTCTTACACTAATAGAAAAGCCTGGTGTTCAATTATTCCCTTGGTCAAAGGTCGATGCAATACTAGTTGATTCTGATAGTCTTGAAGATAGTGAATCTTCTGTCGATGATGATTCCGACACTCCCTGGGTTGTTGAGTCTGAATTCCGCATAGCTAAGAATGTTGGATACAGTGTATCTGAACAGAGAATCTCTATTACAGCATTCTTTACAATAATTGGTCTAATAGTTTGGGTCATAGGATTCGCTATTGATGTATTCACTATTGATTGGTCTGCAGGTGCAGATGTAAGAAAAATAACGAATCCAATTAGTTATATTTCTTTATCTGTGGCGTTTTTAACATTCTTATTCAGATATATTATGGATTATCTGGGTAATGAAGAAACTCATTTACCAGAGGTTCCTAATCCATTCTCTGTCTTGACCCAAGGAACTAAAAATACTGTTGCTAGGACCTCATTTTATCTTGTAAAAGCTTTTTCTGTAAGATCCGCATTCATTATGATTGGACTTTGCCTTCTTGCAGATTTATACGTCTTCGTAGCTCCAATTGCGTTTGATATTTTCATAAACGGTGCCGGATGGTCAGTAGAGAAGTATAGCGGAGTAGTTGGCGGAGTAGTTGTATTTGCAGCGATGATAGCTCAAATAATTGGAGGATTTTTGGGAGATCGTTACGGTACCCGGAGAATCGCTATGGTATTCTTTTTGCTTCTAGCTTTCGCTAATGCTACTCTAGCATTCTTAGAACCTGTATGGACAAATGATACTGTAATGACAATTTATCTTATTATCCAAGCATTTATCGGTGCTATTGCTTGGATTTGTATTATTTCACTAACTATGAGGCTTACTTGGAGTAAGGTCGGCGGAACACAGTTCACTGCTTACATGTCATTATTCAACTTATCAGGTGTGTTGGCTTTCTCCTTCACTGGAAGGCTGTTAGAAATCTTTGATTATTCCTCAGCGATTTATCTAGGTGCTGTGTTAACGATGTTAAGTGTTGTAATGTTGATTTTCATTGATGAGGATGAAACTGATAGAGTTCTGGAAGGTCGGATTAAAGATGATGAGGTATGGGAAGAAGAGGACCCTGATACGGATTTAGGTGAGAGGCCTGAATGGTGGAATGAAGACGATCTTAAACCATCTACTTCTTAGATTATAATGTATTATTTTATTACTCAGGTTCATTAGTACTGTCTTATCACGTTTAACTGTAGGTTGTGTAGATTTGGATAGATTCTCTGAAATCTTAGAAGAATGCAGTACTGATTTTCTACTTTTTACTCAAACAATTTGTGTTTATTGTAATCGTGCAAAGAATGTTTTGAATTCTAAGAATTTAACTTACTCAGAGATTAACTTTGATCATGAAGACAATTTGAGATCAAAAGTTGTCGGAATTACTGGACATCGCACAGTCCCAATTTGCTTTGATATGAGGGGGGAAAAACCAATATTTATTGGAGGATCTGACCATTTAATTGATTATTTTCAGCATTAATTTAGGAATCTGCCATACTTTGAATAGCAGATTTCAACTCATTTAATTGATTTAGATTAACCATATGTCCCTTCTCATGCTGTAACTTTGTAACATCCCAATCTGCTTGTTCAAATATTTCAATATGCTCGAATCCTTGTTCGATAGGAACTAGATGATCTCTTGAACCATGCATCCAAACCACTTTTCTTGGTTTTAAGAAGGTCAATGTGTCTCTTAATTGATCAGGTCTTACAGTTTTCGTTCCAAGTAAAACTAGACCTTTAATTCTGCTTTGAATATCATATTCCAACATAGCAGATGCTATTGCAGCACCTTGAGAAAAACCTCCAACTATTATCGGCCCATCTGGAATTTCTGAGATGACATTTAGCACAGACTCGTTCACTTCTTTCAATGCATCAGACCCTAATGGCTCTGTAGGGTCTTCTGATCGTAACCACCATGCGAACCCACCTCTTGTTGGATGAGGAATCTTACCTTCTGGGCACAATATATTCCATCCTTTCGGAACTAATTGTTTTGCCAATGGTTTCATCTTAGCAGATGTACCTGTCATCCCATGCATCATTACAAAAGTACCTGACATGATTATCATTAGAGATTCCAAGAGTAAGTAATGCCACCAGCTAATAGTATTCTCAGGTGTGTATCTCCAGTGAATGTAACCGTCAGTGTATATTCTTGACTTGGATAAGGAATAGTGCCCAAAGTCCCTGTTTCTTCAGCTCCGGGGCCCCAGAATCTTTCTAGAGCAGAAATTGATGTGTGATCTCTTAAAGTTAGTGAAATTGTAGAACCTCCTCCACATGAAGCATCTAAGAAATATATCATTTCATTCCATTCTCCATCATTTGGATGATCAGATACAAAGAAAGAATCTACAATCTCTGCATCTGGGCCATTATTATACCAATTATTGCTATATAAGTCGCCGCCTCTAACAAAATAAACATCTCCTGTATGGCCAACCCCATTATCTGCATTTTTCATCTTCAATTGTATGATGCCTTCGGAATCAGTCCAGATAAATGATGAGAAAAATGCAATATTTCCATCAAAAATATAATCGATAGAGGCGCCGTCTCCTGCAGTTGCTCTGATCGATGCAATTGATGAGTCTACTGATGTGACTACTGCATTCCAATCATTCCCAAATAAATTAAAACTCCATGCTTTATTCTTTTTTAGCGGGAAATCCAAAACATCCTTTGCTTCACCATTTTCAAATGGACTTAATTGCTCATGAGTGATTCTGCCAAGAAATGGATTATGATTCAGGACAGCATGTCTTCTTGCTTCTCCTATACTAGAAATTGCTAACATGTATGCCGTACCATCTTCTTCAGTATCCGTTGTCGCTACTACTAACTTTGTAGTATCATCACTATAGTCGGGTGTTGAGAATGTGTATAACCAGTAATCTCCTAATTCCCAATTTGGAACGGAGATTTCTTCTGAACTAGAGTTTCCAGTTATGCCCTCTGTTACTGCGGTGCAACCGGCCATTGATGTCAGTAAAATTACCAACATCAATCCAATAGAAGCCGCTCTCGCCATACAAATCCCTCTAGGTCGTTAGTCAAGAGACTAACGGTTGTCGGTTTCAAAGGAGCCCGTTTTCTGTTAATTTACCTGTTCCAGCCAGTACGACTGCAACAATTGACATTAATTTAATCAGAATATTCAGTGAAGGTCCCGATGTATCTTTGAATGGATCTCCTATTGTATCTCCAATAACAGCTGCATCGTGAGCTTCATCTCCTTTTTCAGCTCCAGTAATGTGACCTTGCTCAATAGCCTTCTTCGCGTTATCCCAAGCTCCACCTGCGTTTGCCATGAATAATGCCATTAGAACTCCTGTAACTAATGAACCAGCCAATAGTCCTCCTAATGCATCCCATCCCAAAACGTATCCTACAATAACAGGTGCAGAGACTGCTACTACTCCAGGCCCAACCATTTCTCTTAGGGCCGCTTGTGTAGAAATGTCAACACATTTCTTAGAATCGGGCTTCACGCCTTCTTTACCTTCTAGTAATCCTGGAATTTCTTTGAATTGTCTTCTAATCTCAATAACCATGTCTCCAGCAGCTTTTCCTACTGAAGTCATTGTCATTGCTGCAACTACGAATGGTAATCCTCCTCCAATCAAGAGTCCTATTACGACCATTGGATTTGTTAAATCTAAATCTAAGTCTCCATCGATTGCGGCAGTGTAGGCTGCGAATAATGCAAGTGCGGTTAATGCCGCAGAGCCAATTGCGAATCCCTTACCTACTGCTGCGGTAGTGTTTCCAATTGAATCTAGTTCGTCAGTAATTGCACGTACGTCATTTCCTAGAGAACTCATTTCAGCGATTCCACCTGCGTTATCAGCAACAGGTCCGTAAGCATCAACTGTCATTGTAACGCCAACAGTGGCCAACATTCCCATTGCTGCCATTGCGATACCATAGAGCCCCATTTCTCCTCCATCATTGAATTCATTAGCTCCAAGAATACCTAAAGAAATTAGAAGAATTGGTAAGAATGTTGACATCATCCCAACTGATAGTCCAGCAATTGCATTTGTTGCAGGGCCTGTCTTTGACATCTCACCAATATGTGGAATTGCTTTAGTCTTGATTCCGAATACTGGTTCAATACCTGTGTAGTACTCGGTAACTAAACCAATCATAATTCCAACAATACTTCCTAGAACAACTGAGTGCATTACTCCCATTTCTACATCAATTAATCCTTGTTCAATTGACAGGTATCCTCCTGCCCAGAAAAGTATAGCAGCGATAAATGTCGTATTTCTTAACGCCGCCGCCGCATCTGATCCATTCTTCAAGAAAGTCATCGAAAATACTCCAATGATAGATGCGACATATCCAATTAAGCCAAGCATAATCGGCATCATAACATAATCAACACCCATATCTTCAGAGTTACTTGCAATAATCATTGCAGCAATAATAGAACCAACAAATGACTCAAATATATCTGCTCCCATACCTGCAACATCGCCAACATTGTCTCCGACATTGTCTGCAATAACTCCAGGGTTTCTAGGATCATCTTCAG
>DANB01000006.1:86191-91126 GCA_002497245.1 Euryarchaeota archaeon UBA439
AGGAATTCCTGCTTCTACTTTACCCACTAAATCGGCTCCAACATCAGCAGCCTTGGTGTATATTCCTCCGCCAACACGTGCGAATAGAGCAATTGAAGAAGCTCCCATTCCAAATCCAGCAGCCGCTGAAAGATTACTTCCAGCGTCATCTGCCCCTAACCAATATGCAATAATGGAGATTCCTAATAATCCCAGTCCTCCAACTGAAAGACCCATTACAGCTCCACCATTGTAAGATACTTCTAGTGCTCCTGCTGGCCCCTCATTCTTAGCAGCCATTGCAGTTCTGCCATTAGCAGAAGTAGCAGCCCTCATTCCAGAGAACCCCGCTCCTACGGAAGCAACAGCACCTGCAAAGAATGCAATTGCAGTTTCCATATCGTTCAACCATGCTAGTATAGCACCAACAACGACAACGAATATCGACAATACTCGATATTCTGCTTTCAAAAAGGCCATAGCCCCATCTTGAATCTCTTGAGTTATGTCTGCCACAACTTCATTATCTATTTCTACACTGTTCACTCTCTTGTATAATACAAATGCAATTAGAAGTCCTATAAGTCCCGCTCCAGCTGCAATTAATGGTATATTTTCTAACATGGTGTTCACCTTTGTGACTCGCCGACAAAAGAGTTGCTTATAATCGGAATCCCAACTAAAGCCCAGTTATTTAGTGACTAACTATACTTTTTCTAAAACGATTTTAGCAAAAGAACCTAAAATTCCTGCTCCATCATGTTCTCCCTTAAATGATTTATATTCCTCTTCAGAAATATGACCCCAGCCATATGCTCGTTCAATTCTCTTTCTTGCTGCTTCTGGATGAAACTGAATACCCCATGCAGGCATCGGTTTCCCTAAATCATCGTTTAATCTCACAGCGGTAACCATATTGTGAGATGTCTTGCTAAGTAGTGTACAATTCTTAGGAACTGACATCACATGATCTTGGTGACTGAATAATCCTGCAATACTTTCATTATTTTCAACGTGTGTTGTTAGTAACACATCATTCTCTCCTTCTTTTGTGAGCTCAAGATTCCATATCCCACTGGAAAATGATTCCGCTCTTTCTATTTTGGAGCCTAATGAATGACAAAGTAATTGATGACCAAAACAAATACCAAGGGTTGGAATTCCAGATTTTGCTGCCGCTCTAAACATAGTTTCAGTGGGGCTCATCCATTCTTCCCAGATACTTACATTCCTTCTAGATCCTGAACACACAACTGCATCTAATTTCAGTTTACTAATCCAATCCCTCATTTCTTCTTCGTTTTCATGCATCGGCATTAGAATCCTTTTGAAATTAATATTTCTTTCCCCCATTATAACTTGTTTTTCGCTCCAGAACTCATATTCATAGTCCCAATGAGGCACATCTTCTTCTATGAGTTTCATTTCTGAATTTCGTTGGACTTTTTCTCCGGCTTCAAATGATTGCATTTGAGGAGTAACTAGTAAAACTTCGACATCAGATAATGCTGCCAGTGGCTTGATTACTTCTTGATTTCCTCCATGCCCAAATTCGGCTCTTTCTACTAGTAAATCAATCAGTAATACCCTTAATGAAGTACTCATCATACAGTTGAAAGAGCCTCAGGTTCATTAGCCCTCGGCTGTTACGCTTACACAGAAGGTTGGCATGGGCATGGTCGATGAACAGTTAATTCTTGCATCTGTGGGGCCTGTTCAGGCAATCTTAGATGCGCACGAAGGAGTTGTAAATGTCGTTGATACAACTGATGGAATAATCATGATATCTCTAGAAGGTGGTTGTACTGGTTGCAGTTCTACACCGATGACTGCAATGCAAATTTATTATTCATTGATGAAGTTAGAAGATGTAAATGATGTAGTTTTTGTCAATGGAGAATTACCTGCCTACATGAGGTCTTTTATCGATGAAAAACTTGGCATATAATAATCAGTCATTATTATTCTCTCGTTCTGCGGCTCTCATTTTCATTATTTGATGCGGATTTGTTTCTCCTTGAACGTCTTTTCCTTTAATATTGATCATTCCTGAGATTGCTACAATAACCGCAATTACTGCAAATGGCCTAGAAACATTAGTAGAACCCCAAAGTTCTCCTCCTAAATAATGTAACAAAAATAGCATTATCGCGGAAATAATGCATAAAGACGCAACAATCTTTTGTGTCAATACTTCTCCATTTTCAAAACGTGCTAATGTCCCTATGGCCATCCACAAAATAGTTGCTATACCGCACATAGTAATAGACGCAGTTTCTAGAATTGAGACCAATTCCATGACTACAGGATGGGGTCTTCATTTGTTTATGTTGGGGAGAATCAATCCGAATGTTAGATGGTATCATTCAAGACCTGTGGTCCCTTCATGGGGTCATGGTAAAGGTAGGGGGTTGGTCACTACCCAAGTCTCGTAGGAATGAGCCACCCTATTTTAGCAAGACGCAATTAGTCGATGTTTTGGAGCAAGTAGCAGTCCTATTGGAATTATCAGGTGCGAATGGATTCAAAGTACGTGCATACCAAAATGCTTCAAGAGCTTTATCATCAATGGAAGAAGATTTATTTTTAATAATCACAGAAGGTAAATTATTGCAAGTCAAAGGTATTGGAAAAGGAATTGGAGGATTAATTACTGAATCAGTATTATATGGTACTTGGGGAGATATGCAATCATTGTATGATAAAGTTCCTACGGGATTAATTGAGATAGTTGGGATTCCGGGGCTAGGCCCTAAAAAGGTAAAGTCACTATATGATTCATTAGGAATTGATTCAATAGAGCAATTGAAGACAGCATGTGAATTAAACCATATTTCATCTCTCCCCGGTTTCGGCGAGAAAAGTCAAAAGAAGATTTTTGACGGAATCGATCTTTTAAGACGTTATCAAGGACGAACTAGAATGGATGTTGGCTTACTTTTCGGTCGTTCTTTAGAGGAAAAAATCTCTTTAATTGAGGGTGTTGAAAAAGCACAACTTGCAGGAAGTGCACGCCGGAGAAGAGAGACAATTGGCGATCTAGATATTGTTGTATCTTCATTAGTAGAAAATCATCAAAAAGTAATTCAAGAAATTTTAGGGCTACCTGGTATAGCAGAAGTTAAGGGATATGGAGACTCCAAGATTAGTTTGATTCTAGAACAAGAGATGTTATCCAATTCAATTGGTAATGGGGCTCTAGACGAAGGACTTGCTGATACTTTAATGGAAAGAAATAGTGATGCTACAATTGATGCTCAGGTTAGAATAGTTACTCCGGAAACTTTCCCATTCACTCTTGCATATTTCACTGGATCTAAGGAACATAACATTAGAATGAGGCAAGAAGCAATTAATCGAGGACTTAGGTTAAATGAGTTTGGATTATTCCCAGAATCTTTAGCGGGCTCATCTATTGGGATGGAAGCTGCAAAACATACATTGTTGTGCTCTGATGAATCGGAAATTTATAAAAATTTAGATATGCATTGGGTTCCTCCTGAGATGAGGGAAGATATGGGGGAAATTGAAGCTGCTTCGATATCTAAATCATTACTTCCTGAACTCCTAATTCCTGAAGATATCAAAGGTGCTTTTCATAATCATACGGTTTATTCCGACGGAAGTAATACTCTCGAGGAAATGGCACAAGCTGCACAATTATTGGGTTGGCAATATCTAGGTATCGCAGATCATTCTGAAACATTGAATATTGGAGGTAGATCAATTGGGATTTCTAGCGAAGTAGTCCCAAATCAGCGTAATGAGATAATTAAACTAAATCAAATGTGGTCGGATGAAGGTGTTGATTTCAGATTATTTCACGGTTCTGAATGCGATATACTAGCAGATGGCAGGTTAGACTATTCTGATAATACTAGAAATATATTTTCACATGTTGTCGGAAGTATACATGCTTTGGGTAGTTGGAGAAATAGAGATGAAATTGAGAACACTGAAATGTTAATCCGAGCAATTGAAGACCCTACATTCACCATTCTAGGGCACCCTACAGGAAGAATTCTGCAGGTTAGAGAAGGAATTCCTATAGATATGCATGCTATAATTAGAAGGATGGGTGAATTGAATATGGAAGGAAACCTCAAAGCGATTGAAATTAATGCATCTCCTTATCGTCTTGATCTAGATTGGCGTCTGTGTAAGTTTGCTAAAGAGCAGAAAGTTCCAATTTGTATTAATCCTGACGCTCATGATGTAAATGGATTGAGTGATGTTTGGTATGGTGTACAAATTGCACGTAAAGGATGGCTCGAGAGGTCAGATATACTAAACACAAAGTCTGGTGCAGAAATAGAATCTCTATTCAATGTTTGATAATGTTCATCATTAAGAGTCTCTTGGATTATGATATGAGTTTAGCAAGGGGGTTGATTTTTTCTTTAGTATCAATAATTCCTGCCATGATATTAGGACTAGTATCTTACATAATCTTAGGCGGCGTCACAAGTTCTCCAACAAGTTCAGATTTTATGTTTGGTCCATGTTATGGGGTTCCATTTTCTATAATTATTCTAGCATTCATTTACGGTTTTAGAGAACAACCGGAGTTGGAATAATGAAACGTTCTGAAAAGGCAAATAAAATTGGTAAAATTTTGGATGAATTATATCCAACTCAACCAATACCTCTTGATCATACAGATGCATATACATTACTTGTTGCAGTAATGTTATCTGCCCAGACTACTGACAAGAAAGTAAATGAAGTCACTCCTAATCTTTTCTCAAGAGCTGATAATCCTGAAAAAATGTCAAAACTAAATGTGGATGAAATCCATGAGATAATTCGTGAGATAGGATTAGCACCTACTAAGGCCAAGAATCTTAAGAAGATGGCCGAACAAATTATAGAAGGTGGCGGAGAAGTAATTCCTGATTGGGATTTTTTAGAATCATTGGCCGGCGTAGGCCATAAAACTGCTAGTGTAGTAATGTC
>DANB01000006.1:91425-100187 GCA_002497245.1 Euryarchaeota archaeon UBA439
CTGCTAGTGTAGTAATGTCACAGGCTTTCGGAATTCCCGCATTTGCAGTTGACACTCACATTCATCGATTAGCTTATCGATGGGGATTATCAAACGGGAAAAATGTCCAAACTACTGAGAAGGATTTGAAGAAAGTGTTTCCTGAAGATACCTGGATTAGAAGACATTTACAAATCATTTTTTTTGGAAGAGAATACTGTCCTGCTAGAAACCATGATTTAAGCGAATGCTTGATTTGTGGCTGGGCTTCCTCAAAAAAGATGATTAAAGAAAGCAAGAATTAATTCTTTTTCCATAGCAACATGTAGTTGTTATTGAATGCTGCTAGTATACGAGCATTCATCATCTAATTACTTCTGCGGGTATTATGAGTAATGAACCTGTAACGCTAGAAGTAGGTCAGAAAGCACCTGATTTTGATGCCCAAATAACTAATGGAGATCAAATTAAACTTTCTGATATATTATCATCTAATCAGAAAGTAATACTTTACTTCTATCCAAAAGATAGTACTCCTGGATGCACGGTACAAGCTTGTGATTTTAGAGATAATTTTTCAAGACTTCAGAATTCTGGATACAAAGTAATTGGTGTGTCTAAGGACTCTTCTAGTTCTCATCAGAGATTTATAGATAAACATGAATTACCTTTTGACTTGATTGTAGATTCAGAAATTGAACTTCATCAATTATATGGTGTTTGGAGAGAAAAAACGAATTATGGTAAAACGTATATGGGAGTATCTAGGTCAACATTTGTAATAGACACAAATGGCACTTTAATCTCTGTAGGTTATAACGTAAGAGCAAGTGGCCACGTAGATAGATTAGTGAAGGAACTAGGCTTAGAGTGATTTAGATGGATATTTCCCAAAGAAGAGAGATAGTTTCTCGTTTTCTTCGAAGGTGTGTAACTTACGCAGATTCATCAATAGAAAGGAAAAAATCAAGAGGTGAGAAATCTTCAGAAATTTCTAAATGGGAAATTTATCGGCAATTTACATCATTTTCCGCATCTGAAGTAGAATCCGGAGAATTGGATACATGGCTGGAAGATGGAGATTATCGGGCTGATCCAAATGGATTCCCTAGTCTATCTGAAAATCGAATAAGTCTTAATTTAGAAGAGATGTCTCACGAAGAAAGAAGAAACTGGCTAGCATCTCTACTAATGCCAAGACCCATTTCATTAGTTGCTACAAAGAGTTCCAAAGGTATTCATAATTTAGCACCCATGTCGTCGATAGGAGTAGTTTCTAATTCTCCTCCAATGGTTACAATTAGTCTTTCCAAGAATCGTGAAGGAAAAGAACGAGATACTCTAGTAAACCTTAGGGATCAAGGAATAGGGTCATCATGTATGATTTTTATTCTCCCTGCTAATCTAGAATCCGTAAAAAATGTCCAATTAACTTCTACAAAGACTCCAATTGATAAATCTGAATGGGATTTAATCGATGAAGAAATGATAATTGAAGATGATTTGTCAATTTTACCATCGGCTATGGTTGCTATGCGCTGTAAACTAATGGAAATACACCCCTTACCTGGAGAAGCCTCAGCATCTTTAGCAATATTACAAATTGAATCAATCATAACTTCTGATGAGTTTTCACTGTCAAGTGATATACAAAAACTAATGCAAATTGACTTCAATAAACTAGGCCCTAGTTCCAGTAAGGATGATTGGAACTTTGAAGTCAGCTATTAGTACCAATTTCACGATTCATGTTCTAATTCTTTCATTCCTAATCTATGCTTTTTTGTATCTACTCTCATTCCCAAACCTGGAATCATTAATAGAGAATCATTCTCATTTAAAGAAAAAACAGGTATGTTATTGATTTCTCCCAAGCTTTCTACTCTTCTTTTACAAACATCTTTCTGAGTTGGCATATGGGATAATGAAGTTAAATCAACCAAAATCATACTCCCTTTTCTAATCTCATTTTCCATTCCCTCTAGTTGTACTCTTTGATATTTATCTGGCTTTAGATAAACTACATTTTTTTGAGCCTGAGGGATTAATCTTTCAGTTCTTTCAGACCATAGAGGATCTCCTAAATCATGAAAATCTGCTCTAGAACTCGACCTAGGTCCCGGATTTGCTGAAGATTGATTTTTTGTTCTAGTATCATTTACTACATTCTTCTTAGGATCAGGCAAACCAAGTAGTTTGAACAGGTTAACCATGACTTATCCTATTCCTCTTCACCAATTAGTTCTTCTATCTCCGAGGCCGTTAAAACCTCATTTATGGCAAGATTCTTGTCTTCCAAGTCTATATTTTCAGAATCATTATCCGATATCATGTCAATATTTTTATCTAAAATTAAGTCTTTATCTAATTGATCAGTCTTAGAATCAGGCTTATTTTGTTCTTTCTTGATTCTTTGTTTGCTGATTTTTTGTTTTTTACTATCATCACTAAATGGGTCATATTCTGGGTCATCAAATGCATCATCAATAGTTCCTTTGGAAGGAACCTTAAACTCATCATGTTCAATTTTATTTCTTTTCTTCATTATAGCAGGTAACGCTGCGATTGATAAAATTAGAATTGCGATTATTAGAATTCCTATTGGACTCAGAATGAAAGCAGTAACTGAGAATGGTTTTTCTTTAACCTGTATAGTAATTCTCATTGAGTCAGCGGAATCTCCATCATCCACAGTTAGTTGTACAACAATACTTCCTGCGTCATTAAATTCCCATTCTACTATTTTCCCTAATATGTCTTGATCATTCGTTTTATCACCATCGCCATTACTATCTTTTGAAATATCCATGTCCCATGAATAGACCATATTTTCCATATCATTTACTGAGTCCGTTGTCCCATTTCCTGTCAATATAACCACATCTCCTGAAGTTGGATTATATTCGCTAGTAGTCATTCCTGGATTTGGTTTCACATTTCTTACATCGATATTTATTTCTGCACTTGCTACCGCTCCATCATTATCAGTAACATGAAAGATTATTTTCTCAGGTGCTGTGTTAGAATCAGGCCATGAATATATCAAATTAAATGATTCAATATCGCAATCGTCAGTTTCCGAACCCTGATTATCTGAATTTACTAATGGATCTAAGTCGTAGCAGGGGACTAATGTTTGTAAATCATTTAGTGTATCATCTGCTATTATCGATATTTCTATATTTTGGTCCTCAGCAACTGGAAGAGGCTGAGAAAATGGTCTGATAGTTGGCTCTACATTATTTACTCTAAATGGCACTGTCATCAAATCTGTACTTTCATCATCATTATCGAAAACCTGGAATGTAGCTATATGCTGGCCGTCAGTTTCGTATATAATCTCAATTTGACTTATCGCCGTATCTTGTTGTATAATCTCTAAATCCGGTTTTTCTTCAGCATCCGGTGCCCAAACATGCCTCAATGAAGTCATATCATTCTCTGAATCTTGGGCCCAACCTCTAACTGTAAGTTGATCTCCTTCATTTACAGTATAAAGTCCAAATGAGTTCGGGATGAGTCTGTTACCCTCGAATTTCACCTCCCATTCAGGGTTGTATGGTGCAATATTGGTAACTTGAATTGTATATTCTTCCGTTATTGTTGCCCCATCATCATCAGTAGCATCGACTTGTATTGTATATGGCCCTTCTTGATCTAAAGTAACTGTACATTTTATCCCTAATGTCGTACCTTGTTCACAAGGAGCATTCCAGATGATATCTACAGGGGCATTTGGTGTTTGCGTGTCTAAATCTATTCGATCTGTAATCTCAAATGTTATCGGAGAAAGAACTGGTATAGTTTCAGATTCTGCTTCTAGAATAATTTCTGGATTTCTATTTAACACAGTAATATCGCTACTAACTGAATGAAAATCGTTCTCTCCATCAGTCACTACCATATTGACAGTGAAAATTCCATCATCATCCCATATATATTCATAAATACAGTCTTCTTCTTCAGATGAAACAATATTTCCCTCTAAATTCTCTAAAGAAAATGTACAGTAGAAATCTCCTCCATCTGGATCATAAGAATTTATTCCGCTAATTGATACTTCATCGAGCGTCAATATTTCTTCTACAATTGATAATATGGCAACTGGAGCTGAGCCTATGAAAAGTATGAACTCTCCATCATTGTTTGTAGTATCTCCATCATCAATATTAATATTAAATGAAGTCAAAGTATCGCCAAATGGTTGATTCGATGGCACTGTCCAAGATACCTCTACCCTTGCTTCTTCAAGACTTGAAAGTGCAGGTATGTTAGCATTTGTGAAAGTCCCATCAGGGCCCTCGATTTGAAGGACCGTTGGAGGAGATACTCTAAGCCCCCTATTAATCACAGGAATACTAAATGTTATTGCATCATCTCTTATTGCATTAAAACCAACATTCTCATCTAAAGTTAGTGTTAAGTTTTCTCGAGTTCTTTCTACAGAAACTCCATCTTGATTAACATATAGATCAATTTCATACACATTTGGATCGATTGTTACAGTGCTTGCACCTGTATGAGGATTTGCGGAGTTAATCCATGCCAAGATTCCATGACTACCAAGATCATCTCCTGAGTCCGAATTATCTGCAGATGTCCCTGTATTGAAAGTAACATGAGCACTACCATTTGATGCAGTAGTAATAGTCTGAATATCTCCTTCTATCTCATACCTGAATTGTAACTGCTCATTTGCTAAAGGATTGCCATTATTATTGCTAACATTAACCCAAGCCGATATTTCCATATCAATTGGAGACAAAGGGAATTCAACATCAATATTGATTACCTTTTGTCTACTTGTTGCTTGATAAGAAGAAAGGGAATGAACAGCCGTGAATCCTAAACTTTCAATTGTCTCCATTTTTACATCACCTCTTACAGCAGGACAGAACCATTTGTAACCAGTATCTTCTCCATCTGCATTTGTACTAGAGATATTGTAAGACGTCGCACAACTAGCATAATTAACTCCCGAGAATCCTTGACTTACTACCTCGTAGTTTGCTGTTCTCTGAGAAACTGTATCTTCAGGAATATCTACATAATCACTCGATCCATCATAAGTCGTAGTCGCTGTATAATCTTGACTCCATGACTCACCTACGGATAGTGGGAAATCATAACCCTCTAATGGTGGAGAATAACTTTGATCAACTTCTAAAGTTCCAACTGAAACATCAATACACCACCAAAAAAAATCTCTGCAGAAATTAATATCTATTGTCGCTTCTTGAGAGACAGTTGCTAAATCCGAAGCCCTAATTATTGAAATTGTATCCATGTTCACTTCTAAGTCACCAGGTTGGCCATCTAAATTGATATTATTTGCCTCATAATAACCTTGAGATTGAACTTCGTAAACCAGGCTTGAACTATTATCAACTGTTGTAACATAAATATCAGTTACAGTGCTTTGAAGAGTTCCAGTCAATGTCTGTAGATCAGTATTTACACCCGAATCTACGATAAAATCTACCATGTCTAGATAGCCATTATAGTTCCATCTGTCATTAATCTTCCATGCAGGAATATCTATTAAATTATTATTTCTCGATATTGATTCAATTTTCATATCATTATTTTCATCTAACTCTAAATGTTTTTCCGGTACGTAAATACCTGAAAATATGGAAATCAATAGCAAAAATACCAACGAATAGGTCACTGTATCCCGAGAGCGCATAGCGCTCTCGCATAATTAGGCATTCATCAATCTCGCGATTGGTGATTCTCAATTTTCTTACAATAAATCTGCAAGCTCATCTTGTATAAACTGGACTGCTTCAAGAATTTCATCCTTGTGTCTTGCACCAGTAATTACCATCTTTCCGCTACCGAAGATTAAGCAGACAACTTTAGGATAATCTAATCTGTAGATTAGTCCAGGGAACTGTTCTGGTTCATATTCAACTTTATCGAAAGGTAGGTGGAATGTTAGATTATTTAGATTTAATTTTCTTGGTAATGCTGCAAGAGGCTCTCCTTCTCTAATTCCTCTAATTCTTGAATCATTAGCTTCAACTTCTTCATCTGTTGCTGCTCTAATTCCTCCGCCCTCTAAATCAATAACACGCGTGTTGTTATCATCCATTCTGGCAGTTCCATAGTAATCTTCTGGATAGAAAAGAGAGTACGTAGCTACCATATTCTGTACTTCTATTTCCACATCTTTCAGGTCCCATGTGTCAATACCTGCTGCTCTTAAATCAGCAGTCATTCTTTCAATTCCAGTGTGGATATTTTGTTCATTCTTCCCACCGGTGCAAACTGCTCTACCTGATCTAAACATTAGTATTGCAAGTTTTGGATCCACTACTCTGTAAACAACTCCAGGGAATTGTTCAGGTTCATATTCACAATTCAACTGAATTGCGATATCTGGAAGATCTAGTTCTTCCGCGACTCTTGTTGATGCAACCACATTTACTACAGTTAGGCGTTCTTCGTCACTAAGCATATCGCTCGCACTTATGTTTACTTTATAAAGAATAGTTGTCAAGAAAACGAATTAATTTATTATTTATTGGCAGTTTTTTTGATATAAACTCCGCTGGAACCGAATTTTGAAATCAATGGTCTTCCTCCACACAATTCAATTTCTTGAGCAACTCTAGTGGGATTATCGGTCAGAGCAACCATGCAACCCCCCCCTCCAGCTCCGGTAAGTTTCGAACCAAATGAATGTGGCCTAGTAGCAGAAACCATTAGATCTAGTAATTCATTGCTCACTCCTAACTTTTTCAACCTTTCATGACAACTATTCATTGCCATTCCCACTGCCTCTAGATTTCCAACTTTCAATGCAGTAAGTCCAGCAATAGTGATATTCTCGATTGATTCCATTTCATCATAAAGTTCAGGATTTTCTTTCAATCTTTCAGCAACGCCTGAGACCATTTTACCAGTTGGCGAGGATTTTCCTGTAAAGCCTAATACTAACCAAGATTGGTTGATATTTTCATGTAATTCAGCACTATGAATAGACCAACTCCTTTTCCCTTCTGGAGTTACAAGACTTGTGTCAAAAACATGTTTCAAATTATCAATTCTTTCTCCAGAGACTACTACGCATCCTCCAAGTGAGCTTGCAGCAGAATCGGTTGGACTAGCTCTTCCTTCTTGAGTGGCTGCTTCCGCTGAATGACCTATTTTTGATAGTTTTATCAAATCTATTTCTTTATTAGGTTTAGTGAATTGATGGAGTGCAGCACCCATTGCGTTCGAAAGTGCAGCACTTGAACCTAGACCTGCTCCAGAGAATAAATCAGATTGAACATTGATTCTCAAAGGACTACCTTCATAATTAAAGAGATCTTTTATGATGTGCTGAATATGTGGGTGCTTGTTAGAATCGAATTTTTCAAATCCATCAGTATTATATCTATTATTTATCTCCCAATCATCAGATTCTTCAATTGTAATTTCAACTCCTGAATCTATGGAAACAGCAACAGCAGGGTGTCCATAAACAACCGCATGTTCTCCAAATAAAATACACTTGCCCGGTGCGAAGGCCGTTGACATAGCCTGTCGTAAAGGGCATAGGAAATTAGTATTGGGGATGTTATATCAATCGGTTAATTGAAAGTATTGTTTCTCTTCCGAAGCATATCACTCAATCGCATGTGAGGGCGAGGACTTGTTATGAGACACCCATTAGAGATGCAATATGGTCCATTTGATGGATGGATAATTCTTCTTCTTATGGGCGGTTTATCAATTTCATTCTTTATGTTTCAAGTGATTAAGGCAACTCGATTAGTAATGCTAGGCTCTCCTGATAATCGTTTCGACTCTTGGGGTTTAAGAATTAAAGAAATGCTAATTGGTTGGCTAGGTCAGAAGAAAGTTCTTCGCGATAAAGTTGCAGGAACAATGCATGTTCTGATGTTTTGGGGTTTCTTAATGTTAGGAAGTGATATGTTAGATCTTGCTAGTGCAAATTATTTTTCTGAAAATATTCTTCCTTCAATATTCAAGGGCCCTTGGAATGGAATGGTAGAATTAGGTTATACTACAGCTTTGATAGGTGCTTCCGCTGCTTTAATTAGGAGAGTTATTTTCACTCCTGAGAAACTTAAAGGTAAGTCTCAATTAGAAGGTAATTTCATTCTTGTTTTAATCCTAACAATTACGTCTACATCATTTATTATTGAATCTCCAGAGAATCCTTCATCATTTTGGGAGCCAATAGGATTTTGGGTATCCGATAGTCTGAACTTGAGCACTGAGATTATTGTAGCATCTTATTGGGCTCACATGGTAGCAATTTGCTGCTTTTTAGTACTAATACCGGTATCTAAGCATATGCATTTAGTAATGGCTATCCCTAATGTTTTCTTTCATGACACCAATGCACTTGGAACAATGCGTCCATTAGCTGTAGATGACAACGGTAAAGCAATTCCTCTCGAAGATTTAGATATTGATTCTTTTGGCGTTAGTACATTCGATCAATATACATGGAGGCAAATAATAGATGGTTGGTCATGCACATCATGTGCAAGGTGTCAGGATGTTTGTCCTGCCTATGAGTCTGGTAAAGGGCTTAATCCTATGCAAGTAATTCATGATGTAAGAAATTATGCTAATGAGCATGCACCTATTCTATTGAAAGGCGAAAATCCTGAAGAGACTATGTTAGCCAGAATAACTAGTGAGGCGGTTTGGGCCTGTACCACTTGCAATGCATGTGTTGACATTTGTCCACTTTACATAGAACATGTTCCTAAGTTAACTGATTTAAGAAGAAATGCAATGATGGAGACTATGGAGTA
>DANB01000006.1:100479-100688 GCA_002497245.1 Euryarchaeota archaeon UBA439
TGCAATGATGGAGACTATGGAGTATCCTGAGGAACTTAATGTAGCTATGGGCAACTTAGAATCCGCTTCAAATCCTTATGGTTTTGGTCCTCATGAGAGAGCTGATTGGGCATCTGACTTAGACGTTAAAGTAGGGCAGCCCGCCGAATATATCTACTTCGTTGGCTGTGCAGCTAGTTTCGACGAAAGAAATCAGAAAGTGGCTCGAG
>DANB01000006.1:100989-101159 GCA_002497245.1 Euryarchaeota archaeon UBA439
AATCAGAAAGTGGCTCGAGCAACAATCTCTTTGATGAAAGAAGCAGGGCTAGATGTGGGTATTTTAGGTATGCAAGAAGGATGTTCAGGAGACCCCGCAAGAAGGGCAGGGAATGAATATCTCTTCCAAATGTTGGCCGAAACCAATATCATGACTTTCCAGGAATTAGG
>DANB01000006.1:101475-101729 GCA_002497245.1 Euryarchaeota archaeon UBA439
GTCAAGAGAATTGTAGCATCTTGTCCCCATTGTTTCCATACATTAGGTAAAGAATATTCAGATTACGGCGCAGATGAACTTGAAGTGTTCCATCATACTGAAATAATGGCCAAGTTACAGGAAGAAGGTAAACTTCCTGATTTCGATAAGGAAGGAAAGAGTATAACTTTCCACGATCCTTGTTACTTGGGTCGTATTGGAGATGTAATTGATGAGCCCCGATCAATTCTAGGTGGAGTTGATGTAGAAATCGA
>DANB01000024.1:0-10400 GCA_002497245.1 Euryarchaeota archaeon UBA439
TTAGTATACTTTACAAATACTGGTTCTTCTAACCAATTAATATTGGAATCAATAAAATATTCAGATTTATTATTCGAGTTGGAATAGTAAGATTTGATTTGATTCAATGATAAAATCTTTTGAGAAAAAACTCTTAATCTCAGAAGCCAACTAATGAATAAAATTTTACGGCTACCAATTAAAGCATTAATTTTAGCACGACTTATGATTAATCTCAATTGTTTTCTCCCGTTCCGACTTTTAATGTCTAAATTTGGGGGAAATAAAGGTATGACTCCGAGTTTAAACATCCCATAAATCAGAATAATAAAATCAATGCTAGGCCTAACCATCACTAAAGTTTTCATACCTCTCTTAAATCCATTATTTTCGAGATAGATTGCAGCTCTACTACTTCTCTGATCTAATTCTTTGAATGAGATTTCATTATACATATTTGAATTTTTAAGGCGGAAGGCAAATGCGATCTTATCAGGATGAGATTTAGCCCTCTCAGAAAGAAGTGATAAAATATTCATGCATTCACCTTTGTTTTAATAAATCATCAACAGATACTCTGTGGTCCACCCAGCGAATTATTCTTTCACAGCCTAATACTTTCTCCATACCATCTAACCTATCGTCAATTCCATTCACAAGGAAATTCTTGATTAGGACTTCTCCATCGGTATATAATTCCCCATCTACTAATCTTATTTTTCCATCTGAATTTATTCTAACATTGCCGGCATGAATATCATCGATGAATAAACCTGATCTTTCTAATTGTTTATTTAATAATATGAATTGATCATTGATGTCTTCGGGCATATTTTCTAAGTTAAGAGGTTTAGACACATATTCTTGGAGATATCTAAACTTCCTACCAGGAATCGTATAGGTTCTTGGAATAGCATCAATATGATGCTCGTAGATTTTTCTTCGATGAACTCCAATCATTTGATAAATAAGCATTAAATTATGCATTATAACTAAAGCAATTGGATTCCATTTACCACACATCTTTTTACCAATTATAGGTGCCTTGTGGCCGTTGTAATTATTATGACCCCAACCGCACCTGAATAGCTGTTTAACAACAAGTAATTCATTCCACTGGAATATCTGCGTCCACATTCCAGTATTAACTAATTCTAAACCCATAATATCTGATGCCGGATCCTTGTTAACTCTAGGTAAGCGAATGTTAAGGATCAATATTGTGAGTAACAAAGTAATTACGGTAGAGCATAGAATTCTTGATAGAAGAGACAGTTCTGAAAGATATGAATAAAAAAATATCCAGATAAAAAATATTGGTGAAATAAGAATTAAGGAACATACTAGAAATAACACAATTGTCCCACTCCAGTTTGCTTTTTGGGGATGAGGTTTTAATCGGAAATTATCTATTAATATACGACGTTTCTCGATTGGTTTTTCTACACCTGCCAGAATAAACTCTTCATCATTATGATGGATTATTAATTCGCCAAATCCAAATATTCCACCTATTGTTTTAATTCTGGATTCTACAGAAATATCTCTACAACTAAATAAATTAGATTTGAAAAAAAGCAAACCATCATTTACAATAATCTTTGAACTGATAAAATATCTAAATCCAAAGAACATCTGAGAAACTATGAGCAAGGATGGGAAGAAAAAATATGATGTTTCTATGTCATTTAATGAAAAAACTGTCTGAATAAGAACTGTGATAATTATCAGAGATGTTTGGATAGAAGTAATAGGTGAAAAATTTAATAAAAAATAAATCGAAGCAAATACAAGTAAAATCAAATTGCCGAAAAATAAGTCGTCTGGATAAGAAAACTCTAAATTAATAATGAAGTAGATAAAAATTATTTCAATACAAAGAAAAAATGGATTGGTGATAAGCCATCTCAAAGAGGGGGAAAAGGTCTCTGTCATATCGGAATGGTTATTCACAATAAACCTAGTAAAATAATGACGATAAATATTGAGCCGTGAAAACTAGTTCAGAATTATTTTAATGTTATTTGATCTATGAAGGATTTTCAACTAGATAATCAATGTAATCCAAAACATCTTGGAACTTTTCGTCCGGTATTTCTCTGTATGATTGAGAAAACTTACTTTTTACACAAATAGCCACATGTGCATAGGGATTTCTTCCCTTTGGGTGATTTCTAGAAGGAGGTAGCTTGCCTGATAATTTATCACCTGCCTCCTGTATATATGCCCATATTACTTTCGCATTTTCATCATTCATTGTATCAACTCTGAATTATTTGAATCTCCGAGTCGATGCGATGTAGTTCAGATACGATTTCTTCCAGACTTTCTATCGATTCAGGTTTACCATTAGTATCTGTGATCACTACAAACTCAACATTTCTTGGCTTAGGCGAGAGTCTTGTTGGACTCACACGATAACGAACGTATTCTCGTTTAACAATACGGAGAGAACCCTTACTACCTAATATTCTCATCATCTCTTCAAGAGGGATATTTCCTTCAGTACTATAGCTGGTTAAAATAAACTTAGCTGTAATATTATCAATCAATTCCTGAAACTCTTGGGCAGCCCTACGTTGTGAATTGTATGCACTCCTTCGATCGGTTCTCCAATCAAGTCTTATTGCAGATTTGGTACCGCGAGTTATTTTTTTAGGGAAATCAGGTTTATCCCATAAAGTGACTGTGTTCAATACATGATAATTTGAACCATAAGGATGCTGATTATATGGGGGGTCAAGATAGATAATGTCCGGAATTTCTCCCAAAATATTTGTTAGTTCGAGAACTAATTTGCCTGCGTCTTCACGAGTTGAAATATTTTTCTCCCCATTATCAAATAAAATTGCAGGCCTTAACTCAATATCAGAACAGATACGATACTGTGCCGTACCATTACTACCTCCCCATCCTCTATGGAACCCTTTGAAAACACCACTGGTATTGCTAACATAAGATACTGAGTATGCTAATGATGCCATGAGGTAGCCAAACTCTTCTGAAGAAATTTTTTCATCATTAGTCCATGAAGAAATTAATTCACGCATTGCATCTATTTTCATTCCATTCTTCCGCATGAAGAACAGTCGATCCTCTTCATGGTTGAGATTTTGGTCATCCTCAGGGCACAAGTGTTTGGTAATATAACCTTCAATTGGTTTTACATCGTTTAGCATTCTGAATACATTTTCACAGCCACCAAGTTGAAGAAAAGGAGGCTCTTTATTATTCACGATTGTTCCTATTGCTATTTGTTCTGAATAAGGTTCCCAATCATTTGCTAGTACTCTGAAACCTAATTTCTTTGCAAATCTTGCAACTACTGTACTTCCTGAAAATAAATCGACAAAAGAACCTCCATCTACCTCAGTCATATTAATTGCTTGATGAATTATATCCAACAATTTCCTTTTGTTACCAATATATGGAATCAGTTGTGAAAAAACATAATCATCAGTATCCCTGGCAGCGGTTTTCTTAAGATGATGAAGTGTAACATCCTTCGACAGCATCTGAATCCTAACTTTGGGAGCGGTGGTAGTCCTATAATAACAATGAGGAAGGGGGCTAAAATGAAAGAGTAAATTACTCATAATTAGGTATACGATGTGAAACCCAACGTTTCCAGAGAGGAGGTATTAGGCAAGGCCACCAACATGCATAATACCCTGATGGCAATTCAGGAGCCTCAGGATGTGGTTCTAGTTTCCAGAAAGGAGCACTCGCTTGCAAATGGTGATGTGAATGTCGAGTAAGCTCCAATAATGACCAACGGGACCAACGGGATTCTGTATTCCAAGAATGCATAGCAGTTTGACGCTCGTCTAAGTCTCTTCTTAGCCCCCAGTGGCGTATGTAGTTCACATATTCTAAGGTTAGAATAGCTAATAACGAAAGAATTAACCAACCAGATAGAAGTACTAAACCATTTGGAAATGATAGTAAAATAATCCCTACTAATATTTGCATTAAAAATTGTTGAATTGTAGGATTTTTAAGCCCTCTTCTGCCTTTTTTATTATGTACACGGCAGGCCGAGATGAATTGCCCTGGGATTGTTCGTAACCAGAAAAACCAAAGCCCCTCATCTAATCTAGCACTGGCAGAGTCTTTTTCAGTTGCTACCCATCTATGATGTACATGGTTATGCTCTGTAGTAAAATGTGAATAATTGACAGAGAATAAAAGAAGCCTTGCAAGGATCCAACCGGGGCTTTTTGGTTTATGATGGCCCAATTCATGGGCAGTGACTATTGCAGAAGCACCGGAGCAGAGGCCTGTGGACATTGCTGCAGCAATAAGCCATAAATTAATTTCATTCTGTTGGAACGCAAACATGAAAAAAGTACCTATTACAAAGAAATGTAATATTCCATGGACCCACAATAAAATCTCAAATGGAGTACCTGAATCTCTCGGTGGACGGTAAACTTTACTTTTACCCAATAGGACATCTAGAAGTGGACCAATTACCCAAATAAAGATTACACCCATTGCAGTGAAAAATCCGCCCATCAGATTACCTGAGATTACTAAAATAGGACTTATTAGCCCTAATAAGTGTAAAAACCAAGGTTCTGGAGATAATTTATTTTCTCCCATATATTAGTCAAAGCACAGTTATTTTTATGTTTTTCTAAAGTCTTACCGTATTAATTACTTTTCTTTGATATTAAATAAGATCGGAAGAAATACTAAGCACTTCTATACTAACCAAAGGGCATGAGGAAAGTAGAAGCAATGATTATTGTAATAATTGTATTTACTTCTACTCTTGCTGGATGTACTAATAATGAGGAAGAAAATATAGTTCAGATGGAAATAATTTCTCCATTAGAAGGAGATTGGGTGGAAGGTCAAATTCAAGTTTCGATAGCTACAAAAATGACCGTTTCTGAAAAAATTGAAGTTTGGATTAAAGATAATTATTATTCTACAGAAGACTTAGGAGAAAACAAAAACTTCAATATAGACACATCTTTTTTTTCTTATGATTCTTCGTCTCCTATCAGTCTAAATATTGAATTAAGACATCAAAGTCAAAGTATTGCAGAAGTAAATGTGACGGCGTTATTTCCTCAAAGAATGACATTCTGGTCATCGGAAGATATTCAACCAGAATTCAATTTGAATGGTGAATTATTATTCAAATCAAACAGAGGATTGGAATCGGGGATGTATGAAATTTATCATTTTAATCCAGGTATTACTATGCCGATTAAAATATCTACCACACAAGAATACCATGGATATCCTGGCCCTTCACCTGATGGGAAGTACGTAGTTTTCAACTCACGAGTCATTAGTGATCTAGGGAATACTCAGATGGAAATATTCACCGTGAATATATCTACTGGAGAGACTGTCAGATTAACAGATGACCCTTCATTTGACGATTCTGGGCGATGGAGTCCAGATGGTTCAGAGATTATTTTTTACTCCAACAGAGATGGCACTATGGATCTGTGGAAAATATCTGTAAATGAATCAGGTTATCCATTAGGAGACGTTGTTAAAGTCTTAGAAAGTGATGCAAGAGAGCATTGTGGTCGCTGGTCTTTTGATGGGAAATATATCGTCTATGAAAGTGATAAGACTGGCATTAATCATCTTTGGATGATAACTTCAGACGGTCTTAATGAAACTCAATTAACATTTGATGAAAATCAAAATGGTTATCCTGCATGGCATCCTAATGGCGATTACATTGTTTACAATAAGCAGACATCAACTAGTTCTAATTTACATATACTTTCTTTATTAAATGGTCAAACAAAAAGACTGACTATGCATCCAATGGGGATTGATGCCCATCCAACATGGTCTGCAGACGGAAAATATATTGCCTTCCATTCCGATCGTGCAGGTAATTTTGATATTTGGATTGTGGAAATTCCATTAGCAATCTAACCATTATGCATTAGTAATAAAAATACCATTGAGAGATTAGATTTAGAAATTTACTCCAAAAAACATCAAAATAATTCCTATAATGAGAGCGGGGATGGTAGTATGTACCGTTGCCCAAAGACTTGCTGCTCGGTGTCTCACGAGCAATGGGAAAAGTGCATCTCCATCTTGACTGATAGCATTTGCTGCAAGTGCTGGAAACGAGATTATATCCTTTGTATATGCAGTGATCGCAATTATTTGAGGACCACATCCGGGAATTAATCCAATCAATGATGCAAGAATTACAGCAATAAGACCATCGCCGTATAATACTAAATCGGCCTCATTCATCCCTGAAAATAACATAGAAAACTCAAAAATAAGATATGCAGACATCACCCAAAAAGTAACAAATGCAGTTTCACTTGCAGAATGTATCATAGTTTCACGCATAGAATATAATTTATCACCAATAGATGCTTCTGTATCATCACCAATCCAATTTCTCTGTGAAATATAGAGAATGATAGACAGGGAAGTTCCAATTAGACCAATCCAAGTAATGAAACCGTGTAGATTCAATGGATTGTAATCAACCTCAAGAGTGAAATCTGCATCCTGGGAACTCCATACCAATAATAAGATTGCAAATATAAGTCCGAGGGCAGTTACAATCCACCAAACAGTATAGCCCTGGTGTAGAAGGAAGTAACCCCAACCGCTTTTTTCTTCTCTCCCGAGATCTTCAAAAATTTCTTTCTTATCTTCATTTTTGATTTCAACAACAGTACCAGATGAAAGATTATCTTGAAAATTTGAACTAAATCTCCCTAATGGGTTACGAGGAGTGATTTTCATAACATCCACAAGATAACCCCAACAAATTCCAATAATAAACGAAATAATATGTACAGCAATAACTGGAACAATGAACGATGAATCAGTGACTGCAGCACCGATTAAAACAAATGCTGAATCACCTAAAGTCGCGATAAGTGTCGCTATAACTGTCCCATAGGTGACATAACCACGCGCGTACATTGGCATCATTACAATAGCTCCACCACATCCTGGAGTAATGCCCATGAGAGCACCTATCACTGGTTGCCAACCAGTATTAGCTCTGATTTTATCAACAAATTTTCCTGCAGTAATGTACTGCAACCAACTGAATAATAGAACCATTGCAGCAACAAAAACGGTTACTGCAAGAAAAGCGTCCCGCATGCTGACAACTATGACCTCGAAAATTTCATTCGAAGTTACCATAAACTTCACTCCTCAAAAGAAATCTTCACTAAACTTGCTATTGATGAAGAAATGCGTATTTTACTAAGACCAATTCTAACATTAATACCGCCATCAAAATCATCTCTGGAGATTATCTTTAATTTAGTACCAGGGTAAATGTTATTATTTTCTAACCAGGATAAAATATTCGAGTCATTATCTGGTACTTGCATAACGGTTAGAGTCATATTAATCGGCGAATCGGATAAAGGAAGATCTGTTTCTTCATATAATTCACCATTAGGCCCGGGTATTGGATGACCATGAGGGTCACGAGTGGGATTACCCAGATATTCGGCTATAGCGGCTTCAAGTTCCTTCGAAAGTGCATGTTCTAGTCTTTCAGCCTCTACGTGTAATTCATCTCTAGCAAGACCTAAAGTTTGCGAAAGAAAAGTCTCTAACAGACGGTGTCTACGCACTACAGACAAAGCTTCTAATTCTCCTCGACGAGTTAATGATGCACCTTTGTATGGAGTATGATCAACTAATCCCATTTCAGTTAATCGGAGAATCATCTTGGTTACAGAAGCAGGTTTGATATCAAGATGAGATGCTAACTCCTGAGTACCTACATCTTTGGAGCCAAGTTTCCAAATAGATTTCAGATAGTCCTCAATTGCCACCGAATACATAGCATATGTTTAGACAAGGCTAATATAAAGTTTAGCCAAGGCTAAACTCATTGCAAAAATTTAAATTAAAGCATTCTTCATTTTTCTGAAATATTTTTTGGATTGAAATAATTTGAAATATTAGAGAAACTAGTTAAAATAGCCATTAAACAGAATATTATTGCAGCTACTAATGCAATCATTGAACCGCTTCCAGTATCGTGCTCGGCAGAAAAATAAAGTCCCAATAGAACAGAGCTAATTCCAAATATCTGAGTCCATAATAAACATGAGCGGAAACTACGTCCAATTAATTGGGCAGTTGCTGCAGGAGTTACAAGCAATGATGTGACTAACAATGCTCCAACCACTTGTACCATACTAACAACGACTGCAGCTGTTACGACACTGAATAGAAGTCCAATTTCTCGGACTGGAATGCCTTGGACTGCTGCCGATAGAGGATCTACTGTAGTTGCAAGTAAACCAGAACTGATTGTAAATAGAATAACAAATGATAAAATACAAATGGTAGAAATCATATTGAAATCGGCTTCATCAATTAAAAGTAGATTGCCGAATAAATAGCCTTCGATATCCGTTGTAATACCTCCACCACCAACTCGTAAGGCAACAAGACCCAAGGCCAACATTCCAGTAAGGAAGATTGCAATAGAAGCATCCCCTGTAAGTATTTCTCTAGACTGTAATTCATAAATAATGATTGATGCAATGATGCTGAAAACTAATGCATACCACAAAGGAGAAGTCGCCCCTAAGACAACCCCTATAGCAACACCACCAAAAGATACATGAGCCAAACCATCCCCTATTAATGCAAGATTTCTAACTAATAAGAATGTACCTAGAAACCCCGCGACAATAGTTACAAGTAATGCTGAAATCATAGCGCGTTGAAACATTTCCATAGTGAAAAAGTAAGGGAATGTTTCTCCAGGAACAATAGGAGCTATTGATTCTAATAAGGTCGTTAGTGGTTCCATTAAAAATTCGCCTATTGAAAATTCATCCCACATCATCTCACCCCCTCTGACTGTGGAATTGAATGAATATGAATTGGCCCTTCATGAGTAGGAGTAATTCCACGTAAACCTGCCAGAGTTTCCAAATCAGGGAAGAGATGAGTTGGGCCGTCAAATCTGATTTTTTCTTCCAAGAAAATCATTCTATGAGCTGTTTGACGTATTGCAGTTAAATCATGAGACACCATCAGAATTGTTTTATCCGCCTCGTGACAAAGTTGATCTAATAACTTTAACAAGGAATTTCTAGCATTATTATCCATACCAACCAATGGTTCATCAAGTAAAAGAAATTCTGCTTCAGTTGCTAATGCTCTTGCAATAACTGCACGCTGCCTCTGACCACCAGAAAGACGGGATACATCAACATGTTCTACATCTTCTAGGCCAACCATTCTGATTGCTCTAGTAACTTTTTCACTACGTCCATTATCTGCTACCCAAGAAAAGAGGTTTGAGTTGTTTAGGGTCCCTAATCTAACTAATTCACGGACAGTTAATCTAACTTGACTAGGTAAATTAGAGGCAGCTTGAGATACCCAACCAATTCTTCCAAAGAAATTTCTTGAATTAGGTTTATTGCCATAGATATTTATCGAACCTTTATGTGGTTTCAAAACTCCAAGAAGCGAAAGAAGAAGTGTAGATTTACCACTTCCATTAGGCCCTACAAGACCAATAAACTCCCCCTTATGCACTGTTAAATCAATATCTTGTAAAACTACTTTACCTGAACGAATTACTGTTAAATCACTAACCTCTAAGATTGAAGGTTCACAACATTCCTCGTCATTTGGATTTATTTGCACTTTATCCCCAACCAGATCATATATCTGTAACTATTAATCATTGTTAAAATCTAGTATTCTTAACACGTAAATATTCAAGAAATAAATTACCAGTCATAACTGCTAATACTCCTACAACAAAGATTACAGGAAACAAATCTACAAAATTCATTTTCAACACCTGTTAATATTTGACTAATTAACATCCACATCCTGAAATAATATTCTGTAGATTTTTATTCATCATAGATAGGTAATTATCGCTACTATCACTTGGAGCCATTTCCATTGTGTAAAGTATTTCTATAGATACTCCTGTTTCTGAGACGATAGAATTAACTGCTGTTTGATCAGTATATTCTTCAACAAATAAAACAGTAATTCCTTCTTCTTCAATATGCTCAACGACTTCAGCAATATCTGCAGGTGAAGGTTCTCCTTCAGGGTCTAGCCCATGCAGTGTGATAATTTCAATATCATATGCTACGGACATGTATGAGTATGCATTGTGATTAGCAACTATTGTTTTCTCTTGACCAGATATTGCACAAGTTCCTTCATCTCCAAATGCAGATACATATGCAATATGCAAGTCCATTAGTTGGTTACTGTAATTATTTGCATTAGTACTGAAACTTGAAGATCCATTCGGGAATGTTGAAGACATTGCATCAAGAACAAGATTGACTTGTGCTCGGAAAGCCATAGGATTCAACCAACTGTGTGGATCATATGTGAATGCATCTTCACCATCGCCAGCATCAATCTCATCGCCGTGGTCATCATGGTCA
>DANB01000024.1:10778-11633 GCA_002497245.1 Euryarchaeota archaeon UBA439
CGTGGTCATCATGGTCATCATGGTCATCATGTCCACCTTCACCCATTACGATAAAGAATGCAACGTCGTTTGGTAATGCGAATCCATAGTCACCCTCAGCTTCAATGTGAATCACAACCGCTCCAACTGCATGGTGGCCCTCTTCATCAGAATGTTCGTCGCCACCCGGGTCACTATCTGCTGCGGTCCACATCAAGCCTGCTGCTTGACAATCGGATTCAGTAGTAAGAGTCATGTTTATTGTATGTGAGTTCATATCGTAGCATACCATTTCCTCAGGGAATGAAAGAGTGTGAGCGACTCTATCAGCATGAATTTCTGGTAAATCGTGATCTTCATGACCTAACCACACATGTCCTGCAGCTTCACATTCTTCTTCTGTGGACTCGTAGTTCTCGTGAGTCTCGGTATTGTGGCACATCTCATCTCCATGGTCATCGTCGTGATGATCGTCTCCAGTCCACATGTGGCCTGCAGCTTCACATTCTTCTTCTGTTGCTTCATAGTTTTCATGAGTCTCTGTGTTGTGACACATCTCATCATCATCGCCATGTTCGTCATGGTCATCATCATCACCGTGGTCGTCATGGTCATCATCATCATCATCACCGTGGTCATCATGGCCATCATCATCACCGTGGTCGTCATGACCATGGTGATCATGGTGAGCATGCCCACCTAGCATCTTCAGAACTGCCATATTGAAATCTTCATCATGCTCAGACTCAAATTCTAAGATATGCTCTCCCTCTTCCATATGAAACACCTGGATTGTAGTTTCAGCAGGACAAGCTTCTGGATTCTCGAATGTCATCTCAGCTTCTGAGTGCTCATGGTCATCGTGGTCATCTTCAC
>DANB01000023.1:0-2211 GCA_002497245.1 Euryarchaeota archaeon UBA439
GCTAGCAGTATGATTTTTGCAATCGGATTGCTTTTTCCATGGGCTTACTGGGTAGAGATCAGCGGTTTATCATACATTATTGATACATTAGAAAATTTCTCATGGTTTATAGAATACAATTATTCAGATTCTGTTGCGGGTTATGAATATAATTTCTTAGAGCAAATTGGTTGGTTATTATTTATCCTTTCACCATTACTATTATCTATTAATCTCGTAGTAATGTGGTATTATTACCTTGAGAAAAAAATTGATGTTACAAAGACTTCTTCGTATATTCATTTTTCTATTTTTATTTCTATTTTTGTTATAAGTTTCATCAATAGAGGAACTATTCCTTGGCTCACTGAGGAATATGGATTCGGGTTCAACCTTATGTTATTTAGTGGGTTAGGTCTCAATCCTCATACTTCGTCAAAAATTTCTGAAATAATAAGGGAATATCGGAAATAAGTATTATAATTTTCAAAACTACTTACTTGAACAATCTTCTCCAGGGAATCCCCAACAACCACAAAACATATCTTGAGTAAGGTATTCTCCAAAAAGTGTCATAGATATTAGTAAAACACTGAAATGCAAAAAGATCCAAACAAAGACAGTCTTTGAATCGAGTTGAGGATTGAAAAATGATAAAAACAAAATTAGTACATTCATTGGAACAGCGAACATACTCAGATAAAACGCAAAAATTCCAAATGCCTCAAATATAGTATCATCAGAACAACTATCCAAAATATGATATCCTATCATTGCAGAAAATCCTCCGCCGAATGCCATTGCCATAAGAATTTGACAGAATTTTTTATGTTGGACATTATCGTTCAAAAAAGAAGGGGCAATTTCCTTGATATCTTCTTTTTTAGCTTTCATTGCAGCAGGCAATGGCTCTACACCTTCGTGCAGATGCTTATTGCATACACCCATGTTTCGAAACTCTAAAGCATTACAACCTTCAACTGAACAAGTCCTTTCACCCATGTAGTAATAGGTCTGAAATAATAGGTATATATATTTCTAAATTGTTTTCTCGAAAGAAATTTAAGATTACCATTTGAAGGAAAATATGCTCTCTCCAAAAGATATCTCGGGAGCACCTGCCATGTATGGCATCATGTTAACCATAAGTTCCTTGAATTCAGTCTGTGATGCTTCTAAATGTTCCTTACTTTCATAAGCAGCAACTCCTATCATTTCTGTTTCACTTATTCTTATTAAATTACTACTTACTAGACCGTTAATTTTACTGATGCTTTCTCTTAATGATTCCATTGTTGCCATAGCCTCATCAAATTTACCGGGCTGTACTGTTGCTTTGGTTATCCTATAATACATAATTTTCCCAATATTAATTGACATATTAACTATTTGTAAAACCAATCACTGTAAAGTCTGTGAACGATGAAATATAAATGAAAAAAAATTAAGAACATTAATCCGATTAAATTAATAATAGGAGTTATCTGGAAGATTTATGTCTATAATAGAAGCATACAACGAAGCCTGGGATAACGGAGATATCGAAGCACTTGAGAATATAATCCATGACGATTGTGTTTTCAATCCACATGTTGGTGGTATAACTATGAGGAAGTCAGATATCTTGGGATTTGCAGGAGGAGATCAAAGACCTACTTCAGAAAATAACCGAATTCTCTACGAAAATGATGAGGTCGGTGTGGCACATTCCATAGTTCATTTTGCAAATGACTCAGACTCAGAAGCTGTAATGTCATTCATGCGATTCAAAGATGGTAAAATCATCTCTATGGAAACCGGAGCTACACCGCTGTCCGATGATTATAAATTGATAGGAAATTAATTCGATATTCTTGTTGCCCAATCAGTATAGATTATATGCTGAATCATAAACGAAATATCATGGTTAATTTCGATATGTCAGAAGAGCAAGATATGCTAGTTGAGCTTGCGAGACAATTTGCTGATGATGAATTAATTCCCAATGCAGAAGAATGGGATAGAGGAGGAGTTTTTCCGGAGGAAACCATCCACAAAGCTCGTGAATTAGGATTACTGAATTGCACTATACCTCATGAATATGGAGGCATGGGTTTAAGCTTTTTAGATGAAGTTATGATAAATGAAGAATTAGGTAGAGGAGATCCCGGATTTGCGACTATCACTGGAGTTACGATGTTAGCATGTCATCCACTGATATATGCAGGGACAGAGGAGCAAAAAAGTGAGTAT
>DANB01000023.1:2578-65529 GCA_002497245.1 Euryarchaeota archaeon UBA439
GCCGGTTCGGATGTTAAAGCAATAACGACAACTGCAATTCTTGATGGGGATTTTTATGTCATAAATGGTTCTAAAATGTGGATTGGAGGAGCAGGTCACGCAGACTGGTTCTACGTTCTTGCAAGAACTAATGATAACGATTCGTACAAGTCACTAAGTGGTTTTATTGTAGAGGCGAATTCACAAGGTCTAGAAGTTGGTAAAAAGGAAGAAAAAATGGGTCAAAGATCATCCGACACTAGAGGAGTTAGATTTCAAAATGTTAAGGTTCCAAAAGAAAATCTTGTTGGTGAAGAAGGGAACGGATGGCTCCAAGCAATGGTTGCATTCGATCGCTCCCGTCCAATGCTTGCCGCTCATGCACTAGGAAATGCTCGTGGCGCTATGGAAGAAGCTTGGAAATATGCAAATGAAAGGAAAACCTTTGGAAAACCTATTTTTCAACATCAATCAATATCATTTATGTTGGCTGATATGAGTACAAAAATTGAAGGGGCACGATTATTAGCTTACAAGGCTGCAAGTATATTAGACAAAGGAGAAAGTGCAACGCTTGAGTCGGCACATGCTAAAAGGTACGCAGCAGATATTGGAATGGAAGTAACAACAGATTCAGTCCAGATATTTGGCGGTTATGGATATTCTGAGGAGTTTCCCGCAGCAAGAAGGATGAGAGGTGCAAAAATTTATCAGATATTTGGGGGCACTAGTCAGATTCAAAGACTTATTATCGGAAGAGAAATCAATAAAGATTACATTAATTAAAAGTTATATTTTTTATGTGAATAACTTCTCGCTAATATATGCACTACTACTTCCCAGGCATGATAGTTGGAATTATTATTCTCCAAACTAGCATCGTTGCTCCAACTCTGTTCAAAAAACTTGAGATTAAGGAGTTCGGTGTAGTGATTCGGGCGTTATGGCCAAAATTCTTCATTGTTCTAACTCTCTTAGGTGGCACGACACTCATCTCATTGTATTTTGAACAAGATTCAACTGCAGAACATTATGCTATTGCTAGTGCAACAACGCTGTTTGCTTTAATCTGTTACATCATAATTCCAATAACTAATCGAGCAACCGATGAAGGTAATGATAAACTATTCAATTTACTTCATAAGATTAGCGTTTATCTCACTATTACCATACTTCTACTTAACATCGGCTACGTTTTCGCCTGATGAAAAATGATCTGGTTATGAAAAGAAGTTAAGAATTGATTATTATTGGAGTAATATAAGATGATGACTGAAGAAGATATAGAGAGAGCTCAAAAAGCATGGGGTGAAGGAATTGTCTCGATATCAGCAGCACATAGTTCTGGGACTGACTATATCCAAAGAGCAACAACTCATATCGAATCACTATACGCATACGGGATTTCCCCCGTATTATTCAAACCGACTTTCGCTAACGAAAAACAATTTCGTTCAACTTTTGAAGGAGCCTTGTCTTATTTCATAGGAGATAATGATTCATTTCCAGAAGATAAAGGATTTGCTATCAAAGGTTGGACTGGAGTACGATTTGAAAATCATAACTTCGTAATAAATGGGAATACTGCCCAAGTAATGGGTAACTATTTTTTTATGACAGAGAATAATATTGAAATTAAGGTCGAATTTACTTTTGGATACATTATTGACTCTGAAGGATCTCTTCGGATATACCTACATCATTCTTCAATGCCAGCAATTATTGAATGAAGGAATAACTCATCCTCTAAGTTTCTCAATATGTTTGATTATACTATCTGTAAATTTATCAACACGTTTCTTAATATCTTCATCGATAAGATTCCCGTCATCATCGAAAGCAGACCTTACTTTTGCAATTACTAATTGTTCGGGTATTGAAATACCATGAATCCACCTAGCAACAACTCTCATGTGATTCAAAGTAGTAGTATTAGGTTGACCGCCTAGAGTACTAATAAATGCGAATATCTTACCTGATGTTTGGTCGAAAGATAACCAATCAAGAGAATTCTTCATGACTCCACTCATTGTGCCGTGATATTCCGGGCTAGAAAGTACAAAAGCATCAGCCGAATCAGCTAATTCCTTGTATTTTTTGACATTTGGATGATCCCAACAACCATCTTCACCAACAAATGGTAACGGATGTTTGGTGTTATCCCAAACAACCCAATCTATTCCTCTACTCTCAAGCTTATCAGAAATTATCTCAAGCATTCTTCCATTTGCCGATTCTAAGGTATAAGTTCCGCAAATTCCCATCACTCTAAATTGGCGCGCCATACACTCCGCAGGAAGTGTATGACTTGAATATAGCCTAAAGATAGACAAATACAGCCAATACTTAACTCGAAGAAGTATTTGCGCGTGATATGTCTGATTTCGACATAGGGGGAATGTTGCATGAAGCAGATAAATTTGCTGATGGTGAAAAATATGTTGAGTCGGCAGAAATATATTCAAAAATAACTAATTCAGATAATAATTGTGTCGCTGCATGGTATGGTCTTGGCATAAGTAAGGCGAAATTAGGCGTTCTTGATGATGCTATCAGAGCTTTTGAACAGGCACACAGAATTAATCCCGATTATGGAGCAACAAATGCAAATTTAGCATTCTTACTAGAGAAAAGAGATCCAGAGAGAGCCGCTAACTTTGCGAAAATGGCTATGGAATCTATCGGTGAAAAAGTTGAATTATTACGGATAGCAAACTTGATGGAAAATATAGAAATTAATTTATTTGATTATTCTCATAAATATGTAGAGGGAAAACAAGAAGAAATTATCACTCTTCCTTCTAAGACTATATCTGAAACTATTCAAGAAGATGGAAAAGAAGCCGAAGAAGTAGACTTTGTTAATAGTAAAACTGCAAGGTCTTCGCGGGCAAACAAGATGACTGAAAAGGGAGACCATGCTGCTGCCGTAAATGAATGGAAAGAGTTACTGAAAAAAGATAGTTCCGATATTGCCTCATGGAAAGGTTTGGCTGATGCATTATCAAAAGCAGGTTATATTGAAAGAGCTAACCAATGTCTACAAAGAGTTGAAGAATTAACCGAAATTGAGAATGAATCAAGAGAAATAGATGAAAATCAAGAAATGGAAAATCTGATTTCAGCAGCTAAAGAAGTGAAAGAGAAAATTGAATTGGTTGAAGAAAATAATTCTAGAGATGTTAATGAATCAATTGAATGGTATAACAAAGGTTTAGTTTTATTGAGTGAAAATAACCCTTCTGAGTCTTTGAACTGCTTCGATAAAGCATTACAAGGCTCTCCTGAAGAAGAAATAGAACTCAGAGTTAGGGCACATAATGGAAAAGGACATGCATTATATCAACTTGATAAATTTGCTGACAGTATACAAGAATATCATTCTGCAATAGTATTAGACCCTGCCTCAGTAACTGGTAGGACATTATACAATATGGGTTCTTCATATGCATCTATAGAACTTTATGCTGATGCTGTGAAATGCTTTGAACAGGCAAAAAATAGAGGTTTGGGGAAAGAAGATCAGAGACTATGTCAAACGCAAATAAGTAGATGTAAACTTTTGATTAAAGAACAAAAAAAATTATCCTAATTTAGATTTACTAATTTTAATTGGAACCGATTTACTAGTAGGAGTGTTACTTCCATCTGCAACACTATCTAATGGAATAAGCATATTTGATTCTGGAAAATAAGTAGCAACATTCCCTTCAGGAATATCATAAGGCACGACAAACCACTTAGGAGAAACTATCAATCCTGATTTCATTTCGGAACTAAGATCGACTAACGAGTCTTTCGACAAACCATGATTTGACATATCATTCTCATTCATAAGAACTACACGGCGACCATTCTTAATTCCCCTGTATCTATCGTCTAAACCGTAAATAGTAGTATTATATTGATCATGAGACCTAATAGTCATCATCATAAAATCGGAAGATTCTGCGAAAGAAAGATCATGAGAAATAAAATTCGCTAATCCATTTTTAGTTTTGAAAGTACGTGAATCCCTAGGTGGATTTGGTAAATAGAACCCTGATTCTGATTTGATTCTAATATTATAATCTTCAAATCCTGATATTGTATTTTCGATTAAGTCTCTTATCAAATCATAGTTTTCAGACAAATTCTTCCATGGTACTCCGCTACGTTCTAATCTTGATTCTAGAGCACCGCCTATTCCTGAAACAATTGCTGGCTCAGAGATTAAACTTTTACTAGCTGGTTTGAAAGTACCTGTTGAAGAATGGACAATTCCCATTGAGTTTTCTACAGTTACAAATTGCTTACCTACTACATCGGAAGTATCCTCTTCAGTACGGCCGAGACAAGGAAGAATTAGTCCAATCTTTCCAGTAATCAAATGAGAACGATTGGGTTTTGTTGAAACATGTGCAGTCAAGTTACAATTTTTGAGCGCAGATGAGGTCCTATTTGTATCAGACATTGCTGAGAGGAAATTTCCACCCATTGCTAGGAAAACTTTTCCTGATCCATTTTCCATCGCTTTAACAGCCTCTACTGAATCAAATCCATGTTTCTCAGGACTCCTAATACCAGTAGCTTTCTCAAGATTATCTATGAAAATAGGAGAAGGTTTGTGATTAATACCAACGGTCCTATCTCCTTGAACGTTCGAATGCCCCCTAACTGGACAAACTCCTGCCCCTTCTTTTCCAATGTTGCCTCCAAGAAGAAGAAAATTAACAATCTCTTGAATTGTAGATACGGAATTTTTATGTTGAGTTATCCCCATAGCCCAGCAAACTATAGTTGATTTAGATTGAGAAACCTTCTCTCCAACTTCTACAATATCTTCTAAAGAAATTCCAGTTATCTTGGAAATATTAATTAAATCAGATTCGAGCACTATTTTCTTGTATTCATCGTAACCATTAGTATAATTATCAATAAAATCTTCATCGATAGCACCTGATTCAATTACTGATTTAGAAAAGGCACGAAAAAGAGCTTGGTCTGAATTAATGTTAACTTTTAGGTGCTTATCTGCAATAGTTGAGCCAAAACCGAGCATTTCGATTGGATTCTGAGGATGTTTAAATTTCTTCATACCGGTTTCAGTGAGTGGATTAATACTAATTATGGATGCACCTTTTTTCTTAGCATCTCTCAAGGCAGTTAACATTCTTGGATGATTAGTACCGGGATTTTGACCTACTACTATTATTAAATCAGCAGAATTAAAATCATCTAATGTCACTGTCCCCTTACCAATTCCTATTGATTCTGTTAAAGCAACCCCTGATGATTCGTGACACATATTGGAACAATCTGGAAGATTATTAGTACCGTATCTTCTCGCTAAGAGTTGCCACAAGAAAGCTGCTTCATTACTAGTTCTTCCAGAGGTATAGAAGATTGCTTCATCAGGATTATCTAATGAAACAAGATTATCTGCAATAATGTCAAAAGCATCGTCCCAAGATATTGGTTGATAATAATTTGAGTCTGGATAAAGAATCATAGGCTCTGTCAATCTACCTTGAGAATTAAGCCAGTAGTCTGACTTTTGGGAAAGTTCAGAAACGGACCATTTTGACCAAAAATCACGATCAACTCTTCTTTTGGTGGCCTCATCGGAAACAGCCTTAGCACCATTTTCACAAAATTCTGCAAAGGAACGGTGGGAATCGGGGTCAGGCCATGCACATCCCGGGCAATCAAATCCGTGGAAATCATTAACTTTGGATAATTTACCAATCGAATTAATTACCCCCATGTTTTTGATACCATATTTCATAGTAGAAACTACAGCAGGAATTCCCGCGGCTGAACTCTTTGGATTACTCAAATTTGGAGCCTTAGATTCTAAAGGAGTTAAAGGATTAATTTCGTCTCCCATTTGCTCACCTCAATATGTCTAACTATTTTCGATACGGGCACGACCTGTATAAACTGTCATGTTCTTATTCTTAGCAAAACCAACAATTGTGAGGCCATGTTCTACTGCGATATCAATTGCTAAACTACTTGGAGCGCCTATTGAGACAAGTATACTTATTCCCGCTCTTCTAGCTTTATGAACCAATTCAAAAGAAAGCCTACCTGAAAAAACTATGAAAGTTTCAAGAAAAAGTTCAACAGAATTGGATAATATATTTCCAACCAACTTGTCCATTGCATTATGCCTACCTATGTCTTCGGCTATAAATAATAGATTTCCATTCTTATCAAATAATCCACATGCGTGAGTGCCCCCAGTATCATGAAACAATTTCTGCTGATTGCGCAATGTTTCAGTACTCTGGCTAATAATTGATGATTCGACAACCAAATCTTTTGATATTTCTGGACCATGGATATGAAGAAGATTAGATATGGATTCTTTTCCACAAATCCCACAAGAAGCAGTGGAAATGTTCTTTCGGTTAAAATCAGAAATTGTTTTCTCATCTAAATTAGATAAAATAACTGTAATTTCACTATTTTTTGATTCGAAATCGATAATTTGTTTATATGAATTGATTAAACCCTCTGAGAATAAAAGGCCAGTTACTAAATGAATATCATCTCCAGGAGTTCTCATTGTTACACCTAAAGAGAAATTAATATCACTCCCATTAGAAATAGATATCGAGAGGGCTTCTTCAACACAGATTGTATCAATACCTTTCCTAATACCTTCAGGAGTGATCCATTTCGCAGGTACGTCAGTTAGTCCCTCCATGGCTTGCGGATGTGTACATATCTTATGTTACCATAGGTTGTAATGCATATCTACACGATTATTCATATAGCCCTGCTCTTTCAACGGCACATGGGCATTCTGGGCGGAGGTGGCTTCTCTTTACCTGTAATTACACAGACAGAAGTTGTGGATGTGAAAATAACTGTTACAGATAATGCATTAAACCAAATGAAAAAAACAATGGAGGGGGATGAAGAAACTCACTGTCTTGTTATTAGTGCTCAATCGGGGGGTTGTTCAGGTTATTTATATGATATGAAAATTATTGAAAAACCTGATTCTCAAAATTTCCAAATACAAAATTTCGAGGGAGTTGAAGTTTTTATTCATAATGGAGATAGTTCTCTACTAAACGGCATAGAATTAGATTTCAAAGACACATTAATGGGAGGGGGATTCAATATCACTAATCCTAATGCATCAAGAGAGTGTGGTTGCGGTCAATCGTTTGGTTGATAAATATGGGAAAATGTGATTATTATATCCATGAATGTAGCTTTACAGTTGCAGAAGGAAAAGACTCTATAGAACATATTAACAGATTGATTACTTCAAATATTAAATTGATTTCTAATTTAGAAAGTGTAGATACTTTAATTTGTAATGCAAATGGACGAATTACAGATTCATTACAAATTTTACGTATTGAAGAACAACTCCTACTTCTTGGGAATCCAGAAGTTGCAGAGAATACCAGAAAATTAATTGTTTCAGGTATACACTGGAATGAAGATGTTCGTATAATGAATGGTGATATGATTTTATCCAAAATTTCAGTAATAGGCTCTGAAGAAAATCTGCAAAAAGTTATTCCGAAAGAGAATATTAGATTAAATGAGAAAAAATGGTTTATTTATGATGAAAAATACTTCAAAAAAACAATATATGAAGAAACTTCAAAGATAGATATAATATTGAGAACAAGTGAAATAGAGAGATTTATAGAAGAAATTTGTTCTTCCAATAATAAATTAACAAAAGAAAATTGGAATAGATTTAGGGTTGAAAATGGAATATTATCTTTCCAAGAATATGAACAGAATCTTCTACCATCTGAACTAGGATTAGATAAATTCGTAGATTTAAAGAAAGGTTGTTATCCAGGCCAAGAAATACATGCAAGATTAGAAAGTAGAGGGAAATTAAAAAGAAAGATTAAGAAATTTAACTCAGATAAAAATATTCAACCGGGAAAATACAACTCAGAGAATGGAAAAAAAATCAATATAACAACCAGTACTGGCAAAAATGGTTTCTTTATAGTCAATAATTTAGAGGAAGAAAAAATTAAGATAGAGGATTTATCATTAAGTCACGAAGAGTTAGATTCTATCGAAATCTGTTGATTCGAAGCTCTCATTCTTCTTTACCCATTCATCTAATGACATCAATGGAGAAATTTTAAGATCGCCTAGATGTTGAGTAAATAAATATAAAGTTGGAGAATGGATATCTATTACTTGAAGTTGGAACTTAGTTTTGATATCATTGGCTCTATTCCTAAAAAATGTCACTTCTATCATTAAACCAATGATTGTCGCAGTATACAAAACCAATAAGATGGATAAAGAGAAAATAATTGGATCGATAAAAAGAGTGTCTTGACGTATTGCCTTGTAAGAAAATGTTAGTTGCCTTACAAGGAAGAATACCAAACCAACTCCTACCCAAGGAGCCATCCAAGACTCCACTAAACTGTCCATTGGAATTATCTTTCTTTTGGGAAGATCAGCAAAGGAAAGAGCACTTGCCGTTGCAGCTCTGATTACAGAAATAAATGAAACTAGAATAATGTATAGCAATGAAGAAAGGAGAATCGTATTCTTTATACTAAAACCGGCGAGCCAGTGTAGATTCATAATTAATAGATAAGAAAATAAACCCAAGAAGACAGTAATTGGCATACGATGAATTGATGAGAGTATTCTATCAGATGTTTTAATTCCGATATCAGATCTTGGTATTCCAATAATCTCCCATCGATTGACTTTCTTAACTAAATTTGCTATTCTAAGAAGAATTTTTTTCTCGATTAAAATCCATTCAAATATTTTTAATGGGAACCAGGCTAATAATCCAATTATTATAGAGAAAGGGAATAATATTGGCCAAGCAATTAGTGCTGGAAATAAGATAAAATGTGTGACACCAAGAGGATTAAGAAGATCAGATTCTATTCTTGCTTGACGGTCAGGATCAAGGTATACCTTTCTTGCTTCAGCATCCAATTCAGGACGATATCTGCTTAATGGGATTCCTGAATCAAGAACGACTCGAACTTTTTCTCTATAATGTTCATGTTCGGGCTCCATACCAGTCCACCACTTCCAGGCAAATGAAAGAGGAGTGGCTAAGAATAATGGCGAAAGCAAAACTAAAATTGCCACAAAAGTGGATTCAAGACTTGCTGCCATGACATTCCCACTACTAATCTATCATTAAAGAAATGGTGTAAATATATTACAACACCCCATTTAGAATGTAAAATCCTCCAACGGAGAATGATATTTTAAGTTAAAACAAAAACACGCATTGATATGTAGTTCACCAAATCGAAATACATGGATAGAGCCTGTAATATTGATGCGAAAGGTAGAGTTGTACGTTTCTTAACAGGAATTTTAGCTATATTAGCAGGTTTTGTACTGGCCATACTAATTGCTCAGGGTACTCTTTCATCAGAAACATATGGATTAGTTGTGGCTGGAAGTATAGTAGGTGGAGCATTTGCAATGTGGGAAGCTAGAGAAGGATGGTGTGTAGTTCGAGCTTTGGGTATTAAAACACCACTCTGATAAATATTATTACTGATTCTTTCCGACAGAATGAGTCAATTTTCTTGATTCTCTATTTTGGCTAGCGAAGGATAGGATTATCCAACCTAATGTTAAGATAGGAGTTGAAATTAGTAGAACTAAGGTCACCCACATGTAAATAATTCCATTAGAAAGTGGCCAGGACCAAATTGCTGCTGAAACTAGGACCAATAAGAAAAGGATTCTAGATGCCTCACTCGGAGTGTTCCAACCTCTGTGATCTATTCTAGGCGCAAGTAAGTAATCAGAGACTGTCACAATATCAGAGAAGGAGGATAGCCCTTTTGAAGTAATGTTTATCAAAATAATATTTAATTTATTTCTAAAATCATATCTGCAATTCTCTGGCCTTCAAGATTCTCTACATTACTTTCCTCTTTCTCAGCACAAGAAATTGTACAAAAATCAAATTTTTGAGGATGGAATTGAATAACTCTCTCAGGAATTCCAAAGAGAAAATCTGTATGTCCATGTCCAGTTAAGCACATTACAGAGTCTCCTAGTAATATCCTATCTGAAACAATCCTAGAAATAACACAGTCTTTCAAAATTTGTGCAGGGAAAATTCTGCGATAATCATCAGTTGGATTATCTGAAGAATTAAGATCACGTCCAGATATCATGGATTCGAATACATTGTAATGTTCTTCTGAACCGAGAATATAATCTAGACTGGTTTTCAAAGAACCTTCTTCAATTGCTTGTAAAACTCCCTTTTCATACCCTTCTCTAACAACAGTTGAAACTGCTTTAGTTCGACTAGGAAAGCCAGCATAAATTTTCACATTACCGAGTTCATAAGCGAGGTCACATAGTTTACGATATTTTTCCCATTCAAATCCTCCCATATCTTTCATTTTTTCAGAAGGAATGCCTGTTGAGATAAAATTTTCTAATTCATCTTGCTGATCAGGTGTGATGAATTGTTCCATCACTAATGAAACATTTCCTGAACCATCTCCACGTAATCCACGATATTTAGCAAAGTCACTAATTTCCAGTAAAACTCTCATTTGGGAATCTATAATTGTTGAATTATTATGTCTTTCACCAAAGAAAACTACTTCTGATTTGGTGATGACTTTCAACCATTCTTCTTCAGAATAATAATTTTTATCAATATTATTATCAAGTATAGGATATCTGAGATTTGGCATATTTGATCTTACTAATTGATTAAATGAAGAATTAGTTTTTATTTTTTCATGATTCTTTTTACCAGTAATTACAACTCTAGCACATAATTCATTCATATCAAAGTCCTCAAGATGTTGAAACCTCTCACTTCCGGAATGTACCGAGCTGTCTTCTTTTCTTTTTTCATAAGCCTCTTTAGTATATTTTTCTCTTTCCTTTGGATCAAGATTGGATATCTCTTCTTGAACATCTAATGCTTCTAAATCCCATAAGTCCATTCTTGAGTTAGATAAATCAATATTAATATCTGTAAATCCAATTTCCTTTAGCATAGGTTCGATTTCATTTAATTTCATAAATACATTCATACATACCGGCCAATCAACATCTTTGGGTAATTCAACACGGTTAGTAGTACAACATATAGACATACGACCTCCTGGTTTAAGAACTCTAAAAATCTCACTAAAAGCTTTAATTTTATCAGGAACTAAACAAAAACCACCATTCGACATCACACAATCAGCATAAGAATCACGAAGTGGAATATCTTCAATATCACCCTCTCTAAATGTTACAATATTTTCTAATCCCCTATCCTTAGATCTTCTTTGAGATATATCAACCTCAGAGCGAGAAATATCAATTCCAATTATTTTTCCAGATTTGCCTACTTTATCTGCAGCAACAAATGCATCTACTCCAAAACCTGAACCCAGATCAATTACAATTTCACCCTCTTGAATATTTGCAGCAATGTGAGGGTTTCCTGTCCCCTGCATTAAATTAGCATCTGAACCAATTATTTTCATTTCTTCATCGGTGTATCCGAGTTTTTTCATTAAAATTGATGCGATTTTGGCGTTTCCTCTAGATGAGGACTTATCTGCTACATTATTGTAAGCATCCGCGAAATGATCCTTGATTGCCTCATGACCGAGTTCATTATCAGAAGAAGCATCTACACTGTGGATATCTATTTCTTCGAGAGCCTTACGTTTTGCTAAAGCAGCTCTAGCATGCGAACACATTTCCTCTTCTTCCATGTTTAATGAACCGATGAACTAATACTAAACCATTTGTTTAAATTATCTCATTTTAATAAAAGATTTTGAAAAGAAAAATACATTAGTTTTTCATTCAATACCTTCTACAGACATTATGGCAATTCACGAAGAGGGCGAGATAAGCCCTGATGGAAATTGGATATGGGAAGGCCATGAATGGATACCAAATCAACTAAAAAATGGACTCGGGGAATTAGTTATTGGCGAGAATATACAACTAGTAGGATCAGAACGTTTTCCAGATAGTAATTCAATTTGGAGAATTAACTATAGAGAATATGTGGAAAATCATGGATATTTTGTATCTACATCTCCGGAGCCGAAAATTGAATATGAAAAAATAATGTTTTTATTAGAAAAACCAGATTCAAAAACGGCTTTAGCAACATTTGTACAAACAAAAGAAATTTCAGATTCGGACATACAAAAAACCGCGATGAAAAAAGGATTATCAAAAGATGAAGTTATATCGAAACTAAGAACTTTTGATTGGACAATGATTCATTATAATAAAGAATGGAAATTTACTGAACAAGGAGTTACTAAAAAGAAAAAAACTTCAGAGTCAAATGTTGAGAAAATTCTTACAGAATTACACGGATGGATTTCAATAACTTTGAATAATATATTTGGATAAGATTATTCTTTATCTTCGAGCCATCCTTTAGACTCAGTATAATCGCTTAATGATTCTAGCCTCTGGAATAATTTATTTCCAGTTCCGCCTTCACCTTTCTGAGCCCTAGCGTTCCAAACACCACCAAACAGGAATTCCCATATCCCAAAAGATTGGTGATGGAATTTTTTGAATAACCAATTGCCAGGCACTAGTAAGAAAATAGCAACTAAAGTAGCAACAACTCCTATCATCCCACTAGTCCACTCGGTAGATGCAGAAATTAAAACTAAGAAAGCACCTGCACCTGAAAGATATGAAACAACTGGTGAGCTCTTCAAGAGATGGTAGAGGAATGGTGGATTTTTACCTCGTGAGTTTACATATCGAGTTGTTGTAATCCATTGCCCTACAGTCCTGCCTGTTTTGTAAGGCATAAACACCAAATTGAATATAGGTAATATCAGACTGACTATCAATACATACGTTAAATCAGAAGCACCTCCTGCAAAAACATTAGTTATAAGATAGAATGAGAATAGTGAGAAATTAACAGCGAGATCGACTATCGTACGGAATCCAGCACGTGCTTTGTTAACTTCATCGAATCCTTCGGGGAATTCCTTGATTACACGCTCCTTTCTAGCCCTCGGAGTTTTTGCTTTCTTGGCTTTGGCTTTCTTAACTTTAGCAGCCTTTTTCGGTTTAGCAGCTTTTTCCTCTTTCTTAGTAGCCTTAGTAACGGCTTCATTGAACTTTGTAACTTCTTCTTCTGGCTTAACTACCTTAGCAGTTTTTTCATCATCTTTCTGAGCATTTCCAGCCTTTTCTAATAGTCCCATAATTTCATTCTCCGTACAATGCGCCCATCTTTTCAAATATTGAGAAATCCGAGGAAGCAATAAATGCTTCTACAGGTTTATTATCATCAGGTAAATCTCCAAGAACCTTATTAATTATCCTAAAGAACTCGCCTTTCTCTTCTTCAGAAACAGATTCCGGAGATGATCCGACTTTCTCAAATAATGAAAATGATTCTGAGGCAATAAAATTCTTAATTGCAGGTTCATCAATAATATCTCCTAACAAATTATTAATCACTGCAAAGAACTCTGCAAAATCTTCATCTTCCGTATCATCATGATCTTCATCATATTCTTCTTCATATTCTTCACTAGGTGCCTGAATTAATTCAACAGTTGGTTTAATTTCACGCATTTCTTGCTGCTGTTTTTTACGTAAAACAATTATTTCCCTATCTAATTCTGAACCAAAACGGTTAGAGAATCTATCCAAAAGAGTACCAACTTCTCCGGTAGCAATTCTATCTATATGGCCATACATGCTTTCGCGATTACCTACAGATAAGTTTGGATCAGAAGCTTTCCTTTTCTCCCAATGTGACTGGAAGTCAGTAGTTTGAGAATTTTCGGTATCTTCTGAAAAGTTCTGTTCTTCCTCGATTATGTCCAAATCATCATCCAAATCATCATCCAAATTGGCCACTTCTGGAAGTGGCGGCGGGGGTGGTGGGAGTGGTAAAGAAATGCCTGGCGGGAGTGGTGGCAAAGGCATCCCTTGAGGTTCATCTTGAGTCTTCTCGTCCTCGCCCATAGTACTCACTAGTACTCTTCCGAACCTAATCACTCTTCAACATATTGTGATTCAGTGTTCAAATTATATCTAATTGACAATTGAACCCCAACCTTTCAGAACTAAGAATGTAGCTAAATATTCAGGGACCTCAAATCTGTCACCGGAGTTCCCCTCAACCCTCATTCCAGCCAATTCAGCCGTCACATCATCTTTATTCAATAAAATATTAAATTTCTTATCAGAAGAAAAAACTATTGATTCCTCTAATGGATTGAAAGAATTATTCGAAAAAGGATTTAATCTTTCTAATGGCATTTCTGTGACTCTCAATCCACATTTACCATGTAGGCTGCCTATCCACCGAATTACTCTCTTCACATCGACTGTTACTGCCTCATCTGTTTCTCCTGCTGAACCCAATACTACCGAGTTATCTCCTTTCACCATGTCCCAAAACAAAGAAGTGTTTTTTTCGCCAAAGACTCTTAATTTATTATCTGCTAAGAGTCGATTTAAACGCTCATCATCTGCCATATCCGCTATTTCATTGATTTTAGCCTTAGATATTTTTTTCGGAGAATTTGTTGATAGTTTATTGGTATTTTCTACAGCGGATTGTAACTCCTGAATATATGATTTATGATCTTCACCCTTTTCTTTAATAATCTTCAATTTGTGAGTTACGGATTTGATGCCATTATTTATTCTATTCTGCCATCCTGATTCCGGCCCTGAAAGAACAGTCTGGACATTTATTCCTTCACCACGTATATAATTGACAAGTTGTCTTCTAGCATTAGAATCAAGATGCAATAATGAGGGGTCTCTAACATGAATATGGAAACCTCTGTGGCCAGAAAAAGACGTCTGAACATATTTCTCTTCAAATCCAAATTCAGGATGTAAAAAATCGGACCAAAGTGTCCATGCTTGTTCTTGAATCATAGATATCATAGTTGGGAAATCATTATCCGAAACACCGGGCAAATGATCTCCGTCTAAATCAAATATTAGATCTGCTCCAAGCCAATCTTTGTCAATCATTTTTCTTTCATTAGGAGATCTGTAATAAGCAGTACTATGAAAACATGAATGAGGAGTTTTCTGATTCAAGTAATCTGATAGCCCTTTCTTATCCAAAAATCCTCTATGTCTGTCAGGAGGTCTAGAACCCCAAGGAATAAACATCCATTCCCTACTTTTCAATCTTGGAGGAACCCATAAATCATTATGATTCAAAGATTTATAGTAGTCTCCAAATCGTAGAGCGAAACGACTCCAGCCCTCTACCATAGTCTACTTAGAAAGTAGGTAGCAAATTAAGTTGAGGTTTAATCAATCAAGATTAAGATTAGATACTTTCTTGCCTTCAGATGCCGAATCTGCACCTGTAGCTTCAACATATGCTTCCCAACATACAAATTGGTCATCCATTACTATCGCTTCTGCAAAAGTCATTGCTTTACCTGTGATTGCACATACAGGTCCTAGTTGTCCTGTTGCTGTAGATAGTTTAGAAGCGTCCGGCATATTAACGTCGAAAAGAAACACTCTATTCAGCCTTACCATTCACCATACAGACATACACACAGTTTTGTATTAGTTTTCGACCGCCAAATCATGAACAGAGCCGAGAAGCCCTTCCGAGTAGGGCATTCACCAGATCCAGATGATGCATTCATGTTCCATGCAATGACCACCGGTGCAATAGATACGGAAGGGAGAGAATATGAACATGTACTATTAGATATTGAAACTCTGAATAAACATGCTATGGATGGTGAATATGAAATCTCGGCAGTTAGTATCCATTCATTTCCTGAAATTGCTGAAAAATATCATTTAATGAATTGTGGAGCCTCAATGGGAGAAGGATATGGGCCAATGGTTATTTCAAAAAGAGAAATGACAGAAGAAGAAGCTAAAACCAAGGTTATAGCAATACCAGGATTGGGTACTAGTGCTTACCTATCACTATTATTGGCTTGGGGCGATGTGAAAGTCGAAGTTGTCCCATTTGATGAAATACTGCCTAAAGTTGCTAGTGGAGAATATGATGCTGGTTTGATTATACATGAAGGGCAACTGACTTGGGAGTCAGAAGGAGTGAAACTTGTATTAGATTTAGGAATATGGTGGAATGAAAAAACAGGTTTGCCTTTACCCTTGGGAGGGAATGTAGTCAGAAAAGATCTAGGGATGGATCTATGTGAGTCATTAACAGAAGATGTAAAAAATAGCATAGTTCATTCACTGGAGAATCCTGACGAGGCATTGGAATTTGCCAAAAAATGGGGAAGAGGAATCGATGATGAAACTAATAAGGAGTTTGTAGGAATGTATGTAAACAATCGAACTATTGATTATGGCAAGGAAGGTAGAGATGCAATTAGGTTATTTCTCAAGGAAGGCCAGAAAATAGGAATGGTTGATGAAAACTTGATTGTTGACGACATTAAATTTATAGGATCAGGTGAATGAATGGAAGAAAGGAGAAAACCAGAAATTAGTCCTTTTGATTCAGTAGATCCCGCCCCACCTAGTGAAGATTCTAATGTTTCTTCTCTGAGACAAACATTAGGTGATGAAAATGAAAAAATGTTCCAAAGGATGAGGGCCTTATTCGCATTAAGAAACATTGGAGGTCATGATTCTGTTGATGCATTAACTGCTGCATTTTCATCGGATTCCGCATTATTAAAACATGAGATTGCTTATGTTCTTGGCCAAATGCAAGATCCACATGCTGTACCTTCTTTGATAGATAGGCTCTCAGATTTATCGGAGGATGTTATGGTTAGACACGAAGCAGCAGAAGCACTTGGTGCAATCGGAGACATGGTTGCTATGGACACCCTTAGAAAATTTCAAGATGACTCAGAGATTGTTGTCGCGGAATCCTGTGAAGTAGCAATTGATCTACTTAATTATGTTTCAAGTAAAGAATTAAATTATTCTTGAGATGGAAGCCAAGTAATTTCTCCTTCCATATTACAAACTTCTTCGAGAAAGAACTCCAAACCTTGTTTAGAAAAATCGTCAAGTCTATTTTGTACTTCAACAGAAAAGTATTCTGAGATTCTTTTCTCAGAAAAACCTAACTTCAAGGAAGTCCTTCTGATTACTTGATCTCTCCAAGAATTATCATCTAAGAAAATATCATATTGACGAACCATATCATTACTTGCTTTATTCAGGATTGGAATGGGAGAATCTTTTCGAGCCGCGAAAACACCGAAAACCATTGGAAATCCCGTCTTCCTAGTCCATTCTGCACCAAGATCAAGTTTCACTAAATCAGGATTATCCCGAGCAGCTATTAATGCTCTATCGCCGATTAATAATGCTCCATCTGATTCATCTAGCATCGCTGTTAAATCGGGGCCCTTATCATTGAACTTAGGGTCAAGATTCATTGATTTCAGTATCCACTTTAATAAGGCTCTAGAAGTAGAAGAATCAGAGGGTAGAGCTATGTCTCTCATATGCTCAATAGGCCTAGTCCCAAATAGAATTACAGAACCGACGTCACCCTGACTTACAATTCCGAGTTTGGGTATCAAAAGTAATTCATCAGAATGTTTGGCAAAATCCGCTGCAGGTATTGGGGCAGTGATGCAATCTCTCCTAAGTAAATGTCCGGTCAACCAAGAAGGTGGTGCCGGTAGAATCTTCCAATCATCCTCAAGTCCATCAAAAATTGGATCACAATTTGCGAATGCAACCCTGCCAAGTACATTTTCCCAAGACATTTGATCACGACGTAGATTGAGCTACAGGAAGTCTCCTATTATCGTCATCAGGTTTCCTTCTATAACGAGTAAAATTAGAATATGTAGTATTTCTTTTCACAGGTGTAGAATTGACATTCTCAATAATCTTAGCTAATTCTTCACTATCACTATCGAGTCTGGCAGAACTACCCGCCTCATGCATTATTTCCTCATGATTGACTGTACCATCAATATCATCAGCACCAGAATTAATGGCAATAGAAGCAACATTACTTCCTATATTCATACGATATGCTTTGATATGAGGAATATTATCTAACATAATTCTTGAAATAGCGATTACTCTAATTATTTCATTCAATGAGGCTAACTGTGCTTCAGGAAGTCTTGTTTTATCGGGGAGGAAAGGATAAGGGACAAAACATTGGAAACCACCACTAGCATTTTGTTGACTCCTTAATTTATGAAGATGAATTGCTCTTTCCCTGACTGTCTCAACGGTTCCAAATAACATAGTACAATTTGTTTTAATACCCAAACTATGGGCTATCTCATGAATGGTAAGATACTCTGCAGATGATTCCTTACCTCTACAAATTCTATTTCTTACAGTATCAACTAAAATTTCAGCACCACCACCGGGAAGAGAATCTAATCCTGCTGATTTTAGCCTAAACAATGTTTCCTCGACAGAAAGCCCACTCCTGGATGCAATATGTTTTACTTCTACAGCAGTCAATGATTTGATATGTATGTGAGGATAAGATTTCTTTGCAGAACGATATAAATTTTCATAATATTCGATATCCCAGTCTGGGTGCAAACCACCTACTGAGTGAACTTCATCAATAATTTCACTAAATGGTTCTATTCGGTGTAAATATTCTTCAACACTAAGGGCATATGCATCATTATGCCTTGGACCTTTGCGAAAAGCACAGAACCTACACGCTAAAACACAAATATTTGTAGTATTTACATGTAAATTATCGTTAAAATAAACATAATCTCCAAAGCGTGATTTCTTAATTAAATCTGCAAGAGCAGAGATTCCTGATAAATTAGGAGACTCGAATAGTTTAGTCCCCAATTCAACATCAACATTACCTCCTTTAACCAATATATTGTAACATTCAACGAGCAAAGAATCATTTTTTACAGATAAAGGTAAAGAAAAATTTTCTAAGACTTTTCTCCAGTCATTATTTCCTGCAAGGGGCGTCCCAATCATATTCCTACAACTGTCCGATATACTCAACAAATATCAACCAATGTATTGAACAATAGGAGTTACAGCACTGCAAACTATCAATAGCCAATTTCAATGACAGGTCAACATAAGGGGTGCTAATATTAACCTTGATGAAGCAGATTTAATTGAAATGGCGAGAAAATGTCGTATAGATATTGTTGAAATGGTGCATAAAGCAGGTGCAGGTCATCCAGGAGGATCGTTATCCGCAATAGACTTGATTGTCGGCCTTTATGGAACAGGATTCAGATTCAAAAAAGATAATCCAGATTGGCAAGATCGTGACAGATTCATTATGAGTAAGGGCCATGCAAGTCCAGCAGTATACTCAATACTTCATAACTTGGGTGTAATAACAAAAAATGATATTGATGGATTCAGAACTCTCGGATCTATTTGTCAGGGGCATGTAGACATGAAATGGACAGATGGAGTTGATTTTTCCGCGGGAAGTTTAGGCATGGGTCTTTCATTTGGTTTGGGTTGTGCAATAGCAGCAAAGATGGATGGAAGTGAAAGAAATATTTGGGTTATGATTGGTGATGGTGAAACTCAGGAAGGACAAATTTGGGAAGCTGCAATGGCGGCAGACTTCCATAAAGCTGGAAACCTAAATGTCATAATTGATAGAAATAGAATTCAAAATGACGATTTCATGGAAGTACAAATGGAAATAGGAGATATTGGAAATAAATTTGAATCATTTGGTTGGAAAATTATTGAGATAGATGGCCATAATATGGGCGAAATTGTTGAAGCAATTGAAGAGGCAACTAACGAACGTAGCCTCCCGTGTGCAATCGTCGCTCACACAATTAAAGGAAAAGGTGTATCATTTATGGAAAATAACCCTGCATTCCATGGTAAAGCACCTAATGATGATGAGCTGAAATTAGCGTTGGAGGAATTATCATGAGTGCTCCTTCATCAGGTGGGGCATCGAGAGATGGTTATGGTTCAGCATTGTTGAAATTATCTAACGACCCAAGAGTTGTTGTCTTAGAAGCAGATTTAGGGAAATCAACAAAATCTTGCTTATTTAGGGCGGAATATCCTGAAAGAACTGTTTCTATGGGGATAGCGGAGCAGAATATGATGCTAGTTTCCGCAGGCATGGCTTCTTCTGGAAAAATACCTTTTGCAAGCACATTTGCGATTTTTACGGAGAGAGCATTTGAGCAAGTAAGAAACGGAATTGCTAGACCAGGTTTAGTAGTACATATTTGTGGAAGCCATGGAGGAATACATACAGGAACTGATGGAAGCAGTGCTCAGTCAATAGAAGATTTAGCTATATACAGAACCATACCAAATATGACTGTGATGCATCCATGTGATGACCTCTCTGCAGAAGAATTAACATTACAATTACTAGATCATGGTAAGCCGTCATACACTCGTACTGCTAGAAATAAGGTACCAAGAATTTATGATGAAGAAACCGTAAAGGGAATAAAAATTGGCAAAGGAAATATCATCAAAGATGGAAATGATGTTGCCATAATATCTTGCGGCGTAATGGTTAATGAAGCTAAAATAGCTGCTGAGAAGTTGGAGAATGATGGAATTAATGCCTGTGTAGTTGATATGCATACAATAAAACCCCTAGATGGAAAATTAATTGACAAACTTACAGAACAATGTGGATGCTTTGTGACAGTTGAGGATCACTCAATAATTGGAGGTTTGGGCGGCAGTATTGCAGAATATCTTTCTAAAAATAAACCCACACCAGTAGAAATGGTAGGAGTGAATGATAGGTTTGGCGAGAGTGGGGGGACAAAAGAGTTAATGTCGCATTTGAATATTAATTCTGATGCCATTATTAATGCTGCGAACACAGTAATAAAACGTAAATAATTGCCTTAACAAGATGCTTTCTTGGGTTTCATTCATGAAGGAGCGGTTTGCCAATAGCAAATATGAATGAGGGGGAAAGACTTAGAGAATTACTCGATGGGTCGATGGACCCATCAGAATTGGAGTCTTATAACGAATATTACAGACTGGCTGAAAGGATTTATGGTAGAGAAGCTCTTGACGAAATGGGAATTAGTACACCTGAAGAAATCGAAGAAGAAGTAACTCAAAATGGAAACAGTGAATTCACACATGATGTGATATTACCTTCTCCAAAAAATGATTCAAACGTTGAAGAAACTATCAATTTAGATAATAGGCCAAAGAGAAGACTTTTTCTTACATTAATAGGGATAATTGGTTTACTGTTAGTGAGTTCAAATGTTTTAGTTGGTGTAGATGCAATTATTCCAGATTCAGTTATTATACTGTGTGAGGATTTAGAACAACCAGGGGAAATAGAATTCAAAAATTTTGAGCAAGTCAATGGGAGTACTTTGACAATATTTTGGACTGTTAAAAATGTTACAATTGGCGAAAGCTACACGATAGTTTGGGATATTTCTCAAAATGGATCACAAGAACTTGTAGATAGTGGAAATGTTAGTTGGCAAGCAAATGGCAACACATTTACTCATCTGAGAAGTGTCAATGTTGAAACAGAACCTTATGCTTGGGCATCATGGCTTTATGATGCTAATATGACAATAATTTCGACAACTGTTGGAGATTATAGCAGTTCAGAAATAAGTACAATGTCCACCATTGAAAGCGATAAAAAATGTGAAGATAATCCTAAATTAAAGTTGGATGAAATAATGAATTATCAAGATCTAGAATCATGGACTCAAGCAGGAGAAGGAGATATGCTCGATGGAATGCTGATTATGACTTTCTCATTTATCTCATTATTCGGTATGAGGAAAAAGAAAAATTAATACATTCGAGCAATGTGTTGTTTTCTTGTAGTTAATTTACCAGTGATTACACAATTTTCTGGTTCTGAATAAGGTTCAATAGAATCACCAAGTAAAGTTAATCCAGTAGATTTTTCGAGAAGTTCTGCATCGGCATCATTACCATCAAATGCTAATTCATAGACTATACCATCTTCTAGTGAGGAACACAGTTTCAAACCATCATTTGTGGATTCGAAGCCTGGGAATTTCTTGACTAAATTAGACATATGTGTGGAAGAGCGTTCCAATAATTGATCAGATATCATTTCCAAATTGTCAGATATTGTTTCTGAAAGGTTATCCAAGCTAGCCTCTACCTTGCCTCCTGTTCTAAGTGATAAAACACATTTATTTTCAGCAAGATCTCGTGGTCCAAATTCCAACCTAATCGGGACTCCTTTAATTTCCCAATCATAATGCTTGCCACCTGGGCGTTTATCTCTATCGTCTAAATGAACTCTAAATCCTGCTGATTTGAGATCGGCAGCGATCTCCTTAATTTTAGGCAATACTTGCTCATTTATATGAGCCGCTACTGGCATTAGAATCACTTGGTAAGGAGATACTGAAGGAGGTAAAATTAGTCCTGAGTCATCACCATGCATTCCAACTACAGCTCCTAGCAATCTTTCTGACATTCCAAAGGTTGTTTGATGACAATTTTGAGTATTACCGTTTATATCCTCATAATTCAAATCAAAGGCTTGAGCCCACTGATCACGGTAATGGTGGTAAGTAGCTATCTGTAATGTACGTCCATTTGGCATTACTGCGTCAACTGCGGTAGTATACCATGCACCAGGGAAAGTATCCCAAACAGGTCTCTTAGAGACTAAAACAGGTAAACACAGAGATTTCATTAGTTTTTGCACAATTTGAGCATCTTCCTCTATTTGTTTGGTCGCACCTTCTTCATCTTTATGAACAGTATGAGCCTCGAAAAAATGTATTTCTCTAACCCTAATAAATGAACGTGTTTGCTTAGTCTCATAACGGAAAGTATTGACTATTTGGAACGTTTTTAATGGTAAATCTGCATGGCTTCTAACCCATAATGAAAACATAGTATACATCGGTGTTTCAGAAGTTGGTCTAAGGAACATTGGCACATCAAGTTCATTATCACCACCCTTTGTAACCCAATAGACTTCTTTCTTAAATCCAGAATCTTCTTCCTCCATTCTAAGCTCTGATGGATCTACTCCTTGTTCCCTAGCTGCTTTGAGTCTAGAAACAAGATGATTTTCTTTCTCAAGAAGGTCTTCCGGCACTAACAAAGGAAAGTTATATTCTTGATGACCTGATTTTTCCATTTCATCTCGTGTGAGACTATCGATTAACCTCATAGTTGACCAACCATAAGGCTTCCATACATCCATTCCTTTGATTGGATACCTTTTGTCGACTAAATCCGAAATCTCGACAATAGCAGGATACCAAGCATTGAAATCTGACTTTGGAGGAATCCCTCTCTTAGCCTTACCATGCTTTGTCATGATTATATCCAGTAATAGATTATCCTTCAATGTGCCGCATGTAAAATCTATTCAGAAATGATTTTTTCAATCTCTAAACAGATATCAATTTCATCCTGCAATACTTTGACATCCCCCTCATTACTTACTAACCTAGCTCTTGGTGAATTTTGGTCTCCAATTTGCTCTAATATGTTTGCAATGACAAAATCAACCCCATATTTTGAAATCTGATTAAGGGATTTTTCAATTAACTCTTCTTCGGAAACACCGGTTTCTAATTTGAAGCCTATCCTAATGCTATCTCCAACTAAGTCTGTTAGCTCGGGAATATGTTTCAATGTAGGTTGAAGTTCAATTTCCCATTTATCTTGCCCACTAGGCCTCTTACCTTTTTCAGGAATCATAGAATAATCTAATACAGCAGCAGAATGTATCCAGACATCTGGTTTAATTTCTGATTTTGCTAAAGAAAGTGATTCTGACAGCATTTCTTCAGGAGATCCGGCACGAATAATATTGGGTAATTCAATTGTTGGTTGTGCTGAGGTTTTTCCTGCAATACAGTATACTTCATGCCCATTCATGAAAAGATGTTCTGCGATTGCCCAACCAGTTTTACCAGATGAAGCATTTTGAATTGCACGAACAGAATCTATAGGTGCCCTAGTAGCACCAAGAGTGATTGCAACCTTTCTTCTATTTGGTAAAAAGGAATTGACAAGATTGGATAATTTTGATACTATCACAGCAGGTGATGGTTGTTTCCTTCTTCCCTCTTTCTCACTATCTACAAAGTAATAATTTCCTTCCAGAGTTATTTCTTCTAACAAATCAGTAGTTACCGGATCATCAAACAAATCTTGGTGCATTGAAGGGACAAAAACAATCGGAGTTTTATTTCCTCTGGCTGCACTCAGTGCCATCATTATAGGTGAATCCATTATTCCATGAATATGTTTTGAGATAGTATTTCTTGTAGCTGGAGCAACAATAACAATGTCATAACTATCTAACTGCTTCATTTCTGGTTTCCAATCAGTTATGACTTCCTGCCCAGAAGCCCAAGATAATGCCAATGGAGAAATAATTTTTTCAGACTCCTTTGACATCATTATCGTTAATTCGGCACTATGACGCCTAAATTCTCTACAAAGACGTACAGATTCGACTGCAGCAATCCCACCTGAAACAATAATTAGGACACTTTTATTTTCCAAACTTGAGCTGAGAATCTCAACCCCTGTGTCCTTTGTCACACACCTCGCAGAGGGGGAGCATTGATGAGTTCGTCGCAACACAAACATCGACATGGGGGTGCGAAGATGGCGAATCAAGTAATGGAAAATCTACATAAACATCTATACAGATTTATGATAATTGATTTATTATTGTGCTTTTTAATAATCTCAACATATACTTTTTCCAGTACAATTTGTTCAATTTTAATACTTATATGGCCATTATTCGCAGTAATTTCCTTCAAAAATAAAAACAAAAGAGGAGATTCAATGGCAATGATTGTATTGATTATGTTGTCACTGATTTTCATATTATCTGGATTAAATGAACTTAGTAAAGAAGATACAACCAGTACAATTCAAGGTTTTCTATTGATTTTATTATCTTTAACTACATTTAGAAGAGTTAGAACCATACGTGACCCCACATACAAGAATTGGTATAATAGACTAAATGAAGACCTTAGCGATATAAGAGAAAAAATGACAGAAGAAGAAGTATTAGCAACCTGTCCAAGTTGTTCGACATTACTTGCAGTTATTCCAAGTAAGCTATCAATTGATGATAAGTGCCCGAACTGTAATGCTAATCTAGTAAACTAAAATTTACATCTTTTCCAAGGCAATTGAAATTCCCATTCCACCGCCTATGCACATAGTTGCTATAGCTCGTTTAGAATTGGTAGATTGAAGGAGACTAGCGGCTTTACCAGTAATTCGGGCTCCAGAGGCGCCAAGAGGATGTCCTATCGCTAGTGCACCTCCATGTAAATTAACGATCTCAGGATTAATCTGCAAATCATCAATTACCGCTAGACTTTGGCTAGAAAATGCCTCATTTAATTCAAATAAATCTACATCATCTATATCCCAATTGGCCCTTTTTAGAACTTTTTTAATTGCCTCGATGGGTCCTATTCCCATAACATCAGGAGCGCAACCTGTAACAGCACCTGCTACAATTCTAGCAATAGGTTTGAGATTATTTTTTTCTGCGAAATCTTCACTACATACAACCATGAAAACAGCACCGTCAGTTAGTGGCGAAGAAGTTGCTGCTGTAACTAATCCATCATCTCCAAATGCAGGATTAAGCTTGGCCATTGATTCCAAATTAGTGTTACCACGTATGCACCCATCCTCGCTTATTATTCCATCATCACTTTGAATACTTACGATTTCATTGGCTAATAGACCATTACTTTGAGCAGATGCAGCTTTTTGATGAGATAAGAGAGCAAACTCTTCATGTTGCAGACGTGTTTGATTCCAAGCCTTGGCAACATTCTCAGCAGTTTGACCCATGCCGATGTAAGCATCGGGAAATTTGTCTTCTAATTCGGAAGAAGGACTCCAATTGAAACCTCTTCTTTGGACGCGGCTCATAGACTCAACACCACCTACTAAGATACAATCCCCCCAACCAACTTCTATATGTGCCGCTGCAGAAAGAATCGCCTGCATTGATGATCCGCATAGTCTGTTGATTGTGGCTCCTGGAACAGTATTAGGTAAATCACCTAAAAATGTCAATAAACGCCCTAAATTATAACCTTGTTCTCCTTCAGGATAAGCGCAACCTAGAATTAAATCATCAATCATTGAGCCAGATAGATTATTTCTTTTCATCAATTCTCTAATCACTTGACCTGCCATTTCGTCGGGTCGAACATTTGCTAATTTACCCTTGTGTGCTCTATGAAAGGGAGACCTGAGCCAATCAACAATCACTGCCTTCATATATCTCCGAGAACAACATACAACATAATTATTGGCAAGTAATTGATAGTTCAGACCAGACTATATCCACCGTGAGGTTCTTGAAAGAAATTAAACTCGAAGTGTTTGATAATATGATTAGAGAATGCAGTAGACACGGATATTACTCCGACGACCACCTTTGTCCGGCATGTAATGAAGAAGGGAAATTTATACTACGCTCACGAGAAAGAGATAGTCTAGCGAGAAGATTAGCATTGATTTTGAGACACGCTCCGGAGAAATTTGACCTTGAAATGGATATCAACGGTTGGGTTGATGTAAAAGATATAATTAGTAGATTTAAGAAACAGAATGAGAGAAGATACCATTGGTTAAGACCTCATCATTTTAGAGCAGTTTCTGAAACTGATGGGAAAGGAAGATATGAGGTCAGAGGTAACATGATTAGGGCAACATATGGACATACTCTTGAAATTGAATTAGATCTTCCTACCGACAACATACCTCCATCATTGTTCTACCCATGTAATCCTGATGAAGCTGAGAATCTATTAGAAATTGGAATTACCCCTAGTGGAAGAGCACATGTTCATCTTTCATCAAGTATTAGGTCGGCTGCAGAAGCTGGTAAGGTACATTACAAACTACCTACATTACTAGAAATTGATACGGCCAGAATGGAAGCAGATGGAGAAACAATTTGGCATGCAGGAGTTACAGTTTACCTTGTTGAATCTGTAGATTCTAAATATATCACTAAAATATCTAATGATAATCCTGAATATGAAGTTGCAAGAGCAAGATGGGTAGATGAAGAAGAATAATTAAATAAATTCTCCACAATTTATACAAAAATCAATGTCAGAAGTTATGGGCTTTTCACAAGATGGACAAAAACCACTTGAAGATTCTTTGGAAACTTTCTCATCAGACACCACCCTGACTGGAGAGTCTCTTTCAACAAAAGGAGGAGCAATGTCTTGGACAAGACTCATCAAACTACGAAAGTTAATTGTTTCTTGTATTGCACATTCTAATTGAATTTGGCGTCTTTCTCTCTCTTCAACATCCTCAATTGACTTGACATCATCTAATTGTGATTGGAGCCATCTTTGGAATTTTTCAATATCGGATTGGTCTGACACAAACTTTCGAATAAACTCTATGAAATGAACCCATCGTTTAGAAATGCAGAGAAAATGAAATGAATACAGCAATATGTGTAACTCTATTCGAAGACATGGGGTTGGCTGTGTCTAAGAATAAGATTGTGATTAAATTAGGTGGAGGACTAATTACAGATAAATCTCAATACAAAGTAGTTCGGGAAGATAGAATTCATTCGGTTTGTAGAGTTATTTCGGAACTAATAGAGGGGGGAAATTCAGTAATAATAGTTCATGGTGCCGGTTCATTCGGCCATCTAGAAGCGAAAAAATGGAATTTATCGGAAGGATATGATAAAGAAATTATTGATCAACAAAGGTTAGCAGTCAAGAATGTAAGAAATGATATGATTGAATTAAATAATTATGTATTAGATAAATTAAAACAATTCAATATTGAAGGGATTTCTCACCCACCATCTAAGTGGGCGAATGACTTAGGGGCTGAATTCAAAGGAGACGTTAGCATATTGGATAAAGAAAAGGAAGGAATGGTTCAAGTTACTTTCGGAGATGTAGTAGATGTATATGATCACAGAGAATTTGGAATATTATCAGGTGATGACCTAATGGTAAGAATATGTAAAGAAATTCCTGACATTACTCATTGTATTTTCCTCCTAGGAGATACTGAAGGGCTACTGACTAAACCTCCTAATGAAGATGGTTCAGAACTAATCTCCCTGTGGTCTAGAGAACAAGGAATTACAGGTAGGCATGAATCAAATCAAGATGTCACAGGAGGAATATTTCTGAAAGCCGAAAGTGCAAGTGAGATTGCTCAGAATATCACTAATGTTTGGATGATTGATGGAAGAAAACCGGAGAGAATCCTTGAACTTCTACAAACTGGCAATACTATTGGTACTAAAGTAATTTAATCATTCATCTATTATATGTAATCGTCCTCGGAGAGGTGAGAAACATGGGAGAAGAGACCCAAGATAGCAGTCTAAGTAAACTTGATTCATCCCAACTAGAGATGATGAAAGAAATGTGCCTAGTGGTAGATAAAAATGACAAAGTTATTGATTCAGCAAGTAAGATAGATTGCCACAGAGGTAAAGGAATCAGACATCGGGCATTTAGTGTACTAATCTTTGATTCAGAAAATAGACTTCTGATGCAGCAGAGGGCTATAGAAAAAATTACGTTTCCAGGAATATGGGCCAATAGTTGTTGCAGTCACCCTTTAGATATTGAAAATGAGAATGGAGATGCAATAAAGGGAGTCATTCATGCCAGTAAAAGAAAGATGTTCCAAGAATTAGGAATTCCTGAAGAGGTCTCATCTAATTGGGAGTTTAATCACATAGGTAGGTTTGAGTATAGTTGTAGATGGGACGATGAATGGATTGAACATGAAATAGATCATGTCATAATAGTCAGAGCGACACCCGAATTATCAATTAATGAGAATGAAATAAAGGAAACAAAATGGCTCAACCATCAAGAAATTATTCACATGTTAGAAGGTGAAAATGAATGGGCCGATGCCATAATTGCACCATGGTTCAGAATGATCTGGAAACATTTCATAGAGCCTGATTATCCAGACATGGAAGCATTACTAAAGAGTAAATCGTCAAATATAATTAATTGTGGCAGGCTATCAATAAATAATAAATCAGATAGTCAGGAGCTGAAATCGGCACTTAGTAGACATAAAGAAGTTGTAGAAAAGGAAATAATGAAATCAATGGATAAGATTAGGCAAAATAGACTGCACGGTGCTATGACACATCTTTTTACAGGTGGAGGAAAAAGATACAGAGCAATTCTCCCTAGATTAGTAGGAGAAGCAACCGGAAACGCGCATGAGGGACATTACACTCTAGGCTCAAGTATAGAAATTATACACAACTTCACACTTGTTCACGACGATATCATGGATCAAGACCCTATTAGACGGGGGTTGAATGCTGTACATGTTGAATACGATGATGCAACTGCAATAAATGCTGGAGATGCAATGCTCGCAGTTGGATTTGAGATATTAGCAGATTCTGATGAGATTAGTCCTGAGAATCTTAAGTTTCTAGTTCAGTCTATTGGTGAGATGGTAAGAAGAGTAGCAGAAGGGCAACAGGAAGATTTCGACTTCGAACAAAGAGAATATGTTAGTGAAGAAGAATATATTGCTATGATTGCAGGTAAGACTAGTGCGATGTTTGAAACTTGTGCAGAGACAGGTGCAAAGCTTGCTGGTGCCGATTCAGAAACTGTAGAAAACATGGCAGTTTGGGGACTTAAATTAGGATTATGCTTCCAGTTAATGGATGACTTGATTGATATCACAGGAGATACCGCGACTCTAGGTAAACCGGCTGGCTCTGACGTAGTTCAAGGTAAAAAAACACTAATCGCGATTCATGCATTAGATAGTGGGAATGATTTGCCCACATTCTCAAAAGTATATGGTAAAGGAAAATGCTCTGATGAAGACTTAGCTAAAGCAGTTGAAGAATTAAGAAATAATGGATCTATTGATTATGCCATGGATAGAGCAATGAGATATCACTCAGAAGCGCATAGTATTCTTGATGGACTCAAACCATCTCCTGCATTGGAAGTTCTAAGGCAACTTACTGATATGCAATTAACAAGAATTAATTAATGCATATAGCATCTAATTCACTAACTATATCTCCGTCAATATTTCTCATAGTAGCATAGACTCTGTCACCTATTTTCAAAGGCCCAACTCCCTTTGGTGTTCCGGTCCAAATGTAATCTCCGGGAGATAAATCATACCATTTTTTAAGATGGAAAAGTAAGGTATCAATATCATGTACCATCAGACTAGTTTTCGCATTCTGTCTTAGTTCATCATTGACTAATAAGGAAATTTCTTTGACCCTTTCATCCCAATCATTCCATGTTCCTAAAACTGCTGAACCCCTAAATGATTTACCTTCAGTCCATGGCCAACCTTTTTGCTTAGCTAATCCCTGATGAGTACGATTAGTTGTATCGCATCCAACACACATGGATTCGGGGAACAAGTTTTCATCTAATCTGATTACCAATTCCACTTCATGATCTATGTGATCATTATCATTCATCAATTTTATTACATTTTTACCATTAATATCTGAGAGGACATGGGAGGACTCTGGCATAATAAAAAATCTAGGATAATCAGTAATATCGCCACCAATTTCTTCTGCATGTGCAACATAATTCCTAAAGCAAGCCCAACCTACTGGCATAATCCATCCTAGAGGATATAGGTCTTGACTGCATCGATTGTAAGGAATAAATCAATAGGGTTGAAAATATATGAGCCTTTAGTAGTAATCATGGACGATAACCCGTATACCATCTTGGGAGTTACTAAAGATGCTACGGATGCAGAAATAAAGAGAGTTTACAGGAAATTAGCAAGACAGTATCATCCTGACAGAAATCCAAATGATGCAGCGGCTGAAGAAAAATTCAAGTCAATACAATCTGCTTATGATAAGATCGGAACTAAAGAATCAAGAAAAGAGTATGATAATAGAGATAGAATGAATGATATTTTCGGCAATGGGAATCCCTTCTCTGGTTTCGGAGGAGGATTTTCTGGAGGTGTTGATATTGGCGATATATTTTCACAGTTTGTTGGTGGAAGAGGAAGGTCAGGAAATAATTTTAATCAACAAAGAGAAAGAAGTTCTAGCAGTCCAAATAATGAGATTAAAAGAGGCAGCGATATTGAATCTGCATTGGACGTTTCTCTAGATGATGCAAAAAAAGGAAAGGAAATCAAATTTAATCATAGAAGACTTAAAATTTGTAAAAAATGTAACGGAACTACATTTGGTACCACAAAAAGTTGTATAGAATGTAATGCAATGGGAATTACAACAAGGGAATCAACAATTACTGTTAAAGTTCCGCCAGGTGCAGTACAAGGACAGCAGTTAAGATTGAAAAAAATGGGTAATGAGCATCCTAATGGCGAACCTGGAGATTTGATTATTAATATTAGACTGGATGCAGAAGAAGGTAGAAGATGGGAAAATGGAAGGTTGATTCAAGAAGTATCAATTAGTTATAGCACATTGATTCTTGGTGGCAAAATAGAAATTAGAACACCCTCCAATAAAAGAATACAAATTGATATACCTGCAAATAGTAAAATTGGAGATAGGAGAAGATTGAATGGGCACGGACATGATGGAGGTCCTCTGGATATCGAATTATCGATATTAGAACCTGAAAAATTAACAAAGAAACAGATACAAGCGTTGGAAAAATTGAAAGAATCTGGATTATGAATAATTACAATGAATCATATACGAGATTAGTCATGATATACCCATGAGAGACTTCAGGAAAGTTGCATCAGTACTAATTCCTAAGAGGAAGAAGGTACATCTGGCAGTACTGATACTGTCATTATTGATGATTCCCGGATTCAATGCTACATTAACTCCTATTGATATTGAATCATACAATTTGGAATCCCCAGAATTAGAAGCAGCAGAAGTAATGAGAGAAGAATTCTCAGGAGCTGGAAATATTTGGGGCTTCGGATTATTTGTTAAAGACTCGGAATATTTTGGTGAAATGCCTTCGGAAGTCTCTCAAATAGATGAATTCTCAGGAGTTAATTCGGGTCAAGATGAACCATTGGGAGGAATTCTGAATTTATCAGTTCTAAGAGAAATCGATCGGAAAGCTAGTTTCTTATCAGAACATGAAATTTCAGAGTACTATCTGGCATTTGCATCGGAAATATCGGGGAAGCCAATTATTGGAGTACTAGATTTAGCTACAGAATTTAGAGTATTCATGGCAGATGAATCTCTTTTAACTAAACCACAATTTAATCCTGAGACTCTCAGAATGGAAGATGCACCTACAAATTGGTCGGATTGTGGAGTTCTAGAATGTCTGACATTTGATGATGAAAATATAACTCAAGAACACATTGATTTAGCCGCACACAGAATGGCAAATAATAGTAAAGGAGCATTTCTAAGATTTCTTTCCATAGATAGAGCCTTTGTGGAGGATAATAATAGCTCATTATTAGGCCCAATAGGAGGGACATTGGGTGAAAATGGGACTATACAAGCAGATTCATGGGGTTATGGAAGATGGTCCGCATCTTCAGCATGGCTAATACTAAATCTAGATAGACAAAAAATGCAGAATGAAGGATGGACATTTACATGGATGAATGCAAGTAATGAATGGGGATATGAACTAGAAGGCGTAGAGCTTTCTACCGACCCTATTAGATACACTATAGATGAATGCAAAGAGAAAGAAGAGAATAAACAACCATTATGCTCAGTTGAATGGTTATATCTCTCCATAGAAGAAGATTTGAGAGCACAGGATGATTTAGTAGCAACAATACTGTTGGGAGAAGGCCCAAATGTTGAAGTAAATAGAGAACTTCTTTCTAGTGTATATTTGATTATCTTAATGGCTATTGTAGTTATTATATTATTATGGCTTAGTTTGAGAAGATTATCAGATGTTATAATTGTGTGTACAGGATTAGTTCTTTCTTTGTTATGGATGCAAGGATTAATCGGTTGGAGTATTATTTTTGGAAATAAATATAGTTTAGAAATTATTTTTAGATCACAGTTTTCTAATTTGCTACCAATCCTAATTTTAGCCTTGGGTATAGATGATAGCCTGCATGCATTACATCGATATAAGGAAGAAAGGAAGAAAGGGAAATCAAGTAAAGAATCTGCTGAAGAGTCTATTTCACGTGTAGGTAGGGCCATTCTTTTGACATCAACTACAACGATTGTGGCTTTTCTAGCCAATCTCACATCAAATATCGCTGCGTTGAGATCTTTTGGAATTGAAGCCGGTTTAGGAGTTGCCTCGGCTTTTCTATTAACTGGACTTTGGGTACCTCTGGTAAGGTTAGATGTCGATTTATGGCTAGATAAAAGAGGTAAATTAGAAAAAGACAATGAAGATCAAATACATATTATTCCTAAAGAATGGTTAGTAAATCTAACTTCATTTTCTGCGAATAAAGGAGCCTCTGTAGCAATTATTGCTCTACTAATAACATTGTTAGCTGCTCCTCTAATGTATTCTCTTGAAGGAGATTTTCAGATTGATGATTTCTTAGATGAAGATTCAGATTTTGCTCAAGGTGTTTTCCTTGTCAATCAAAGATTTATGGATGGAGAGCCAGGATATATATTGGTTGAAGGAGATATTGCAAATCCAAAGGTTATCAAAGCTATAACTGAAACTAGGGAAAATATGAATTCTCACGATAGAGAATTAGACCCGGATCAGATCTCAAGGACCCCTTCAGGAGAAGTTGAACTAATAGCGTTAGATGAAATATTGATATTTGCACAAGCTGCGATGTACGAGAATATTACTCCTTTTGAAGAAGCAGGATGGGATTCAACAGAAGATGATGGAGGGCTTGACTGTGAAACAATGAGTCTATTATATCCAGGAGTGGGGATAAGAAAGATACCTGTTTTAGAAGATAGAGATTGCTTAGTTTTCCTATATGGTTTTATTTTGACTAGAGGGGTACCTGCTAGTGGCGGTTATCCTGCTTTACCGCCAACAATTACTTCTGAATATATTCAAGCAAGTACAATTATTGATTTTGAAAAACCATGGCTAGATAAATCTGGCGAGACGCCGAAATATACGCGCATGACAATGAGATTTGGTCTTTCAAATGCAGAACAGTTTGCAAAGATAGGGCCAGCTTTGGATCAACTCATGGATGATATGCAGCCATTTCAGAATCTTTCTTCCACTAACATTGTAAAGAGAGGAGACATAAATTCCGCATTTATTTCCGATGATTATCCTGTCACGTGGGCAATACCTACAGGAGACCCTGTGACTAGATTTGTGGCAGCTGATTCTATGCAGAATGAAATGCAGTCAACATTATTCTTAGGATTAGTATTCTGCACATTCACTCTTTGGTGGGGCTTTAGAGATGAACATAAACTCACGGAAAGACTAGGGATGATTAGAGAAAAGAAAGTTATTTACTCTGTGAAGACTATACTTGCAATGATGTTCACCGGAGGAATAATGACATTTTTAGTAAGTTCTAAAGTAGGTATTATTTTTGCAGGTTTAACTCTCGGACTGAGTATTTTCTGGGGGATCTCAGGCTTTGGTATTGCAGTGATTACCACAACTCCGATTTTTATTGTTATAATATGGCTATATGGATTAATCGAAGTTGCTGGCTATGGACTAAACATGGTAACTGTAGCAATCGCCGCAATGTCCTTAGGTGTGGGTATTGATTACGTGATTCATGTTGTAGAAAGGTTCAGAGAAGAACAAGAAAATGGACATGATACAATTACTTCTATTGGAATTGTCGGTGGTGCTTCGGGACTAGCATTGTTTGGTTCCGCACTATCTGATATCGGAGGTTTCTTGGTAATTACACAATCAAGTATGGGATTCTTCTCCACATTTGGATTATTTTGCGCGATAATGATTGGGCTTTCTCTAGTTGCAAGTATGATATTAGCACCATCATTGATTGGAATTATCTATAATGAAAAGACCTAACAAAAAGGAAATCCTTCTAAAGGATGAAGAATTAATCAATCTTGATAATTAGCTTCACCAGGAATCTCTTCTTTCAGACCCTTACGTTGCCTAATTTCTCCTGTAACCTTATGGAATAAAGCAGCAGGTAACTGTACGAATCCCGCATTCTCAGTATTCCAAACAGCCCTTCCTTGACTGGCCGCTCTAATATCATTGGAGAAACCAAAAGATTCTGCAACTGGCATCTTACCAATTACACTAGCAGTTCCACCATCGACAGGCATATCTTCGATTATTCCTCTGCGAGTTGTTAATTCTCTAGTCACTCCACCAATCACGTCATTAGGAGCATCGATCCTAATGTTTTGCATTGGTTCGAAAATTACTGCTCTAGATCTCAATACAGCACCCTTTACTGCATTACGAACAGCAGGAATTGTTTGCGCGGGACCACGATGGATCGCGTCCTCGTGAAGTTTAGCATCTACTAATCTAACTAAAACACCCATAAGAGGTTCTTCAGCAGTTGGTCCTTTCTTACAAACATCATTGAAGCCTTCAATCATTAATTCTCTAGTTTCATGAAGGTTCTGGATACCTTTAGTATCGTTAACAAAAACATTCGTTGCATTTATTGCATAAATCTTCCTCATCAAATCTTTGTCCATACCAAACTCTGCAAACTTATTTCCTACATCTTTAGCATCTTTCGTCCTAACAGGGCCGTCTCCAAAGTGACCTTCTCTAAGTGCGTTAATGACATCTTGCGGCAATGGTTCACATTCTATGTAGAATCTGTTATGTCTATTTGGAGATTTACCTTCAAATGGTCTTCCGCTATTACTACCTTCAATTGATTCACGGTATACTACAATAGGTTCACTAACCTTAACCTTGATATTTTGTTCTTCTTGCATACGGAAAATTGTAATTTCAAGATGTAATTCACCCATCCCTGCTAAAAGAGCTTCTCCGGTTTCTTGATTAGTAGTAACTTGTAATGATGCATCTGCTTTGGCCAATCCTCTAAGAGCATCGATGAACTTAGGTAAGTCCTTCATTGATTTTGGCTCAACCGCAACAGTAACCACAGGTTCTGAATAGTGTCTAATTGCTTCGAAAGGAGTTGCCTCTGGGTCTCTAGAAATGGTTACACCGGCTGCAGCACTCTTGACACCGGTCAATGCAGCAATATTTCCTGCGGAAACTTCCGGCACTTGTATTCGATCTCCTCCAACCATCATACTAACCTGTTGTACTCTCTCTGCCTTCGCAGCTCCAATTGCCCAAACACTTTCACCATGTTTAATCGAACCCGAATATACACGACCAACAGCAACTTCTCCAGCATGAGGGTCCATCCATATCTTTGTAATCATCAATTGAAGAGGGCCATCTGGATCTGTTTCAAGCATTGATTTACCTACTTCTGAGTCAAGATCTCCCTGCCAAATATTTGGAATACGATATTTCTGGGAAACTAATGGAGATGGTAATTGCTCTACTGCCATATCTAATAGAACCTGATGAACAGGTGCTTTCTTAGCCAATTCTTTTTGTTCGTCATTGTGGCAGTGTTCAAAGATATCTTTGAAATTAAGACCTGATTTAGTCATATATGGTATTGACATTCCCCAGTTGTAATATGCTGAACCAAATGCCACAGTTCCTTTCTGTACAGAAACTTGCCATTCTTTAGATAACTCAGCAGGTGCGAAGGTAGCAATTAATTTGTTGACTTTAGTAATAATTTTCTCAAACCTCTTCATCATCTCAGGGCCATCAATCTGTAATTCATTGATTAATCGGTCAACTTTGTTAATGAAAAGTACTGGGCGAACTTTTTCTTTCAGTGCTTGTCTAACGACTGTTTCTGTCTGAGGCATTGTTCCTTCAACAGCACATGCCAATATAATGCAACCATCTACTGCACGCATGGCTCTAGTAACGTCTCCACCGAAATCTACGTGCCCTGGAGTATCGATTAAATTAATTAGATAATCATCGCCATCGATTTCGTGAACCATTGATGCACTTGCTGCGTTAATTGTAATTCCTCTAGCACTCTCTTGCTGATCGAAATCTAAAACACGAGATTTACCTGCTAAATCTTCCGACATCATGCCTGCTCCCGCAATCAAATTATCAGAAAGTGTAGTTTTACCGTGGTCAATATGCGCTGCAATAGCAAGATTTCTTATTTTCTCTCTAACGTGCATAACTTCAGTTGCTCGCTTTATGTTGTCTTCTTTACGACCCATACAATCACCTTATGATAGCCCGCCGACCCAACTTCGGTTCATAAAGCCGATTGTATCACTACGTGATACAGGTTGTTACTAGGAGTCTAAGAATAAAACTAGAATCATCTTGCAGATGATGCGATTCTCTCTACTTCGTCTCTCTTACTGACTGCGAAAGAGCCAACATCTCCACTAGCTGCTTTAGTTAATTCAGAAATAATTCCTTCTGTCAAAGTTTTCTTACTTTTTGCAGTTGCAGAAGCACAACCAATTCCAAGGTTTCTCAAAGCGATATCTAAGCGTCTGCTAGGAGATGAATCTACAGCTTTAGGAGCACTTACTGCTCCCATCTTGATTCTCGTAGTTTCCTCGCATGGAGCAGATTCAATTATTGCATCAATAAATACCTGCAAAGGATTCTCATCCTTTCTCTCAGAGATTGCATCTAATGCACTCTCGAAAGCTTTTGCACAGTGCTGTTTCTTTCCGGAAAACTGACCTGAACGCATTAAGTTGTTAATGAATCTCTCAACAACTGATAATTTCGATTTACCAAACCATGAATTTGCATGTCTTCCACCACTATGAGGGGTGCCGATTGTTGTCAGATTGATGTAAGGAGCAAGTCCCGGATCAGAACATGTAACATCAGTTGCATCCCACTTACCAAAAACCATAGTTCCTATACCAGCTATAGGAGATACTTGTGTAGATTGATTTTCTTCAGACATTCAAACACCTCATCGAACTGGTTTCTCTTTACGGCCACGAACCATCTCATCAAGAGAGACCCCGTTAACCTTGATTACTTTGTATCGAACACCAGGAAGATCTCCCATGGATTGACCTCTAGGACCTCCGATACCTTCTACTAAAACTTCATCGTGTTCATCAATAAATGAAATTGCACCATCTCCAGGAGCAAAGGCTGTAAGTTTATTTCCAGTCCTGATAAGAGATATCTTGACAGCTTTACGAATTCCTGAGTTTGGTTGTTTAGCTTCGAAACCTACTTTTTCCACAACTATTCCCTTAGCTTGCGATGAACCCTTCAAAGGATCGTGTTTCAAAACTCCACCTTGACGACGTTTAATCTCACGGTCGCGAAATCTCTTTTCTTTCCAGCGATATTTACGGCGGTCACTTTTCATCTTCGATCCGGAGAAAAGTCCTCTACCCAAGCAATAACACCTCTAAGACGGGCCGCCGACCTACCTGTGGTATAAGAGCATGACGGGGGAGCAGTGGGTAGAAGTTCGACCCTAAAACCCATTTTCTTTCGCTAACATTGAAATCGAAATGGCATCGGGTTGTTAACATGGCGTTCCGGGATTTACTTGTTGATGTTAAAAAAATTGATACGAAAACCAGCGTAATACACGGAATTTTAAATAATTCAAGGGATTTCAATCATATCCCATTAGTTTTCAAGAACCTAACTGAGGCACCCAATCATTCTGCGGCACTAAATGTACTAACCAGAAAAAGGATTTGTGAAACATTTGATGTAAGTCCTGGCGAGTTAATTGATATTTTAGCATGGGCTATGAACAACCCTTGTGAGCCAGAAATTATTGATTCAAGCCAAGCACCTGTTATGGAAAACACTATGGAAAAAGTAAATCTTAACAAAATACCAATCCCATGGCATTATCCAGAAGATCGCGGCAGATATCAATCAGCATCTGTGATTATTGCACAATATAATGGAATTAGAAATATGTCTTTCCATAGACAATTTTTGAGAGATGAAAACCATACTGTTTCAAGATTTGTACCGAGACACCTTAGAACAATGACAGATTTAGCGGCTAAAGAAGGGAAAAGTGTAGATATTGCTGTTATCAACGGAGCAGATGCAGTCGTACTTCTGGCGGCAGCAATGTCATTCACTGAAAATCTAGATGAATTAACTGTTGCAGCTGCTTTGCATAAAAGATTACATGGATGTCCTTTGAAATTGGTAGAATTATCTAATGGTATCCAAGTCCCTGCTAATGCCGAATATGCTATGGAAGCTAGAATTACGTTAGAAAGAGATGACGAAGGACCATATGTAGACATTACTGGAACTGTGGATGATGTAAGGCAAGAGAATGTAATAATTTATGATTCAATTCATCATAGAAATGAACCTGTATTTCACGCACTAATACCGGGCGAAGTTGAACATAGAACTTTGATGGGAATGCCAAGAGCACCGACAATCAAAAATGCTGTTTCAGAAGTAGTACCATGTAGTGACGTATACTTAACAGATGGAGGATGTGGATGGCTTTCATCAGTTGTGCAAATAATTCCTCAAAATGAAGGAGACGGAGTAAAGGCGATACATGCAGCATTAGAAGGACATCCATCAATGAAACAAGTAATTATTGTAGATCAAGATATTGATACATCAGATCCAGTAAGGGTAGAATGGGCATTAATGACACGTTGGCAACCGGATAAAGACACCATCATTCTTTCTAATCAAAAAGGTTCGAGTCTAGATCCTAGCAGATCAGAAGATGGGTTAACAAGTAAAATTGGAATTGATGCGAGTTTACCACCTGGCATTGACAAATCTCCTTATGAATCCGTGCTTTGAGGTCAAAAGATGGAAAGCGTTGACATCAATCAGAAACTTCAACACCCAAGAAGAAGTTTGGGCAATAGACACAGGAGTCAGGCTGAGAAATTTCTTAAGATTTCACAAAATCAAGAAAATCTAAATTGGGCAGAACAAAGTGCTAAACAAGCAGTTCTTTATGATTTTACAAATCCGGAAAATTGGATAATTTTGACAAAAATCAAGATACTCAAGGCCGATGTTGAAGGGATTCGGGCCGTATTAAAAGAATTATTTACAATTTTAGGTAGAGATCCTGAATTATTGGGTCAATTGAAAAATATTGATTTGACCAAGAATGGAATGGATTTACTGAATGCTGGTTTGAGAATTGATCCTTTAGACCCAGATAAATGGGCAAAGGAGGTTTTAGGGAATAACGAAGAAACTCAGAAGTTCAAAAAAAGAGTTGAAATGCTAGACTTGAGAGATGTAAGAGCAAATATCCTATTTTCTAGAAGGATTGAGAGATTAAGAGATTTTGACAATGAAGAATTGTTCATGTATTTATCGAGAATTATCCTAGCTCAAAGGCCATCAAATCATGAAACTTGGACGGAGTTAGGGAAGTTACATGAAAGAAGGGGTGAGTTTGATGAGGCTTGGTTCTGTTATGATCAAGCACAGACATATTTTCCTACGCTTAAAGTCAGAGATAGATATAAGGAAAGAATGGAAGCTAAAATGGATGGTAAGAAAAAGATTCCTTGGAAGGAACCAATAATTAAGAATAGGGTCGATTTTCTTAAGAAAATGCAAAATATGTCTACTCCAGAGAACTTTACGAGAAATCTGGATGGTGAAATAGAGAAAGAAGAAATAGATATCGATGACTATCAGAAAATTGCAAACTTCAGAGAACAAGGAAATCTTTCAGGAGCATTCTTTTTGGCAAGACAATTAGCGGCTGAAGGAGATGAAAATGGAAAAATATTAGTTAAAGAAATTATGGAGGAAATGGATAATGGAAACTGATGAGCCATGGGTAGTTGTCTGGGCAATACCCAAAAATAAGATTGATTTACCATGCTGGTTGATGGTTAAACATATCGAAAGAGGATGGGAATTACCGGGCGGTAAACAACTTGAAAATGAAGAAAATGATGTTACTGCTCTAAGAGAATTATACGAAGAAACAGGATTGTTAGGAGTTGCTATATCTGAAGATGATTCGATAATTAAAGGCGGAGTAGTTGTTTTGGTAGAGATTAATGAAGAACCTGAGCCCTATGGTTGGGATTCTGATGATGAAAATATAGTCGAAGTAGGATGGTGTGTCGAGATACCTGATGATCTATACTGGGGAAGTAAAGAAATTAAGAAATTAATAAACTATGACTGGAGTGCTGCGAGGACTTTTAAGTCCTGAATTTCACTTTTCCGTTGAGATAATATATTCTTCCACTCATCAATCCCCAACATATCTGAAGAATCGATAATCAATCCAAGATCATTTCTATTATCCCCCGATAAATTTTGAGTTAGTATAGGAATTAACTCTTCAACAATCTCTACAATATCCTTCGGATTGGAAGGAATCCAAGTCGTTCCTGCAGATTCTCTAGGTGCTGCATTTTCCAATCTAGATTCCATATCGGGAGCTTTTTCTGAGATTTCCTCCAATGCTAAATCTAACCATTCAAGAGAGCAAACTAGACTTTCAGATGTCATATTAGTATTAGTGAAAAATTTTCTTGCCGACCATAAATGCCTCATTGCTGGATCAAGGTCATTTAATGTCACATATATTCTTGCAGCTTCCAATCTAGAGAGAGCTATAATATCTTCAGGGTGACCGTATTCTTTGCTAATATCTGCATGGACGACTAAAGACATTATTGATTCTCCAACATTTCGGTGCCAATTGGCTAAATTTAGCAGGGCTAGACCATGTAATGGAGAACCGGGACATAAAGCATTCAGCCGATCTACGCACCATCTTAGTTCACTTCCAACTAAACTAACATCTACGATCCCCAATAATGCACGCTCCATTCTTACTCGTGCTTCAATTAGATGATCTCTCTCGTTATTTGTTCTGGAACGATTCAAGATATCTTCGGAAAAATCACTTATATTTTCCAAGTCTCCTTGGGAGATTTTCTTTTGAAGAATCAACATATCGAGTTCTAGAGGCGTTGCTTTTTCTAAAGAATCACTCATAAAAAGCACCCTATTATTCTAAAGAACTAACAACTGAATCATATTGAGTTCTTAATTCATTTTCTCTCTCAACCATTCTTTCTAAATGAGATTCGAATGTTTCTTTAGATGTAGATAATTCTTTAACTAATTCATCTCTGTCATCTACTTCTAATAATAAATTTCCTACGGCTCTAAAAACAGGCCTATTCTTATCCTGTTTAGATAGAGATTCCAATGTCAAAGTAATTTCATTAATTTGTGTCGAAACCGTTTGAATTTGATTACGAGATAATTGTAACTCTTGTACTAAGGCTTGGATATCTTGAGGTGTCGATTGGTCCATTTAATCCTCTCCTGCGGCACTAAGGGCATGCTCTGATGCTATCAACCCACGCATCAGGCTATTCCATCTTGCTCTCAAGTCGACAATACTTTCCGCTGACTGTGAAACTGTTATTAAATCAACATTACAAACGAAATTACATTCTGTAACTAAGCTTGCAGCCAGTGCTTGCGCATCAGAATGAGTGAATATTAATTCGAAATGGGAAGATTCATTCTTCTTCATCATTAGATGATTCCTCGGCAAGTTTTCGCTCATAATCAAGAGCCGCTTGTTGAGCAATAACAGTCATATCTGTAGCAGTTGCACCTTCCATTCCTCTTCGAATAACTCTACTATTGGAATCAGAAGCTCTAGTGAATGGTTCCCAAACTCCGCCTGTGAATTTGTATCCGCATTTTTTGCATTCCCAAATTCCAGCAACTTGCCTTCGAACTTTTTTATATTGGCATTTTGGACAAGTGTAAAATTTTGATTTTTTGGCGATTGCTGAGCCTGCTCTTCGACGTACGCTGACACCGTATCTAGCTCCGAATTTTGCTGTTGCTCCGGACTTCTGTGTTCTTTTTGCCATTTTAATTGCCTCCTTCTAATGAATGAACCATATTTCTAAGTTCTTCACCCTTTTTACGAGCCTCTTCCATAAGTTCAGTAAATTCAGCGGCCGTGAAGGCTCCCTTAAGACCCTTCTGTAATGAATGGACGTGATTATCATCACCTAATGTAATATGGATTCTTTCGTCGCCGCCCAGTTCTTCTCTACCGTTTGCATCAAAGATAAATCTGCCACCAACTCTTTGGTATGAGCACATTATTGGTGTTTTTGAAACAACCAAAGGTCTGTCCTCACCTAATTCAAATTTTTCCTGTGGAATAATTGCATTACGTAATGCAGTTATTCCAGCCAATGCAAATGCATCGAATAAATTACCATCATCTGAAACTGCAAAGAGGTCAAGAATAACTTGCCATGCTTTTTCACCGGGAATAATACATAAATCAGAAGTGTCAATACATCCTGATTCTCTTATTCCACGATCTACTACTCTGCTTAACTCAATAGATTCAGCACTTGGAGGCCCTGCTTCATGCTGTCTTCCTGAAACTGGCCTTACTTCAGCCATACACATTAAACCACCTTCATTCGGCCTATCTGGGTAAGGAGTCATAGTCTGAAATTTTACACCAGCTAGAACGATAGTATCTCCCATTCTAACACGAGCTGATCCCTCAGCATTTCCAAGTATCCCTACTTCTATTTCTACATCTCTTCCTTCAAACTGAGACCGGTTATCCAATCTCTGATTATTTTCTGCTAATTCTCTGAGATGACTTCTCAATAATTGAGGAACTAAAGGAATACTCATTGAGGATACCTCCCTGTTTTCAATGCTTCAACACAATAACCATGTATTACCATTGCTGCATTCATATTGTAATCCCATGCTTCTTGGAATTCTTCAGGAGATAAGTCGCCATCCATCTGGAGGAACGCTAATTCGCCTGAATTAGGAAGTACTCCCATAGGTAAATCTGCTTCTCCGTAATTATCTTCTGCCTTATTCAAATCACAGACTACTACATCGTTTATTTTACCAGATGCCACTGAAACTACTAAGTCAGTCATAGGAATTCCTGCATGAGCAAGGGCAACTGATGCTGCGGTTAAACCTACACATCTAGTACCTGCCTCGGCACAAATAATTTCAATTTCTACTCTGATTTTAGAACGAGGGTATAATTCTAACATCACAACACTTTCTAGAGCTTCTGCAGTAACTTTGCTAATTTCTCTGCTCCTTCGATTAAAACCTGGTCTAATTCTATCAGAGGTTGAAAAAGGTGCCATATTATATCTGACATCTAGAACAGCTCTATCTTGTCTCTGGATTTTCCTTGGGTGAGCTTCCATAGGGCCATATATTGCAGCGATAACGTCATTGGCACCCCATTTCATCCGACACGAACCATCAGCTACGGGAACTACTCCTAACTCAATTGAGATTGGCCTCACATCTCCTGCTTTCCTTCCATCATTACGGATGCCATTGGCATCAATCATTTGTACATCTCCATATCCCATTATGCTACACCTCCTAGTGTTACTGCTTTTGCTTCAGCAGTTAGTGAACGGAGTCGATTTCGAACTTCTAGTGTTCCATTGAAATCTCCATCTATCCAAAGTCTTCCATTGTCTCCAACGATAACTCTGCATTCTGATTCCTCCTTGAGTTGTCTCAGTGCTTTTCCTTGTTTACCTATGAGTCTGCCCAAAAGATGTGGATCTATGTTCTCAACAGCACCTGATCGAATTTTGCGTAATCCCATACCTTTCATAGTAACCACACTAGAATGTGTTTCTTCTACTTCTTGGACTCTACACAGTATTGCTTCGCCAATATCTATCACACTCCTGGTCCCTCCAAAATCTGCTTTAGATGGACCAAGGCTCATTGGCAATATTGCGTTGAATGGAGCACCTATATCTACAAACCATATGTTGTTAGTACAACCTTCGACATATCCAATTACTAAATCTCCAGGCCTTGGAACATATGCAGTTCTTCTTGGTTCAATGGAAATAGTGTTACCATTCACATTCATTCTTCCGTTTTTCGTAGCACGAATACGGCCATCAATAGCTATTACGCCATGGCCTAATTCATGACCCTTTGATTCACCTAGATCTTCTCCAGGTGCAACGAGTTGGGTGTCTCGTTGATTGTCTTGCGGCCCGGCCGCGTTCTTCTTTTCAGTCATGTTATCGGCCCGCGCGACCAACCCTCCCTTCATAACCTTGATGTGAACCCCTACGGGGTTTACTCAGTCTAGTTCCTTTACAGAAACTTCTGAAGACCTCTGAGCAACTTGGCTAATAATTTCATTTTTCATACCTCCAGGAACTTCTACCACACAGACCCAAGAACCATCACTGAGCCATTCTTCTTTCTTGATAGATTCTCTTACAATTCGATGCACTCCGCCATAATCAGACCCAGGTACCTTGAATGCAAGACGTATTGTTATGAATGACAAAGGTATTATCGGCTTGAGAAGTTTAATTGCATCTTGAACTTGACGATCGACTGGTAAAAATGGGTCTATTGAGAACCTTATTTCATCTAAAGCTAGTTCTATCCTAGTTCGTGGGTGCGGTAACTTTGTTCTTGGATCAGTAGCAGTAGTCGCAATTTGATGAATGATCTTAGTTTTCTTATCTGCAATAATTTTCTTCCTCTGAATTGTAGTTAATTGAATTGTCCCTTCATTCAAGATTTTTTCAACACAAGCAACAATCTCAGTAGTGCCGAAAACACTCATCAAAGCTTCATTAGTAGGTCTATCACCTGCTCGAGCATCATTCCAAATCTGATCAGTTGCCAATAAATCGTCTATTGGAACAGAGGAGTGATCTTTCTTCCAAGCATCTACTAAATCTGGATCCACAAGAATTTCATATCTTGAACCACCCTTCTCAAGACGGGCAAGAACTGCATCATCAAGACTTACCATGAACTGTGAGAAAGGGGGAAGGACTTAGAATTGTAGGTTCGAAAATACTTACAATCTATCTAATTGCTTCAATGTTGATTCTCTATCTAACTTTTCATACCCATTAGAATCTACAACTGCTATCTCGACAGTTTCTCTATTTAGGTCATCTTCAAGTGATTCTCTTAAAGCCTCTAAACCAAGTTTTATTGCCGCATTCTTGGTCATATTCAACTTCCAATGATCCTCGAAATGATCAATTACAGTAGATCTTCCACGACCTATCGCACCGGCTTGATATGATTGATATGCACCTGATGGATCTGTCTCGAACAAATGAATCCCCTCATCATCCACTCCTGCGATAAGTAAAGCAGTACCAAATGGTCTTGCCCCACCATATTGTGTGAATGATTGCATAAAATCACACATTTTCTTAACTAATGTGGTAATAGCGATTGAATCTCCATAAGTCATTTTATTTACCTGACATTGGACTCTTGCTTTATCAACCAACTGTCTGGCATCAGCTACTAGACCAGAAGTGGTAATTCCAATATGGTCATCTATCTGATACATCTTTTCTATGGAATCTGTTAAGATTAATTTACTTGAAATTCTCTTATCAACTATCAAGATAACTCCGTCCTTGAATTTAAGTCCAACTGTTGTAGTCCCTCTTTTTACCGATTCTCGAGCATATTCTACCTGGTAAAGTCGACCATCTGGGGAGAATGTAGATACTCCATGGTCATATCCGCGTCCGCTTGGCTGCATGTTAATCAGACTGCAACCAACGAAGGTGTCTTATGAATCTTGACAGTTAGAAGGCTGAATAATAGTGGCATTCATGGTCAATGACGTTTTCGGACAAGTGTGAAAGTTGCAGTCCTAGCCTCTGGAGGAAAAGATTCCACCTATGCGTCATGGTGGGCATTAATGCAAGGATGGTCTTTAGAAGCAATGATTACTGTAAAAATAATTGGGGATGATTCGATGATGTTTCAACTACAAAATACTGAAATTGCAAAATTTCAAGCAGAATCTATTGGAGTACAATGGATTGAAGTAAACTCATCAGGAATAGAAAATGACGAAATTTATGAACTTGAGGGAGAAATTAGAAAAATTCAAGATTCTTTAGATGCAATTGTAGTAGGTGCATTGAGATCTGACTATCAAAAAACTAGGATTGAAAGAATGTGTGAGAGGTTGAATCTTATTTCTTTCTGTCCATTATGGCATCATAGACCCTCAGAACATATGAATTCTCTAATTGAACATGGTTTTGATGTTAGAATAGTTTCTGTTTCTTCAGAAGGTTTAGATGAAAAATGGCTTGGTAAAAGAATCACTAAAGATTGTCTAAAAGAATTAACCATTCTCTCCGAAAAATATAGATTTAATTTGGATGGGGAAGGAGGAGAATTTGAGACTATTACCCTAAATGCTCCTCATTTCAAAAAAACAATTATTTGTGAAGGAGAAAAAAGTTGGGATGGAGTAAGAGGTACGTGGAATCTTACTAAAATTCAACTATCAACATAGGGTTATAATCAAACATGGAAAGCGTCTCGGAATAATGGGGAACAACGTGACGGTATCACCATTGGACTATAGATATGGAAGAGATGAGGCTAAGTCAATCTGGTCGAGAGAAGGTCGACATGAGAGACAATTAGATGTTGAAAGAGCATTGATTTGGGCCCACTGTCAACTTGGAAGAGTTAGTCCTGAAGATTATGATAAAGTTGCAGAAATTGCAAAACCAGAAATTGTAACTGCAGATAGAGTTGACGAAATAGAGAGAGAAACTAGACATGACATTATGGCATTAACTAAAGCAATGGCAGAAGCTGCCGGTGACTCGGGCTGGTGCATACACTTAGGCGCTACGAGTAATGATATTGTTGACTCTGCAGTAGCATTACAAATACGCGATAGTATCAATTTACAGCAAGAAACCCTCAAAAAATTACTTTCTACTATGTGTGACTTGGCCGAAAGAGAAAGAGATACTGTAATGCTAGGCCGTACACATGGTCAAGCAGCAGTACCAATTACATTTGGCCTGAAAGTAGCTGTTTGGGTAGATGAATTCAGAAGACATCTGGATAGGTTAGATGAGCTTACACCTAGAGTCACTACTGGTAAATTTTTGGGAGCAGTGGGGACAGGAGCCGCACAAGGAGAAAATGCATTCGAGTTACAAAGTCTAATCATGCAAAATTTAGGATTACAAACTCCAATTGCGACAACACAGGTTGTAGGAAGAGATCGTTACATAGAGTGGGTTTCTTGGATGGCAAATGTCTCTACAAGTATCGAGAAGGCTTTACAAGAAGTTAGGAACCTTCAGAGAAGTGAAATTGCAGAGGTTGGGGAATATTTTGATGCTGAAAAACAAGTAGGATCATCTACAATGGCGCATAAAAAGAATCCCATTACAGCTGAGAATGCTTGTGGATTGGCTAGAATAGTTAGATCGATGATTATTCCTTCATACGAGAATGCTTTGTTATGGCATGAAAGAGATTTGGCAAATTCCTCTGCTGAGAGATTCACATTATCGCATTCAATGATATTATTGGATGATATAATCATAAAATGTGACAAGGTCTTATCAAAGTTAGGTGTTGATTCAGATAGAATGAGATACAATATTAAAGCACAAAAAGGACTTGTAATGGCTGAAAAATTAATGATTGCTTTAGTTGATAATGGCATGCCAAGAGATGAAGCACATGAAGTATTAAGGACAGCCTCGATGAGTGCAATAAATTCTGGAGAAGATTTAGAAGATATTTGTGCAAGATCGGAGGCCATATCAAAGATTTTTACAAGACAGGAACTATCTGAATTATTCAAACCAGAAAGTCACCTAGGCTTCAGTGGAGAAATAGTAGATCAAGCTGTTGAAATGGCTAGAGAAAGAATCTAATTAATTCACATTATTATCTACAAGCATTAGTAATACTCAAGCACCCTCACTAGTAGAGAGTACTATGATTGATATGAGTAGGGGGCCGGTTCATATCTCGGCGGGCCCTAGTTCGAACTCTAGTTCAATGTCTTTGAGTATAATTCTAGAGGTTCTTGAAAAATCTAACAAAGTTATTTGGATGACTAGAATTATCCCTGACCAAAGGAAAATATCAGATATTTTAGGACATCTGAAAGACTCCGTCCTGAACAGAATGATTGTGATAGAATTTGGAGATAATCTGTCTCAAAAATTAGAAGAAATTACAGGTATGCTTTCTACTTTGGAAAAGAATGATTTGTTAATAATTAATGACTGGTGTGAGAATTATGGAAGAGCCAAATCAAAAGACATAAATTTAATGAAGGAATTAGTGGAAAGTTTTGATGGATTCAAGATAATAATAACCTCAGATTCATATGAAGATGCTTCCGGAGAAAATAGAGGATTTCGAGGTTTTATGTTTAGAGGAGGAAAGATAATAGAAAGTTCATTTAGGACTGTTTGGGTTGTAAAAATTGACAATCAATATCAAAAAATATTGATATCGGATGGAGAAAAGGAGTTAGTTGCAGAGGCTACAAGAAATGGATACAAATTAATCAACTAAGTTTATCAATTAATTTTTCTAACTCTTTAATGGCTTCTTCACTGGGTTCAGATAATTTCTCAGGTTGCCTAGCAATTCCAGAATATTCTTCCGAATTAGAAATATTTTCGCCTCTACGAATTTTAATCATAAGGATATAATATGACATTATTAGTGCAATTATTACTAGTAATATTCCTACTAACAAATCGATACTCATAATTTCACCCAAATTAAATTCGAATTGGTTCACCTAATGAAAGCGGACGAGAGAGGTGCCTACGCTGTGAGGGGGATGGTTCGACCCATCCGTTAGTGAGTGCGAGATTATTCAAATTAATATCCTCAAAAAGCCAATGTTTGTCGACCTGCCTTTGACAGGATACGCATCTTAACGGTTGATTGACACCGGCACTTCTCATAGTTTTATTATTACAGCAAATAGGCCTACCAGTTACTCTAGGTACTGAAGATTCTACTCTTAATCTTTCTAAGTGAATGCTGCCATCAGGAGATTCTAAACCTAACCAATTAATTCTATCACCAGGGATTAATTTTCTCAATAAACGATTTACATCTCCACCTTCTTTGAATGCTACCAAAGTTTTGCTACCTCCTCTGAATGTGACCTCTAAGCTTGAATGAGCTCCTTTTGTTTCCTTCGGATTTGTCAAAACTGTTGAAGTTGAAAAACCTCTTATGTGGTCGTCACTAAGTTGATTAGTTCGATGAATTGCAAATCTTTGGCATTTCTCAACATCCTTATTTGATTGAAGCCATTCATGTGCAGAAAGAACTGATTGAGAAGTTGATCCTCTAATGCCATAAAGTACAGGGCATGGAGTTCTTGGTGCGATTAGGCCTTTTTCTTGAGTCGGATCACGATTAACAAATGTCTCAGGGTGTTTTATTTCCATTTCCTTGACAATTGATGATGATATTTCTCTCTTTGTCCCTATATTACTAGGGTGCCTCCAAGCTATCAGTTCCCATGTAGATTCTTCATGAGGTTTCCAAGCCATTGCAGCAGATGCTCCAATTAATCCCCAATCAGAATTTAAAGTCATTTTGTTGATTCCTGAAAGTTTCTTTATTCTGTCAGAAACATCTACTTTTTGCCGAACAGCTTCCCAGTAAAGGTCTTCATTTATTTCTTCAAAAGAATAAATTAAGGCTGGAGATGTAAGAGAATCTATTTTTCCATCTATTCGCAGGCTATCTTCTAAATCGGAAAAAAAGGAAGATAATAAATTTTCAAAACTGGATATCGATTTGGAAGAACATTCAATTATACAGGATAATGCACCATTACCTCGGGTTCTTCTTTCCGCGAATGGCCATAATCTTACTAAACGTCTTTCAATAATCTGAAAACCTGATAAATCTGATAGTGAATTAAGTAAATTATCAAATGTTGCGGTAGTACAGCCATAATCGGCAGTATCGGTATCATCTAAACCAATCCAAATTTTGGTTTTGTCAGAATTTTGCAAATCTAATCACCTAAAATCTCAGAAATTACATCCGAAATACCAATTTCGGGATTACATCTAATTCCTTTGACACCGAAATTAAATGCCGCTCGCATATCTACATCTCTATCTCCAACCATTATTGAGTCTGATTCATCAGGTTTATCGATCCAATCATTATCAAATCTAAGTTTGATTTCAATATTTTTTTCTGATGCTGAAATAATTTGCCTACCTGCCTCAAGCATTCCGGGATTTGGTTTACGAGCCCAAGCACCTTCCCATGGAGCATATGGACTATACAATATCAGATCTAAGTGAGCGTTAGGATTCTCTGAGAGTAATAATTCTCTTAATTTATTATGAATATTATGAAGATTCTCATGAGACCAGAAGCCTCGCCCAATCGGTGACTGATTAGTTACAACACAAATTCGAAAGCCTGATTCCCTTAATGCAGCTACAGAGTTAGCAGTATTTGGAAAAATAACTAACTCCTCTGGAGAATTAATATAATTCTCTGAACCAACATTAAGAACACCGTCTCTATCTAAGTAAGCAATTTTACCATCCCAAGTTCCATTTGGTAATGGTAACAAATCTAAAGGAGAGTCAATTTCTGCACCGTCTCTATTAGGGATTAGCATAAAATCACAAACCATGGTGAGACTTAATTGCTTCTTTGACGATATGGTTAACTATCAACTGAATGTCTTCAATTCTCTCCATTGATTGGGTAGGAGCAACAAGAGCTACATCAACTAATTCAACAATCATTCCGCCTGATTGACCATTAAAGTCTCCAGTAATTGCAGCAGTTCTACAACCATTTTCTTTTGCAAAGTTTACTCCATTTATCACATTGGGAGAATTTCCTGAACCTGTGTATGCCACTACCAAGTCTCCCTCTCTGATGAAAGTGGATAATTGTCCAACAAAAACATTTGAGTAATCAGTATCATTTGACCAAGCGGTAAATGAAGAAATATTATCACTATGTGCAATTGTTCTTAATTTGAGTTCTTTTGACCAATCTCCTGCACTATGAGACGGGGTTGCTGCACTTCCTCCATTACCTATGAAATGGACACTTCCTCCCTCTTGCCTTGTTATTTCTACAAGGTTCCAAAACGCCTCTAAAGTACCCATAGGAATATTATCAAGAGCCTGTTTCAAATCACTGATGTAAGAGTTCGCAAAGTCAGAAAAATCGAATCCCATAGTAAAACCCCGGGTGTACGGATGAGGGCATCCTATTTACGAGTTGAGCGTAGTAGGGATAACGATGGAAGAGCCAATCGGACTACTTGTCTCTAAAATTGGAGAGCAAATTGGAGTAAATTCAATGGCTCTAGAATTAGGCATAATTATGACCGGTGCATTGTTTTTAGGTCTGGGATTTCATAGGAAAAAGGATGCGAAATCGCGTTATTACGCGGCTATAGGGTGGATTTTTACCGGATTATACTTTTACTTGCAATCAGGACACTATGTTGAGATTTCTGATCCCGTTTTAGTACTAATGACCGCCGGCGCATTACCTGGAAGTATAGCTTTGGCTATCTGGGAAGTAAAAAATGAAAATACACCAGACGCTTTACAATGGCTCAGAGGTTGTTTTACTTGGGCAGTAGTACCATATTTTGTCATTTTTAGTGTCCCATATCTGAATATGGCCCTCATTCAATTGACAGCAGAAAGTACAGAACTAATGTTGGAATTTTGTGGTCTAGGAAATTATCATATTGGAGAAATGATGGTGGCACGTGATGGTGCACCCGACATTCCTGTTTCTGAGTGGGATGGAAACAAATGGATACTCACAGAGTCTCTAGCAGAGGAAGGATTTTATGTCCAATTCTTTGATTCTGATGGCATGGTAATTGTTCAATTTATCATGGCTTGTTCTGGACTACAGTCAATGATAATATTTGTAGGAGCTATTGGAGCATTAAGTTCTGTTTCTTGGAAAAGAAGAGCTAGAGGGCTTTTGATAGCATTACCTACGATATATGTTTTGAATATGTTCAGGAATGCAGGAATCGTTTGGCTGACAGAAAGTTATCCGAACTGGTCATTATTAGGCATCGAAATGTTTGATTTTACTCATAGCTATGCTGCAAAAGCAATCTCACTCTTTGCAATGTTCCTTATGGCTATTGCCCTATTTGATTTATTGCCAGAGTTGCACAAACATATAATGAAGATTCTCAATCCAATATTCGATGTCGCTGAAAAAATTACAAGAACAAATAAGTCATCTTGAACGAAGTTGTTCGTAGAGTTTCCCAGTTAGAGGCATATCATGTTCCCATGCAAACTCTTTCATAACACGTAATGCCTCCTTCTCTAAATCTGAGTCTCCTACAAAATCTGTCACTTCAATGACGCCATCTTTAGTATTAGCTTTGAAAGCAGCAATAGGTTCTTCTTTATGGAAAACCATGTAAGCTGAGCCGAATCCAAATCTTTCTCTAAGGAGACTGCCGAAATAGTGTACTAATGGGTCGGATGGTGGAACCACCAAGTCTCTAGTTTTTCTAATTCCATCCAGACCTTCCAAAATATCTTGTCTACCCCAACAAATATCTTGTAAGTCGTCCACCAAGAACCCCTTTATCAGAGTCCCATCAGATTCAAAATCATGCATAACATCGCTTATCTCTTCAGCAGAAAAGGCAGAACCTGCTAATCTTTCTACCTGTTTCAAAGAAATTACAGGATACTCACTCACCAAGTCTCTAAGATAATTTGACTTAATATCCCATAAATCACTGTTAGAAATAGGAGCTACTGTCTTGAATCCTCCCCTATAATCTTGTATTAGATGGCCACTTCTTACTAATGGAGATATTAATTTCCTGAATTCTGCTCTTTTCATGGCATGTCTCTCCATAAAAATTACAGGATCGTGATGTTCTCTAAAGAACTGAAGAATATCTTCATCCTCTTCATTTGGTTGTAAATTACGAATAGTTAACAGTCTCTCAAAATGTTTCTGCCGCCCCCATACTAGATGGCCTCGTAAATTTGTTCCTTGAGATAATTGATGTGCAGCCGCCATTGCTTTCAGATTAACTCTAAACATCTCACAACGTCCTCTTAAAGCGAAATCATCTCTCAATTCATCCATAGTTTCGAGTGCTAATGTCTCATTTTCATGCCTAGAATTCTGATGTAATCTATGGTGATAAAATAACATTCTATTGACTTCTTTTCTCGACCTAGGTTCTACGACTCCACCGCGAATATATCGCTCTCCATCTCCCATTGAAATGAATCCTAACTCGGCAAGAATTTTCTGAATATTCTCATCACAATCGTGTACTGGTATCGAATTAAATGCGTGCAAAACTGATACATCTACTAGTCTGTCTCTATAATTCTCCAATAATTCTTCGAATGTTTCTTTAAACTCATCAAGATAAGAATGGGGGATATTTATATCTTTAATTTCTAGATAGTCATTGACTACAAACATCAAGATTCTACCAATAGGGTCTACTCCCTTGAAAACTGGATGATACCATCCCTGTTTGAGAATTAATCTTACTTCTTGAATAAATCGACTACAAAATGGGTCAGATTGAGACAAAATTCTCATTTTCCTATCTTCAACTACTGGTTGTAATAGTAATTCTGCATCTTCTTGTGATGCATAATAGTCAGTTGGATCTGGTTGAAGAGCAACTATTCTCCTAATCTGTTTTGAATCATCTAAATCTCTCAAGACTTCAGCTAATTCTTCTACAGGCCTACTTACATAGAATCTTAATGTATGTAATCGAACTGGACCTATAGCTTCAATTAGTTGCTTTACAGAACTCGCAAAATCTAATGGCTCTACTACGTCATGAATCTTATGGAAGACTGCTAAGGAACGTTTTCTATTAGGCAATACTAGATACTGCTTAGCGACCAATAATTGTCTTTCTAGATTATTTAGAGCACTTTTCAGACTTCTCTGGATATGAGCATTTTCTTTACCTTTCGGATACCCATCAAATAACTCTGCACGTGATAAACCGCCTGGAGTGATTTTATCTAACAATTCCTGCTCTAATGCACCTATCCATGGTTCACCTCTTAAGCCCAAAAACATAGGAATTTGGTCTTTAGAAGTATATCCGACTCTGTTATGAAGTAAACGCCCATTGTAAATATCTGAATCGTGTTTAATGTCTTTCCAGTCTCTAAATCGATAATTTCTCACACGATGCAATAGTTCATCTCTTCTTTGTACAAGAGTTAGACTCCTTATTGCCTCAGAAGGTTCATTATATTCTTTGAATGATTTAGCAAGAAGATGATTTTGAAGAGTACGGTAATCAACAACCTCTACACTCCCTCCAGTTATTCTGTATTCATCAACTCTAAGGATATATTCTCCCTCATCTGTTTGAGTAAAGAATCCGATAGACACTAAATTTTTCATTTCTAATTCTTGCAGTACTGCTTCGACCTGAGCTTGAGGGAATGGGAGTCTAGAACTAAGACTCTCAGATATCTGAGGCCCCTCTGAACCTAACATATCCAATAATTTCATTCTCAAACAATCTTGTGGATCTGACAAGTTCTTTTTCTTCAATTCTTTAGGTTCAAAATCACCGTCATAACCCACACCTACTTCATAAGTTAGCCCTCCAGTGTATAATTCCCTAATATCATCAGCTTCTGAACCACCAGCTACTGCTAGACAACCTAATGTTCCGTGGACATCTGCCATTCTCATTGAGAACCATTTGTCATCTATTTGTTCATGGCCAGTGCCTTGAACTCTAGTAATTAGACCTCTTTCGGCTAACTCCCTTACCCATTCTTTAACTATTTCAATATCTATATCCTTTAGTTTATGTTCATAAAGAGGATTAGATAATTCTCTATTCAAACCACCACCCATGTCCATTAATTTCAATAAGCCATTTGCATTAGTTGGTTCAGAGATTTTCGACATATAATATTCTGATATCTTAGATTTATCTAAGTCGGTGGCTAATGAACGCGCACCCAATAAGCGTCTGAGGATTTCAGGATCAACATCTTTAATCAAATAGGCTCTTGTCCTTAGAGACAAGAGATCTTCAAATGAAGACATGAATAATGTCATACCTAAAGGTGAAGGCATTTTGACCCTTCTATGAACAATTCTAACATGTTCACTATCCATTCTATTGATGAATATTTCAAGCTGAGCCATGTCTAAATCCGAATGAAGAATCTCATTCATTGTTTCACGTATTAACACAGAATCGTCCATTTGCCTATGTTTTTGCATAATTTGTTCAGCCCTCTGCTGAAACTGCTTTGGACTGACTTCATCTGCACCGATTCTTCTTGGATTAAGCATACTTCGACTAGAAATTTCTCTAAATCTCTTTGAAAATAACTGTGACTCCATCATGTGTTTTTGAAGAACATCTTTGCTGTTTCCCTGTTTGAATATTTCTGGAATTAGAGATATTTCGACCTCGTGACTCAATTTAATCATAAATCCATTTTCATCAAAGGAAAGTTCGTGAACGATAATATTGTCATTTGTTGCTATGCCTGCAAAAAGATGACCAAGAGCAAGATTGAATGCCCTACCTCTACAAGTCGTAACTATGTATGTCGGCAACGGAGCCTCTACTTGTTCAACTAAAATTAAATCGTTACTGGGAACTTGGAAAGTAGTAGCAACATGTTCTTGGAAAAATCCAGAAACTGCATGAGCTACAGGTCTATTTAGACCTAAAATATCTGTGAAAATTGTCATTGGATCTTTTTCTAAACGAGCATATGTCGCAACTTCTTCGAGCAATTCTAAGACTTCTTGACTTAATTCATGAGTCCTACTATTTGCTTCTCCAGTCCATGAAGGTATTGTTGGCCTATATCCTGTTGCAGGACTAACATTGACTCTAGTGCCTCTGATACTGCTTACTCTGTAAGTTGAACCTCCCAGTAAGAATACATCGCCGTTCCTCAGACTAGAGACGAAACTAGATGATAATTGACCAACCATTGTGCCATCAGATGTGAAAACTAAATAGTTATTATTTGGAGCAATTGTACCAATATTAGTGTAATAAATCATCTGAGCGAAACCTCGCTTACCAAATTTATTATCTTCCCAATCGACCCAAATTCTTCTTTCATCTTCTAAAAGATCTAGAACCTCAATATAATCATCATAAGGCAGATTTCGGTATGGCCATGAAGCAGAGGCCAAATCATATGCATCATCAATATCCCATTCTTTAATAATCGAAAGGCCGATTAAAAATTGGGCTAAAACATCAAGACAATTCTCAGGGAATTTAAGAATATCCATTGAGCCCCTTAAAATACCAGTTTGTAAAGCAACTAACTCTAACAAATCATGAGGAGAAATTGGTAAAAATCTCGCACGGGGAAGGCCGCCGACTTGGTGTCCGGCTCTACCAATTCTTTGTAATGCGGTAGCAATACTTCCAGGAGAACCTACTTGAATTACTAAATCAACAGAACCAATGTCTATTCCCATTTCTAAGCTACTGGAAGAAACTACACATCTGAGATATCCATTTTTTAGACGTTGTTCGACATCTAATCGAATTGCCTTATCCATCGAACCATGATGTCCCTCTACTCCCAATAATCCTGCAATTTTTAATTTTTGAACTACTGTTTCAGTCATATTCCTAGTGTTTACGAATACTAAGGTAGTAGTGTGTGCTTCTACCAGTTCCTTTATTCGATCTACATTATGATCTAGTATTTCTTTGATTGGGGTTGAGGCAAATCTTGGTGTTGGCAGTATAATATCTAAATCAAGATCTCTTGAGCCTGAAATTTTCGCAATAAACACTTTCTGTGTATCTACATCGCTATTGCGACTATCAGATGCAACCAAATACTCTGCAACTGCTTCCAAAGGCTCCATAGTAGCACTAATTCCAATTCTCTGTACATCCGAGTCTATCACTGAATCCATTAGTGCTAAACTCAATGAAAGATGAGTTCCTCTTTTAGTAGGGACCAAAGAGTGCATTTCATCAATTATCATCCATTTCATATCATTCAGAATTGGCCTGAATCTTTTACTTGCAAGTGCGAGTCCCAGAGATTCGGGAGTTGTAATCAAAATATGAGGTGGTTTTTTCAGCATTTTCTCTCTTTCTTTTTGGGGAGTATCTCCAGTCCTTAATCCAACAGTAATATCCTTAGCTCTAGAGGGCAGATAACTTTCTTTTATTTCTGTTAAAGGGCCTATCAGATTCTTTTGAATATCATTTGCAAGAGCTTTGATGGGAGAAATATACATACATTGCACAGAATTTTCTAAACTACCATCTAATGATCGACTAACTAGATCATTAATCACAGTCAAGAAAGCAGTTAGAGTCTTACCAGAACCCGTAGGGGAACATAGTAAGAGATGCTCCCCCTCCATTATCTTAGGAATAGCTACTTTCTGTGGATTTGTGAAATCTGGAAATTTATCTTTGAACCAATTACGCACAGGTGGACATAATTTTCCTAGGAGTTCTTCAGACTCCATTACATCTTGTATATATTCAATATCTGGCATTTAATATACACCGCGACCCGAAGCGTATCGATTGAGTACTTATAATGTTGGATTAAATCATTGATTTTTTGATAAGAAAATTAAAATTCTGAAATCTGCTGAAAACATCAAAGAATCAATTTTTATTTCAACCTACTAAGGATGGCTTGAAAGGTAAACACTCATTCAAAGGTTCATAATATGACGGATGAGAAGCGTATTGAGAGGCTCTCAGCAATGCTGAAGAGAAGAGGAATTATACTTCCTGCTTTCGAAATATATGGAGGTGTTTCCGGTTTAATTGATTATGGCCCAGTAGGTGCATCGATTAGAAGAAGAGTCATTCAAAATTGGATAGAACATTGGACGATAAATGGAGATATTGTAGAAATAGATTCACCCACAATAACGCCTGAAAATGTATTAATTGCGAGTGGTCACGTTGGTGAGTTCAATGATTTAATGACACAGTGTGAACAATGCTCAAGTGCTTTCAGAGCTGATCAATTAGTCGAAGGTTATCATCCTAATCCAGATATTCTAGTTTCAAAGGAAATTGATGAAATTTTAACAGCAGAGAAAATAAAATGCCCCAATTGTAATCAATCCCAATGGACTTCTTCGAAACCAATGAATCTAATGTTTGGCACAAAGATAGGGGCAATGAAATCTAGTAGACAAGCATACATGAGACCCGAAACAGCTCAAGGAATGTTCATGCTCTATCCTTCGTTATATAGGCATTTTAGACAAAAACTACCATTTGGCGCAATTCAAACTGGAAAGGGGTATAGGAATGAGATTAGTCCAAGACAGGGCATGATTAGATTGAGAGAGTTTAATATGGCTGAATTGGAATATTTCATAGATCCTGAAAACCCTCCAATAATTGATTTGTCAGCAAATAAAGAGAAAATTACACTTATTCCTGACCCAAATGGAAATGAACATAAAGAAATTAGAATTACTTTACAGGATGCTATAGATAATAATGTCATAAAGGATAAAACAGTAGGCTATTTCTTGTCAAGAACATGGGATTTCTTAATTGGAGTAGGTATTGAACCCTCAAAAATCAGATTTAGGCAACATGAAGGTAGTGAGATGGCTCATTATGCAGAGGATTGTTGGGATTGTGAGATTCTAGGAGAACATGGTTGGATAGAATGCGTAGGAATTGCAAATAGAACTTGTCACGACTTACTGTCGCATGAAAAACATTCAAACTCAAATTCATTAAGAGCTTGGAGAGAATTTGATGAAGTTAAAGTAGAGAATAAAGAGATTCTAGCAGCCAAAACTTCCGTACTAGGCCCTATGTTTAGAGATAGGGCTGGATCTGTACTATCAGCTCTAGAAAATCTGGAAAATATACCAGATAACCTACCATTTAATTTAGAGCTTGATGATGGTTCTAATGTAGAAATAACAAGTGAAATGGTAGAAAAGAAGATGATCAATAACAGTATTGCAGGGGAATGGTTTACACCTCATGTAATTGAGCCGGCTTTTGGTATTGATCGAATTATCTGGCACATCTTGGATCATGCATACGAAGAAATAGAGAAGGAAGGAGAAAAATATAATCTACTCAAATTAAAAGAATCAGTGGCTCCTGCTGATGTAATTGTTTTACCATTATTTGAAAAGGATGGGATGGGGGTTACTGCAAGAAAATTAAACTCGCAAATCAATCAAATGAAAGGGGTAAAATGTCTAATTGATTCGAGTAAATCTATTGGAAGAAGATACGCAAGAGCTGATGAGATTGGTGTGCCATGGGCGATAACCGTAGATCATCAAACACTGGAAGATGGGACTGTCACAATAAGAAGAAGAGATGATCAAAAACAAATTAGAATGGAGATTAATCAACTATTAACTCTAATTGATTCTAATATGGTTTCAACTTTATTCTGAATAATCTTCAATAGGCGTCGACTTAAGGAATACTCGTGGCTGAACACTTGGTTGAAGACTGGACTGAGAGATATAGGCCAACTTCAATAGGTGAAATGGAAGGTAATGAATCTCAATTAAGAAAAATCAGAAATTGGTTAGAACAATGGAATTCCCCAAATCCACCAGAGAAAAAGGGAATATTATTATCGGGACCTCCAGGAGTAGGTAAGACTACATTAGCTAAAGCAATTGGAAATGAGAAAGGATGGACTGTAATAGAACTGAATGCATCTGAAGAAAGAAATGCAGCAGCAATTAGGAGAGCAGCAACAAGAGGTTCACAACATATTTCATTAGATCAATTTACAGGAAATAAAAATGAGAACGGAAGAACTCTAATTTTATTGGATGAGGTAGACCATTTGAGTGGAAGTTTTGCTAAACTTAACGATGAAGCTATTGAGAAAAGAATTAGCGGTGATGAAGAAAAATTTAAAGGCGATTCTGGAGGAAAAGCGGAATTAATCAATCTTCTAAGAAAAAGCAAACAACCGATAATTATGACTTGTAATGAGCCAATGAAACTTTGGGGAAGTGGTAGAAGTTGGAAACAAAATCAAAATCGTGTCCTAAAACTAGCTGAACAAATAATCTTCAAAAGAGTTGAAAAAATGCATATGAGGAAAATCTCTCGAAGAGTTTTGGATGCTGAAGGTTATTCAATTGACCCAGAAGCACTTGAAGCTTTGATAAACGGTAACCCAGGAGATTTGAGAGCTCTTGTTAGAGACTTACAAGCGGTCTCAGTTATTTCAGGAGAGCATATTGATTTAGTCGCTGTTAGAGACCTATCCTCTGTAGCTGTCAGAGATTCTCAAATTGATGTGTTCAAGGCATTGCAAGCAGTTTATAAAAGTAAATCGGGTAAAAATGCGGGCAAAATATTACTAAATTCAGACAAAGATCCGGACCAGATGATTTCATGGTTTACATGGAATAATCAAAGTGTATTTGATAATAGAACACTTGAAGAATTAAGCACGGCAATGGTTAGTGCAGATAGAGCATTAGCTACAAAATTTAAGAATAGAGCGTATAGATCTTGGTACTGGGGTTCAGTACTTTCTGCACAAGCAGCTGTTGCGATGAAACCAATAGATTCAGCAAGAGATCCGTTCATAACATATCCAAACTTTCTTAGAAGAGGAGGTTCAGGGATTAAGAGTTCTATAATTGACAATTTAAGTAAGCAACTAGATACTAGTAAAGCATCCATAAGAGAAGAATTATGGCCCAAACTTTTGGCAGTTCATGATTCAGAAATAGGAGGTGACCCCTTGGATTTGTCATTATCTAAGAAGCTCGGTTTAACTCTTGAAGACCACTTGTCACTATATGGAATTGCTAAATCAAAACCAATGGGGATTAAAATTAGTGAAGCATTTAATGAAGAAATTGAAGAAGATTATGACTTAGATCAAGGAATAAAAATTGATTCCGAAGAAAAAATCGAAGAAGAAAAGAAAGAACCATCTGGTACCCAATTCACACTGGATTCGTTCTAATTAATGGGAATCAGACCAAGTTTTAGGATGTAATAGAACTAGAACTGTCAGTAACTCTAGACGACCGAACCACATTAAAATAGATGTCCAGAATAACGTTACTTCGCCCATACTCGACCAAGTGGCTGTAGGACCGTATGATCCTAAAGCGGGACCAGTGTTTCCAAGAGATGATACAACTACAGAGAGTACATCTTCTATATTCCAAGTCGGCTCTAGGAATGAGATAAATAACATTGAAGACATAGCAAGAACTAGCCAAGCACTAATCATTCCTAAAACAATAAAGACTTGTTCTTCATCAATAACTTCTTCATTTACTCTCATTGCTATAACTTTCTTTGGTTGAATTATACGTAAGACTTCTCTCTTGGCTAATTCAAAAGCGACGCGGATTCTTAGTACCTTTAGGCCTCCACCAGTTGAGCCAGCGGAAGCACCAACTATCATCAATAATAGCAAAACAAATTGACTGAATACTGGCCAAGTAGAGAAATCAGTTGAAGAATAACCAGTACTAGAAATAGAAATTGCTTGGAACGCGGTATGCCTTAGGGTCTCTAGTAAACTATGTCCCTGATTATCAGCACGGAGAAGATTCACTGCCATTGCCACCCATGCAACTAAAATAATTAAGAGATAAACTCGTAATTCTTCATCTTTGAAAGCCTCTTTTCCTCTACCCGCAATTATTAGATGATAAAGACTGTAATTAATACAAGTTAGTACCATAAAAACCATTATTATTGATTCAATCAAAGCAGAATCAAATGCAGTTATTCCTGCATCAGTTGTACCGAAACCACCCGATGCAAGAGTTGTCATTGAGTAATTAAGAGAATCGAAAATAGACATCTCTCCTACGAAATATAATAACCCTAATTCGAAAACAGTTAGTACAGTATAAATTAACCATAATCTCCTAGCAGTGAATTGTAGGTTGGGACCTAATCGAGATAGTGAGGGCCCTGTTAATTCTGCTCGTGCTAGATTCATACCACCTCCAAGAATACTAGAAAATATCATTAAACCAAGCATTATTACTCCGATACCTCCGAGCCATTGAGTTAAAGAACGCCACAAAATAATGCTTCTTTTTTGCTCTGCTATACAATCTATATCATCACTTACCATATTTTCTAAAGCATTTATACAAACTGGACTTACTGATGAATCTATTACTGTAGCTCCTGTAGTAGTAATACCTGACATACTTTCAAAA
>DANB01000023.1:65807-65955 GCA_002497245.1 Euryarchaeota archaeon UBA439
TTACTGTAGCTCCTGTAGTAGTAAATCCAGACATTGATTCAAACCATGAATAAAGAAGTCCACGGAGAATCTCTATGAAACTAACATCGCCAAAATGATAAGGTCCATAGAAAGTTCCTCCAAGCCAAAACGGCATTGCTCCTAAAAC
>DANB01000023.1:66239-69137 GCA_002497245.1 Euryarchaeota archaeon UBA439
CAAGCCAAAACGGCATTGCCCCTAAAACGATTACAGGAATCCAACCCAATGCTACGGATGCGAATGCTTCTCTGTCTCTGACTCTTTGATGACTAGTATTTTTCTTTGACCTTAAGATAAACCATTGACTGACCAAAGCAGCAATGATTATTGGAATTAAGTATGTCTTAATTGCATAGTCTTGACCTTCTGTGTAGAAACTGAATAATCCAACTAAAGAAAGAGGGACGCAAACTACTCTAATCGTCCAACCTAGTACTAAACCAATTACATCCCAACGCATTATTAGTTCTCCAAAGACCTCTCAACTCGTTTTATGTCAGATTTTTCTAAGAAAATGTAGATTCTATCAGACGCTTCAAGGTTTTCTACTTGACTAGGAATTTGGACATCTAATATTCCTTCTTCATTTATCCTCTCAATCATCACAATTCTACATCCGATCTTGTTCTCTGCATCAGATACACCCTTACCAACTAAATTATTTTCTGAACTTAAAGTGGCAGACATAGAAATTAATTCAGGAATTGACGGTATTGATTGATATGCCCCAGGAACATTCATGTGAATGGATTTGAGTATTGAAGTTACAGTCACTAAACGTCTACTAATCGGACGAGTTAATCCTATTCTCTGAACTGCTTCAACAAGTGCTCTATCATTCAGCAATAGTCCAGTTCTTGAAACACCTTTATCCTTAGCACGCATAGAAATAGCAATGTTAAGATTATCATCATCTAATGCGGCTACAGTTATATCCTGTTGATCAATTCCCAGTTCTCTTAGTAACTCTTCATCTTGAGGATCTCCATGAATGACGTCCAATCTTTTGTTGATTCCTATTTGTGAACCCACTAACTCATTGGCATAATCTAGATCTGGCTCAATCACAACTACTTCAGAACCTATGTCAAGATAATGTTTAGATAATTTATTTCCAAATTGTGTTGCTCCAAAAATAGCAACCTGAGGTTTTTCAGGAAGTTCAGGGTCTATACGCCCTATCGCCTTTGTGATTTGTCCAAATTGTGATGTTGAACGAGATACAAATACTAGCGTATCTCCCTCGGAAATAACTTCTTCCCCAGTTGTTAATTTCCCACCACCTTCACTGGAAGAGATTGCATAAATAGATGGTAAATTGACAAAAATGTTCCCTGCTTCACTGGTCATAACGCCTATTAAAGCAGATTTCGAGGTAACCTCTACTGACGATATCCAAGAATTATCTCCAAAGGCGAGTATTTCATCGATTGAAGGGGCGAGTAAACCAGCTGCTAATTGTTCGACAATCTCGTCAGATGCACAAACAATATGGTCCGCACGAGTCCATTTTTCGAGAGGTCCCGCACCTTTGTTTAGGTTCATCAAATCTGGATTACTTATTACAGCGATTGCAGTAAGTCCGGAAGCATTCCTATCGCCCACTTTTTCACTGTAAACTCGCTTGGCGAATGCACAGGCGAGAAGATTGATTTCATCATTATTTGTTGCCATTACAATAATTTCAGCATCATTAATTCCGGCCCTAAGAAGAGAATCTCTAGATAGTACTGAACCTGTTACCAATAAGCAATCTAATGATTGTGATTCATTGATTGCACTTGGGTCAGGATCAATTAAAGCAACGCTTCTTTTTTCTTCCCTTAGAGCTTCAGCAACACCTCTGCCTACCTCGCCAGCACCTGCGATAATTACCCTCATTATCTCGCCTGCCTCAATAGAACGGATATAATCATACTTATTGGAGTATTCTAAATACAATGATTAAGTTATATTTTACGATTTTTCAGTAAATTTATTCTTCATCATCAATTACAGTAATATCTTCGATACTTTCTACTCTTTCGCCGCGTACTCTATTATTAGCAGCAAGACGAATTTTACCATCTTGACGTATAGTTCTGCGGAATGCTTGAGATGCAGCGGGAGTCATACCTAAGGGAAGCCATTCTTTTTGAGCAGTTGGCCAATAATAAAAAATTAAAGTAGAGAAGAAGATTATAATCAAAGGTTGCCATAGAATAAATATACAGCCAAGAATTAGTACACCTCTTGAAAAGGCACTAACATAGAAAGTTTTGAGTCGAGTAGATGTAAGCACTCCCACTCCCTGATAAGTAGAAATTAATGCATTTCCTAGACATGCGATTACCGCTAAAGAAAGGGCTATCACAATCGCAATAATGTCAAATCCAGAAAAATCAGATCCAGGTAAAACAGGATCAAATAATCTAACAATAAGAACAGAGGTAAACATTGCACCCATTCCAAGCCCTAAAGTCCATCCATAGGGTGTAGATGCACGTAGACTGACCACCTTTGGTCTACCAAGAAGAAACATTACCAGAGCGGATTCAGAAGCTCCAATTATCAAACACACAATAAATGCATAAATTATATTCAATTTCGCTTCTATTACTGCGAACTGTAAAATCATCTCATCTGAGGCAACAGCAAATACCATTCCTGAAACAATTCCAAAAAGAAGATACTTGAAAGCACCAGCCATATCATAAAAGCCAGTCATTTTTGCTATTATCCCTCTCCACCCTATGTAGACTCCTAGTAACCCTATTGCAAAGGCAATTTGCATCTGGAGGAGGGGGACCGGACCAACTGCCACGATTGGCGATAGGGTTCTACCTTTCAGTTCACCGTCTCCAATAACCTTCAAACCACACTAACATTACCCGAGGTTGTGGCACTCGAAGGGTTCAAGAATCGAATTCTTGGTTCGATAGGATTATTGAAGGGTAAAAAGAAGGTTGATGAAGAATCTGTAAAGGACCTTAGTCGTTCACTTAGAAGGGCCTTATTAGAAGCTGATTTCAATGTAAGACAGACCAAAGAAATTACCGAAAGAATCGAAAGAAGGCTTTTAGAAGACGAAAAACC
>DANB01000023.1:69468-78865 GCA_002497245.1 Euryarchaeota archaeon UBA439
GGATTAAAATTAGAAACTCATGCTATGAATCTAATTTATTCAGAATTAGTAAGAATTCTGGGCCCTCCAAGAGAAATTAAACCTCATAATGAGACTATACTGATGGTTGGTCTATATGGTCAAGGAAAAACCACTACAACAGCAAAAATGGCGGATTGGTGGAGAAGAAGGCATGGAGTCAAAGTAGGAGTTATTGAAGCGGATGTTCATCGACCTGGAGCATATCAGCAATTGTGTCAATTGTTAGAAGGGACCAATGTAGAAGTATATGGAGAACCTGAGGAAAAAGATGCTTCCAAAATTGTCAAGAATGGATTAAAGAAAGTTGGAAACTCAGATGTTGTAATTATTGATACTGCAGGCAGGGATAGTTTAGATGACGAATTACGTCAAGAATTGATAAATATAGCAGAAATAGCCAATGCTACAGAAAGATTCCTAGTTATTGATGCCCAGGTAGGTCAAGCTGCAGGAAAAGTTGCTCAAACATTCCACGACTTAGTAGGAGTAACCGGAACTATAGTCACAAAATTAGATGGTACAGCTAGAGGAGGTGGTGCACTTTCTGCCGTAGCAACTACGGGAGCACCGATTGTATTCGTTGGAGAAGGTGAGCAGGTAAAAGATTTGGAAAAATTTGAATCTGACAGATTTATCTCTAGACTCTTAGGCATGGGTGATATCAAGGGATTAATTGATTTAGCACCTGGAGATTTAGATCAAGAAGAAGCAATGAGATTAGCTCAAAGATTGATGTCGGGAAGATTCACACTAACAGACATGTATTCTCAAATGGAAATGATGAGTAAAATAGGTACTGTTGACAAACTAATGTCTCATCTTCCAGATACTATGTTTGGAGGCATGGGGGCCATGGGAAGAGGCCAGAAAAAACAAATGCAACAGAATCTAGAAAAATATAGAGTGATAATGGACTCTATGACTCAACTAGAAAAAGATGAACCACTGTTACTAAAACATAGCAGAATAAAAAGAATAGCTAAAGGCTCAGGATGTACTGAAAAAGATGTCAAAGACTTAATCGGCCAATGGAATAAATCCAGAAAAATGATGAAAGGCATCAAAGGTGACAGGAAAATGCGTAGGCAAATGCAATCTATGATGAATATAGATGATGCAGATTTTGATCTTGGGTGATTATTTGCAGCGCTTTTATGCAATTATAGGGCATAGAGCACCTAGCTCTGGTAAATTAAATCTGAATGATCTATCAGGTTCAGGAAGAATGGATGTTTTAGTTAGAGCCATTAATTCTACACTATTCATATCTCATGGAATAAGAAATGATTCCAAAATTACATTGCATCTACAAGGAGGAGAGGGGCCAAATAGAAGGATATTGTTCGATGGTACTACATTAGCAGGTGTAAGGCCTGATGAAAGATCAATTGCTGGACAGATAAAGGCTATAATGAGACTGCCAATACCTCCAGTTGGTCATTTTCAAGAAGTCACACAAGGAATTTTTCATTCAGGTGGAGATATATCGGATACAATTAATTCATGGAATAAAGAAAAAATAGAAATCAATGTTCTAGACACAGATGGCACAAATATTTCTAAAAAAGATATTGTCGAAAAAATTGGTTTCGTCCTTTCAGATGATTTACCTTTCACCGATGAAGAAAAAGATATTCTCAAACCATATCAAAAAATATCTTTAGGAGAAAAATGGTTACAAGGACATTCTTGTATAGCTATTAGTCAATATGAATTAGATAAAATCTAATTTAACCATAATGGAAAACCATTTTCATCTGAATTCGTTGCAGCATCTAGAATATCTCTACTGACGCCTAATGGATGATTCACGGGCCATGATGAGAGAGGAGATATCGCATATTCTCCCAAATTAACTGAAAAACAATCAGAATTAGGAATATCCTCCTCAATTATTTCTGCAGCACCTACCTCAAATGCCATAGAACCATCATCTAATTCATGACTTTTTATTGCATTACGATACCAGCGTGACCCTAATGAAACGGTACTAAATTTACCATTCCATTTGACAGGAGCATTGAGATTAAGAAATATATTACCATCAGCAAAATTCTTCCTAATTGATTCTGAATCAGAGTTCGAACTTATCGGAAACTTAGAACCGTTTTTTCTAAGGAAATCTGAAGGCACGAGGGGTAAAAAGTCAAGACAAGATTGCAAGACTTTTATTGCACCTTTAACTGAATATTCAAAATTACTGTGTTCATATGTAGCTAAACTTACTGCAATTGATGGTAAACCGTATAGAGCACTCTCTCTAGCAGCAGAAACAGTACCTGAATGCATTATGTCAACAGAAATGTTCGGACCCTGGTTGACTCCTGAAATACAAATTGTTGGCATCAAATCAGGTTCTAAAATCTTAATTCCACCATCAAGTGCTGCGATTACACAATCACAGGGAGAGCCTTCTAAAGAATACATTTTCAAAGGTACATTTTGATTTGATTGCAATCTATCTGCAATATCCTGTCGATTGGTAACTTTCAGTTTTTTACGGACTGAAATACGCATACCAGTAGCTGATTGTTCAGTAGAAGGAGCTAAAACAAAAAGAGGGAAACCTTGAATATTTAATTCACTGATTAACGCTTGGATACCTGGAGCTTCAATACCATCGTCGTTTGTGACAAACAATACCGGTTTACCCATGTCACTCCGAGGAACTATTGGTTCATGAAGGCGATTCATCAGATGTTTGTTCATTTGCCTCTTCAAATTTTACTAAGATAGCTCCAATTAACATCAACATACCGCCAATAACTGTCCAAATGCCTAAAGATATTTCACCATTCCATAGATAACCAATAAGCCCCCCAATAACTGGCTCGAATAATAATGCAATAGAAACAATTAGTGGTGAAAACCATCGTAATACAGCGTTAATCCCAGTATGACCCATTAAACCAGGCCCTAATGACAAGTATCCAACCCATAAAATCCAAGCAATATCCGTCCATCCAAATATAGATATCTCAGGAACAGCCTGAGAAAAACCAGTCCCTTCAATAATTACTGATGTTGGAGTCAACCATACTGCTGATAGAAAAGTAACAGGAAATGCATAGATAAACAATGGCATATTTCTTTCGGATCTAAGATACCTTCCTGAGAAAAGATAGCCGACAACAGTTACTGCTCCTATGAATGCAAATAAATTTCCAATCAAAGTTACTTCTCCACCAGAATCAATATCTTTCAAAGTCAAGGCTGCACCAAAGAAACCTATCGAGGCACCTAAAATATGCCCTTTTCTAATTTCAGAACCTAAAATTGGCATTAACAAAACTACAACTAAAGGATGACTGGTTACGAAGAGAAGACTATGGACTAAACTTGTATGGTCAAGTGACCAAACCCAAGAACCAAAATGAGCAGCTAGAAAAATACTCGAAATGAATATTATCATGAAATCTTTCATATTGAAAATGCTTCTATCTAGATTGTATAATTGGAAAATAAATCCAGGTAGCAGGATTAATGCAGTTCCTTGCATCCTCCAAGAAGCTCTAAGAATCGGAGGGACCTCTGTCATTGATTGGAGAACTGCTCCGGCGCTGGAGACTGCGAATAATGCTACAAAAAGTAGCAGCCATGCACTTCTGGGCGTAGAAACTTGATACGTAGTCACAACATGACCTCTGAATCATGCAAAGGCTACAGATGCTTAACTTAACCTACTGAACAAAGTAGTTAGAAGAGATTACTAATCTTTAATGATCCCTGGTAATTCGATATCGCCCCATGGCTTCCATCCATTGAATCTCTCCACCAGCCTCTAAGTTCATCTCCGGATCTAAAGGCAGAATTAATGTTGAGTATGTTTTACTATCCATAGCATGAACCTCTGCTCCTTGGATATGAGTGATTATAGCGGAACCTTTCTCTATTACTGGAACATAGATGTTATCTGTAACAGTACCCACATGGCTTCTTTTTTGGCCAGTAAAAATATCTTCTAACTCAATCCTTGCTTTGGCTGAACCGTGTTTACCTGGTTTTGATTTAGACATGCTTAGAATTTTATATGCGCTTTCTTCCAAGGCCACATAGCGTCCAACTTTTAGTGTTCTAATTTCTACTCTGTTAGTGCCTGGCATGTATATCAAACCAAGTGGTTGGACTGCACCTTATCAGCATTACCCGAAGTATTGCTCAATAAGGCAGGATTAGAAAATTGGACCTAAGCCGGGAGCAAAAGCTCCCGACTCAGGTTCTACGTCCGACTAAATCAGATTTAGTCGTCTCTACGGCTACCGATTAGAGCAGCACCGATTAGAGCGATAGCAGCGAACAGTGCAGGGAATCCTGGTACTGATTTACCGAATCCTGGTTGTGCTCCATCGTCATCATTAGCTAGTGGACCGTCATTGTCATCTAAGTCAAGAACGTCACAGATTCCGTCACCATCGAAGTCTGATGGAACTGAGTTCGCATCCATGCTGTCAGATCCACAGGAATCTTCCTCATCATCGCTTACCTCATCACCGTCATCATCAGTATCTTCGTTGTCACCGACTCCATCTCCATCAGTATCGTCCCACTCAGTTGCATCTGTTGGGAATTGATCTGTTTCATCAGAGTCACCATCACCGTCATCATCGCTGTCAGCATTGTCACCAAGGCCGTCACCATCTAGGTCATTAGATTCAGATGGGTTCATTGGGAATGCATCGTCTACATCGTTAACTCCGTCACCGTCGTCATCTGTATCTGCATTGTCACCAGTTCCGTCTCCGTCTGTGTCAACCCACTCGCTGTTGTCTGTAGGGAATGCATCAATTCCGTCATTGACCCCATCTCCATCATCGTCAGCATCAGAGTTGTCACCTTGACCGTCACCATCCAAATCCTCTGATTCTAATGGATCTAATGGGAATGCATCGTCTACATCGTCAACACCATCACCGTCATCGTCAGTATCAGTATTGTCACCAACACCGTCACCATCGTTATCTGAACTCTCAGATGAATCTAATGGGAATGGATCGCTTACGTCAGCTACTCCGTCACCATCGTCATCAGGATCTACGTTGTCTCCAAGCATGTCTCCATCAGTGTCAACACATTCTGAAGCATCCATTGGGAATGCATCATCTGCATCTAAGCATCCATCATTGTCATCATCAGTATCAGCATTGTCTCCAGTACCGTCACCATCGTTGTCATTGGTTTCGCTTGAGTCAAGTGGGAACGCATCCAGACCATCAGTCACACCATCGTTGTCGTCGTCTGAATCAGCATTGTTTCCAATACCGTCAGCATCTGTATCGATAGCTTCACTACTGTTCATTGGGAATGCATCAACATCGTCGTTGAAACCGTCGTTGTCATCATCTAAGTCAGTGACGTCACAAACCATATCCATATCATAATCAGCAGGCATATCTGCATTGTCTAGACTATCAGAGCCACAAGTTGCTTCCTCGGAATCAGTCCAGCCATCACCGTCGTCATCATCGTCAACTGTGTACAAAGACGCGTCACAAGCAGAACCATTCAACATGGTGCTACCTAAGCTGTCTGTCATTCCGTCACCATCAGTATCAAGACCAACACATGGATCAATTGGATCTAAGTCCATATCATCAGTTACTCCGTCATTATCGTCATCAAGGTCAGCATTTGTGATTCCTTGAGGTACTGACATTGTAATGTCGTCAACCCATACTGTGTCTGAGCCACCATCTACAATGGAGTCTTTCCAGTAATTCCATGTGAAAGTGTGTGCACCAGCTGATACAGTACCAGAGTATGTACCAGTTGCTGTACCTGACCAACGCATTGTGTATCCAGAAGTTCTCTGACAGTTTGCATCATTATCGATACAGAATGACAGGTAGTCCCAGTTACCCTCTGTAGATACAGAGTAAGCGAAGGAGTAAGATGCAGCATCTGCAATTCCGTCTCCATCAGTATCAGTATCATTTACCATGTTGGTTAATGCTACCATCATACCGGAAACTGTGCTTCCTTGGTTTTGGTTAGTTGTCATAGCAGAGTAAACACCTGAAATTGGGTTTGTACTGTCAGCTACCCAAACGTGTGTTGCTAGAGACGATGTTACCATTGAACCTAGACCACCAGTCTCGAAATCTCCAGAGAATGGAGGAGGACCTGTGTAATCAGGTATACCATCGCCATCTGTGTCAAGCCATGCTGTACCATCTAATGGGAACGGATCGTCATCATCTAGTACGTTATCACCGTCATCATCTAAGTCAGCATTGTCACCAGTTCCATCACCATCAAAGTCAGATGATTCGCTTGGATCGTTAGGGAATGCGTCCTGAGGATCAAGAACACCATCGTTATCGTCATCAGTATCTGCATTGTCACCAATTCCATCTAAGTCATTATCAGCTTGTTCTGTTGGGTCTAATGGATATGCATCGTTCAAGTCGTATGTACCGTCATTGTCGTCATCAGTATCTTGGTTGTCACAGTATCCGTCACCATCAGTATCAACTTGCTCATTAGCATCGTAAGGACAATCGTCATTTACATCGTCGACACCATCGTTGTCATCGTCTGTATCTTCAGTTAGAGTTGTAGTGCATCCTGCAACTATTGTGTCAGGCAGACCGTCTCCATCGAAGTCATCCGCAGCACATAGATCAAGTGGCCATACGTCGTTAACGTCTAGTGTACCGTCTCCATCATCATCGGTATCTGCATTGTTACCAATACCATCTGAATCTGTATCATCCCATTCTGTATCATCTAGTGGGAATGGATCGTCGACGTCATCATCCTGGTCATTGTCGTCATTTGCATCTTCAGTTAGAGATGTTGTACATCCTGAAACTATTGTGTCAGGCTGGCCATCACCATCTGTATCTGTGTCTGCACACTCATCCATTGGGAATGCATCTGAAGCGTCAGGGGTCTGATCATTGTCGTCATCAGTATCTGCATTGTCACCAGTTCCATCAGCGTCATTATCTGCCCACTCGTTTACATCATCTGGGAACACATCTGCACTGTTTGCATAGCTGTCACCATCACGGTCAGAATCTAATGCGTCACAAGTAAAGTCACCATCTATATCTCCAGGAGTGCTTGTTGCATCTAGAGGTAGAGATGTTGATGCATATGCACCACCATCGTCACAGTTAGTTGTCTCATCTAAGTCAGAGTAACCATCGTTATCGTCGTCTAAGTCAACTGAAGTACCGTATGTTGTGGTAGATGGTACTACTTGTCCTGCAAGATATGTGTAGCTTGCTTGTACGAAACAATCACCAGAGTATGAGGATGGGTTACATCCATCACCCCATGAATCAGTATATTCTACAGTGTATGAACCAGCTGTAGTCCATCCAGAACTTGAGGTTGTTGAACCAGAAGTAATGTACGAACCTTGAGCAGCCTTAGTTCCATCTGAACTTAGTGTGTAGAATTGGTAACTTGAGAATCCACTGAATGAAGTAGCTGTACCACTTGGATCAGTGATTGTAACTCCGCCTTCACTTCCGTAACCCTTAGTTTGGATAACTAAGTCTAGTGTTTCTCCAGCAGGTAGTGTAAATGTACAAGTTGCACTAGAACCACTAGGTAGAGTCAGATAGTTTCCAGTCGCGGATGGTTGACTTCCTGAACCTCCAGTTCCTGTACCTGTAGATGTTCCACAAAGTTGTACAGTAGCGTATGAGTTCACAGTAGAGTTAGGGTCGATGTAGTCAGTTAGACCGTCACCATCTGTGTCGTCCCATGCTTCAACATCGAATGGGAACATATCATCAGACCAAGATGTGGTCAATAATTGTCCACCATCGCCCCATGAATCTCCAAGAGTGAAACTGTATGTTCCAGCGTCAGTGTAAGACCATGTGCTTGTTGTGAAAGATGAGAATGATCCCATGTTTACAGATGTTCCATCTGGCATTACCATTGTTAGGCTAGCTTCTGAACCGTAACTGTATGTAGTTAGGACTACATCCAGAGTTTCACCAGCAGGCAGTGTAATGCTTGATTCTAGAGATGTGAAGTAAACGTATTGTCCACCGATTGATACGGATTCACCATCTAGGTGTCCATCGTTATCGTCATCTGGGTCAATAGCGTCACAGAGGTTAACTGGTACAGTTGTAGTACTCTGTACACCAGTGTGAGCTAGTTTCACAGTGTCTCCGTCGTTATCAGATGGAGTGCTTGTAGCAGATGTCTTATCTGTTCCACATCCATCTTCGTACACATCGTCCCATCCGTCGTTATCATAATCCATTGGATATGTATCGTCGCCGTCAGGAGTACCATCTTGGTCATCGTCAGCATCTGCATTGTTACCGATGTTATCGCCATCTGTATCCCACCATTCTCCGGAATCCAGAGGTGCCCAATCATCTACGTCAGCATATCCGTCACCGTCATCGTCAGTATCAGCGTTATCACCAGTACCGTCATTGTCAGTATCAGTAGTCTCTGAAGCATCAGTTGGGAATGCATCGTAAGCATCTCCTACACCATCGTTGTCATCGTCAACGTCAGTAGTTAGAGTTGTTGTACATCCACTTACTACTGTGTCAGGCTGGCCATCGCCATCTGTGTCAACAGTAGCACACTCATCAGTTGGGAACGCATCTTCGTTGTCACCCATACCATCAGAATCGGAATCATCCCATTCTGAAGCATCTAGTGGGAACTGATCGTTTGCATCATCATCGCCGTCACCGTCTGTGTCAACAAGCAATGGATCAGTACCAGCTGCTGCTTCATCAGAATCGGAAACAGTATCGCCGTCGTCATCGTTATCTAGAACTGTTCCAGCAGGGCTTGTAGCAGGAGTTGCTGTAACTACAGGTTCAGAAACAGTTGCTGAGAACGATGCGGTGTAATAACCTGGATCATCACCAAGAGTAAATGTATAATCTCCAACTGTTGTGAAAGGTCCATAGGTTCCAGAAACACCATATGTATATGCTGGGAAACTTGCTGCGGTTGTTCCATCAGGATATAATAGAGAACCAGAAGCATATAGATAACTGTAGTATGTCGTCAATGTAAATGTCATTCCAGTAGCTCCACTTGGTACTGTAATTGTACATGATTGTGCACCAGTTGCATATCCACCTGAATCACAAACAGTCGAGTCTCCTCCAGTTGTTACCTGTAGGTTAGGGAAGTCATCAGCTAATCCGTCACCATCTGTGTCAGTCCATGCGTCAATATCGAATGGGAACGCATCTGCGGTATCGAGTACACCATCAGCGTCGTCATCAGTATCTGCATTGTCACCAGTTCCGTCACCATCATAATCAGCGGTTTCAGTAGAGTCTAATGGGAACGCATCTGAAGTATCGTCTACTCCATCTCCGTCATCATCCGCATCTAGAGCGTTACAAGACAGGTCTCCGTCAGTATCTGTTGGAGT